>CAJUQR010000001.1 GCA_910588185.1 uncultured Peptostreptococcaceae bacterium
TTTGTGCCTTTGCTGCCCGGCTTTTTCCTGACAGCTTGCTTATATTACCACCCTTTACCTCCTTATGTCAACCCCCTTTTTTGGTATTTTCCAAAAAATATTTTTCAGTTGCCTTAAAATGGTTTTATCACTTTATATATATTAATGTAAGAATTTAATCACATCCATTAAATGAGTATTGTTGTTAGCTTTATTAAGCCATCTCAGAGTTGGTCTCTACATAAAATTCTCTAAATTCAACAGTCATTATCAACAGTGAAAAACCATATAATATAAAACTTCTATTATATATAGTAGGATAAAATCTTTTATCATGTCGTAATTTGTAAAATTATTACATAAAATGTAAATTTTTTTAAAAAAACGTATCATATTTCATTGACAATTTTTCTACAATCAAATATAATTATGTTAGTGTTAAAACACTATGTTTTATTTATTTTATACTTATTTATTTAAGGAGGACTTATTATGGGTAAAAAGATTCCTATGTGGCAATGTCTCATAGTGATGCTAGTCCTTGTAGGGCTCATCTTCTGGGGCGTTAAAATCGACCCAATAGGCGAAGCTCATATCGCTCTGATATTTGCTGGTGCCTTCGCAGCATTAATTGCAATGCTCAACGGTTGGAAATGGGCTTACATGGAACAAGGCATACTGGCTGCCATCAACAGAACAATGCAGGCTATTCTGATTCTGGCTGTTGTAGGCGCAATGCTTGGTTCATGGATGGCAGGAGGTATCGTACCTTCAATGATGTACTTTGGTATCAAAGTTATATCTCCAAGTATATTCTTGTTTACTGCTTGTTTACTTTGTTCCATTGTATCACTTGCAACAGGTTCATCATGGTCAACAGCAGGTTCCATGGGTGTAGCTCTTATCGGAGTTGGTACTGCTCTTGGTTTCCCTGCTTACATGACTGCTGGTGCGGTAGTATCCGGTGCATATTTCGGCGACAAGATGTCACCTCTTTCTGATACTACTAACTTAGCTCCTGCAGTAGCAGGCGCAACATTGTTTGATCATATCAAGCATATGATTTGGACTACCGGACCTTCACTGGCTGTCGCTTTAGTAGTTTACTTAGTTTTAGGTTTTACAAGCAGCAATGGCGGTAGTGCTGACATGAGTACTATTGACGAAATTTTAGGATTTATCACTGACAACTACAAAGTAAGTCTGCTTTGCCTGATTGCACCTTTATTCGTAATTATAGCTGTAGCTCTTAAATTGCCTGCTCTTCCTGCTCTTCTGGGCGGCGTATTGCTTGGTCTGCCGTTCTTCTCAATGCAGGGCAACAGCATTATCGGTGATGCAGAAGCTGGGATTGACGGTGCTGCAACTATTCTCAACTATGGTATAGGTGTAGATGTTCCTGAAGATGCCAGCGATGTTATATCAGAGCTTGGAAGCCTTCTGACATCAGACGGCATGCAAGGTATGATGTGGACTATATCGCTGATATTATGTGCAATGGTATTCGGAGGAATCGTAGACTGTACTGGTATAATGGGCACTCTTGCAGCTGCATTATTAAAGCTTGCAAAGGGAACAAGAGGAGGTCTTGTAGTCGTTACAGTAGTATCATGTATCTTAGTTAACATACTCTGCTCAGACCAGTACTTGGCAATCATCCTTCCGGGAAGAATGTACAAAGAAGCTTTCGAAGATCTCAGACTTGCTCCAAAGAACTTGTCCAGATGTCTGGAAGACTCAGGTACAATTACATCAAACTTCATTCCATGGAATACTTGCGGCGCTACAATGAGCAAATTCTTAAAGTGCCCTCAGTGGGGAAAAGGAGGATATGCACCGTTTGCAATCCTTAATTGGCTAAATCCATTAGTATCAATATTCTACGGCTTCACAGGAATTTCAATGGTTAAGATGACTGAAGAAGAATATCAGAGAATATTAGAAGAACGAGAAGCAGAAAAAGCTGCCGCTCTTAAATCTATGGAAGCTTAATTATTTACATAAAGAAAAATTTAATTATAGCTAAAATATTAAAGGACTCAAGTTTAACTTGAGTCCTTTTAATCTATCCAATAACTACTTGGCTTACAGCATCTGTGGTTGATGATGTCGTTACAAGTTTTTTTAGATCATTAAGTTTTTGACCATCCATAGGAGGCACACCTTTTAGCCTATAAGTAATGCCCAGTTTGCCGTATTTGTCTACTGCCATTGTATGATACCCTAAAAGTTCCACCTTGTCTATATACCTAACTCTTTTAATAAATTCATTAAGAGCCTTTATATCCTCTTTAGTATCATTTATATCCGGCACAACAACATTTCTAATCCATACATGCTTACCGTTTCTGTTTATTATATCTATAAGCTCAAACAGTGTGTCTTGCTTCCTGCCTGTGATTATCTCAAATCTTTCAGAAATTGGATGTTTAATATCAAGTAATATAAGTTCACTGGCGCATACTGCTTCCTCTGTAAACTGATCTACATAGGTTCCGCTCGTATCTATAGCTGAACCTATACCCACTTCTTTAAGCGCATTAATAGCTTCAATGAGGAATTCTCCTTGCAGCAGAGGCTCCCCACCGGAGAAAGTAACACCACCTTTATCTCCGTAGTAGGGTTTGCCTCTCTCTGCCCAGTGAACGACTTCCGCAATATCTATATCCCTGCCTCCATCATTACCCCAAGAGTCAGGATTATGACAATAGAGGCATCTCGCAGGGCAGCCCTGCATAAAAAACACAGTTCTTATGCCTGGACCGTCTACTGCACCAAAAGTTTCTATTGAGTGTAATCTGCCTTTTTTCTTATACATGGCTGTGGAATGTTCTCGCAATTACTTCTTTCTGATGATTCTTTGAAAGTGCATTAAATCTTACTGCATATCCGGATACTCTTACTGTGAGGTTAGGATATTTTTCAGGGTTTTCATATGCATCTTCAAGTAATGATCTATTTAAAACATTAACGTTTAAGTGATGTGCTCCTCTGTCAAAGTATCCGCCCAAAAGACCTACTAAGGTATTTATCTGGTCATCTCTTTCCTTGCCAAGGGCTTCCGGTGTAATAGAGAACGTATTGGAAACGCCATCTTGACAAGTATCCCAGTCAATTTTTGAAACGGAATTCAAGGATGCGATTGCACCGTGACTATCTCTTTCATGCATAGGATTAGCGCCAGGAGCGAAAGGTGTTCCGGCTCTTCTTCCATCTGGAGTATTTCCTGTCTTCTTACCATACATTACATTTGAAGTAATGGTCAAAACAGATAATGTGTGTACTGCATTTCTATAAGTAGGATGCTTTCTCAGTTCTTCTATAGTTCTCTCTGAAATCTTAACAGCTATCTCATCTACTCTGTCATCATCGTTTCCGTATTTAGGGAATTCCCCTTCAGTTCTGAAATCAACTATTACTCCGTTTTCATCTCTGATAGGATAAACCTTGGCATACTTGATTGCTGAAAGTGAGTCAGCAGCCACAGAGAAGCCTGCAACTCCGAATGCCATAAGTCTCTTAAGCTCTGAGTTTAAGAATGCCATCTGTGAGCTTTCAAAGTCGTATTTATCATGCATAAAGTGGATGATATTCATGATGTTTACATACAGTCCGCACAACCATTCAAGATATATATTGAATCTCTTCCATGCATCATCAAAGTCTATAGGACCGTCTCCGATCTGTTCCATCTGAGGACCTACGTGTTCGCCTGTTCTCTCATCTATGCCACCGTTAAGTCCCAGAAGCAAAATTTTAGCCAAGTTACATCTTGCTCCAAAGAACTGAATCTGCTGACCCATTTGAATTGCAGATACGCAGCAAGCGATAGAATAATCTTCTCCATAAGTAGGTCTCATCTTATCATCGTTTTCATACTGAACAGAGTCTGTATCTATTGAAACCTGAGCGCAGAATTTCTTGAAAGGTTCAGGCAGCTGTTTTGACCAAAGAACTGTAAGATTTGGCTCAGGTGCAGGTCCCAAATTATATAAAGTCTGCAAAACTCTGAACGAATTCTTCGTTACTTTGTGTCTTCCGTCAACTCCTACTCCTCCTATACCTTCTGTAATCCACATTGGGTCTCCGCCAAAGAGTTCATTGTACTCATTTGTTCTAAGGTGTCTTGCAACTCTCAGCTTAAGAATATAGTCGTCGATAAATTCCTGAATCTGTTCTTCTGTATAAACGCCTCTTTCCAAATCTCTTTCTGCATAAATGTCGATGAAAGTTGAAGTTCTTCCTATTGACATTGCCGCACCGTTTTCTTCTTTTATGCCGGCAAGATAAGCAAAATATGTCCACTGAATAGCTTCCTTAACATCCTTAGCAGGGCCTGAAATATCATATCCATAGGATTCTGCCATTTTTTTAATTTCTTTAAGAGATTTAATCTGATTGTGAACTTCTTCTGCTGTTCTAATATTCTCTTCACTCATTATGGCTCTTGAGGCAATCATTTCATGGTCTTTTTCTTTTTCTTCAATAAGATGATCTATACCATAAAGTGCAGCTCTTCTGTAGTCACCTATAATTCTTCCTCTTCCATAAGCGTCAGGAAGACCTGTGATAAATCCTAAATGTCTTACCTGCTTCATCTCTTTTGAGTATGCCTTAAAAACACCATCATTATGAGTAGTGATGTAGTCAAACATTCTATCTATTTCTTCAGGAAGTTTTTCACCAAATTCTGCAACTTCTTCTCTTACCATCTTGATTCCGCCGAAAGGACATATACCTCTCTTTAATGGCTCATCTGTCTGAAGTCCTACTATCACATCTTTGCCTGGAACAATGTATCCAGGTCCAAATGCGTTTATTCTCATTATTCTGCTTGCATCAACTTTAAGAGTTCCGCCTGCTTTTCTTTCCTGTACAAGCAATTCCTGTACTCTTGCAAAACATTCTTTAGTTCTTTCTGTAGCTCCTGCCAAGAAGCTTGCATCGCCATCATAAGGCTTATAGTTCAAATGAATGAATTCTTCAACATCAATGTTATCAACCCAGCTGCCAGGAACGAATCCTTCCCATTCTTTTCTCATAGTATTTGTCTCCTCCCGATTTTGTATATTGTATGCAAAATTAAACATAATTTTTATCCCTTCAATAAATTTGGGGATTTACTAAGATGATATTATACTGTATACAAGGATTATGTCAAATACTTTTTGCATATTTTTTTGCACTTTTTTTTGTACACAAAAAACGCTGTATGTATTTATTTTCCAACATAAAAACGGCAGTTAAAAACTGCCGTCTGTTACATATATTCTTATACTTTCTTTACCGTTATCCGCTGCATTTTTGAATTGCTTCCAATCTATCTTGTCGTCGTTTTTCAGTAATATTGTTTTGTGAATATCATCGAAAAAGTTCAGCTTATACCCTTCGCCCTTTCTGTCAACTATTTTATCCGCCTTAAACTTATGCTCTGTTATCATTAAAGGAAACGAACCAAAACCATTTTCTTCTTTTTCCAATGTATTCTGACCATGAATCATACCGAGTTTTTTATATGCACGCATACTGTGGCTGTTAGATATATTAAGTCCGCTGTCACCATATACCTTTACTCCTAATGCTGTAAAAGGTTCAATCCAGCCTATATTGCCTATATATATTCCGGAATTGTCATTCTTCAGCATTTCAGCAATATCAGAAATATTATTTTCAATCCAATCATCACAGGAGCCCTTATTCATAGACAGTATATAAGGGACAAGCTTTGCTCCATAAAGCTCTCTGATGCATTGTTTATACTGATAAAGAGGCACAAGAACTTTTACAATGTAATTGTCTCCTAAAATTTCTCTTATCCGCCTCATAAGCTTATGCAAATTGCATTTTTGCAAATCATCAGCACTATAAAAAAACAATTCTATTGCTTTTTCTTCTTTTTCCCCGGCAGTAGGCAATATATTTGTATTTAAAGTATATTCTCTCTTATAACTTGCAATTATTTTATCAGACAATTCTGACAAAGCTTCTCTGCGCAGTTGATTTATAGATGATACAGGTATATAGCAAGGTGTATCTTCTTCAACTTCTATATTACTTACAACAAAAGGTGTTCCGCCTGTCTTTGTAAGTTGTCTCATTAGACTTTCCTTGCAGCTTATATTATTTTTAGAAGACTGCAATACAGCTCCTTCTTTTTTAACCGTTACAATATTATCATCTTCCTGGCAGCAGCTAACTTTTAATGCAATAGGTTTTCCGCAAACAACTGATACTTCCATATCAACCGGAACTTTTCTCAAATACTTACCTTGGCTAAAATCAATATTCTCAAAAGTCTTTCTTGCATCTTCCATAAGACTTCCGGACACAAGCTTATAAACCTTATCTCCTTTACGTACCTTTTGCTTTATATCTCCTATTCGAATACAATTATGTGTCAGTTTTTCAGCGTAAGTTACCAAATTACTTGTAACATCACTACTTCTTATTTCCACATAATCACCTTTTAAAATTTCTTTTTCTGTCTTTATATCCACCAAAGGTCCCATGCTGTCTTTAAATACATTTCCAACGAATATGCCTGCATTTTTTGAAAAATCAGAGGACATAAGATTTTGTCCCGGGTCGCCATAAAAATAACCTTTAGTAAAGCCTCCCCTATTAAAAATTTGTTTTAATGCTGTCAGGTCTTCTTCATCCACCCGATATTTTCCAAAATCATACCATCTATCAAGATATTTTCTGTATATAGATGTTACTACAGCTACATACTCAGCAGACTTCATTCTTCCCTCCACTTTAAGCGAAGAAACTCCTGCATCTGCCAATATTCCTATTTCATCTAAAAGGCAAAGATCTTTTGGACTTAGCGGATAAGGCTCCCAGGCAGCTCCCATATATGGAAGTCTGCATGGCTGAGCGCAGCCTCCTTTATTTCCTGAGCGTCCTCCTATAACACGGCTAAGCTGACATTGACCTGAATAACACATGCACAGCGCTCCATGAACGAATACTTCTATTTCTATACCTGTATTAACAGCCTTTTTTATTTCTTCTAAAGACAACTCTCTCGCCAGAACAACTCTTTCGTATCCAAGATGTGCGGCAGCCATAACCCCTCTTGCATCATATACTCCAGCTTGTGTCGATAAATGTATAGACAAGCTTGGAATGTTTTCTTTTATCAGAAGTCCAAGTCCAATATCTTGTATTATTACACCGTCTGCACCTATTTTATAATATTCCGCAGCCTGATAAAGAGCTGGCTCAAGCTCATGCTCTTCAAGCAAAGTATTCATTGTTATATATGTTTTTACGTTTCGCAAATGACCATAGTCTATAGCTTGTTCTAATTCTTCAATATAAAAGTTTTCGGCATTCATTCGCGCATTAAAATTTTTGCCGCCTACATATACTGCATCTGCACCATTTTCAACTGCTGACACAAATTGTTTTTTACCGCCTGCCGGAATCAATAACTCGCACTTTTTCATAACGTTTCCTCATATTTTCTATCAATTTATATCATACTATTGTTTGGAGGGATGAGCAATATGGATAATTTTTTTATTGAAATATTTGCAGGTATTTGGCAAGTTTTATCATTGATTTTTAAGGCCTTTTCACCTTTGGTGGTTGGTCTTGTGCTCGCATACCTGCTAAATGGCCCTTCAGAATGGATACGAAAAAACATATTCGTAAAGCAAGATGAAATTCTTTCTATGGAAAGTCCAAAAGGAAGAGTCCCTTCAATTGTAATAACATATATTCTCGTAATAGTCCTTTTGTTTATTATAATCTATGCTTTTTTAATACTAATCTTAGGATCTTTCCCAAAGGGAGGATTACCTAACATAGTTCAAGGTGTTTATGATTATTTTAATTCAGCTTCAAGCGATATACAAAACTTTATATCAAAATATATTCCTGCCGAGCTGTCTATTGGTGAAGGGAAGCTTGATCCTGCATCAATACTTACGGATTGGGCACAAAAAAATTTCTCATTGGAAAGGTTAGTCAATACTATTTCGGCTTTTATAGGCGGTATAGTGAACTTTTTCATAGGTTTTGTTGCAAGCATTTATTTAATAAAAGATAAAGAATTCTTTCTTTCCCTTTGGCAAAAATTTCTTTCTCTTGTATTAAAACAAAATGTCCACGGGCAAGTTAACGAAATTCTAAACGAAATCCATCATGTAATCACCACATTCATAAAAGGAGCTATTGTAGACAGTTTAATAGTTGCATTACTTTCCTCTATAGTCTTGTCTGCACTTAATGTAAAATTTGCTGTCATAATAGGAATCATAGGCGGTATATTAAATATAATCCCTTATTTCGGACCATTCTTTGGCATGATTCCGGCATTTTTAGTCGCATTTTTCTCTAATGGCCTTTTCAATGCTATATTGGTGGTAATTGCTCTGTTCCTCGTTCAACAACTCGACAGCAATTATATATACCCTAAAATCGTAGGTGATTCCATAGGTCTACATCCACTATTCGTACTACTTTCACTTACAATCTTCGGTCATTTCGGCGGGATTTTAGGTATGCTGCTTGCTGTTCCAATCGCAGGAATTTTGCAGGTACTAATTAAAAAATGGGCCTACAGATATTAGCCCATCTTTTATACATATTTTTATTGCATACATTCTTTGATAGTTCTCTTTAGTATCTCAAGGCCTTCAATCAGCCTCTCGTCTGTCTCATATGAAAAATTTATCCTTATATGCTCTCTGCCTCCATTTTTAGATGGGTAAAACACATATCCCGGAAGTACACTTATTCCATTGCTATACGCTATGGTATTAAGCTTTTTACTATCTACTCCGGCAGGCAATCTGCACCAGACATATATGCCTCCTTTTGGCCTATCGTATCTCACGCCCATCTCGTACATTTCATCTAACTTACCGCATACCAAATCTCTTTTTCGTTTATATTCACTTCGGTATTCATTTAATTTCCTATAATATATTCCCTCTTCAAGATAATTTGCAAGCAGTCTCTGCGTAAGCCAGTCCATTGCCACAAGCCGTACCGATACCAAGTAGCTAAGCCTCCTTATCAGATCAGCGTTTGCAACTATAAATGCCAAGCTTAGCCCTGGCACAAAGGTCAATGAAAATGAATATATGTACACTACATTCTCCAGTTCATCAAAAACCTTTAACGGAGAAATAGCAGGAGTATCATAATACAGCTCTGATGCTTCATCATACTCTATAATCGGCAATCTGTACTTTTCCGACAGCCTGAGAATTTCCTTTCTCCGCTCTGTAGACAACACTTGCCCTGTAGGATCATGAAAACTCGAATTAAGACATATAAGCCTTGGATTCCACTTCTGTATCAGTTTTTCCAAATAGCTGCATTCCATTCCGTCTTGATCCATAGGAAGCGTTACTAACTTACCTCCTGCAAGACCAATGGCTCTATATGTATCAGGTGACACCGGCTCTTCAGTTATAACGGTATCTCCGGGTTTAACAAGCAAAGTTATTAAGAAATCCAAAGCCTGATTGGTATCCGTAAGAATCTGAATCTGACTTGGAGTTGCCTTAATACCCTTAGTACTCAAATAAGATACTACCTGACGCCTGAGATTTTCATCTCCCTGATATGGCGAATAAAAATATTGCTTCTTTCCTTCCTGGGAAACGATTTCTGAAATATGCTCCGCAAGCTTTTCTCTATCATATATGCCTGTAGCCGCTATTCCGCTTCCCAAAGAGATTTTATCAGGCTGGCTGAATCGCTGAAACAATTCGTCAAAAGTGACTGTCATATCAAGATATTCATTTTTAATTTGGTCAAGCCAATTTACCTTTTTCTTATATTTTTTGTCATCCTCTTTGCTTACAAATCCAGCATCATGCACCCTGTATCCTATGCCTTGATATGACTCTATAAGGCCTTGACCTTTTAGCTCGCTATATGCCTTAGCCACGGTATTTCTGTGTATATCCAACATCTTGGCCAAAGCCCTCTCCGATGGCAATATACTCTCATTAGTGACAATTCCCTGCATAATCTGTTTTTTTACAGAAGATGCAATTTGCATGTAAACGGGAGTCTTAAGTTCTTTATCTATCTTTATGTCCATCGTCTGATGCCTCCGGTTTTAAACCATGATACTGATAATAGCATACTTCCATTCTTCCGTTAAAAAGCTTCCTGCGCCTATCTGCATTGCGTCCGAAGATTTTCTGTTCCGATGTTTTATCTGCTGTTATTACAAACATGGACCAGGTTGGATTTTGTTTAAGAAACTTTGAAAATCCATCATATAGTTTATCCATAGATTGTCTGTCGCCTATTCTCTGTCCATACGGAGGGTTAGTAACTATTATGCCTCCCTGCATACCTTTAGAATCCAGCTTAGAAGCATCTAAAACAGAAAAAACTATATCATCCAAAACGCCTGCTTCTTCTGCATTTTCCTTTGCAGAACTTACAGCTTTTTTATCTATATCTGAAGCATATATCTCAAGTTTTTTATCCCAGTCTATAACTTCAAAAGCTTTTTTACGTTCTTCTTTCCACAGTTTCTCAGGGATTGCTTCCCACTCTTCTGAAACAAACTTTCTGTTAAGGCCTGGTGCAATGTTTCTTCCTATGAGGGCCGCTTCAATGGCAATAGTTCCTGACCCACAGCAGGGGTCAATTAAAAGTCTCCCCGGCTTCCAAAAGGAAAGGTTTAGCATAGCCGCTGCTAAAGTTTCCTTTATAGGAGCCACCACAGCATTTTGCCTATAGCCTCTCTTATGAAGTCCCGGTCCTGTCGTATCAAGAGTAACCGTAACTCTGTCTTTAAGAAGCGTTATCTTTATATCATACAAGGCTCCTGTTTTTTCAAAGTAATCTATAGCATAAAATTCTTTAAGTCTTTCTATTACGGCTTTTTCTGCTACGGATTGGCATGCCGGAACACTTGAAAGTTTTGATTTAACTGATGAACCGTTGATCACAAATTTCCCATCTATTGGTATCCACTCTTCCCATGGGATTCCTTTCACTTGCTGAAATAAGTCCTCAAATTCAAGGGCCTCAAATTCTGCCATTTTAATTTGGACTCTATCTGCACATCTAAGCCACAAATTAGCTCTTATTACAGCTCTTTCATCACCGGAAAAGGTTATCTTTCCGTCTTCTGACTTTATTATCTTGTATCCCAAAGCTTCAATTTCTCTTTTCACCGGAGCCTCAAGCCCAAATGTTGCAGTTGCGATCAATTCTAATTTCATATATTTTACTTCCTTTAAATATTAAAAACAGCGCCCCTCATTTATGAAGGACGCTCTTTACAAATTTCTTACAGATAAGGAGCTCTCCTATTCAAAGAATTTGTCTCCAATACGTCTAAATCGTTGAGTGCTTTACCTGTTCCTATAGCTACGCAGGACTTAGGATCTTCAGCTATTATTACCTTGATTCCTGTTCTGTCTTCTATTCTCTTATCAATTCCGTAAAGCAGCGCTCCGCCTCCTGTTACTATAATTCCTGAATTGCTTATATCCGCAGAAAGTTCAGGCGGAGTCCTCTCCAAAACATTATGAACTGCTTCGCAAATAATATGAAGGGGTTCTTCCAATGCTTCCATCATTTCCTCCGAAGTTACATCTACGCTCTTAGGCAAACCTGTTACAAGGTCTCTTCCTCTGCACTCCATCTTAAGGATTTCGTCTCTAGGAAAAGCTGTACCGATATTAACCTTTAATTCTTCAGCCGTTCTCTCACCTATATAAAGCTTATGAGTTTTTCTCATATACTTGATTATCGCTTCATCAATCTTATCGCCTGCCATCTTGACCGATGTACTTGCAACAATTCCTCCCAGCGATATAACAGCTATATCCGTAGTACCGCCGCCTATATCTATTACCATAGCACCGTCCGGTTTGCTTATATCAAGTCCTGCTCCTATTGCTGCCGCCACAGGTTCTTCCATAAGATATACGTCCTTGCCGCCGGCTTGAGTTGCCGCTTCTCTTACAGCTCTCTTTTCTACTTCTGTAACACCGCTTGGTACACATACCATGATTCTCGGTTTAAAAAATCTTCCTGAACCGCAGGTTTTTCTTATGAAATACTTTAACATCCTCTCTGTAATGTCGTAATCCGATATAACTCCATCCTTAAGAGGTCTTACAGCTACAATGTTTGCAGGAGTTCTTCCAAGCATCTGTCTCGCTTCTTCTCCAACTGCAAGGATCTCATCAGTATCATTGTTAATGGCAACTACTGACGGTTCGTTAAGCACTATACCTTTACCCTTTATATATACCAGCACGTTGGCTGTTCCTAAATCTATACCGACTTCACTCGCAAATCCCATTCTTATCTCCTTTTCAAATTTTATTTATATTAAAAAATTAACATCATGTAAATTATGACTATGTTACTTATCATTTACATTTCTCTGAACATTATATATAAAATTTCACTTTTTTTCAATTTGTTTAGAAGAATTCTATGTGAAAATTTAATAATATTTATCTGAGGTGAAAAAATAAATCAGAAGGAGGTGATTATAATGGACAAAACTTTTGCAGAACTTTCGCCGAAAGATGTAAAAATCATTTCAGAGGCAGAAAAAAAGTTATGTGATGCGACCGGAAGATGTGTTGCATTGGTTGCTTATGATAATCAGTAGTTAAAATAAATATAAGGAGCCGTAAGCACGGCTCCTTGAATTTTGCCAAAACAATTACATCTGTTTGTTTGACTCAACAAATCTCTTTATCTTTTTGCTCGTATTCTTTTCAAATTCTTCATTACGAACAGCAATATTTCTTATCTTTTTAAACAGTGGAAGTTCTGCATTGACTTTGTCTACTTCTTCCCAAAGCAACTTTTTAACTGCCTCTTCATCAGGATTTTTTCCGATAACAGCTTCCACCTCTTCCATATCAGGTCTGATAGCAGCTACTATGGTAATATCTCCGTTTCTTTCATTGTCCGCTCCCCAAACCATTGATTCACTCACGTAAGGAATTTTTGACAACAGATATTCTAATTCCTCAGGGAATACATTTTTGCCGTTTGACGCTATAATTACATTCTTTTTGCGACCTGTAATATATATGAACTTTTCATCATCGATATATCCCTGGTCTCCTGTATAAAACCAGCCGTCTTTTATAACTTTGGCTGTTTCTTCAGGCATATTATAATATCCCAGCATCACGTTATCACCTCTTAGGCATATCTCTCCGATTCCGTCTTCATCTTTATCTACAATTTTAACATCCATTCCCGGAAGTATATGACCTACGGAAGCATTTCTCATATATTTATGCTGATCAGGATTCAAGGCGCCCATAGGAGCACATTCACTCAGTCCATAACCCTGAACTGCAATGAATCCCAAATCGTTGAAGAATTGAAGTATAGCAGGGTCAATAGCAGCTCCTCCCGAAATGAGAACTCTCATTCTTCCGCCAAATACTTTCAAAATATCTTTTAACAGTTTTTTATTTAAGTCTATACCAATCTTTTTAGTAACTTTATTTACCGCTAAAACTTTTTTAACCAAGCCCTCTTTGCCCTGTTTTCTGATATTCTTCATAATAGTTTTATAAAGTGTTTCAAAAAGTGCAGGTACTCCAAGGAACATGGTAGGACTTACTTCGGAAAGGTTTTTAACTATATGTTTAAGACCTTCGCAATATGCTATAGCAGCCCCCTTATAAAGAGGCATCAAAAATCCGCATGTTCCCTCGTAAGTATGATGAATTGGAAGTACAGAAAAGAAAATGTCCCATGGATTTACTTTTAAAATTGTAGGCGCAATCATAAGGTCAAAACATATATTCTTATGTGAAAGCATTACACCTTTAGCTATGCCTGTAGTTCCTGAAGTAAACAGAAGCTCACTCATCTCTTCAGGATTTATTTTGGCGTCCAGAAAACGTCTGTCGCCGGACTCTAAAAGAGTTCTTCCTTCTGCAATAAGCTTACTCCATTCAATTAATTCTTCATCTTCCTTATCACCATTGAGCTTAATCAACATTTGTATGTCAGTTTCTCCAGATGCTTTTATCTCTTTAAAAATATCAGCATACTTTTCTGTAAACATCACAGCTGAAACCTTAGCCTCTTTTGCAAGTTGTCTTAGCTCAGAAGCCCCCAGTTCTTTATCCAACGGAACTACTACTCCCGTTCCGCAGATAACTGCCAAATATGACGTTGCCCACTGATAACAATTCTCACCTATTACTGCGATTCTTTTTCCTTTTAATCCTCTATCAATCAGTGCAGTTCCCAGTGAATTTATAGCATCAAAAGCTTCTTTATAAGTTATGCTCTTATATGGCTCATTCTTGGCAAATTTCTGCATAAATGCAGTGTTATCACCATACAAGTCAACACTGGTCTCAAGCATATGCTTCAAATCTGCTATAGGCCTGCTCTCTTTATATACTACATATTTGTCAGTGCTGTTGTTAAGTCCGTCAGCAACAGACTGCGCATGACTCATATCAATAGTTCTGCGACTCTTATAATCCATTCCCATACTCTCCTTTTAAAATATATATTTCAAAATTTTCCATCTAGTTATCGATACTAGCCTATCACGTGTCAGATACAATGTCAACCTTTACATATATTGCATGTTATGTTACAATACCCGTATAATAAGCGAGGAAAATCATAATGTCAAACAAGATAATTCTTTCTGAAAACAACTCAATAGAATTCCACATTCCAAGGTGGAACGAGCTTCCAACGATAGATCTGTATATGGATCAGGTTATCGCTTTTAACCAATCAAATCTGGGTAGTTTTTTTGAAGCTGTCGGTCTTCCTCAATTGACTAAAAGCATGATAAACAATTATGTAAAAGCTCGTATAATAGATCCTCCTGTCAACAAAAAATATGGCAAGTTATCGCTTGCCATGATAGTAGTTGTATATATTCTTAAAAGCTGTTACTCTACTGAAGAAATTCGCAAATTAATAGATATCGGCCTCGGTCTGCCAAACAATCAAACAACATATAACAGATTCTGTGAAGCTGTTGAGAATGCCGTAGCTGCCGTTTTTTCGGGTTCTATACATATAGAAAATCTGAATGAAAAGGGACGTGAACGCAGATATCTTGTAGATAACTTTTCTCTTTCCTTTGCCTGCAAAATCTACGTTCAATATGCATTAAATCAGTAAATTAATTATACCCAATCTTGTTTATTCCTCAAACCCATACCAGGACGTAATTTCATCTAGCTCTGCTCTATCACTCTTTACGCTGTTTGCAGGAAAGTTTTCATCAGGATACCCAATAGCTATCCCTATTACAAACTTCTTGTTCTGCGGAATATCTGTATATTTACGTAGTCCTTTCTGATACATAACCGCTTGAATTTCCACGCAAGTTTCAAGTCCATATTCCATAGCTGCAAGGCATATATTCTGCGTAAGACATCCTATATCAAATTTGCTCAAATCGCTGAGCTCATCATCCATATATATGATAAATGCAGCCGGCGCATCAAAAAACTTAAATCCTCTTGTAGTCCACCACCTACGTTTTTCTTTATCTTCTCTGGCTATTTCCATGGCACCGAAAAGCTGCTTTGCCACACCTATTTTTCGCTGTCTATAAACGCCATCGAAACTGGCTTCTTCATAATCTACCTCTTCATCGTTAAGATAACTCTGGGCATTCATTTCTCCTATTTTTTTCAAAACGTCACCGGAAATAACTGCAATCTCCCACGGCTGTGTATTTTCAGCAGAAATCGCTCTTGTTGCAAGTCTTAGAACTTTTTCCAAAATTTCCTTTGAAACAGGCTCATTCTTATATCCTCTCACTGAGCGTCTTTCATTAATTGCCTTCTTTAACTCCATAGGTAATCCTCCCAAACTTTTATCTACTGTGCCATATTATATGTTCAAATTTTATTTTTTTCAATAGTTATCTAAATTATATATTTTCACCTTATTTTTTAAAGAAGCACCGGAGATAATTTTTTCCGGTGCTTTTTTATAATTATTTTATTTCATTTCCTGGGAAGTTAGGAACTCCCGCAAGACCCTTTTGTAATTCTTCATCTGTAGGAATATAATCACCCATAGTGCCATTGTTGTAATTTTCATAAGCTTTGAGATCAAAATATCCGGTTCCTGTTAAACCAAACAGAATGGTCTTCTCCTCACCTGTCTCTTTACATTTAAGAGCCTCATCTATAGCAACTTTGATGGCATGGCTGCTCTCCGGTGCAGGAAGTATTCCCTCAACCCTTGCAAATTCTTCAGCTGCCTTAAACACTTCTGTCTGCTCCACACTTCGTGCTTCTATAAGACCCTGATCATATAATTCAGACACGATTGAGCTCATTCCATGATATCTAAGTCCGCCTGCATGATTTGCCGAAGGAATAAATCCACTTCCAAGAGTATACATCTTAGCAAGAGGACATACCATTCCTGTGTCACAGAAATCATATACATATTTTCCTCTAGTAAGACTTGGACATGATGCAGGTTCTACAGCGATAAATTGATAATCCTGCTCGCCTCTGAGCTTTTCTCCCATAAACGGCGAAATAAGTCCTCCAAGATTGGAACCGCCCCCTGCACATCCTATAATTACATCCGGTTTGATTCCGTATTTATCCATGGCTGTCTTAGCTTCAAGACCTATAACAGATTGATGCAAGAGCACTTGGGATAAAACGCTTCCAAGCACATATCTGTATCCTTCTCTTGATGTTGCAGCTTCTACTGCTTCTGAGATTGCACAGCCAAGACTTCCTGTAGTACCCGGGTGTTCTGCCAGTATCTTTTTACCCACTTCTGTAGTATCTGACGGTGATGGTGTCACGTTGGCTCCATATGTTCTCATTACCTCTCTTCTAAAAGGTTTCTGCTCATAAGATACCTTGACCATATAAACATCGCAATCAAGTCCCAAATATGCACAAGCCATGGATAAAGCTGTGCCCCATTGACCAGCTCCTGTTTCTGTAGTAACTCCCCTTAAACCTTGTTTTTTAGCATAATATGCCTGTGTAATCGCAGAATTAAGTTTATGACTTCCGCTTGTGTTATTTCCCTCAAATTTATAGTATATCTTTGCAGGTGTCTGAAGTTTTTCTTCAAGACAATATGCACGTACCAGCGGAGACGGTCTGTACATCTTATAAAAGTCCTGAACCTCTTCCGGTATATCAAAATAAGCCGTCGTATCGTCTAATTCTTGTTTAACCAGCTCTTCACAGAAAACACCGCTGAGTTCTTCTGCTGTCATAGGCTCAAGTGTTCCCGGATTAAGCAGAGGTGCCGGTTTCTTCTTCATATCAGCACGAACATTGTAATACTGCTTTGGCATTTCGTTTTCTTCCAAATAAATTTTGTAAGGGATTTTGTTTTGTTCTTTCATTTTTTGTTCTCCTTTTCAATTAATTGATTTAATTGAAGTGTCTCTGCTCACCTGATACCTCTGATAAACAAAAAACCTGTCCTTGAAATTCAAGGACAGGATATTAACCTGCGGTACCACCTTGTTTGACTTGTTAAAACAAATCCTCCTCAGCAGAGTGCCATCACACTCCTTTCCACTAACGTAGGATTCACGTCTCAGATACTTGGTCTCTCTTTATCGAAACCTTTCCCCTTGCCCTCAGGAGCCCATTATTCTAATCCGTTATCTATTCGGCTTCCACCATCCCGAAATCGCTGTAAGATCTGCAATTAGTTTTACTTCTCCATCAAAGGTTTTAATATTTAATTTATATGAGTGAGTATAACACCGTTTTTGTGGTATGTCAACTATATTTTTTATATTTTTTGTTGTTTTAAAACAACTTTAATAATTGCCGGTGTTACAGCTAAACAACTGTGTTGACAAAACTTCAAATTTATGACGATTTTTACAACAAATCAGGCAAAATTGTACCGAAATTTGTTTAATCAATCACTAAATTTGGCAAAAGTCAAAAAAATCGAAGCAAAAAGTCAACAAAACACTTAAAACATTGTAAAAATACATATAAAATCAGAGTTTTTGTCAACTCGGCTGATGTAATATCCAAAATCTCAGCAACTTTAAAAAATTGATTAATCTTCCTTAGTCTGTTAACATATATACATAAAATAAAAATGGAGATTTTTATGACTATCTACATACCTTTTATATGTCTTGCCATAGGTGCCATTATCAATTGGAATGGACTTCCTAAAACTGCAATAAAAATATTTGACGGGCTTACTAATGCTGCCCTCATATTGCTTATGCTTGTCATAGGTCTGAACATAGGGACAAGCCAAACAGTCATGGATAACATTGCTTCCATAGGTTTTAACTGCATAATAATATCTCTCATGTCAATTATCTTTAGTGTATTGTTTGTATACATTGCTGAACAAACTATAATGCCTCTGGAAAAGATTCGTCTTCAGCTTGTTGCTGAAAACGAACACATGCAAGATACTTCTTGTGATACAAAATTCTCACCTCTTACAATTATAATGCCCGCATGTATAATCATCGGCATATTGACAGGACAATTTCTGTTTAACAACATTCAACACAATGTATTAGATATAGTACTTAACATCTCCCTGATATTTTTATACACCGGTGTAGGCGTAAGTCTCGGCAACAATAAAGAAGTTTTTCAATATATTAAAAAGCTGGGATTCCGTGTGTTGTTCATGCCGCTTTCCATCTTTGCAGGCTGTGTTATAAGCGGATTCATAAGCAGTCTGCTGCTTAATCTTCCATCGGATTATGTCACTCTTTCTGCAAGCGGCATGGGTTACTATAGCTTAACTGGTGCTTTTCTTACAGAAGAATATGGTATTGAAGCCGGCACTTATGGTTTTATAGTAAATGTGTCAAGAGATTTTTTTACAGTTTTGCTAATACCTTTATTATTAAAAATAAGTAAAGGAAGTCCAATAGCTTCCGGAGCTTCAGGCTGTATGGATACCATGCTGGTTCCCGTAACAAAAGCCGTAGGTACAGAACTGGGCATGGTAGCTCTTATAAGCGGTACCATCTTAACCATAGTCGTTCCGATATGGCTTGCTGTTGGCCGTATAATATTATAATTTACTTATATAGCCTCAATCTATCAATATCCTGCCTTTATATCCACTAAATTTTTCAATGACTCGCCTGTGATATACCGTCTTATATTTTCTATACATATTTCCCATATGGCTTTCTCAGTAGCTTTACTGAGCCCCTGTCCTGAAATATGAGGTGTGACAAGCACGTTTGACATATTCCACAAAGGGGATGTCTGAGGAAGCGGTTCAACATCTGTAACATCCAAAATAACATCTGCAAAATGACCTTCATGAAGCAAACGAATTAAATCCTCTGTCACAATTAAAGTGCCTCTTCCCACATTTACCAGAGTAGAACCTTTTTTCATCATACTAAGTCTTCTATAATCAAGCAGTCCTTGTGTATAATCAGTATTAGGCAAACATCCTATTACAATATCAGCTTTGGGTAAAAGTTCATCAATATTATCCAGCGTATATAAATCGTCAAAATACTCAAGTGGTCTGTCAACCACTCTCTTGACACCAATATTTACAGTTCCAAAACTTTTTAAACGTTTAGCAATATTGGTTCCTATATCACCTGTTCCAAATATGAGAACCCTCTTTCTATCAAGATTTCTCTCAGCACCCATGCCCTTCCATAATGATTTTTTCTGATTATCCAAATATTTATCAAGCCTTATATACCTGGCCAAGATTGTACCGATAACATATTCGGAGATTTCTTTTCCAAACGCACCTGATGCATTGGTCAGTAAAACCCCTTCAGGAAAGCCTTCAACTCTCGTATAAATATCTGTTCCGGCCCATGTCATCTGTACCCATTTTAAATTCTTTGCCCTGCTCAGAGATTTTATAGGCAATCCACCAATTATTATATCCACATCGTCTATAATATCTTCTACAGCCTCATTACTCCTGTATATAAAATTACATTTATCAGCAAACTGACTTTCAAGTATACCTTTTATCTCATCGTTACACGATGATGCCGTTATTAAAACATTAAACATATTTAAACATATCCTTTATCATCAATATTCATAAACTTTTCTATACTTAGCCAGCATCCATACAGCTACCACCATAGAAATTATTTCGGCTGCCGGCAGCGCCCACCATACACCGTCTATTCCAAACAATTCAGGCAGCAAGATAAGTGCACCTGCCTCTAGTACAAAAGTTCTAAGCATGGAAATCAAAGCTGATACTTTGCCGTTATTAAGCGCAGTGAAAAATCCCGAAGCAAAAACATTGATTCCTGTAAATAAAACGCTTATTGCAATGATCTTAAATCCATATACCATGAGTTCCAAAAGAACAGGATCCTGAGAAGCAAATATCATTCCAAGAGACCTATTAAGAACCTCAGCTATAAGAAACATAAATACAGAAAAAACAACAACAATTTTAACTGATATATTAAACAGCTTCTTTATATTTTCTTTATTATCAGCCCCATAATTATAACTGATAACAGGAGATATTCCTGAAACAAATCCAAAAAATATCGCCACAAATATAAACTGCAGATAAAGTATAGCACTTATAGCTGCAACACCCTTTTCTCCTATCAACGCCATCATCTGTAAATTGAAAAGTGCAGTAGTCACCGCGCTGGCAAGGTTTGACACCATCTCTGAAGACCCATTGCCCATAGCTTTTAGAACTTCTCTCCCTTTCCAAACCGGCTTCTCAAAATGTATCAGGTTCTTTTTATTAAAAAACACTGCCAATGGAACCAATCCGCCTATTACCATACCTGCAACAGAAGCTACTGCCGCCCCTGCAATTCCAAAGTCCAGCACTCCGACTAAAATAATATCAAGGACGATGTTCAATACCCCGGCTCCTATAGAAAGTCCAAGGCCAAGCTTTGGTCTGTCCGCAGTCACGAGATAACTCTGAAACAAAACCTGCATTACCCAAACAGGTCCTCCAATGACTAATATTGTCCCATATTCAACACAATATGGAAGTAATTCGTCATCTGATCCAAGCATCCTGTACACTTGCTCGTCAAAACACAAAAATACCGCTGTAAGCAAAATTATAATTGATATATTCAAAATTACCGTCAAACTCATAAAACTGTTAGCTTCGTGAGTCTTTCCTTCTCCAAGCTTCTTGCCTATTATGGCATTACTTCCTGCCGCAAGCATAAACGCCATTGCCATTGCTATATTAAGTACCGGATAAACTATATTTATGGCAGAAAGCCCAAGACTTCCAACAAAATTAGACACTACAATCCCGTCCACTATAGTGTACATGGAAACAAATATCATCCTTATCATAGTAGGAATTGTAAAAAATAACATGTTCTTTATATTTATTTGCTTGTTATAAATTAAATTCTCAGTCATAAGTACCCCTTAAATATTATTAACTATTTTATTATGCCTTTATTATCTTTAAAATTCAACATCATATTTTACATTTGACCGCATATATTGTCTTAACGAACAAATAAGGAGCGTGTGTCTTGCAATGAAGGATTACATAGAAGAAAGAGTTTTGGAATTGGCGCATTATATAGTAAGCACCAATTCAACGGTAAGAGCTGCTGCAAAGAAATTCCGCGTCAGCAAATCCACAGTACATAAAGATGTCACCGAAAGACTCCTTGAAATAAATCCAGGATTAGCTGCTGAAGTTAAAGACGTCTTAGAAAACAACAAGGCTGAACGCCATTTAAGAGGCGGTATGGCTACAAGAGAAAAATACCAACATGCAAGAGAAAAATAACGGCCTTATGGCCGTTTTTGGTTTATATGGGCATATATAAGAAGTATGATATTTTTTATTATGTTAGATTGAAAAAAACGCTGTCATGCAATATAATCATATTAAATTGATTAAGTTATTCTCTACGAGGAGGTTTGCAAAATGATTTATTTTAGGAGCGATTACAGTTTAGGCGCTCATCCAAAGGTTATGGAAGCGCTTATGAATACAAATATGGAACATACGGACGGTTACGCCGAGGACAAGTTTTCCTTTGAAACTGCCGATATGATAAAAGAGATGATAGGTAAACCAGATGCGCATATACATTTTATGGTTGGAGGAACTCCCACCAATACTATAGCTATATCTGCTGCTTTAAGACCCTATGAAGGCGCCATTTCGGCAGACTCAGGTCATATATATGTTCACGAAACAGGTTCAATAGAAGCAACAGGTCACAGAGTATTTGCCGCTCCTACAGAAGATGGTAAACTTCGTCCGGCTGATATAGAAAAAGTTCTTCTTCACCACGAAGATGAACATACAGTCATACCTAAACTAGTGTATATCACTCACCCTACTGAAAACGGCGGTGTATATACAAAAGCTGAATTGCAGGCGCTTCATGACTGCTGCAAAGAACACGGTCTTTATTTATACGCAGACGGAGCCCGCCTTGGAACTGCGCTTACGTGGCCGGGAAACGATGTCACACTTAAAGATCTGGCAAACCTTACAGATGCTTTTTATATAGGCGGTACTAAAATCGGCGCTCTATTTGGAGAAGCCCTTGTTATAATGGATGATCAAATAAATGATCACTTCCGTTATATGGTAAAACGTGCATGTGCTCTGCTGGCAAAAGGAAGGTTAATTGCAATACAGCTTAAAGCGCTTTTAGAGGGCGGTGAAGATTCCTTATACTATCAGCTTTCCAAACATGAAAACGAGCTTGCAATCAAACTTGCTCGCGGCGTACAGGAAAAAGGATATAAGCTGTGGATTCCTCATCAGACCAATCAAGTGTTTGTCATCGTTCCCAACGATAAAATTGCCAAACTTGAAAAAGACTTTTTCTTTTATACTTGGGCACCTTATGACGAAACAAGTTCTGTAATTCGTCTGGTCATAAGCTGGGGAAGTACAGAAGAAGACGTAGACGCTATCCTAAACGCTATGTAAATTAAAAAACTGCCTTGACTTTTTTACAAGTAGTCAACGGCAGTTTTATTATGTATTTTTATTCGTCCTTACCTAAATTCTTTCCACTGTTTTTATATTTTTTCATAATCTTTTCAAGTTCAGGATTTGCTGCAAGCTCCTCTTTATACACCCTTTGCTCATAAGATGTCAAATTTTCTATATCTTTTATATGCTTCCTTATAGGTTTAGGCATAAAAGCCATATATACGGCAGGTGAAATCAGTAAACAATCTACGGCTACCCATATTGCAATAATACAAGCACTCATGCCTGCATCCAAAATGCCTTTTGCAAACAAAGCTATAATTGACGCAATTCCAATCAAGAAAATTAAAGTAGTTATATAAAATCTCTCAATTTTTTTAATCGCCTTACTAAGTTCTTCATCAAACCATGTTCTTCTCAAACTCTTAACTATATATTTTGCCCATCTGAATTGTACATTTGATAGATAAATACATAATTTAAAATCATCAAAGGTAGCCTTTTCACGCGGAATAATCTGCGGCCCTATGTCTTCAGCATCCCCATAAAAGATCTGTGCCCGTACAATTGTCCCTTCTCCCATAATTCCATACTGAATTGTTTCCTGAGGCTCACCTTCAATCACAAACTGTTCTCCCTGTTTTACCATATAGCTTTCGTCATCTACAGAAACGACAAAGTACCCGTCTCTGCAATATAAGGCATGGGTTGAATTCATCTTTTCACTTTTTTCTGTTGAACAGCAAATCTCATATTCACTCTTTGGGAAAATAAGGTCCAGATACCCTTCTTCACCTTTTCTTACGATAAGATTATAATCTGTTATCTCTCCAAAACTAATAGTCTTCCAATCTCCATCAAACCTATCCTGCTCCAGTTCTGCAAGTCTTGCCACCCTTTGTCCCTCATAACTTAGAACAGCTTCTCCCTCAAGCACCATTATCACTCTGTCATAATCGGGAAGCTTTGAAAAAGAAGCTTCTTCTTTTGTTACGTTATCGGAACTGAGTCTCCATATAAAATCCCTGTCAATATATTTAGATGTTCTGGGAAAAACGGCTAATTCTTTCATAAAGCCGCCGGTCCATTCACTTACCTTATAATCTTCATTCTTAAAAAGGCTGCATTTCATATTAAATACCTCTTTTAACACACTATAGAATACGGAAACTGCACGGAGGCTTATCACAAACAATGATAAACCGAAAATATGTAGGGGTGGCAAGGTCACCTCACTGCATTGACAAAATCATTAATTTTTTAAAAACTTTTACAACATTTTGGTTATTTTGTTGACTTTTTGATGACACTTTTAAATTTTTGTCAATAAGCTCTTCTCATTCGACGAATTTCGGCATAATTAATGTTCTCATGTTGCAAAATTATCTGAATTAAATAATTTTTGTCAACATTAAGATGCTAAAGTATTATAATTACTACCTCACACCTAGCGCAGATAGCTGCCTGTGCTGAAAGCACAGAAATTGTGATTCAATGTTCTCTCAGGCGCCAAAAGCTTTGATTGTGCTAGCTCCGTGAGGTTATTATAACATAGCTGCAAGGATGTGTTGCTATGTTTCAATGAACGCTTCTTTACAGCGAAGCTGTAAACATAATCGTGCGTTCATTATAACCCAGCTGCAAGGATATCTTGCTGGGTTTCAATCATTGCTACCTTGCGACGAAGTCGATATAATTAAATCAACGCAATGATTATACCATAGCTGCAAGGATATTTCGCTATGATTCAATGAACGCTTCATTGCGGCAACGCCGATATACTTAAATCTCAGCAATTATTATACCATAACCGCCCTACCAATAAAATCCCTTTCGCTCCTTTTGCAAAACTAATTCCCTTAGCATTTTCAAATTACAAACACATAGCAACATCTACCACCAGCTTTATCTTGTTTTTCCGCTAAAATTGTGCTATAATGTTATGTATTTTGGTTTTCAAAGAGTTAAAATTAGGAGAAATTTATGTATAGAACAGATGGCTATAGAGTACTTACTGACGACCCTATGTACGAAATAGCGGCGTACGTAATGGATAAGCGTTATGATGCAAGTAACTATATCAAACAAGCTATAGATTATGAATCACTTCAGGAATACACGAGAAAATGCAGAAAAAAAGGCATAACTATGAGCCATATGAGCATAATCGTTGCCGCATACCTGCGCCTTGTTTCACAAAATCCATATTTAAACAGATTTGTTATGAACAAGCGCATATATGCCCGAAACCATTTCTGCGTTTCTTTCGTAACTTTAATTTCAGGCAAAAACAGAAGTACTGTAAATAAGGTATATTTTAATCTTGATGATGATATTTTTACAGTAAACAAAAAATTACAGGATGCAATAGAAAAATGTAATGAATCATCTTCAGATGGAACTTCAATGGATAAGCTGGCAAAGAAACTTGTGCGGATACCTGGATTGTTAACTGTTGCTGTATCAGTATTAAAATTTTTAGATAAACATTTTTGGCTGCCTTTCAGTATAGTGGATGCCAGTCCTTTTCACACTTCACTTTTTATAACCAATTTGGCTTCCATAAGAACTGGCGCAGTTTATCATCATCTTTATGAATTTGGAACTACTGGTGTATTCATTGCAATGGGACAGCCTTCTAAAAAGATAATTTTAAACGGCGAAAAAGTTGAAGAAAAAAAGATCATGGAAATAGGAATAGTAACCGATGAAAGAATTGCAGATGGTCACTACTATGGCAGATGTTTCAGAGAAATCTTAAAATATTTTAAAGATCCTTCTCTATTGGAAACAAAGCCTGATTCCATAGTCACCGACGAGGATATAAAAAAGAAAAACACTAAATTCATAATAAAGTAAAGGAAGAGATATGATATGGACAGAAAAGAACAAGCAGTAATGTTACATAAAAATGGATTTAACTGTGCGCAATCTGTAGCATGTGCATTTTGCAATGTAATGGGAAGCGACCCTGTAGAAGTATTTAAGCTTTCAGAACCTTTTGGCTTTGGAATGGGCAATATGGGCGTATGCGGAGCTGTCTCTGCTATGGGTTTAGTTGTTGGTATGAAAATCAGCGATGGTAATCTTGACAGCCCAAAGACAAAAAAAGAATGTTACAGTATGATGAAAAAGCTTACAGAAGAATTCGTAAACAAGAATGGTTCAATGATTTGCAGCGAAATCAAAGGCATAGAAACAAAGAAAGTTTTAAGAAGCTGCAATGGATGTATAGAAGATGCAGTGGAACTTTTAGACAAATACCTGCTTGGCATAGAAGAATAAAATATCTGAATTAGAAAGACCCCGTTACTATGGAATCAACATCCGCAAGTAACGAGGTCTTTATTTTTATCTTTCTACTTTTTTATACGCCTTATATAATATAAAGCCCAATACACCGCAGCAGGCAATTTCCCCTATTCCTACTGTGATCATTAGATACCAATAACTTTCCGGTGCACCATATACATGCTGCAATACTGCCGGAACTATAAGCATATTGGCGGCAATAGGAAAAATCGGTCCTAGGGCAGGTTTCTTTCTTCCTATATAATATGTACCTACGGCACCTAAAAATGTTGCCAGAGAGCCAAATACTATATCCCACATTGCACATCCTGTAAGAAGATTGGCAAGCACGCAGCCTACCCACAGCCCTGGGATCGCCTCTTTATAAAATAGCGGCATACATGTAAGCGCCTCTGACAGTCTGAACTGTATTGCACCGCTGGCTAGTCCAAATAGCTGTGATAAAAACGTTAAAATAACATAAAGAGCCGCTATCAGAGCAGCTCTTGTCAACTGTAAAGTCTTTTCTTTCATTGTTTTGCTCCTTTAGTTTTGTTTATAGTGAGGAAGGTCTCGAACTCACTTTGTTTCTTAAAAATCTTCGCCTATATTTGAGCACTGCGTAATTGCTTATGCGGTTCACATATATAGGATCAAAGATTCCCCCTGCAATTCCTATTATAAGTTGACCTTGCAAAAATTTTGTATATAGCATTTCTTTGGAAAGGGCTTTTGCTGTAAGCTTAATCTGAGCTTCCTTATCCACTTGATATCCGTCCATAGTATCACCGTCTCTGACGATTTCATCTATGAGCATGTTAAACTCTTCATTGGCATTTACAAACTCGTCTTCATCGTACATGGCTACTTCTATCACTTTTAATATAAAAACCTTTTCTTCATCAGTCTGATAGTCATATCCATAACTTAAAGCAATCTCGTAAACACTTTTAAGAACTACAGCAACAAAAAGCGGAATGTCCGGAACCCCTGCTCCAACAAGACCAAGCCCAACACCTTCAAGACTTGAAACCATAAGATTTGTAGTCTTTGCAGACTTGGCATGTCTTGTAAAATTCCTTACACTCTGCTTATCTCCCTTAATCTCAGATGCATAGGTGTTAATCATGAAGTTAGCCTTGCGCTTTTCTTTATTATAAGTCTTTTCTATTACGCCTGTTCCTTTTTCAAATATAAGCGCAAATCCCTTATAAAAAGCAGCATCAAGAGTACTGCTTAGCTTCTTTGGAATAAAACGATCCAATTTGTTTATCAGCGCTGATGTAGGTCCTTCCTGACGTCTGGCTTTGAATTTTTCTTCTTTTTTCTCTAAATCTTTCCAGTCTTTATCCCATGGTGATTTTTTACTGTGCAGATTCACTTCCCTCACCTTCGTATGCCCACAATATTGCTACTGCTGCTGCTATCAATGCTATAGGTAAAATTCTCTTTTTCATAATTTTGTCCCCTCTTTCTTTTTAAAAGTATACCACGAAAATCTTCCGTGAGCAATGAGTTATTCCAACATAAACTTCACGATATCATCATATATATTCTCTTTAATATTTTCATTTAGTATTTCGTGGCGCAATCCTTTATAAAGTTTCCCTCTTACATTAGTGTATCCTAATTTTTGTAAAAATTCACGGCTTTCATTCCATTTATCTTCACTCACAATAACAGGATCATCTCTGCCTGCTATAAACATTATAGGTAGATCCTTGTTTTTTAGTGCCCATCCAGAAGTAATATATATTTCTTTCATGAGCAGAAACAAATTGCGAAAACCGTTGAGTGTAAATATAAATCCACACAAGTCATCTGAATCATAATTCTGCACATTATTCTCGTCTGATGACAACCATGCGTTATCTGAGATTGGTTTATCTATATTTTTATTATATGAACCAAAAGCAAGATTCTGAATAAGTCTGCTTCTATACCTATCGCCTTTAAATAATTTCTGAAGTCTAACAACAAACAATGCCACATCTACAAGCGGATTTTTGCTTGGTGAACCACATACTATAAGTTTATCTATTTCACTATCGTATTTTTTTATATACATACGAACAGCCATAGAACCCATGCTATGACCAAACAAATAAACAGGTTTCCCAGGAAAACGCTCCTTCATATACAATGTTATCTGATGCAGATCTTTGACTATATATTCTCCGCTTTCATCATAAAAATATCCAAGGTCATTCTTATCTCTTACACTTTCTCCGTGACCTCTATGGTCGTTTATAACAACCACATAGTTACGTTCTGTTAAATATTCCATGAAAGAAAAATATCTTTCCTTATGTTCTGCCATTCCATGGGATATTTGCACAATGCCTTTTACCTCTTCTTCAGGAATAAATATAGCTGTGCTTAAAGGCAGCCCATCGCAATTTGAATATATTGTCAGGAACTCTTTTAACATATCAATCTCCTTATTATAACTTTCCTATATAAATTGAACCTGATACCGTATCTCCATCAATATCCATGCTTCCATCACCATATATAAATTCACTATGCTTGCTTATCTTTAAATTTTCAAAATCACTGCCTATCTCGCCGCTTATAGTATCAAAGTCAACTTCAAAACCTGTATCCGGTATATTTATATTAAAATTTCCGCTTACTGAATCAAGATTAATTTCTTTGGCTCCGCTCTGTAAAGCCGCATTAATGTTTCCAGACACGCTTTGTAAATCAATTTCTTTAATAAATGAAGCGCTCTTTATATCTGCGTCTGCCGATACAACATCTAAACTCAGATTTTTAAGCTCCAATTCCTTAGGCAATGTCACTTTTAAATCTTTTGAAAGACTCTTTATATTAAGTGAAATTCCAGGTTCCATATATTCTATTTTAAGCGTTTTTCCGTCTACTTTGTAATACATCTCCTCGTCAGAATCAATGTCCTCATCAGATGTCTCTGAAAACTGAAGTCCCTCAACATCGCCATAGTCTATAGTTACTTGACCGGATACCCAATCAATCTCTATCTCATCAATCTCTTCCTTAATACTTCCGCTGCCCTTTTCATATGCAAGATCCTTTGCTTTACTTCCCAGGTTAATATTTATTCTACAGCTGCTAAAAACGACTAATACAAATAATATTAACAAGCTTGCCAACAATTTTTTCATATTTATTTCCTCCAAAATATCTCTTCCATTTATTATACTTTCATATACTTTCAATAACAAGTTAAAATTCTCTTAAGCTTCACCCTCCGTTGAACATAAAAACAGATGGCGCATTATCTGCACCATCTGTTTAAGAATTATTCTTTATGCTTTTTCTAAGTCGTCTTTGTCATCCTTCATTTTGCCGCTTACAGCTAATACTACTGCATTTACTACTGCCATTGAAGCCATGACTGCCGTCCACTTATCTGTCATAATCATAGTTGACGATATGTCTCCTGTCACAAAGAATACTACTACTGAAGCTATTGCTATCAGTACCCCTATTGCCTTTATCCATACCTTCTTCTTACCTCTGAGAACTAATGCTCCAAACAGTAATGTTATTACTGCAAGTATTAAATTACTCAATGCCCAGCTGCTGCCGTTCTGTGCCAGAGGAGTTTCCGGTGTTTCAATGTCCACAGGCTTATTTGCAGGATCTTTATCTGTCTTATCTGCCGGAGCCTTATCCACATCAGGAGTTTCCGGTGTTGTCACTGATGAATCAGTTACTGTAACTCCAGTGCTGCCTGTATTTCCACTGGTATTTGGTCTTACCGCAGTTCCGCTGTTGCTGCCATTATTAGATGGTGTAACAACTGTTGGGTCCTTAACAACAGGTTTGCTTGGATTTTTATCTCCGCCCTGCGAAGGTTTATCATTTTCTCCAGGATTAGGTGTAACAGGCTTTTTATCATCGTCTGCCTTCTTAGTTATAGTGAAGGTCTTTTCGATTGTTCCACCATAGTTACCGATACCTGTAATAATAACTGTTGCCGTACCTACTGCTGTATTGTTCTTATAAAATACATTAAAGTCTTTGCCAGCTTCGAGACCGTTTATAGTAACTGTCGGCTCTATAGCCTTGCCAGTATAAGTCGCAGTTGTAAACGAGAGCTTAGCATCTGCTGCTGTACTTACTGATTTTTTATCAATAGTAAAGGTCTTTTCTACTGTTCCAATATATCTGCCGGCACCTGTGATAGTTATCGTCGCTGTACCTGCGTTAGTATTGTTTTTATAAGCTACGGTAAAGTCTTTACCAGCTTCAAGACCGTCTATAGTAACTGCCGGCTTTATAGCTTTGCCGCTGTAAGTTGCATTTGTGAATGAAAGCTTAACATCTGTTGAATTTTCAGCCAAATATTCATTTATATCAACAATACCAACATATTTGATCTGGTAAGTGCTGTCTGTCCATGCCAGATGTGCCTTATTTTCGGTAGTAACTTCTACAACCTGCGAACCATCCTTACCCTTATTGTTTAAGAATGGATTTAAACCTAAAGTCTTAAGACTGTCAGGAATATGAACTATTTCCAGCAAACCTTCCTTAAATGCGTATCTTCCGATGGATTCTACACCCTCTTCAATAACAAGTTTTTTCAGAGTTGTAGCCTTAAATGTTCCTTCAAATGCAGAATCGCCTATTTCTTTAACGTTGCCAGGTATAGTAAGCTCTGTCAAATGATGCAGATGGAACGCTTTCTCACCGATCTTCTGTACAGACTTAGGAATTGTCAGTTCAGTTAATCTTGCGCCTGCAAATGCAGTTGCTCCGATTTCAGTTACAGTATCTGGGATAATAACTTCGCTCAATCTTATATTCATTGAGAATGCTCCCTGAGGAATCTTAGTAACTCCTGCAGAAAGTTTCAATTCAGTTATGCTGTTGTTAGCGAATGCTCCGCTTCCCATTTCAGTTACAGTATCTGGGATACTAACTTTAGTAATCTGGTTGCCATAGAAAGCGCTTTCGCCTATGGAAGTTACATTCTTAAGTTCAACTGTATCAAGTGCGTTCTGTGAGAATGCTTTTTTGCCGATTGTCTTCACTGTTTCAGGAAGAACTACGGAAGTCATTCCGTTTGGTGACTGGATTTCAAACTTAGTAACAGTAACTTCATCATCAGGAATCTTGAATGCTTCTTCTCCTACAGCTACGATTTCTTTTCCGCCAGGAGTCTTATCAGGAATAACAAGAGTCTTGATTGTAAGTCTCTTTGCATTTCCGCTTTCAGACCATCCTGTAATAGTTGCTGTGTCTTCATCATATGTGAAATCATCAGCAGTCCAGCCTGTTCCTACTAAATTATCATAAACAACTTTATGAGAATTTCTGTTAGCTGCCGCAGTGTTGAATTTATCCACATGATCTTTGTTAGATGTCTTGAGGATTACAACTCCTGTTGTATTATCATTTCCGGCAAAAGAATTATCTTTAATTGTCGTCACTGAGCCAGGCAAATCTACTTCAGTAAGTCCACAGCTAGTAAAAGCATTGCTGCCGATAGATACCAGACCCTCTGACAGAGTAAGACTTGTCAGTGTATGTCCAAGTATATCCTGAGTAACTCTAAATGCGTTATTGCCTATAGTTTTTACGCCTTCCGGAATTACGAGACTCTTGATCTGGTGATTCTGGAATGCATTGTTTCCTATAGAAGTAAGAGTACTTGGAAGCGTCAGGTTTTCAATTTTCATTCCTGTAAACGCATTAGCTCCTATTGTCTTTACTCCTTCAGGAATTTCAATTGTAGTAATCTTAGCCGTAACTGATGTTCCGGCATTAAATGCTGCCTGCGGAATATCTACTGCATTCTTTGAAAGCTTCACGCTTGTTAAATCTGCACTTCCTGTAAATGTACCCATTCCCATGGTAGTCACACTGTCAGGAATTGATACAGATGTAAGTTTTGAATTCTGGAACGCTGTCTGACCTATTTCTACCAATCCGTCAGGAAATGAAATATCTGTCATATCGTTCTCATAAGTAAGACTTGGGCTGAGGGCAAATGTCCACTTACCGATTGTCTTTAATGTGGAAGGCAAGAATACTTTTGCCGGAGCATAATTCTTACCGCCTTCTTGATATACAAAAATACCTTGCATGTTAATTCCATCGCCAAGACCGATTATATCTTTGCCGGTTGGTCCCTGATCAGGAATAACAATTGTTGCATTATTCTTTATCTTTTCCTTACCTTGATCTGAAAGTCCTGTAACAATAACACCTTCAGTATCATAGCTAAAGTCGTCTACTCCCCAAGGAGCAAGGTCTGCAGGCATAGTGCCTATTATACGTTTTTGAACGTTAGATGTACCTGCATCCAAGTGCATTATCAGACTTCCAAAAGCCTCCGTCTGGTACATATATACGATTCCGCCTTTTTTCTCATTGGCATTACCAGTAGTAACAGGCTCCATACCAGTGTTCTGGAAGAATGCCCATCTATCTACTTTACCGGTATTTGAAGGGAGCTGTACAGCTTTAATCTTATTTTGTGCAAATGCCATGGAATCAAGCTGGAAATTAAAATCTGTCTTATCAGCAAACTCAAGAGATGCAATATTGTTAGTTCCAAATGCCTGATTTCCTACCATCATAACTGATTTAGGAAGTTTAACATTGGTGAGCTGATTCTTTCTAAACGAATTTCCACCGATGTATATTACTCCGTCAGGGATTTCAACATTTGTAAAGTTATTTCCGTAGAATGCACTGGCTCCTATAAAGAAGTCTCCTCTCTCTGTATTGCCTTTTCCGGTGGTCTGCCATTCAGAATCATCATATGGAGCCTTTACATCTTTTGGCAATGTGAGTGAGGTCAATCCCAAATTCTTAAATGCATTATCAGCAACACCCTGAACCTTTTTGCTATTGGCATCCTTATCCGGAATCACAAGATCAGTGTTTTCTTTAAGCTTTTCTTCTCCGCTTTCAGATAATCCTGATACAACCCATACAGTAAAGTTAGGTGTAGCTGAATACTCTTTCTCCGGCCACAAAGCAAAGGACTGTTCTTTGTAAATAAAGTCATCCGCTGTCCACACTGAACTATCTGTCAAATAAAGTTTGTGATAGTCAGATGCAGGGAAATTTTTGCTGTCTTCATACTGTGTTTTAAGTGATACATAAATTTTAGTCACACTTGCAACAGTTGCATCGGAGTATGCTTTTTCAAAAGAATTTTTCTTTATGCTCTTTACTGTTGTAGGAAGTGTAATTTCTTCTATTATCTTATTTCTGAACGCATATGTACCTATAGTCTCAAGTCCTTCGTTTAATGTAACTTTGCAAGGTGTCTTGAGATAGTTTTTAGTAGAAAACGCATAGTTTCCAATCGACTTAACTGATGCAGGTATAACGATTTCGCTGAAATTATTTCCTGCAAATGCATTATTTCCTATGGAAGTTACTCCTTCAGGAATTTCTATGCTTGTCAAATTTTCCATCCAGCTGTCACGGTCGCTGCATCCAAATGCACCGGCAGGAATGGTCGTAAGGCCTTTTGACAAGTTTACACGCTCAAGTTTAGGATTGGTAGCAAACGCTCCGCCTCCCAATACTGTCACCGTATCAGGAAGAATAACACTTGTAAGGTTATTCATAGCAAAGGCTGATATACCTATTTCTTTCAGTCTGGCAGGGAATGCCACTTCACTTATTCCGGAATTTTGGAAAGCAAAGTTTCCTACCTTTTCAAGCTCATTAGGGAGCGATACACTATCAAACTGCTCTGTTTCAGTTGCAAATAAGCCGTTCTTTCCGGCATCGGCAGCTGCTATCTCAGTGATATAATCTCCGTCGCTGTTTAAATCAGGTATTACCAAATCCTTGTTTACAGCTCTTTTAGCTATACCTGATTCAGATAAGCCTTTAACAACTGTACCCTCAATTATAAAGTCATTAACATTCCATGGTGCATCAGGATTCTGAGTTTCCTCTGTGCCATCGTTTACTACCAGCTTCTGTACATATGAATGCTGAGATGCTGTTTCTCTTCCGGTATGGTGAATTCTGTCCTTACCCTCAAGCTCTGCGTTATCTGTATACATATATACTACGCCGGAAGTATAAGTCTGTCCGTCAACTTTATATGTTTTGATACTATCTTTTGCATCATCTGCCAGAGGTTCTTTTCCAGTGTTCCAAGTAAATGAATCTCTATTTACTACCTCCGTAAAATCAGGCAGTCTAACAGATTTTATAAAGTTCATCGCAAACGGCATACCGTGCATTTCTAATTGAAAATCACATGTGGTCGGGAAATTAACAGTAGTTATTCTGTTATTTGAGAAAGATCTATTCTCAATCCACCAGATTGTCTTTGGAAACTTTACTGTAGTAATCTTATTGTAATCAAAAGATGAGGCCAAGCATGCAATAACGCCTTCCGGCAATGTTAACGATGTGAGATTGTTCTTTGCAAAAGCACTTTCAGCAATGACAAAGTTTCCTCTCTTTGTAATTTTGTGAGTAACGGTGTCATCATAATCAACCATCATTCCCGTAGGGAACTTTACAGATGTAAGCCCTTTATCATAAAAAGCTTTCTCTGCTACACCGACAATTGCCACACCTTCATCGTCAACTGACGGCAAAACCAAATCTTTATTTTTAGCAAGTTTTGCCTCTCCTGATTCAGAAAAACCTGTTATAGCGACACCTTTTATAACGAAGTCTCTCGAATAGTCACAGCCGTAAAGCCGCTTTTCGTAACTTCCGTAGGTGAAGTCTTCTGAAGTCCATTTTGAGGCATCAATATCTTCTAAATTAGTATTTACTGAACTTTGAGCTGAAATATCACCAATTGAATTTTCATCTCCTTCGGAAGCAAACGCCGCCGTTGGAAGCGAAAGAATCATAGCAATACTAAGCACTAATGCCAGTAGTCTTTTCTTCATAATTTTGCCTTTCCTTTCTTAAAAGTCTTTATAAATTTCCCAACTATACTAAGGGTATACTCATATTATCACTAATATTTTCCTGCTTCTATATTAATTGAAATAAACTATACCTTTATTATCCATATGCGTTTTTTCAATAACAACAATCATATTCGACAAAAAACCTTGCTTTTGCACGTCAATTATGGGATTATATTTAATGTTAAGATTATAAATAGGAGTTCATTTTTATGAAAAAAACTTCTTCACAAGTAACAATTGCATTTATCTTGCTGATACTCGCCCTCATATTCGGCATTTGGCTAATAATACAAGGCGAAAACCTGGTTTGGTATTGGATTCTAGGGATAGCCTTTGGATATGTAATGCAGCGTTCAGGAGTATGTTTTGCATCATCAGCAAGCGAACCGATAATTATGGGATCAACTATTCAGTTCCGCTCCATATTGACCGGTATTCTTGTAGCTTCACTTGGTATAACGGCAATCAAATATCTTTCTGACGGAGTTTTGGATTTTTTAGGTGTTTCAGCCATAAGTCTGCCTCTTATACTTGGTGCATTTTTGTTCGGTATCGGTATGATTATTGCCGGCTGCTGCACATCCGGCATGTTTATAAGGCTGGCAGAAGGATTTTCTATACATATAATAACTCTTATGAGTGTTATTATAGGCTACATGTTTGCAAGCAGTCATTACGAATCTGTATGGGCACCTTGGGTTATAGATGCTCCAGTAATCTTCCTTCCTGAAAAGTTTGGTTGGTTTTGGGGAGTAGCTATACATGTTGCAATTATTCTATTGCTTTATATTGCAGCAGTTAAATGGGAAAAGAAAAAGTTTGGTGAATAAGTATTTAGGAGAATCATATTAATGGGCAAATTACGTGAAAACGAAAAATTCAAAAAAATAATATCGAGTCCGTTTACATATTTGGCGGGAGCAGTGCTTCTCGGACTTATTAACATCATACACTATATAACGTTAGAGTCCGGCTGGTCAGTGACAGGTGCGTTTTTTTGGTTCACAGATATGGCTAACTCCGCTTACATAGGTCCAAATCTCAGAAACCTTGGACTGTTTGTGGGAGCTCTCATATCTGCCCTTGCATGCGCGAGCTTTAAAGTTAAGAAAATAAAGTCTTTCAAGCAAGTACTTGCCGCTATATGCGGCGGTCTGCTTATGGGCTACGGTGCAGGTATCGCCGGAGGATGCAATATCAGCGCATTCTTTACTGCTGCTGCATCCTTATCACCTTCAGCGTGGGTATTCATATTTTTCGTGTTCGCAGGAGCTTTCATTGGAATTGAACTTTTAGAAAAGTTTTTTATGGATTAGTGGGAATTTATGAATAAAATTAAAACTCATCTCAAAAACATAATAAACGGTATGGATATGTACATGAAAGAGCAGCGCGTGATTGCGATTATGCTGCTTTGTTTTGTCGTGTCCGGAGCAAGTCTTCCGGCCATCAAAAGCCATATGATAGAAAACGGAGGAGAGACCCCTCCCAATTCGAATTTTTATGTCGATGAAAATAATCAGCCTATCGATGAAATGCCAATTGATGATGAAGAAAACGAGCAAAACAGCGATGAGCCATCTCCTGATGACGAACAAAATCCAAATGATGTGCAAACCCCAAGCAATGTGCAAAATCCAAATCAATCCGTACTTACTAAGCCTAATAGCAGCTCCGGTTCAAAGCCTGTAAATAACAATCATCAATCAAGCAGCTCCAACAATACAGGAAGCAACGGTTCAAGCACGTCACCATCTTCACCGTCAAAGCCGGCAGATAACCCTAGTTCCTCAGGTTCTTCCGATAAAACCTGGGTTCCACCTGTATATAAGACGGTTCACCACGAGGCGGTTTATGAAAAAGTAAAAGTATATATTTGTAATAAATGTAAAGAAGAATTCCCGAGCGCAGGTGACTTTCAAGTTCATAAAGACCTGCATGGCGGCTGAGCGGGCGAACACAGAACTTGCCGTGTTGTAAGTAAAAATATTTTAGTCAGCGAAGCTTGGGATGAACAAGTCCTGGTTTCAGAAGGATATTATCAATAAAAAAAGATGACCATAATATATGATCATCTTTTTTTGAATATTCATCATTGATTCTATAAGATTTTTAAATTTTAAAAAAGACAAATATAGGGTACAGGTCAATAATTCCTTAATGTTGTACATTTTTTATAAAAAGCGCTCTTTTGCCAACGTTTTACACAAAAATTGTTGGCTTTTTGGAGTTAACTTTATAATTTGTACAACATATGTCATAATTCGACCAAATTTGACATGAATTCTTTAGCTGCCAAGCTTAATTTGTTGGCTTTTCATAAGAATTTTTCTAAAAGTGGCAACAAGCAGCAATCTTCAATAAATTGTAGCTTTAAAATCTCGCTAAACAAGAAGATTTTACAGTATCGCACCTAAAGCCCCCTAGTCAAAATCAGCTCCTAGCAGCTCCATCGACTGACAATATTTCACCTGTAACATAACTTGCCATATCGCTTGCTAAAAACAAAAATGCGTTAGCAATATCTCTCGGCTCACCTATCCTACCAAGCGGAATGGTCTTTATCAAAGGCTCAATCATTTCTTTAGGAAGGCTGGCCACCATATCAGTATTTATAACTCCTGGAGCTACTGCATTCACCCTTATGCCTGAACTTGCCAGCTCCCTGGATAAAGATTTGGTAAGTCCATTTACTGCAAACTTACTTGTAGGATACCCTGCACCAGAAGGCTGCCCATATATGCTAACCATAGAGGAAGTGTTTAAAATTACTCCGCTCTTTTGTTTTTTCATGATAGGGACAACCGCTTTTATCATATGAAACATAGCATTTACATTTAAGTCCATAATCGCAGCAAAATCTTCAGGTGTTGTATCTTCTATCTTTTTATTGGCAGATATTCCCGCATTGTTTACTAAAATATCAATTTTACCATGCTTTTCTGCTATATCATTTACAGTCTTTTGCACATCTTCATAGTTGCTCAAATCAGGATAATATCCGTATACTTCAAGCCCCTTATCCTTTAAATTTGCAATGGCCTTATCCACCGACTCTTTTCTTGAGCCAAAAAGTATCACTTCTGCTCTGTTTTCTCTAAAAAGCTTAACTGTTTCTAAGCCTATTCCTCTAGTTCCTCCGGTTATAACCGCCACTTTATTCTTTAACATTTTTTCTCCTTAAACATGAACATTTATATGATTATTTTACCACAATTTAAATTCATATACTCTAAAACAATAATAAAATAGCTCGGAATATGATAAAATTCCGAGCGAAACATTTAAATTCTGTCTATATCCTAATTTAAATAATTAAAAAAATTATAAACACTGATAATAATAATGATAAACAACACTGCCATAAAAAGTTTATCCACCACTTCAGAATCTATTTTGGCATTAATTTTTCTTCCTAAAATTCCGCCGCCAATTCCGCCTGCTGCCATAACAAATATTTCAAAAATGCTCACATCAGGTACAGTGTTGGTAAACACGGTAAAGCCAATACCAAACAACTGAGAAATGAATATTATAAACAGTGAATTTTGTACTGCTGTTTTAGTGTCCATAGAAAAGAAATAGTATAAAACCACTAAATCAACAGGACCTCCTCCTATTCCAAGAAAACTGGACATACATCCAAGTACCATTCCAAATAGCAAGCTGATTATAGGACTTGATAACCTTTTCGTTTTTATATTCTTTTTATTTTTAGTGTATAATAACGTGCCTGCGGCTACTATTCCTAAAACCACCGCCTGATAAGAACCTATCATATCTGAAAAAGGCAAAAAAGTCTTTATTCCCTCAAAGACCATCTTTCCTACCAAGCCGCCAAAAGCCGCACCAATAGCAAGAGGCGCCACATTTTTTATATCTATTTTACTATCTTGTTTATTTTTCAGTCCTCTCAAAACAGAATATGCAGTCATCATCAATACCGTACATGCTGATAGAAAGCTGGCGCTGCTGACATCCGTCAATCCTAAAATATCTATAACAGGCTTAATTATAACTCCGCCGCCGATTCCGCAAATCGCTCCTATTACAGATGCCATCAGTCCAATCAAAAATAAAACCATTAGGTACATTTTAGTCCTCCAACATACGGAATATCAACAAATATTCCTTTACTAAAATTCTCCTAATGGAAATTATAAGATTCAATATTTATCAAAAAGCGTTTTTTATAACATTTTGTTACACTACGTTACAATGACAAAAAATCTTTTACAGGGGTCTGACTGTTTATATCAAACATCAGGCGTGCTCTTGCATGTTGTATATGAGTTTCAATACATTTTTGAGCTGAAATTACGTCTTTTTTCTTTATAAATTCGAGAATCTGCTTATGATCTTCAATTGAAGCAGGCGAAACTACAGGATCATTCTTGTCATATAAAAGTATATAGCCGTCAACCTTATTAATCATTTCTTTAATATATTGATATAAAACAAGATTACCGCTCAACTTGGCAATTTTCATATGATATTCACGATTAATCATGTCATACTCATCGTAATCATTGCTTTCGTATACTCTTTGCTCGTTCTCTATACTTTTCTCCAGTTCAGCAATTTTCTCATCTGTAAGATTTTCAATAAGCAATGCAATCGAAAGCTGTTCCATAGCAATTCTTACAACATATGTATTATCAATTTCCTCTATGCTAGGTTCGATAACATATGCTCCCTTATTGGGAACTATCTTTACATATCCTTGAAACTCCAAGCGTTTAAGAGCCGCTCTCACCGGTGTGCGACTCATTCCAAGTATTTCGCCAAGGGCAGCTTCTGATAATTTTCTTCCCGGAAGTATACTTTTATCTCTGATTGCATCTTTTATCTTTTGATATGCTATATTCTCCGCATTTTTTTTATTATATTCTTCAACTGATTTGTTAATCATTTATAACCTCATCATCTATAAACTCTCTTTATATAATATATAACATGTATGATAAAGTCAATGGTATAACAACTACAGTCAATTATAAAATGCCAACTTCAGCCATATTCTTCAATAAAGTTTCTGACGGGGAAATCAGACAATAATGTTTCTTTCCCTTTCGTTCATACATCAATACATACATGTTTTTTCTTCCCCTGTTGGTAAATAATTTCCTATTAAGGAGAGATGTTTTTTTAATAAAATCTGTATATTTTTTATCAGTATATAAACATATACCTTTTATTTCTTCAGGAACAATAATCGCTGCTAAATTGCCTTTGTTTCCATACATTCTTTCTATTAGAATTGAGCCGGTCTTCAGAGATACAGTCCCCATATTTCGTGGTAACACTTGAGTCTGCTTTTCAAGGATAACTATATATCTATATCCACATACAAATCGTGTGTACACTCTATAAAATAACAGTATCAAAGCAGCATACGAGCCTATCATAATGCATTCAGCCAAAATTTTGGGCATTCCAAGACAAATGTCATAAATATACGGCATACCAAGCAAAATCAAAATTGCCGCCGCCAAGCAAATCAAATTAACAGTTCGCTCTTCTTTGGCAGGGTTTAAAATTTCTGAATACATATTGTCTCCTTTTACAAAGCTGCTCTGCTACCTTCGGTTAACAAGGAAGGTGAAAATAAATACAACTTGAGAACCGAAGGTAAAATTGTCTCATTAATCGAGCAGCTCACTCTTTATCTACAGAACTTTCACAAGTAAAATATTACTCTTCTTCTGTCTCATAAGTTTTAGTTGAATATATGTCTCCTGTATGCCACATAAATTTACCGGTAAATCCGCAAATTATTTCTATAACCGGCAATAACCAGCACAGGAATGCAAATGGGAAATACTGATATGTAGATATTCCCATCAGTCTTGTACAGTTCAATCCACCTTGGTTCCAAGGGATAAGAGGGGCAACTACTGTTCCTCCGCCTTCAAGTGCTCTCGAAAGAACCTGTGGAAGAAGTTGTTTTTTCTTATATTCTTCTACGTACATTTTACCTGGCAATACGATTGACATGTACTGTTCACCTGTAAGAACGTTTACTAAAATACAGGATAAAATTGTTGTACACTGTAATCTGCCTTCTGTCTTGGTTGCAAATGCAATCTTTTCTATAAATGATTTAAATACTCCAGCCTTTTCTAAGATTACTCCAAATGCAACGCTGAGTATTCCTACTACAACTACCCAGAACATGTAAGTAGCTCCGCCTCTCTGAAGAAGACGATTTACTGCGGCATTACCAAAATCAGTCGTAGGTCCTTCATATAATAAGTTCATAATACTCATAAAGTTCTCGCCCTGAATAGTACATGCAATGATGGAACTTACTAATATGTTTATCATCAAAGCCGGTAATGCAGGAATTTTCATAAAATTAAGTACAAGTATTAAAATAGGCGGGATTATGCAGATGATTGAAATATTAAAATGTTGATCAAGCAAACCAAGCATTTCTTCAATTTCAGCCGATGTTGATGCACCGTTTCCGCTGCCAAATCCCAAAACCGTAAATAAAATAATACAAATTATTGCTGCAGGTACAGTAGTATACATCATACTTTTGATATGATCAAATATGTTTGCTTCTGATACAGCAGGCGCCAGGTTTGTAGTATCTGACATAGGGCTCATCTTATCTCCAAAATATGAGCCGGAAACTATTGCTCCGCCTATCATTGCAACATTGATTCCCATAACTTCACCCATTCCTACAAGAGCTATACCTATTGTAGCAACAGTGGATATGGAGCTTCCTATCATGGTAGATACTACAGCACACATTAAAAATGCAGTTACCAAGAAGAATTTTGGATTTATAATATGAAGTCCCCATGAAATTATCGAAGGGATTGTTCCACATGCCATCCAAGTTGCAATCAAACATCCTACAACAAGCAAAATCAATGAAGGACTTGTTGCAATTCTTCCGGCTTCGGCTATGGAGTCTTCAAACAACTGCCATTTGGCTCCTTGGAGCATCAATATTATAATTGCAACGAAAATTGAAGCAAGCATAGCGATTATAAGGTCTATTTTTAAGATCGACACTCCGACCATTACCGCTACTACCATAAATACAACCATTATTATTGCACCCGGTACACTACATTGGGTAAATTCTTTTTTCTCTTTCATTTTGTATTCTCCTCTCAAGTACTAACTAAGGAAATAAATAAATGCCAAATTAACAACTAAATTCATCAGTAATAAAAGCGGTTCCCCCAACAAGAACCTTGTATTTTCCGGCTTCTTCGGAGACATTTACCGAAATTTTACTAAGTTCCCCCATTGATTCTCCTTGCAGTATCTCAACATATGAATCAATCATTCCTTTGCTAAACAGAAGATAGCTTAACGCTCCGTTAGAAGTACCAGTCGCACACTCTTCATCAATTCCGACTGCAGGGCCAAAATTTCTTGCATATATTTGTGTACCGTCAAAGGTGAAAACATGATATCCAGTAACATCAAGTTCCCTCGAAATATCAGCAATCATTTTAGTATCAGCAACCAAATCATTTAAAGTTTTTCTGTCTTTAACAGGAATCATTACATCTTTCAGACCAGTAGAAATAATCTGAGGCCCGATATTATTCCCGGGAATAATCAAATCTCCCGTTTGCAATGATAACGATTTTGCAATCCTATCTTTAGTGTCTAAATCAATGATGTCATACGCTGCAGGATCTGCCTGTTCCATCAAAACACTCTTTACTTTTTTATCTTCGTATATTATTTTTACAGCCAGTTTTCCCGACTTGGTCTCCTGCCAAATCGTTTCAGGTAAAAACAATCCGCCTCGAAGCTTCATTTCAGCAAGGCAATAAAAGGCTGCAATTGTAGCATGTCCACAAAGATCTACTTCTATAGTAGGAGTAAAAAAACGAACCTTATAATTACAATCATCTATTTTCTGGACAAAAGCCGTTTCTGAAAATCCGATTTCTTTTGCAATTTTCTGCATGTCTGTTTCATTTAATTGATTTTTTTCAAAAAATACGACTCCCGCCGGGTTCCCTCCCGAACTGCCATAATTAAAACTCTTGCAATAGAATGTTTTCATCCTAATCCTCCTTGCTAAATTTCAACGATAGTTCCTATTTCTTTTTCTTCTGCTATATCAAGAACTTTCTTTGCAGTAACTAAATCTTGAATAGCCATTCCAGTAGTATCAAACAAGGTAATATCGTCTTTTGAGGTTCTTCCCTGCTTTCTTCCAAGGATAACCTCACCTAATTCACCGCAAATATCTTCAGGACTAATAACGTTTTTCTTTATGCCAATTTCAATTTCACCAACATTAATGCATTGTGTTCTATCATCTACATAGACTTTCATACGAGGCAGGATGTTTTCATCAATCTCCTGCTTTCCTGAAACATCTGAACCAACACAGCTAAAGTGAGTCCCAGGTTTAACCCAGTCGTTCATAACGATAGGCTCTCTTGATGGTGTAGTCGTAACGATAATATCGCTGTCTCTAATTGCTGCCTCAAGATCTGTAACAGCTTCAAAGCAAGCACCAGAAGCATCGATGCCCAATTCTTCAAGCAAACGTACTGCATCTTCTGCCACATTTTCTGCATTCTCTGTACTGAGCCCATCATAAATCCTGATTTTATCAATATTAGGTCTAACTACCAATGCTGCCGCCATTTGATAAAGCGCCTGTTTGCCTGCGCCTACCATAGTAAGTTTTGTAGCGTCTTCTCTAGCCAAATATTTAATTCCAAGAGCTCCTGCCGCACCTGTTCTAATGCATGTGATATAGCCCGCGTCCATGATCCCAAGAGGCACACCGTTTTCTGCATTATAAACAGTCAATACTCCGATAAGGTTAGGAAGGCCTACGCTAGAGTTTCTCGAAAAATATGATACTGACTTCATGCCGAAGATATTTAAGCCCCCTATATATCCGGATTTAATATCCATATCTGAGACTCCAACTTCAAAATCGTATGTGACAAGAGGCCAGACACTGGTTTTTCCCTCAGCTTTTAGGCAGTACACATTCTCTACTGCATCAACAGCATCCTTTATCGATACAATAGGTTTGATTTGTTCCTGGCTTAAAACTCTAATATTAAACATCACATAGTCCTCCTTTATTTAAATTTTTTCATATGCTCTGTTATAGCTTTTATAGCTTGCGCCGTTATATCAGGCGGCGATACCAAGCCTATACGAAAATGTCCTTCCATTCCAAAAGCTAAACCAGGCATAATCAGAAAACCTGTTTCTTCAACAAGAGTTCTGCAAAATTCTACCGAATCAACCGGTAAATCATATTTAACAATGGCAACTGTGCCCGCATCAGGCCTGCGATACGATAAAAGTTCCTCACTGTTTACCCAATCGTCTACCTGTTTTAAGTTTGCATCTATAATCTTAAAGTTACGGTCGAAGATTTTATCTCTGTTTGCAATTGCTATTGACGCAAGATATTCTTCTACAGTTCCCATTTCCATGGTGTAAAAATGTCTGTATTCCACCATATCTTTAATAAGTTTAGCGTCCGTTACTGTCCATCCGATTCTAAGGCCTGGCAAAGAAAATGCCTTGGATATACTGCACGTGCTTATTCCTTTTTCATAAACATCTGCCATATATACTTGTTTGCAGCCTTCTATATGAGGCATTTCCATATATGCTTCATCACAAAGCACATAAGCGTCTCTTTCCTTTGCAACATTAGCTAACTTTTCCAGTTCTTCTCTGCTGAACAATCTTCCCGATGGATTATTGGGATTAGTCAAACTTATCATCTTAGTATTTTCATCCATCATCTCTCTTATGACATCATATTCGATATCATAGTTATTTTCCGGACGAAGCCAGTATTCTCTGACTTCATAACCTATCAGCTTTGGAAGTGCATTAAGCTGCTGATATGTAGGCATTATGCATATCAAATTGTCTCCAGGTTCGTAGACAGAACTATAAGCTATCTGATTAGCGCCAACCCCACCATGGCCGGTGATAATATTTTCTGCAGTAATCTTATCTCCGTAAATTGTACTTAAAGCCTCTCTAAGTTCCGATAATCCAAAGCGATCACTATATCCAAGTTTCATGCTTAAAAGCCTATCTCGTGCTTTCACCGGATCGTCAGACAAATTAAGTAGCTCCTCCATGTTAAGGGCTGTTACGAAGCTTTCAGCAATATCGTGTTTGCAATTGTGCTCATACTTTGCGAACCAATTACCGCCAAAAGACTTTTCAATTGCCATATTTACATCACATCCTTTTTAAACAACCATGCTCCAAAAATTTTCATTTCCAAGCAAACTACAATTATAACGAAACCATCTAGTGCACAATTATGGTATACAATTTATGTATACCATAATTGTGCACTAAGTGTCAACCACTTAAAGACTTTTTTAATTTCCAAAAATGTCTGTTTTTTCATATTCTTATAAGGTGTGCACTTTGTCCCTGCAAATTGACATTAATCACCATTCACTGTAAAATTTCATTTAGAAATAACCAAGTAAATCCAAAGGAGGCATATCCTATCTATGTGTCACTGCAACATACGAATATATTTTGTTGGCTGTCCTAACCAAATATCAGCAAAATTAAAAGAGATAACTCCATTTGAAAATTTTACATATGAGTTTTTTGAAAGTAATTTTGCAGAAGAATCGCTGATAAAAAATTCCGATATTATATTTGCTGATTTAAAAAATATTGATGCTGCCGGAGCTTTGCAAACTCTTGTCTCATGGAAACCACAGAATTCACAGCTCATACTTTTTCTAACAAAAGAACAATTATATGCAATTTCAGACAAATTTTCTGAAATCACAGATTTTTGGCTGCACCCTTTATCCGAATCTGAACTTGATTTTAGGTTCCGCAAATTGCTGCAAAGCTACAAGGAATCAAAAGACTCATGGCAAACCAATCAATATCTTGAAGCTGCCATAAACAGTTCCCCTGATTTAGTCTGGTACAAAGACAAAAACGGTATTCACGAAAAAGTAAATGACAGTTTTTGCAAAACAGTCAACAAGACTAAGGAACAGGTACAAGGACGGGGACATGCATACATATGGGATGTAGAATATGATGATCCAGCATGCATAGAATCAGAGCGTATTGTTATGGAAAGAAAGGAAACTTTTATTTCCGAAGAAACAATACAAAGCGGCGGAGAAACAAAAATACTTACTACTTATAAATCTCCTTCATATGATTTAGATAACAGTGTAATGGGAACTGTAGGCGTTGCCATTGACATCACTCAGGAGCCTAAATATGCCAACGAGCTGATCCAAAAGAATGAAGCTTTAGAAACGCTTTTCACAACAATGGACTGCAGAATCATGTGCCATTCCCTTGACGGCAAACACATTATGAGTATAAATAGTGCTGCTCTGAATATTTTGGGCTATGAATCTGAGCAAGAATTAATCGCTGATGGGTTCAATATGATCGCGCATTCTGTTTTTGAAGAAGATAAGCCGATTTTGCGTAGTAGCATCACAGGATTAAAAAATGCAGGCAACAATATCAATGTAGAATATCATATGCAACATAAAAACGGAGAAATCCTATATGTTATTGGTAATATCAAACTGATAGAAGAAAAAGGCAAACTGTTTTATCAGCGTTATCTTTTGGATTGTGCTGCACAAAAACTCAAAGAAACACAAGAACGTCTTGAAGATAAACGCCGTCAGATACTTGTACATGCGCTAAGTATATAATATGTTCTTGTTTGTACTTTTGATTTAAATACAGGCAAGGGAGAAGTACTCAGAATCGGAGAATGCAAAAACAATATTATGACTTCTATTTTTTCAGGAGACTTAGTATTGGAAGATTGTATTGAAAGTTATATAAATGCAGGTGTCCATGAAGAAGGCAAAGAACTGCTTCGTTTAACTGTATCTAAAGATAATTTAACAAAAGAATTATCATAAAAATCTATGTGTTCTATAAATTATCGTACAACTTGCTGCGGTGAAATCAGATACTTTCAAATGAAAGCTGTACGTGCAGGCGAATGGGATAAAACACACAGAATCGTTTTGGGATTCCGATGTCTGGACGACGATATGCGTGAAGAAAGAGAGAAAAAAGCTTTCCTTGAAGCTGCACTTTCTCAAGCGAACAGAGCCAACAAGGCAAAAAGTGTCTTTTTATCAAAGATGTCTCACGATATAAGAACTCCTATGAATGCAATAATCGGCTTTACCACACTGGCAATTAATCACATCGAAAGCAGAGAGCAAGTTGAAGAATACCTTAAGAAGATAAAAACTTCAGGCAATCATCTGTTAAGTCTAATAAATGATGTCCTTGATATGAGCAGGATTGAAAGCGGCAAAATCCATCTTGATGAGCAGCCATGTAGTTTGCCTGATATCCTCCACGAACTTAACAACATCATTCAGGCAGATATAAACTCCAAACATTTGGATTTATATATGGATGCAATAGACATTGAAAATGAACAAATTTATTGTGACAAATTGCGTCTAAACCAAATTTTGCTTAACCTTTTGGGCAATTCTATTAAATATACAAGTGCAGGAGGTATGGTAAGTATAAAAATCATAGAGAAGCCAAATGCTTCTCCTGATTATGCAACTTACGAATTTAGGATTAAAGATAACGGAATAGGCATGAGCGAAGACTTTGTCTCTCATATTTTTGAACCGTTTGAACGTGAACGTAATTCAACCAGCAGCGGCATACAAGGAACCGGTCTAGGCATGGCAATAACTAAAAATATTGTAGACATGATGAACGGTTCTATCGAAGTAAAGAGTAAAAAAGATATCGGTACAGAAGTAATATTATTGCTTACTTTCCGTATCCAAGAAAGCGAAAAGAAACCTATAATCATTCCGGAGCTAAACGGCATGAGGGCTCTCGTTGTAGACGATGACTTTAACACTTGTGACAGCGTATCATCCATGCTTCAACAATTTGGGATGCGTGCAGAATGGACTTTATCGGGAAAAGAAGCTATTCTTCGCAGCCGCCAATCAATAAACCGCAACGATCATTATTCTGTTTACATAATCGACTGGCTTCTGCCTGATATGAACGGCATTAAGGTCGCCAGGAGAATTAGGCAGGAAGCTAAAGAAGACGTTCCAATTATCGTACTAACTGCTTATGACTGGTCAGATATTGAAGAAGAAGCAAAAAATGCAGGCATTACGACATTCTGCAGTAAACCTATATTTTTCTCCGAACTGTACAAATGTCTTTATTCTATAATCAATGCAAGCAAAAAATTAAAAACTGACAATGAAATACATGAGCCCATCAGTACAGGCCGTATTTTATTAGTGGAGGACAACGAGCTAAATCAAGAAATTGCAAAAGAAATCTTAGAAGAAGCCGGGTTCGTCATAGAAGTAGCAGAAAACGGACAAACAGCAGTAGATATGTTAAAATCATCAGAACATAATTACTATCAGCTGATATTAATGGATGTTCAGATGCCTGTTATGAATGGATACGAAGCAACAAAGGCGATTAGAAATCTAAAAGATAAAGAGCTTTCACAGATTCCTATCCTTGCCATGACTGCAAATGCTTTCGAAGAAGATAGGCAAGAAGCTTTTAAGAGCGGCATGAACGGGCATATCGCCAAACCAATTGACATCGATAATCTTATGGAAACACTTGAGACAATACTTAATAAAATATAATCAAAATGAGGCAGACATACGTCTGCCTCATTTTGAAACACCTAGTTTTATATACTCCTTTTGACAAAATACCTTGCTCATTTATATTTTTTAATATTCATCAGCGCTGACTAATACATCTGTATTATCCACTTTTAATGCAAAATATGGCTGAGCTTTATTTTGACAAAAAAACAGACCCGCAAGGGCCTGTTTTTTATCATGGTGGAGATGGTGGGAATCGAACCCACGTCCGAAAGCATTTCCGCAGAACTTTCTCCGAGCACAGTTAATGATTTTGTACTTCGCCTCAGCAAACGCCCATTAACAGGCTTGAGCTTTGGCTATCCCGTTGTTCCCTCGTGATGCCGGGATGTCACACGAAGTTTTCCTGTATAGTCGACGCCGGAAAATGAGCCTACAGGTAAACCCAAACCGACGCGCGGCGCTGAACTAAGCAGCTAATGCGAAATTATTATTATTTTTAGCGTTTATATTTAACGTGCCTTTTTTAGGTAGACTGGCAAACTACCGCTCGCTTATCCTGTTTCTACACCCCCGTCGAAACCTTTACACCCCCATGTATTATTATAATTATTCTATATCAATTATGTGCATATTGCAACACACATCAATATGGCAATTAAAAGCGTTCTTTCATTTTTCTGTCTATGTCTCTTGACGCATCACGTTTAGCTATAGTCTCACGTTTATCGTAATTTTTTTTGCCTCTTGCGACTGCTATTTCTACCTTTGCACGTCCCTCTTCATTTATATACATAGTCAAAGGAACAAGTGTAAGTCCCTTTATCGTCGTATATCCAATTAATTTTCTAATTTCCTGCTTATGTAAAAGTAACTTACGCGGACGCATCGGCTCTACATTATATCGATTTCCTTGCTCATAAGGACTTATATTCATACCGTGAAGAATAAGTTCTCCTTTTTCTATTTTTGCATAACTTTCTTTGATGCTGGCCTTACCCTGACGCACAGACTTTATCTCTGTACCTGTGAGAACTATACCTGCTTCATACACTTCATCTATAAAATAATCATGTCTTGCCTTTTTATTATTTGCAATAAGCTTACGCTCTTTTCTCCCCATGTTTCACCCCTATATCAAAATGTAATAACCTTTCCTAAAATCGCATCATCAGATGTTTTTATAACACTGTTATCTGTCAAAGACGCATCACATACAAGTATATATTCAGAATCGTCAACACCGGCAACACGTCTTATCAAAGGACCATTGCCGCTTCCTATTTCATAAAACGATGGATTATACGCAATTATATCTCCTTCTTGTATATCATCAGCATCTACATTCAAAAATACCGCAACCTTCTGCCCTGGTTCAAATGTAGGCAGCATATCACTTCCGTCAATTTCTACTATCATAAAATTACAGTGTATTATTATCGCAGCAGCTATTCCGATAACTGCGCTTAATGTCCCCAGTAAAGCTCTTTTCATCCAAAATCCCCATATAAATTTAGAACTTTTCTATACTGTCAAACGGGAATATCCTTAAAACTACTTTTCCTACTATCGTTTCTTCGTCAACCTGACCTACCTCCGGCGAACGGCTGTCCTGGCTTACTCCTCTATTATCCCCCATAACAAACAGTTTACCTTCTTCTACGGTTATAGCATCCATTTCACCGGAAAGTCCCTGCTCAGCGACATATGCCTCATCAAGCTTTGATCCGTTTAAATAGACATAACCTTCTTTTATTTCTATCTTATCTCCGCCGATACCGATAACTCGCTTGATAAGATGCTTTTGTTCACCTTTTTCATTAAGCAAATTAGATTTAAATACTATTACGTCGCCTCTTTCCACATCACCAAAAACATTATATGCCTGTTTACTTACAACAATATAATCATTTGAATAAAACGTAGGTTGCATAGAATCCTGTTTTACAACTATAGGTTTAAAAAACATCAATATCGTTCCTGCTATTATAAGTGCAATTACAATATCTCTTACCCATTCATAAACTTCTCGCATTGTTTATCTCCACACATTAGTTTTTGCCAAAAATATCTTCTTTTATTCTTAGAAACGTCCCCGGCATAGGACATATAAATTCTCTTCCTTCCAAATAATTCAAAGGTCCATCTTCTCTGCATCTTTTGAATATAACTTTTCCGGAATGTAGCAAATGAGTAGTTAAATCATATCGCTGTTTTACAATATTATTAATTTTAGAAAATCCATATTTTTTATCTCCTATTATAGGATGTCCGGCATCTGAAAGCTGTGCACGTATTTGATGAGTTCTTCCGGTATTTATCTTAACTTCTGCTAAAGTATACCCTCCGTCTACGGAACTGAAACATATTGGAAATACTTCTGTATCCATAAATTTTCCTTTGCCTTCATTATTTATGAAAACCATATTCTTATTTTCATCTTTTATCATAGAACTCTTTAGGTGAAGTTTCTTATCAATATGACCGACAGTAATTGTCATGTATATCTTCTCAATATTATCACGCTCACGAAGCATTCTGTTAAGCTCCTGAAGTGCATCCGAAGTTTTTCCAAATAGTACAATCCCTGTTGTATTACGATCCAGCCTGTTTGCAGGGGATGGTACAAAGGTTTTTTCAGCAGCAGGATTATAATCGCCTTTGGCAATAAGATAGTCAAGCACCTGGTTGGCTAAATGGTTCTTTTTTTCTCTTCCATCTCCATGAGTAAGTAGTCCAAATGGTTTCTCTACAATCAATATGTTTTCATCTTCATATATAACTTTAAACTGCTTTTTAGCATGACTTATCTTAGCGGCACGCTGAAGCCTAATGCTTTCTTCATCAGAAATATAGATAATAAGCTCGTCCCCCGAAGTAAGCATGAATTCGGGATTTTTTCGTTTGCCGTTTACCTTTACATCTTTTCTTATCAATTTATATATGTAACTCAGCGATGCCTTGGCAAAATATTTTTTTAAAAATCTATCTAATCGCTGATTCCCTTGATTTTCTCCAATTGTAAATTTTATCATATCACATATTATACACCAAAACACCTTGAGAAAAAAGTGTTTATCTGCTAAAATGTATTTGTCGAATATTGGGAGGAGATTATGAAAAAATTCAAGGACATTTTATACGATTACAATGACATAATAATTGCATTTCTGATTTTAGTTATAGCTGCACTTCTTATCATATGGCGTATGAACGCTATAATAGAATATCCAAAAACTCTGGTCGTCGATGATACGCCTTCAGTATCCGAGCCTTCGGACAATAATTCGACTGGAGAGCAAGGCGGCGAACAAAACCAGCCTTCAAACAATGATTCCCCTTCGTCAGAATCAGGTGACCTTTGGGTTGACGGAGCTCTAAGCAGAACTGTAGAAGTAAGCGTATCAGGTGACAGCGCATCAGAAGCTGTTCAGTGTTTGATAGATGCAAAATTGTTCAAAGATTACGCCGAATATCAAAATGCTTGCGACGGCCTTGGTATAGACCACCAAAAAGTGAGTGCAGGTACATTCAAATTCGAAAAAGGCACTACTAAAAAAGACATTGCTCGTGCGATAAATTGGGGATAAAAATTAATATTAAAAATCAGCTGCCCTTTATAAAGATGGGCAGCTTTTATTTTTATCTCTGCAAAATTTCTATTACTTTTTGTAATCTTGCTCTCTGCTTCGTGTTCATCATAGGCGCTAAATTCTTAAGCATTCCTATCTGCTTCTGATAAGTAATGTTATTTGCCTTCAGCTGCTCTTTAATCTTTAAAATTTCTCTTTCCAATTCTGCATCACTTTTATTTTCAAGCTGTCTTAGAATATCCTGACCATTGTTTTTCCCCGGTTTAATACCAAGCTGCTGAGCAATCTCTCCCACCATCTTATCATTTAACTCCATGTTAAACCTCCTTAATATCTTTATTTATATTTTATGCACTTGCCCGGCCTAAATTTCATAATATAACATATAAACAGGAGGTATACATATGGCTAAAAATTCAAATATAATAGGAATCGCCGCCGTTTTATTAATAATCGCTGCCAAAAACGATAGCGGCAGCAAATCAGGACTTGCCGGAGGCGGGTCACTTTTACCATCTATAGAAATAGGAGGAATTTTAAGCGACCTGCATAAACTTACCTCCATTATGAATCATATGGATAATCTTGGTCAAATGGCACTAAACCCACCGGAACGACCTAAGCTCCCTCCTCCTTCAGAATTAATAAGCAAAGCTATCCCTGATCTTGGCAACATCGTAGAAGCGGTAGCTCCTTTCCTTTCTGCTTTTGGAGGCGAAACAGATTACGAAAATGAAAATGACATCTTTTAATATCATCTCTATTGGTGTATAATATCAGTAATTAAAACCAAGAGGAGGTCTATAATGGCACTGGTAACTACAAAAGATATGTTCGCAAAAGCTCTGAATTCAGATTATGCTATTGGAGCTTTTAATGTAAACAATATGGAGATAATACAAGGAATTGTTGAAGCGGCCCAAGCCGAAAAATCAGCGCTTATTCTTCAAGTTTCTGCAGGAGCAAGAAAGTATGCAAAGCCTGCATACTTAACTAAATTAGTGGAAGCTGCCATAGAAGATACAGGTCTTGATATCGCTCTTCATCTTGACCACGGTGAAGATTTTGATATATGTAAAAAATGTGTAGATGATGGATTTACTTCCGTTATGATAGACGGTTCTAAACATCCTTTTGAAGAAAATATAAAACTTACTAAAGAGGTCGTTGAATATGCCCATGCGCATGGTGTTGTAGTAGAAGCCGAACTGGGCAAGCTGGCCGGCGTAGAAGACAACATAAAAGTTGATGCAAGATCTGCTACTTTTACTGACCCTGAAGAAGCCGCTGAGTTCGTAGCAAAGACAGGTGTTGATTCTCTTGCTATCGCCATAGGAACAAGCCATGGCGCATATAAATTCAAAGGAGAACCATACTTAGACTTTGAAAGACTAAAAGCAATTCATAAGCTTATACCCGAAACTCCTCTTGTACTACATGGAGCTTCCACTGTATTAAAAGAATTCGTTGATAAATGTAATGATTTTGGCGGAGACATTCCGGGAGCTCAAGGTGTCCCTGAAGAGATGATTAAGGAAGCTACGAAGTACGGAATATGTAAGGTCAACATAGATACAGATCTTAGACTTGCGCTCACCGCAGAAGTCAGAAAATTCTTGTCAAAGAATCCGGCTGAATTTGATCCACGTAAATATTTAGGTCCGGGAAGAGATGCAATTAAGGCGATGGTACAGCATAAGATTAAAGATGTACTTAATTCTTCAGGTTCTTTATAGTTTAAAATTCTAAAATGAATTTAAAAACCCTTTTCGTTAAACTCTTTTATCAAAGCTTAATGAAAAGGGTTATTTATTTGCATTAAATTGCAATACTACTTTCTCTCAGCTGCCTGATATTGCCGCTGAAAATCTCGCGTGTCTCAGGCAAATCACGCAAATCCATAGGTTTTACTACTGTTCTTTTTGTCTCACCTATTTCCTTCACAGCACCTGATTTGAGTAAAGCATAATACACAAACTCGGAGCAATAAAAGTGATTCGCTCTCTTAATTTTTTTATCAAATATACATCCAAACAATCCCAGTATATTATATCTGTATCTTTCCTTATCTTTTTCCATGTTCTTTATAAGCTTTTTCAATTTCAGATATGATATATTTGTCACTTCAATTTCATAAACTGCACAAGCCATATCGTCAGAATCCCCCATAATGCCGTGATATAAGCTTTCTCTCATAAACCCAGCCGGTAACATTGCGTATTTATACTTTCTTGTAAAGCTATATAACCCTTCAAATTCAGGGTCCAAAGATATTGAAGCATGGGTATATTTACCCTTTGTAAATTGATATACTATTCGAGAGCAGACAGTATTGCTCTTCGTAAGAAGTATGTAAATCTTTTTCATTTATTCCCCTTTTTGAAATTTTAATTTTTATACTAACATTATATATCATTTTTTGATTAAAATCCTTAAAAAATTATTAGCAATTTATTACTTTCCTGCATGGCTTTCAAGTAAATCGTTTTTCATATCCCAAAGTTTTTGTGACAAATCCACATAGTATGTCTGTGGATTTTCAAAACGCAGAGTTTCAGCCCAAAGGGTATCCACCTGTTCTTTGCAATATTCCTTTATCTCATCTACAGACGGACTTTCATAGACGCAATTTCCCTTATCAAAAATTTGCACGCGCAAATCCTTTACAAAATAGTTTCTTATTTTTGTACGTTTCCACACTGCATTAGGGTCAAATATCTCATATTCATCAACTTCAGGTATGATTTCATCTGCAATTGTAATAACATCTCCACGTGCTTTGCCTGTGCTTTTATCATAAAGCCTGTATAAATGTTTGAAGCCCGGATTGGTAATCTTTTCAACATTTTCAGAAATCTTGATTTTAGGAATCAATTCTCCGCCCGCTTCCAATGCAACCAGTTTGTAAACACCTCCAAATACCGGCTCTGACTTGGCTGTTATCAATCTTTCTCCAACGCCAAACGAGTCTATGCAAGCGCCCTCTAAGATTACGTCTCTTATTATATATTCATCAAGTGAATTGGATACTACTATGGAACAATCCTCTAGCCCTGCTTCGTCCAACATTGCTCTCGCTTTCTTTGTAAGATACGCAACATCGCCCGAATCGATTCTTATACCCATCTTAGCCGGCTTCATCTCTTTAAATACTTTGATTGCAGCAGGAACTCCAGATTTTAAAACGTTATATGTGTCTACCAAAAGAACGCAATTGTCAGGATATATCTCAGCATACTTTTTAAAAGCAGAATATTCATCAGGATACATCTGAACCCAGCTGTGAGCCATTGTCCCAAGAGCTTTAATTCCATAATCTCTATCTGCAATAGCACATGCTGTACCTGCACAGCCTCCGATATATGCCGCTCTTGCACCATATATAGCTGCATCTCCTCCATGAGCCCTTCTTGTTCCAAATTCCATTACGCTTCTACCCTTTGCAGCCCTAACTATACGATTGGCCTTTGTAGCTATAAGGCTCTGATGATTGACTGTAAGCAGAATCATAGTTTCTACAAACTGTGCTTGCATAACCGGACCTCTGACAGTAATTATAGGTTCATGCGGAAAAATCGGGGTGCCTTCCGGAACAGACCATACATCACATTCAAATTTGAAATCTCTCAAATAATTTAAGAACTCTTCGCAGAACATATTCTTACTTCTCAAAAATTCTATATCCTCATCTGTAAACTTGAGATTTTTAAAATAATCAATAAGCTGTTCTACTCCTGCCATTATAGCGTAGCCCCCTCCATCGGGGACTCTTCTAAAAAACATATCAAAATAAGCGACATTATCTGCCATACCGGTTTCAAAATAACCGTTTGCCATTGTAAGTTCATAAAAATCAGTCAGCATGGTCAGATTCATTTTATTTTTCATTTGGATGTCCTCCATCTTCCATTTTACAAAAGTTTCTTCAAAAATTGTCCTGTATAAGATTCTTCACATTCTGCCACTTGCTCTGGGGTTCCTGTTACTACTATAGTTCCGCCTCTGTTGCCTCCGTCAGGTCCAAGGTCTATTATATGATCCGCCCTTTTAATGACATCTAAATTATGCTCTATTACTACAACAGTATTGCCTGCGTCTACAAGCTTGTCCAATACGGATATAAGCTTATCTACGTCTGCAAAATGCAAACCTGTAGTAGGTTCATCAAGTATATAAAGAGTCTTTCCCGTACTGCGCTTAGACAGCTCTGTAGCCAACTTAACTCTCTGTGCCTCTCCTCCTGAAAGCTGAGTTGACGGCTGACCCAGTTTAATATATCCTAAGCCTACTTCTTCAAGGGTTTGCAGTTGCCTGCTTATGCTAGGAATATTCTTGAAAAATTCCAATGCTTCTGTGACGCTCATGTCCAATACATCAAATATATTTTTGCCTTTATATTTAACTTCAAGGGTTTCTCTGTTATATCTATGTCCCTTACATACCTCGCATGGCACATAAACGTCCGGCAAAAAATGCATTTCAATTTTTATTATACCATCTCCGCCGCATGCTTCGCAACGCCCACCTTTAACATTAAAGCTAAATCTTCCCTTGCCATATCCTCTCATCTTTGCCTCCGGAAGACCTGCAAACAAATCTCTTATTCCTGTAAACATTCCTGTATATGTGGCAGGATTGGATCTGGGCGTCCTTCCAATGGGAGACTGATCTATATCTATAACTTTATCTATATTTTCTATACCTAAAATCTCATCATGTTCCCCCGGCTCTTCGAGGGTTCTATTAGTTATTTTAGATACACCTTTGTACAATATTTCATTTATTAAACTGCTTTTGCCTGATCCCGAAACACCTGTAACGCATACCAGCTTGCCCAAAGGAAAATCAACATCAATATTTTTTAAATTATTCTGTCTTGCACCTTTTATGGTCAACGTATTACCATTTCCCGGTCTCCTTTTCTCAGGAACAAATATTTTTTTCTTTCCGGATAAATATTGTCCTGTCAGAGACTCTTTGCACTTCTTTATATCTTCTACCGTTCCCTGAACAACCAGTTCACCGCCGTTTACTCCGGCTCCAGGCCCTATATCAACGATATGATCTGCAACATACATGGTATCTTCATCATGCTCAACTACTACCAACGTATTTCCTATATCAGTCAAATGTCTTAGCGTCGCAAGCAATTTTTCATTGTCTTTTTGATGAAGCCCTATGCTGGGCTCGTCCAAAATATAAAGGACTCCAACAAGGCTTGAACCTATTTGTGTCGCAAGTCTTATTCTCTGAGATTCTCCTCCCGAAAGAGTACCGGCAGCTCTGCTAAGAGTAAGATAATCAAGCCCTACATCTATTAAAAATTTCAATCTTGCTTTTATCTCTTTTAAAACCTGATACGCAATTTTTTTATCTTTTTCAGATAACTCTAAGCTTTCTATAAAGTTTAAAGCTTCTCGTATAGACATTTCTGAAAGATCAGCTATATTTTTATCTCCAACTGTAACTGCCAAAACTTCCGGTTTTAACCTTTTTCCATGACACTCAGGGCACAAATCAATCTTCATATATTCTTCCATTTTGTTTTTGAAGTACTCAGAAGAGGTTTCCCTATAACGTCTCTCTATATTTTTTATGACTCCCTCAAAAGGTCTGTCTTGAAAAGATTTTGAACCTGTATTTTTGCTCACATAATAATATTTAATATGTCTTTCCCCTGTTCCATAAAGCAATTCCTGTATGAATTTTTTTGGCATTTCTTTGAGAGGTTTCTCGATGTCCACCCCGTTATCCTCTGCAAGGGCATTAACCATCTGTCTATAAAATCCGCTGAATTCCATAGACCCAAATATTAAATTAAGCGCTCCGTCAGGTATACTTATTTCATAATTTATAACTTTATCAGGATTAAGCTTTTGTGTAAATCCTATTCCATTGCACACGGGACATGCTCCAAAAGGCGCATTAAAAGAAAACATTCTCGGTTCAAGTTCTTCTATACTGACTCCGTGGTCAGGACAGGCAAGTTTGCTGCTAAATGTCTTTTCATAATGATGGTCATAAAAATCTCCTATAACGTTTACAAGTCCCTCACCATGCTCCATCGCCAGTTCACAAGCCTCGGATATCCTGCTTTCTTGTCCCGGTTTAACTATGATTCTGTCCACAACTATTTCTATGTTATGTTTAAATGTCTTTTCTAATTTTATTTCATCTTCGCCAAGAAGCTTTATTTCTCCGTCAACCCTTACCCTCGTGAATCCTTCTTTAGTAATCCTTTCTAATATCTTTTCATGCTCTCCTTTGCGACCCCTTATAACAGGTGCAAGTATGAGTAATTTTGTGCCTTCAGGAAATTCCATTATGCTGTCTACCATCTGATCCACCGACTGGCTGGTTATAAGCTTGCCGCAAACAGGACAATGAGGTTTTCCTATACGAGCATACAAAAGTCTCAGATAATCATGTATCTCAGTTACAGTTCCTACTGTGGAACGAGGGTTTTTGCTGGTTGTCTTTTGATCTATAGAAATTGCAGGGGACAACCCTTCTATATATTCAACATTGGGTTTTTCCATCTGTCCCAAAAATTGACGTGCATAAGAAGAAAGGCTCTCCATATATCTTCTCTGCCCTTCGGCATAAATAGTATCAAATGCAAGAGAAGACTTACCCGATCCTGACAGCCCTGTAAACACCACAAATTTATCCCTCGGTATTGTAACCGAAAGATTTTTCAAATTATTTTCGTTAGCACCTTTTATTACTATGTCTTTCGCCATATTCTCTCCCCTTATAAAACAGCTCTCCTCTCATTTAGAGCCTAACTTTATATTCAAATATTTTATCTCTAAGCTGCGCTGCCCTTTCGAACTGTAAGTCTTTCGCTGCTTGCTTCATTTCTGTTTCTAAAGTCTTTATATAATTCATAAGTTCTTTCTTAGTCAGCTCTGTCGGACTCTTTCCTTTGTAAATATCTTCATCTTCCGCAACATGAGTAGCCTCAATTACTGAACGTATTGATTTGCTCACTGAAGTAGGCGTTATACTGTGTTCTTCATTGTACTTGTTCTGTATAGTTCTTCTTCTGTCAGTCTCACTTATGGCCGCCTGCATAGCCTTGCTTATACTATCAGCATACATTATAACTCTTCCATCGACATTTCGTGCTGCACGACCTATTGTTTGTATCAGAGAAGTTTCTGTACGCAAAAATCCTTCTTTATCTGCATCCAGTATTGCAACAAGAGATACTTCCGGAATATCGAGACCTTCTCTAAGCAGATTGATACCTACAAGTACATCAAAAACTCCCATTCTAAGGTCTCTTATTATCTCAAGTCTTTCCAGAGTATCCACTTCTGAATGAAGGTATCTAACCCTTATATCCACACCTTTTAGATAATCTGTCAGACTTTCAGCCATCTTCTTTGTCAACGTGGTAATAAATACACGCTGCCCCTTTGCGGTAACTTTTTTTATCTCACCTATTAGATGGTCAATTTGACCATCTGTAGAATGTATCTCAATAGGTGGATCCAGCAATCCCGTAGGTCTTATTATCTGCTCAGCGTTTATTCCTCCTGATTGTTCTCTTTCATAAGGTGCAGGAGTTGCGCTTACATACATTATTTGATTAACTAGACCATTAAATTCATCAAATTTCAAAGGTCTGTTGTCTAATGCCGACGGCAATCTGAATCCGTAATCAACCAGAGAAGACTTCCTTGATCTGTCTCCTTCATACATTGCTCTTAGCTGAGGCAGCATTACATGGGATTCATCTATCATTATTAAGAAATCTTTCGGAAAATAGTCTATAAGTGTATATGGTCTCGTTCCTGCGCCTAAACCATTTAAATGTCTCGAATAATTTTCTATTCCCTTACATGTACCTACTTCTCTGAGCATCTCAAGATCATATCTTGTCCTCTGCTCCACTCTCTGCGCTTCAAGTAGTTTTCCTCTGTCCTTAAACCATTGAACTCTTTCAGTTAATTCTTCATCTATTGTTTTAATAGCTTTCTCCATGTTCTCAGGAGATGTAACATAGTGAGATGCGGGATATATGGCAATATGTTCTCTAATACCAGTTATCTCCCCTGTTACAGGATTAATCTCTTTAATTGACTCAATCTCATCGCCAAATAATTCAACCCTTACAGCCGATTCAGCTCCTGATGGATATATATCTATTACGTCACCTCGCACACGGAACGAACCTCTGTCAAAGGAAAGGTCATTTCTGTTATATTGTATATCCACGAGTTTGCGCAAAATATCTCTTCTGCTTTTTTCCATTCCCGGTCTCAAAGAAAGCATTTGGTTCTCATAGTCAAACGGACTTCCCAGTCCGTATATGCATGATACGCTGGCAACAATTATTACATCTCTTCGTTCAGCCAAAGAAGCTGTTGCTGAGTGACGAAGCTTATCAATCTCATCGTTTATCTGCGAATCCTTTTCTATATAGGTGTCTGTAGAAGGTACATAAGCTTCCGGCTGATAATAATCATAATAACTTACAAAATACTCCACAGCATTTTCCGGAAAAAATTCTTTAAACTCTCCGTGAAGCTGTGCCGCCAATGTCTTGTTATGTGATATTATAAGTGTAGGTTTCTGTACCTTTTCTATAATCTTTGCCATTGTAAAGGTTTTTCCAGAACCTGTTACTCCCATAAGAGTCTGAGATTTTTTGCCGGCAAGAATACCTGCCGCAAGTTTTTCAACTGCCTGGGGCTGGTCTCCTGTCATCTCAAACGGAGCATGCACTTTGAATTCGTTCATAATTTAAGAGCCTTTCTACATGTGTGCAAAATTTTTAAATAAATTTCTTATTCAACAGTTTTCCATCTCTTTAAAGTCGGAAATAAATTCTTGCAATGTTCTTCCATTTCTTCATTGGTCATTCCTGCTTGCGCGCCAAACTGAGAACACATCTTTATATATTCTTCCATTGATACTTTATCTATAAATTCGCCTTGCTCATAGCAGTATTTGCAATAATCAATATTAGTACTTCCATCTTTATTTGTCCCCAATTGTTCATCTGAATTTATAGGCATACCACAACTTTGACATATCTTTTTTTGCATTTTTATACCCCCCCCCGTTCAACTTCATTAATTTTATCCTGTTTTTAAATTTTTTTATAAAATTACCTTAGATATTGTACCACAAAATATATTTTTATGCAAACAAATGTTCTCTTTTTGAATAATTCCCACTATCTAAATAAAATCTCGCCGGTAGTGCTATCCATATTGTCTATTATTGCAAGTGACTCTAATCTATATCCTAAATTTCTTATAATCTTTCCTCCAGGCTGGAATCCTTTTTCTATAGCTATACCTATTCCTTTTACTGATGCTCCTGCCTCATTGACAATCTTAATTAATCCTTGAAGTGCACACCCATTTGCAAGGAAATCATCTATTATGAGAACTTTATCGTCTTCACTTATGAATTTCTTGGACACAATAACATGATTGGTTGTTTTATGTGTAAACGATTCAACTTCGGCAGTGTACATATCTCCATCCAAGTTTATGCTCTTCGACTTTTTTGCAAACACTACAGGCACTTCAAAATATCTGGCAGTAATGCATGCAATTCCTATCCCCGATGCTTCTATAGTCAATATCTTAGTAAATTTTTCATCGGAGAAACGTCTTTTGAATTCTTCTCCTATCTGTTCAAAGAGTTTTATATCCATTTGGTGATTAAGAAAACTATCAACTTTCAGGACATTTTCTTCCTTAACTATTCCATCTGTTACTATCTTTTCTTCTAAAAAGTTCATTTACTCCTCCATCTACTGTATTATAACTAAAAAAGAGAGCCCCACAGGCTCTCTTGTTATAAACATATTTTCTTTAGCTGAACATGCCAAGCCCGAAGAAGCTGTCAAGCTGACCAAGCAATATGATTACCATCATTACAGGCGCAACGAACTTTATACAGAAATCATAAAATCTCTTAGTCCTAAACTTATTGCCATTAAGGGTAACTTCTTCATCAACCCATGCAGTAGGAATAACAATAGCACAATAACATGCTCCAAGCGGCATCAAAATACCTTCTGATATTAAATCTATAGAGTCAAGCCATGTACTTTGTCCAAAGAACTGAGGAAATCCATTGGCTCCAAGTCCATCTATAGAAACAAGTGAAGCAGTTATGGCAATGCTTATTCCAAGCATTGTAGCATACTTCTTTCTGTTAGGCTTCTTACCTTTTTCAATGGCCTTGTCCATAGCTACAGCTGTTATTCCTTCAAGCAATGAGATTGATGAAGTAATTGCTGCTATGAATACCAGTCCATACATTAAAAATCCAAAAATAGGCCCAAATTTACCCATAGAGTTAAACACTGTCTGCAAAGTGATAAATAACAATCCAGGTCCCTGTCCAGGCTCAAGTCCTGAAGCAAATATTGCCGGCATAGTTGCAAGACCTGCCATTATTGCAATTATTGTATCTGCAAAAGGTATCACCAATGCGCTTCTCTCAAGGCTTTGCTCTTTTGGAATATATGAACCATAAGCTATCATAATAGCCATTCCAAGTGACAGTGAAAAGAACATCTGACCACCTGCTACCGAAAGAACCGTAATCCATCCTGTTCCTTCAAAGGCTGACCAATCAGGCTTGAACATAAATTCAATACCTGCCGAAGCTCCCGGCAATGTCACACTTCTTATTATTACTATAACAAGCATTACAAACAGTGCAGGCATAGCTATAGATGTAAACTTTTCTATTCCGCCGGAAACGCCTCCTCTTACTACAAGAACTGTGAGGATTACAAATATCAGCGAGAATATAACAGTCTGAAGCATATCTGACGTAAACTCGCCAAAGAAAGCACCGCTGTCTTGACCGTTCACTCCCCAACCTGCTCCGAACAAGTCTCCTAAATTCGCTATAGCATATTTTATGCAATATCCGCCAAGCATTGAATAGAAAGATAATATCATCCAAGGTGCAATGGCTCCCATCCAGCCTATAAATGCATACTTTTTAGATAACGTCTCATAAGCTCCTACAACGCCTTTACCTGTTCTTCTTCCAAGAGCAAGCTCAGTCATAAGAATAACATAACCCACAAGTACTACTAAAATCAAATAGAGAACCAAAAATGCAAAGCCGCCGTTGGCGCCCATCTTATATGGAAATCCCCAGAGGTTGCCAAGTCCCACAGCAGAACCTACAGCAGCCATTAAGAATCCTATATTAGAACCAAATTGACCCTTATGATTTTCCTGTTGCTTTTTTTCCATTAAAACTCCTCCTATATTTTACTTAATCACACTCTCATATGGTCATAGTATTTTTACTTTAACAAAATAAACTATTTTTGTCAACAAATATGCATTATCACTTGAATTTTATGGTAAAATATCTTTATAACTATGATACAATAAATTTATAAAAAATAAACGAGAGGTTAAAATTATGGCAATAGAAATAGTTCGAGAATATTTTAAGCAATTAGGCATAGAAGATAGAATAATGGAATTTGACGTTTCAAGTGCAACTGTAGAATTGGCAGCACTTGCTGTGGGAGTAGAAGGCGCAAGGATTTGCAAAACGTTATCTTTTAAAGACGGTGATAACGGCTGCATTCTGATACAAACTGCCGGTGATGCAAAAATTGACAACCGCAAATTTAAAGATACGTTTGGACAAAAAGCAAAAATGCTTTCTCCGGACGAAGTCATAGCTTTTACAGGCCATGCAATAGGAGGAGTATGCGCTTTTGGAATAAATAATGATAATGTAAAAATATTCTGCGATGAATCACTTAAGAGATTTGAAACTATCTTCCCTGCGTGCGGCAGCAGTAACAGCGCAATAGAGTTTACATGTGAAGAACTTTACAAATATTCTAACGCAATAGAATGGATAGATGTATGCAAACTTCCTGAGCAGACATCATAATAAAAGATTGGTAGATATAATGTTAAAAGAAAAGAAAAGTAAAATAAAAAATGAAATATTAATGTTTTTGTATTTAACATTTGCTTCAGCAGTACTGGCCTTTAGCTTAAAAAGCTTTGTTCAGGTAGGAGGTCTAATCCCCGGGGGCTTCAGCGGACTTGCAATTCTTATTCAGCAAATTGTTCATCAGTTTTTGAATGTAGATTTGTCCTTTTCCGTAATTTATTTGCCTCTCAACTTAATACCTGCTTATATAGGCTTAAAATATATAGGTAAAAAATTTACTGTCTATTCTTTTTATGTAGTTTTTCTTTCCAGTATTTTAACAGACATTTTCCCAGTAGTTAAAATCACGTCTGACATATTGCTTATCAGCATTTTTGGCGGAATATTGGGAAGCATAGCCATAAGCATCTGCCTCATAAACGGTGCCAGCGGCGGCGGAACTGATTTCATTTCTATATATTTTTCAGAGAAAAAAGGCGTCGACACGTGGAACTATATACTCTTAGCCAATGTCGTCATATTAACTATTGCCGGAATCCTATTTGGCTTCGACATTGCCTTATATTCCATAATACACCAATACGCCGCTACACAGGTTATTCAGCTACTTTTTAAGAGATATCAAAAAGACACGCTCTTAATCATTACTCAGCTCCCAGGCGCAGTATACGGCAAGCTCAGACAAATAACCAACCATGATGCTACATTGATACAAGGCACCGGATGCTTTGAAGGAGCTCCGCGCCACATAATGTATTCCGTTGTCGGCAGAGAGCAAGTAGATAAAGTTATTTCAGAAATAAAAAAGATAGACCCAAAAGCCTTTATAAATGTTATCCGCACAGAACAACTCAATGGAATGTTCTATAAAAGGCCGTATTAAGGTCTATCTGACTCCTATATGGCTGTAAATATGAGCAGCAGTACTGCTCCGGGCAGTCCCAGTATTCCAACTATTACAGCATTCAACATGTTTAGGGGTATCATAATATTAAAACTTGCCCCTATCAAATTAAACACAAAAATTAATACTCCCCCTATTACACTGTTGAGCGCAAGCTTCAATATCATCTTTAACGGCCACAAAAATATCCTTCCAAAAATAAATATCAATATAATTGCACCTACATACGTAAGAAAAACGTTAATCTCTAATCCCATATTCTTTTCCTCCAACTTGTATAAAATATGACGTTTTGGAATAAAATAGAATTAAATAAGCAAGAAAGGTGTGATAGCATTGACTAATTCTATCAGAGAAAAGATCCTGAAAGGATATAATCTTACATGCGACAAAGTTAGAGGGTCAAATGCCCTCAAACAAAACACTTCCGAAAACGATCCTTTATACAATTCGATTAATTCTGCCCGCTTTGAGCTGGAACAAGCAGTATCCACATTTAATGAATTAACAGACGATAAGGCTATAGACTATGCCTCCTATAACCTTTTAGCCGCAAGAGCTAAATATTCATACTTGATTAAACTGGCAAAAGAAAAAAATTTATCTCTCTGAGACAGACTCAGAGAGATTTTTTTATAATTCTCTACGACCTTCTACAGCTTTGAGAAGCGTCACCTCGTCAGCATACTCCAAATCGCCTCCTACAGGAAGGCCATGAGCAATTCTGGTAACTTTTATTCCGGCCGGCTTTAAAAGTCTTGCTATATACATAGCTGTAGCTTCACCTTCAATATTTGGATTTGTAGCCACTATAACCTCTTTTATGTCTTTTTCTTGAAGTCTCTTAATCAGAGATTTCAAATTTATATCATCAGGTCCTATCCCATCCATAGGAGAAATAACCCCATTAAGAACATGATAAAGTCCATCAAATTCTTTAATTCTCTCCATGGCAGCTACATCACGGGGACTTTCCACAACGCAAATTATGTCTTCCCTTCTGCTATTATCCGAACATATTACACAAGGATCCTGATCCGTTAAATTGCCGCAAACACTACAATATTTCATTTCTGATTTTGCTTCCGTTATGGCATCAGCCAAACCCTTAGCTTCATTGTCTTCAAGGGATAATATATGGAATGCAAGACGCTGAGCAGACTTATACCCTATACCAGGCAATTTAGATAACTCATTTATCAATTTTGCAAGGGGTCTTGGATATTGTTTCATCTTTCGCCGCTCCTATAATCCTGGTATGCCAAGTCCGCCGGTTATCTTGCTCATTTCGTTATTGGATATTTCTTCAATCTGACGCAATCCTTCATTGACAGCCACAATAACAAGATCTTGAAGCATCTCAACATCATCAGGATCTACAACTTCAGGTTTAATTTGCAAACTTTTAAGCTCTTTCTTGCCACTTACCGTAACTGTCACAGCTCCACCGCCCGCAGTAGTAGTGACTTCTTTTTCCTCTATCTCAGCCTGCATCATTTCCATCTTTCTCTGCATTGCCTGCATCTGCTGAAGCTGTTTCTGCATGCCTCCGCCACCTGACGGTCTTTTTCCGGCTCTCATTCCTTTTCCCATTTCAATCCTCCCAATCTATTCTATATCTATGCTTATTCCAAGAATGTCTCCTGCTTCTTTGGCTAAATCCTCAATAGTCTGGCCGGTTTCAGCAACATTCTCTTTTTCTTCTTTTAATATACATACAAGTTTTAGACGTTTCCCTGTATGTTCTTCCATCAATTTTTCTATCTGTTCTTTTTTTTGTTCAACATATCGTTTAGTAAAGCTGCTTCCGGCAAGCACCACAAAACTATCTTCAGTTACTTGATGAAGGCTGGTGCCGCTTCTTATGAGATTAAAACTTCCTGCGCTTCCTTCACCTTCTTCGAATATTCTATGCCACAAATTATCGTTATCTTCATTCAAAGTAGGAATTGCTTCCTCCTTAAGTACTGACTCTTGCTCAAACGGCTCTTCAATCTTTTCGGATTTAGTATTTTCCTTAGATAATTCCACCATCTTTTGAAGTTCACTATGTGAAACTGATCTTGCAGAGTCATGCTGAACACGAGGTTTAATTTCTTCCTTCTCTCCTCCTGCTGCTATTGCAACTATTGCAAGTTCAAGCAGTACTCTTGGATTTGTAGACCAGCGAGCGTCGTTTATAGTTTTGGAAAGTCTGGTTACTGCATAATCTATTTCTTCAAGTGAAATCTGTTTGCTCTGCTCGTTAAGCCGTTTCAAGTTTTCGGAAGACATACTCAGCATATCTTCTGCATCCTTTACGAACTTAGTGATTAGAAGCCCCCTATAGTGGCTGACCCAATCCTTCATTATCTGCTTAACATCTTTACCCTCTTGGAGAACGTTATTCAAAAGAATCAATGCTTCAGCTGACTTTTTCAAAGACACAAGTTCTGTTAAATCCAAGAAAAACTCTTCTCCTGTAGTTCCAACATATTCAAGAACTTTTTCTCTGTCAATGTGCTTATCGCCGCCTGCAAGCACCTGGTCCAAAATGCTGAGTCCGTCTCTTACAGAACCGTCTGCACAATTTGCTAAGAGCCTAGCTGCATCTTCGGTCACGTCAACGCCTCTCTCAAGACATATCTGCTTCATATTTTCAGCGATGGTTTTCTGGGAAACCCTTCTAAAATCAAGCCTCATACATCTTGATAATATAGTAGGCGGCAATTTTTGCGGTTCTGTAGTTGCAAGTATAAACATCACATGTTCAGGCGGTTCTTCCAAAGTCTTTAAAAGTGCATTGAACGCCCCTGTAGAAAGCATGTGAACTTCATCTATTATATAAACCTTTTTCCTGCCCAGCGCTGGAGGATATTTGACGCTTTCTCTAAGTTCTCTTATATTCTCAACGCCATTGTTAGATGCCGCGTCTATCTCTACAACATCCATAAAATTCCCATCTTTTATTGCTTTGCAATGTTCACAAGTTCCGCATGGTCTTGCCCCATCTGACAGACAGTTCACTCCCTTGGCAAGAATCCTTGCTGTGGTAGTCTTGCCTGTTCCTCTTGTGCCGCAAAAAAGATACGCATGATTCACACTATTTGTTTGTATCTGATTGCTGAGAATTTTTACTATATGCTCTTGTCCTAAAATTTCCTCAAAAACTTCAGGCCTGTGACTTCTGTATAGTGCAGTATACATCGACTTCTCCTTCTTATTAAAAATCGCCCTTGAAAAGCTCCGCGCAGGCGTTGGAGAAGGCTAGTCTGCGGCACATAAGAACTTCCGCTTATTGCTGCTTCCTTCCGGACCTGACAAGGTTCACAGTGTCCTATTGCGCAGGACCCAAACCATGCCGGGCGAAGCTTTTCAAAGGCAATTTAGTTACTTGTTTATTATATTGTTTTTCGTCCTCAAAGTCAATAGCACGTGGTGCATGAGATGATGCTGTAGATTCATGTAATACGCATACCTCAAAACCCCGATGAACTTACGATTTCAAAGTAATTCCCAGGGTATGACCCCGAAAATCTTCGCTTTTTTGTTAATTTTGCAGGGTAAGAAGTCCGATAGAATTGGATTTTTTCTTGTAATACGCCTAATATAGTACAAATTTTATAAAATTTCAGAAAATCTAACCCTGCAAAATCCCTTATTTAAACATCTTTTTCGGGGTCATACCCTGGGAAATGCCATAAAAAAGCTAAAACTTTGGGGGTGGGGGTGAATAGAGCCGGTACTTTGCAGCAGTACATTCCAAACTGGAATTTTTAATAAATTTTACAGCTTTTCTTCTGTCACATCTAAAAACAAAGAACATAAATATAATTTATCACAATGTAAACCGGACTTCATAAAAGAAGGTATCCTCTGATTCCGCAAAAATTTCCTTTAAAAGTTTATATTCGCCTCTTTGCAATTTCCCATAATGTTCTTCAAAATTTATATTAACTTCTTCCGTTTTTCCTGCCTCTACAAAGTACATTTCTCCGGTCCAATCATCCTTACAATCTAACTCCGACCATATTTCATTATTCTTTATCATTAATATATATTTTGTTCCAAAACCTATAGTTTCGTTGCCTTTATTATAAATCCTGAGCTTACATTCATTATCAGTCAAGGTACCTTCAATTATTTTGATATTTACATCTATAGTTGGTTTTTCTTTAATGATATCCGCCTTATTATCATCTTGTTTACTTGCACATGATACAAGCAAAACTATCAATACAGCTATTAAAAAAAATATAAAACGTTTCATCTTAATACACCGTTACATTCAAATTATCAAGTATATTTTTTGCTTTAACATATATTTGATAATTTGTGCTTCCTTGTGAACCTGTTATTATACCAACCAAACAGTCAAGTTCACTATCATTAATAACAACACCGCCACTATCTCCCGCTTTAGATACTGCTGTAGTAAGAACAGTGTCTTTTATTCCATATGAAGTAGTATAATTAGTATCTTTTACTATTCCTCTCCTGCATCCTGACGTTATCCCCTTTGATCTAGAACTTGCTCCAACGGGTAAACAATATATGAACGAGACTTTATATTACAATCCCATCCAGATATATATCTTGAAGGTGAAAATGTAGTATTTGTTCTTTTAATAAACACAGCATCTGTATTTCCAGAAAATTTAGGTGTCTGAGCAGTTCCAAAATTTGTCCCGCCAATTTTCATAGTAGTTCCATATGATATACTACTATGTGGAGCTGTAACAATACCTAAATCACCACTAGAATTTTTTGCTCAAAATCCTATGCTTCTGCTAGTACTTGCTGTATTTATAGCAGTACCGGGATAAACGGCAGCACACGTATTATCATATCCACATACAGGTATATATTTTACTTTATCAGTAGTTCTTGCAACTTTTCGTGTAATCCCTGCCAAGTCTTTTACTGAAATATCTTTACTATTGACAACCGTATAAATGGCAACTGAATTATCTTGCATATCAATACCTACACCAGCTATTCCCGTTCCTTCTCCTATTTCTATATCTTCCAATAAATCCGCTTTTATATTACGAAGTTCAAATAAAGAATGCCCTACTTCTTCAAATCTCACACCACTTAGATCTATTATATCTCCATAATATTCTTTTATATTTTCATCTAAACATGTTACCTGTATCACTAGCTCCTTTTCATCATTTATATATGCGCCACCATAGCTATCCGGATAATTTGCATCACTATCGCTGTAATACATACTATCAGTTGACCATGATTTCAATAATTCATTGTATTTAGTTACAGAAAGATTTTCTTTATCGTTTAAACTAGTCAAGTTATCATTAGTCAGTTCTCTATCATTACCAAATACAATCGTACTACTTGCTGCCAAGCAAAATATTATTGTCAAAAAAATGATAAATCTTCTTTTCATAATACTCATCTCCTTTTATCTAATAAAGATTACCTCATACTATATGTTTTATGTGTTTTTTCTATATAATCATAGTACATCACCCCCTTATCTATAAAATACTTTAGTTTTATCTTTGCGTCAAGAATTTTGTTATATTTTTAACATATATATTTTATTTTCTCACACAATACCCTTACCGCATCCCTCAAAGTCAATAGCACGTGGTGCATGAGATAATGATGTAGATTCATGTAATACGCATACCTCAAAACCCCGATGAACTTACGATTTTAAAGTAATTCCCAGGGTATGACCCCGAAAAAGATGTTTAAATAAGGGATTTTGCAGGGTTAGATTTTCTGAAATTTTATAAAATTTGTACTATATTAGTCATATTGCAAGAAAAAATCCAATTCTATCAGTCTTCTTACCCTGCAAATTTAACAAAAAAGCAAAGATTTTCGGGGTCAGGCCCTGGGAAATGCCATAAAAAAGCTAAAACTTCGGGGGTAATCCTTACACTTCATAAAAAAATTAGACTCTATTTTTTAGATAAACCTCAAATTTGAGTTTTTATAGATTTTACAGCATCTCTCCTATATATCAAAACCAACGGTCACACAAAAAAGAGCAGCCTTTAAGTCTGCTCTTTTTAATCAGTTATTCCATTCCATTTATTCTTACACAATTTTGATATGCCAGCTCCTGAAGTAACTTATACAATGGCTGAACATTATATTTCTTAGGGAATTCTATCTTATGCGAAACATAAGATACTGAATGTGCCTTAATATTAGGTGTCTTGATATAAGTAAAAGTCAATTCTGTATCATCAAATCCAAAACCTGCTGTCTCCATTGTCACATCTACTATAGAAAATAAATTTATGGACTCAACATGCATCTTTGTTCCTGTGGCACCTTGCTTATCTGTAAATATAATTCTCTTATCAGTAAATATGAGCGCATCTCTTATAAGTTTAAATCCAACAGTAAACTCTTCTCCATCCATCAAATACATTCCGTATTCTTTTTGCATTTCTTCTGCTGTTATTTCACTGTAATTCCCCAGAACTCCCTGCATAAGGTTTCCACTCGCCGCCGCCTTTGCTCCGTTTATTACATCCTTCATTCCAAAAGCCATAACTACACCAACCTTTCTTTATTTCTTGTGAATATTTTATCTTAATTTCATCCATCTTACAACATATTTATTTTCCATACCACCAGCACTCAATAAAAAGCCGCAAAGATTAACTCTTTGCGGCAATAGTTTTACTAACCTCTCTTCAGATAAGCTGTGATGCAGTGAAGCGCACCCTTACCTTTTATGATTTCAGAAATATTTACAGTCTGAACTTTGATTCCTTCTTTTTCAAGAAGTTCCTGAGTTCTAGGGCTTCCTTCAGGCATTACGATATGTCCCGGCTCAAGAGCAACAAAGTTGCAGGCAAAAGTTTCTCTTACCTCTGTTCTTGAAGGAGCTTCAATAATCTTATATCCTTTATGTTTAAGCATATCAATGATATCATAAGGAACCTGACCGGCATGTACCAAAACAGCATCATTGCTAAGTGGATTCATTAATCCATCAATATGAATATTGCTGTATGGCTGCTGCATATGCCAAACTTCTACTCCCATACGTTCAAGTTCTGTCTTTACCTGTTCATATCCACTCTTGTTGCAGCGGCTTCCTGTTGATATTACGCAAGTGTGTCTGTCAACCCACATAGCATTAGCACCTTCAAACATTCCGTCACCTGAAACTGTCTTAATGATAGGAACTCCAAGTTTACTTAAAGCTTCGCCTATATAACGTTCCTCACCTCTGCGAGCAGCCATTCCAGGTCTTGTAAGGATTGCACCTTCTGGAGTCATAAGGACTAAATCTCTGCAAAATATTGCATTAGGTCTGTCTTCTCTTTGATTTTCAACATAATAAACGTCTACTCCAAAATCTTTATAGATTTTTACAACGTCATCATGCTGCTTTCTCATAAGTTCAACATCTACAGGATCATCTGAAAATCTTACTTCTTTAGCGTTAAAATTTTCAATTTCCTTACCGGGTCTTCTCATCAGTACTGCTCTAAGAGTTTCTACTTCTGAAGAAACACCCCAGTCTCCCCAATATTCCTTGATATCGTCCTCAAAGTTTGTTTCTTTAGGGAACCATCTTTCGCCAGGAATAGCATCGATGTCGATTCTTTTGTCTTCCATAATTTCTTACCTCCATAGTCTATATACCGTTTTTAAGCCACTCAACAATCATGTCTTCGTTTATAATAGGAATGCCAAGCTCTTTAGCCTTTTTATTTTTAGAAGAGTTGGAGCTCATATCATTGTTTATAAGGTAATTGGTCTTACTGCTTACCGAACCTGATACTTTTCCTCCTGCCTTTTCTATTTCGGCTTTTAGAGCATCTCTATTCTCAAAATTGTTAAGGCTTCCCGTTATTACGAAAGTAATGTCATCAAGTGTACTGTATCGTATTTCTTCGCTTTCGTCAAGGTTTACTTCGTTTAAAAGGTCCAAAATATTTTTCTTATTTTTTTCTTTGCTAAAATAGCTGCAAAAGCTATCTGCCATCACATCTCCTATGCCGTCTATTTTTACAAGCTCATCATAAGTCATGCCTTGTATAGCTTCCCATTTATTATGGCAATGTCTAGCTATAAGTTTTGCGTTAGCTTTGCCTATTCCGGAAATCCCAAGACTATATAAAAGTCTCTCAGGTGTGGTATTTTTAGCTCTTTCTACAGATTTTTTCAAATTTTCAAAAGACTTTTCTCCCAGTCCCTCCATGTTTATAAACTCATCTCTAAAGTTTTCAACACGGAATATGTCTGCCGGTTCTTTTATAAGTCCTTTAGCTATAAGTTTTTCCAGAGTCATTTCAGACAGTCCCTCGATATTCATAGCATCCCTTGAAACAAACAATGTAAAACTTTTAATCTGTTTAGCCTGACATTCGCTGTTAGGACATATGAGGGTTTCAACATCTCTTTCCCTGTCTATTTGAGTTTGGCTTCCACAAACAGGACAAAACTTTGGAATTTTAATGTTATCGCTTTTAGTAAAATTCTCTCTTATCTGAGGAATAATCATATTGGCCTTATAAACGCTTATTCTGTCCCCAATGCCCAGTTTAAGTTCTTTCATAACACTTACATTATGAACAGATGCTCTGCTTACAGTAGTACCTTCAAGTTCCACCGGCTCAAATATTGCTATAGGATTTATAAGACCTGTCCTTGATGCACTCCATTCGATTTCTTTAAGCACAGTATCTCTAAGCTCATCTTTCCACTTAAAAGCTATAGAGTCTCTTGGGAATTTAGATGTTACTCCCAGAGACTTGCCGTATTCAATATCATCATAGCTGAGTACCAATCCATCTGACGGTATAGGATTGTTTTCTATTTTTTTCTCAAATGAATTCAATTCTTCTCTTATTGTCTCTGATGTTACCAAGCGGTGTTCAACTACTTCAAAGCCTATCTTCTCAAGCCATTCAAACTGACTGCTCCTGGTCTCAAAAGTTTTTCCCTCAGCAGATACCATACTAAAAGCATAAAAACGCACTCTTCTTTTAGCCGTCACCTCATTATTAAGCTGACGAACAGAACCTGAACATAAATTTCTCGGATTTTTATATTTAGTACTTTCATCAGTGATGCTCTTGTTTATAAGTTCAAAATCATCATACGATATAACCGCTTCGCCTCGTATTATAAGTTCTCCTTTAAAATCAATCGCTAGGGGTAAATTAATAAAAGTTCTGGCATTGTTTGTGACAACTTCTCCAACCTGTCCGTTTCCTCTGGTTACCGCCTTATTGAACTTGCCGTCTTTATATGTCAAAACAATGGTAAGCCCATCAAGTTTCCACGACAAAACACCCTCTTGCTCACCGAGCCATGCCGTAAGCTGATCAGGATCCTTTGTTTTATCAAGAGAAAGCATTCTTTGAGGATGGCTTTCCTTTGGCAAATCTGACAATACTTCATATCCGACATTTGCAGTAGGGCTGTTAGCAAGCACCACTCCTGTTTCCTCTTCCAGCCTTATAAGTTCATCATAAAGAGCATCGTACTCATAATTCGTCATTATTTCTCTGCTTTCTTGATAATATGCTCTTGACGCATTATTAAGTATATCTATAAGCTGTCTTATCCTATTAAGTTTCTCATCTGCCGAACCCTTTTTCCCCATATTTTTACTCTCCTAATATTAAAGTTTTTTAAGCGGAGCCATGCCCTTTGCCAGTTTCTTGATTCCTACACTGTCAAACACTACTGTTATGGTCTTTTCTCCTGTTTCAAGAACGAGCCCCGGTCCGAATTTGCCATGTTCAACCTTGTCACCTTCTGAAAACTCCTTATCACCTAACATTGCATTGGACTTAACCGCTTTTTTTGCATATTGCAACGGATCATATGGTCTATATTCAGGCTCATTAAACCCATCAGACTTTCCTGTACTGATTCCTAATCTGTTGTTATCACTTCTGCGAGGTACATATACTGCATCACCTGCACTGTCAAGAAGTCTGCTGTCTAATTCACGCATAAATATGGACTCTCTTGTAAAATCCCCATTTCCGTAAAGTACTCTATACTCTGCACTTGTAAGGAACAGCCTTTCTCTGGCTCTGGTCATGCCTACATAACAGAGTCGTCTTTCCTCTTCAAGTTTTTCTTCTGAATCTATACTTCTATGCCCCGGAAAAAGTCCATCTTCCATTCCAGGCATAAAAACTACAGGAAACTCCAATCCTTTTGCACTATGTAATGTCATCAGCGTTACTTTGCCTGATTCAGTTTCATATTTGTCAGCATCTCCGTCTGTAGCTACTTTTTCAAGAAATTCTTCCAAAGTTGCCGGCTCATTTAATATGCTCTTTTCCTTTTCAAAATCATATATAAAAGATTTAAAGTCCAATAGATTTTCTATTCTGGCATCTGCTTCCTGAGTATGCTGTTCCTCGAGAGACTTCATATATCCTGTACGTACAAGCAAATTGTCATATATATCTGATATTCTTAAGTTTTCTTTTTCACTTCTGCACAAGTTGATTGTTTCTGCCATCTGGCGTACCGAATCTCTTGCTTTTGCAGGAAGCCCCGCTATTACTTCCTCATCAGATATTGTATCTAGCAGAGACTCATTTCTTATATTGGCAAGAGCCGTGAGCTTTTCAACTGTTTTGGCGCCTATCCCCCTCTTAGGCTCATTGATAACTCGTAAAAATGCTATCTCATCTCTCGGATTCACTACAAGTCTCATATATGAAATCATATCTTTTGTTTCTTTTCTTTCATAGAAACTGAAACCTGATAAAATCTGATACGGTATTCTTGCTCGCCTTAAAGCATCTTCAAAATTTCTCGATTGAGCGTTAGTTCTGTAAAGTATGGCAAACTGGTCATAATCCCTGCCCGGACCTTCTAAAAGTGCAATTTCCCGGGCTATATATGAAGCTTCTTCTTTATCATTGGACAATCTTGAATAGACGATTTTATGTCCTTTATCTTGATCCGTCCAAAGTTTCTTATCTTTACGACCTCTGTTATTACGTATAACCGAATGTGCTGCTTCAAGGATATTGCCGCATGAGCGATAATTTTGTTCAAGTTTAATGACCTTAGCGCTAGGAAAATCTTTTTCAAAATCAAGAATATTCCTTATATCAGCGCCTCTCCATTCATATATACACTGGTCATCATCACCTACTACACACAGATTCTGATGTGCTTTAGCTAAAAGCCTTATTATCTGATACTGTATATGGTTAGTATCTTGATATTCGTCTACCATTATATATGAAAATCTTCTTTGATATTCCTCAAGAATACTTGGATAATTTCTAAGTAAGTGCAATGTATTCCTGAGTAAATCATCAAAATCCATGGCATTATTTTTCTTAAGCTGCTTTTGATATTCTTTATAAACGTTATATATAATCTTGCTTCTAAGATTGAACTCTTGCTGCTGCTTATATTCTTCAGGCCCTCTGTCTGCTTCTTTTTCTTTGCTTATAATCGCTGATATATAATTTATAGGATATTCCTTAACATCTATATTCTGCTCTTTTAATATATTTTTTAACAGAGCTTTTTGGTCTACAGTATCATATACTACAAAATTTCTCTCGTATCCTGCCTCTTCATAGTGTTCTCTCAACATTCTAAGGCTCATAGAGTGAAAGGTCAAAATCCACATTCCTGAGCAGTTTCCTACAAGTTTTTCAACTCTTTGTCTCATCTCTGCTGCAGCTTTATTTGTAAATGTCACCGCAAGTATTTTATACGGGCTCATTCCTTGCTCTATTAAATATGCAATTCTATGAGTCATTGTAGCAGTTTTACCGCTGCCTGCGCCCGCTAAAATAAGCAGCGGACCTTCTGTATGCAAGGCGGCTTCTCGCTGCTTAGTGTTTAAATGATCTAAGTTCATAATCTCTCCTATTTTTTCTTCATATATAAAGCATAAAGTGCATCAAAAATCACACCAAAGGCCACGCCGCAAGCTACACAGAGCGCTATATACACAGTCATATCTTCTTTTGACCAGAAAAATGAAGAACCAACACATCCTACAGTCACCGCAACTGCGCTGAGAATACGACCTTTCTTTTTCAGCTTCGCTTTTTCTTCTTTTCTTTCCTGTTTCTTCGCCAAATCCTTTGGAGTTTTTTTCTTCTTTTTATTGCTCATGAAAATTCCTCTTTCGATAAATCTTTATTTTTATAACGCAGGCGGAAAACTAAAATCTGCATATGTTTTTATTATATCATTTTTTCCTTTCCTTTACCATATAGCATAACTAAAAAAAGAGGACAGTCTAAGCCGTCCTCTAATGTAACGATTTTTTGATTATACTAATTCTAAGAATACAACCTCTGCGTTATCTCCTTGGCGAGGTCCTAACTTCAGAATTCTTGTATATCCGCCATTTCTGTCATCATAGCTTGGTGCGATTTCATCAAACAGTTTAGCTACAACTGTTTCATCGAAAACAAATTCCAGAACTTGTCTTCTTGCATGAAGATCGCCACGCTTTGCCAACGTAATCATCTTTTCTGCTATTCTTCTGGTTTCCTTAGCTCTGCAATCTGTAGTCTGAATTCTTCCTTCTCTGAACAAGTCAGTTACAAGATTTCTCAGCATTGATTTTCTGTGAGCAGAAGGTCTTCCCAGTTTTCTATATCCTGGCATTTTAAGATTCTCCTTTCTTGCGAGTTAATCATCGCTGGGTTTAAGTCCAAGACCCAGTTCTTCTAGTTTAGCTTTTACTTCATCGAGAGATTTCTTACCAAGGTTTCTTACCTTCATCATATCATCTTCGCTCTTCTGAGTAAGTTCTTCAACAGTATTGATAGCAGCTCTCTTCAGGCAATTAAAAGAACGTACTGAAAGTTCCAGCTCTTCGATAGTCATCTCTAAAGCTTTTTCTTTCTGATCTTCTTCCTTTTCAACCATGATTTCCATAGAGCCTGTAGCATCTGTTAACTGAATAAACAAGTTCAAATGCTCTTGCATTATCTTTGCACCTATTGAAACACCCTCCTCAGGAGTTATTGAACCATCTGTCCAAATTTCCAGTACAAGTCTGTCATAGTCTGTAACTTGGCCTACTCTTGTATTCTCTACTGTAAAGTTAACTTTTCTGACAGGTGTATAGATAGAGTCAACAGGAATAACCGAAATAGGTGTATTCTCCGTCTTATTCTGCTCAGCCGGTACATATCCTCTTCCTCTTGCAAGGTTGATTTCCATTACCAACGTAGCATTTTCCTCAAGAGTTGCGATGTGCAAGTCAGGATTGAAAATTTCAATATCTGAATCGCCCAAAATATCAGCAGCAGTTACTTCTCTAGGACCAACTGCATTAATGATAGCTCTTTTGGTATTTTCCCCTTCTAATCTGACAGCAAGCTTCTTTAAGTTTAATATGATTTCTGTAACGTCTTCTTTTACTCCTGGTATCGTTGAGAACTCATGAAGTATTCCGTCGATTTTAACTGATGTGACAGCTGCACCCGGAAGGGAGCTAAGAAGAATCCTCCTTAAGCAATTTCCCAAAGTTGTGCCGTAACCTCTTTCCAAAGGTTCAACTACGAACTTGCCGTAGCTTCCATCTTCATCAATGAACTTATTGATTGTTGGTTTTTCGATTTCTATCACTCAAAAACCCTCCCTTTCATTCCAAGTTTTGCATGCGCCGTCTTTTTAAAAAAGCACATTACTACTTGGAGTACAATTCGACGATTAAGTGCTCTGCAATTGGAGTATCTATATCCTCTCTTCTTGGCATAGCAACAACTTTACCTTCTAATTTATCAACGTCTACAGTCATCCATGAAGGAACTGTGATTGACATTTCTTTAATTTCCTTGAACTTAGGTGAGCTTGCGCTCTTTTCTTTTACTTTAATAACATCTCCGGCTTTAACTTCCATTGAAGGGATGTTAGCTTTCTTGCCATTAATAGTAAAGTGCCCATGTGTTACAAGCTGTCTTGCTTCTTTTCTTGAAGCAGCGAATCCAAGTCTGAAAATCACGTTATCAAGTCTTGTCTCCAGTAAGATAAGTAAGTTCTCACCTGTCTTACCTTGCTTCTGAGCAGCCTTATCAAAAAGATTTCTGAACTGAGTTTCCTGCATTCCATAGAATCTCTTAGCTTTCTGCTTTTCACGAAGCTGCAATCCATAGTCTGACTGTTTCTTTCTTGCCTGACCGTGCTGTCCAGGAGCGTAATTTCTTCTCTCGATAGCACACTTGCTGCTGTAGCATCTTTCGCCCTTTAAGAAAAGTTTTTGACCTTCTCTTCTGCATAATTTGCAGTTTGCATCTGTATATCTTGACATTTAAATTACTCCTCCTTTCCTAGACTCTTCTTCTCTTTGGTGGTCTGCATCCGTTATGCGGAATAGGTGTGATATCCTTAATCATTGTGATATCAAGTCCTGCTGTCTGAAGCGCTCTGATAGCAGCTTCTCTTCCGGATCCCGGACCTTTTACATAAACTTCTACAGTTTTTAATCCGTGTTCCATTGCGCCCTTAGCCGCTTCTTCAGCTGCCATCTGTGCTGCAAACGGAGTTGATTTTCTGGATCCTTTAAATCCAAGGGAACCTGCGCTTGACCATGAAAGCGCATTACCTTCCATATCTGTAAGAGTAACTAAAGTATTGTTAAAGGTGGATTGGATATGTGCCTGGCCTTTTTCAATGTTCTTACGTTCTCTTCTCTTTTTTCTTACTGTCTTCTTAACAGTTTTAGCCATTATTTCCTACCTCCTTTACTTAGCCTTTTTCTTTCTGCCAACAGTCTTCTTAGGACCCTTACGAGTTCTAGCGTTTGTCTTTGTTTTCTGACCTCTTACAGGCAGACCTCTTCTGTGTCTGATACCTCTGTAGCTTCCGATTTCCATAAGTCTCTTAATGTTTAATGAAACTTCTCTTCTAAGGTCACCTTCTACTACATATTCTGCATCAATAATTTTTCTGATTGCACCAGCTTCATCCTCAGTCAGATCCTTAACTCTTGTATCAGGGTTAACACCTGCTTTTTCTAGGATTGCCTGTGCAGTTGGTTTACCAATACCATAGATGTAGGTTAAACCGATTTCTACTCTTTTTTCTCTTGGTAAGTCAACACCGGCTATACGAGCCATAATCTTTCTCCTTCCCCTATCTTCCGTCGCTTTTCCGGGAGCGATATAGACAGGATCTCTTAAATAATTGAAATGGTTTTTATAGCATAGTCCCGGTATCCTATGCCGACCATATTAATGATTTTTTTAACCTTGTTTCTGCTTGTGCTTAGGGTTTTCACAGATAACCATTACTTTACCGTTTCTTTTGATTACTTTGCACTTTTCGCAGATAGGTTTTACAGAAGCTCTAACTTTCATTTTAATTCCTCCATTCTGCTTAGGTTCTCGCTTATAATCTTTGAGCGTAGCTTAAGAAAACAATATAAAATCTTTCTTGCAGCAACGTTGCCCGGACCTAAGGTCCAATATAATCGAGGATATCCTACTTATCTCTCCAAATGATTCTTCCTCTAGTCAAGTCGTAAGGTGAAAGTTCTACCTTTACCTTATCACCTGGGAGAATTCTGATATAATTCATTCTTATTTTGCCTGAAATGTGTGCAAGCACCTCAAAACCATTGTCTAATTTAACTTTAAACATTGCATTCGGTTGTGCATCAACAACAGTTCCCATTGCTTCAATGACGTCTTTTTTCGCCATAAATACATCTCCTTCTTCACATTACAAGGTAAGCAACTCAGGCTCACCATCAGTTATTAAAACAGTATTTTCATAATGCGCAGACAACTGTCCATCCACCGTAACCGCAGTCCAGTCATCCTGCAAAACGTCTATTTCATAAGAACCTTGTGTAATCATAGGTTCTATAGCAAGTGTCATACCTCTTTGAAGTCTAGGTCCTCTGCCTGCTTTTCCGTAATTAGGTATCTGCGGTTCCTCATGCATTTCGCTTCCGATTCCATGTCCCACAAAATCCCTTATTACACCAAAGCCTTCACCTTCAACAGTTCTCTGAATTGCATTTGAAATATCCGATAGTCTGTATCCCTCTTTAGCGAAATTTATTCCATTAAAGAAGGCCTTTTCTGCAGTTTTTATCAGGCGTCTGGCTTCATCACTTATGTTACCTACAGGATAAGTTCTTGCTGCATCTGCCATGTATCCTTTATGCTCTACAACTAAGTCTACACTGACAATGTCGCCATCCCTTAAAATTCTTTTTTTGCTTGGAATTCCGTGAACTACTTCCTCATTAACTGAAACGCATACATTGGCAGGGTAACCACAATATCCCTTTTCTGCTGCAATCATCTTATGAGCTTTCACAGTTTTCTCTACAAATCTGTCTATTTCAAGTGTACTTATTCCCGGTTTAATAACATTTTTAAGCTCAGAAAGAATATATGCTGTAACCTTTCCGGCTTCGCGCATCAAGTCAATTTCCTGTTTGGATTTGATGATGATCATCTCTATTCACCTAAAGCCGCTACTATGTCCGCAAAGACGTTTTCAAGGCCTGTTGCACCATCTATATGAGCAATATTGCCAGCCTTCTCGTAATATTCTATCAAAGGCATGGTTTGTGCTTCGTAAACCTCTATTCTATTAGCCACGGTCTCTGCATTATCGTCATCTCTCTGAATAAGCGGTCCTCCGCATACATCGCAAATACCTTCTTTTTTAGGAGGAATATTGACTACATGGTAGCTCGCTCCGCACGCTTTGCATACACGTCTGCCTGTGAGTCTTATCATAAGTTCTTCCTTCTCTACGGCTATATCAATTACTTTATCAATTTTTGAATCATGATCTGCTAAAAATTCATCAAGCTTTTCGGCCTGATAAACCGTTCTAGGAAAACCATCAAGTAAAAATCCATTTTTGCAATCGTCAGCCAAAAGTCTAGTTGTTGCGATTTCGATAACCAGATCATCAGGAACCAACTCACCTTTGTTCATATATTCCTGAGCTTTTTTGCCAAGTTCTGTTCCGTTTTTAATATTTTCTCTGAAAATATCTCCTGTGGAAATGTGAGGAATATTATATTTCTCAACAATCTTCACCGCCTGAGTGCCTTTGCCGGCTCCCGGAGGTCCTAATAATATAGTTCTAAGCATTTATCTCATCTCCCTGCTATTTAAGAAATCCTTGATAATTTCTCATGAGCATCTGGTTTTCAAGCTGTCTCACAGTATCTAACGCTACACCTACAGCTATCAAAAGCGATGTTCCTCCAAAATGAATTTGAAGCGGAGTTAAAACGCTTAAAATAGTAGGAAGAGTAGCAATCAGCGCTAAGAATATAGCTCCTACAATTGTGATTCTTGACATTACTTTTTGTAAATATTCTTCAGTAGCCTTTCCAGGTCTTATTCCCGGAATAAATCCACCGTTTGCTTTCATATTATTTGCTACTTCTACAGGATTAAATGTTGCTCCAGTATAGAAGTAAGTGAAAGCAATAATCATCAGTACATTAAGTACTCCATAAACCCATACTCCCGGATTGCCTGCCGGTGAAAGCCATTTTGTGACAAAATCCGTAAAGCCCGTATTAGGGAAGAAATATGTGATTGTCAAAGGGAATTGCAATAGTGATAAGGCAAATATTATTGGAATAACTCCTGATTGATTTACCTTAATAGGAATATGTGTAGACTGACCGCCGTACATTTTTCTTCCTACAACTCTTTTTGCATACTGTACAGGAATCCTTCTCTGTCCCTCCTGGATTAATACTACGCCTGCGATTACAAGTACTGCTACAACTGCAAGCACAACTAAAGTAATAATCGTTATGCTGCCTGCTTCAACACTTGTTGCAAGACTTCTTATTCCGCTTGGGATTCTAGCTACGATACCTGCGAAGATAATCAAAGAGATTCCGTTTCCCACGCCTTTTTCATTGATCTGTTCACCAAGCCACATTAAGAAAGCCGTACCTGCTGTCAATACAAGAATAACCAGTATTATTGAGAAAACTCCCTTATCTATTACAGCTTTTCTGAAAAGACCTATCGTAAGTCCTATTGCCTGAATAAGACCAAGCACAACTGTCATATAACGCGTAATCTGTGCCATCTTCTTTCTTCCTTCGGTTCCGGATTCAGCCAAACGCTGAAAATAAGGGAACGCCATTCCAAGAAGCTGAACTATGATGGACGCAGTAATATATGGTGTTATACTTAGTGCAAAGATTGTAAAGTTACTGAAAGCTCCTCCGGAGAACAGGTCAAACAAATCGAATAAACCTGTCTCTCCTGTGAACATTTGCGCAAGCACTTCTCTGTTGATATTAGGAACCGGTATATTTGATCCTATACGGAATACCAGAAGCATCAACAGAGTAAAGATCATTTTTGATCTTATTTCTGCAACTTTCCAAGCCTGAGAGATTGTCTTTAGCATACCCATACTAAATCACCTCTACCTTTCCTCCCGCAGCTTCAATCTTTTCGATGGCAGTTTTGCTGAACTTATCAGCTTTAACTGTCAAGGCTACGTTCAGTGTTCCCTGTCCGAGAACCTTGATTCCGTCCTTTACTTGTTTAAGCATACCAGCTTCCTCTAAAGTACCCTGGGTTATTACACTGCCTGCTTCAAACTTATTTAAATCTTCTACATTTATTATAGAATATTCTTTTGCCCAAATATTAGTAAATCCTCTCTTAGGCAATCTTCTGTACAAAGGCATCTGTCCGCCTTCAAAGCCAAGGCGAACGCCGCCGCCTGATCTTGAGTTCTGACCATTCATACCTCTTCCTGCGGTCTTACCCTGTCCAGTAGCAGTACCACGGCCTTTTCTCTTAGGCGCCTTTGTTGCTCCCTGTGGTGCTTTTAATTCATGTAATTTCATTTATGGCACCTCCTTATACTTCTTCTACAGTAACAAGATGCGAAACTTTTGCTACAGCGCCGCGAGTCTGCGGAGTGTCAGCAAGTTCTACTGAATGGTGCATCTTTTTAAGTCCAAGCGCTTCAACAACTTTTCTCTGCTTAGGGGAAGCGCCGATTGTGCTCTTTGTTAAAGTGATCTTAATCATTTTTGCCATTTTCGCGTTTCCTCCTAACCTAAGATTTCTTCCTTAGTTTTTCCTCTAAGTTTAGCAACCTTTTCTACTGTCATCATGCCTTTAAGACCTTCAATAGTAGCATAAGCCATGTTGCCTGTATTGTTGGAGCCTATGGATTTAGCTCTAACGTCTCTGATACCTGCAGCTTCAAGTACTGTACGTACTGATGAACCTGCGATAACTCCTGTACCTTGTGCTGCCGGCATAATCAAAACTCTTCCTGCTCCGAATACACCAAGGTTTCTGTGTGGTACAGTTGTTCCTACTGTAGGAACGTATATTAAATTCTTTTTTGCATCTTCTTCAGCTTTTCTTACAGCTTCAGGGATTTCCTGAGATTTACCAAGACCAACGCCTACATAACCGTTGCCGTCTCCGACTACTACAGTTACGCTAAATCTCATGTTTCTGCCACCTTTAACTGTCTTTGCAACTCTTCTTATATTAACGATAGTTGATTTTAAGTCCAGCTTGGATGCATCAACGATATTACGCATTCCTTATTTCCTCCTGTTAGAATTTTAATCCGCCTTCACGAGCGCCTTCTGCTAATTCTGCTACTCTTCCGTGATATAAGAATCCGCCTCTGTCGAATGATACTTCTTCTATACCTTTTGCAAGAGCTCTCTTAGCGACTGCTTCGCCGACCTTCTTTGCAGCATCTTTGTTTCCGCCGTATCCTATTTCTGCCTTCAGTTCCTTATCAAGTGATGATGCGGAAGCTAAAGTTACTCCGTTTACGTCGTCTATTATCTGTGCGGAAATATTCTTATTTGATCTATAAACACAAAGTCTTGGTCTTTCAGGAGTTCCATAAAGGTTTTTTCTTACTCTTTCGTGTCTTTTAAGACGCTTATCATTTCTGCTTTCTTTAGCCATTTTCACTTCACTCCTTTCTCTTATTTAGAACCAGCTTTGCCTTCTTTTCTGCGGATAACTTCATCAGCATACTTAATACCTTTGCCCTTATAAGGTTCAGGTCTTCTCCAGTCTCTGATGTTTGCCGCATAATTTCCGACAAGTGCCTTATCAATTCCCTTTACAACAATTTCTGTTGCAGAAGGACATTCAGTAGTGATTCCTTCAGGGTCTGCAAGTTCTACAGGATGTGAATATCCGAGGCTGAGTACTAAAGTATTTCCTTTTTTCTCTGCCTTGTAACCAACACCTACAAGCTGCATCTTCTTTTCGAAGCCTTGTGTAACGCCTGTAACCATGTTGTTTATAAGTGTTCTTGCAAGTCCGTGCTGAGATCTGTGTTCTCTCTGATCGCTTTCTCTTGATACATTGACAACACCGTCAGCTACTTCCACGCTTATTAATTTACTGATTTGTTCTGTTAATTGTCCCTTAGGGCCTTTAACAGTAACTGCATTATTTGCATCTACTGTTACTTCTACACCAGCAGGAACAACTACAGGTTTTCTACCTATTCTAGACATTATTTGTTCCTCCTACCATACATAACAGATTACTTCGCCGCCAATTCCCAGTTTTCTTGCTTCTTTATCGCTCATAACTCCTTTAGATGTAGAGATAATTGCAACTCCAAGTCCTCCAAGAACTTTTGGAACTTCTCCGGCTTTTGCATATTTTTTAAGTCCAGGTTTTGAAATCTTTTTGATTCCACTGATGACTTTTTCTTTATGTGCACCGTATTTCATTGTGACTTTAATCATGCCCTGCTTATTGTCGTCTATTACTTCAAAATCCGTAATGTAGCCTTCTTCTTTTAAAATTTCGGCAATTGCTTTTTTCATCTTTGAAGCCGGAATTTCAACAGTTTCATGTCCTACAGTATTGGCATTTCTGATTCTCGTTAGCATATCTGCTATAGGATCTGTCATTGTCATTACAGTGTTTCTCCTTTCTTTTATATTACCAGCTTGCTTTTCTTACGCCAGGGATTTCTCCTTTATAAGCAAGCTCTCTGAAACAGATACGGCAGATGCCATATTTCTTCAATACAGCATGAGGTCTTCCGCAAAGTCTGCATCTTGTATATGCACGAGTTGAATATTTAGGTTTTCTCTGCTGTTTTACTTTGAGAGATGTTTTTGCCATGATTCCCTCCTATTTCTCAAACGGCATACCCAGAAGTTCAAGCAAAGCCTGTGCTTCTTCATCGGTCTTAGCCGTAGTTGTAAATACAATGTTCATACCCTTAATCATATCAACTTGATCGTAACTGATTTCAGGGAAGATTAACTGTTCTTTGACACCCATTGAATAGTTGCCTCTGCCGTCAAAGGAGTTTCTGCTGACACCTTTGAAGTCTCTTACTCTCGGAAGGGAGATGTTAAAGAGCTTGTCAACAAATTCGTACATGTTATCCCCTCTAAGGGTAACTTTTGCACCTACAGGCATTCCTTGTCTAACTTTGAAGTTAGCTATGGATTTCTTTGCCTTAGTTATAACAGGTTTCTGTCCGCTGATTAACGCGATTTCCTCAACTGCGGATTCTAAAACCTTTGCATTATCCTTAGCTTCGCCAAGTCCCATATTGATAGTTACTTTTGTAAGCTTAGGTACTTCCATAACGTTTCCATACTGGAACTTTTCTTTTAATGCTCCGAAAACGTTTTCGTCATACATTGTTTTTAATCTTGCTGTCAAAATTCTCTCCTCCTTTCCTAGTCTATTACAGCGCCCGTCTTCTTGGACACTCTTACTTTTTTATCATTTTCGATTTTATAGCCGACTCTTGCTGCCTGCTTTGTCTTTGAATCGTAAAGCATTACATTAGAAGCATCTATAGGACCTTCCATATGCTTGATTTCAGCTGCTGACTTTTGAGTAGCCTTAGCGTGCTTTGTCTGCATATTTACGCCCTGTACGATTACTTTGTTTTCTTTAGGCATAGCTTTAAGAACCTTACCGGTCTTGCCTTTATCCTTACCAGTGATTACTACCACTGTATCGTCTTTCTTTATACGCATCCTTACACCTCCTACAGTACTTCCGGTGCCAATGACACGATCTTCATAAAGCCTTTTTCTCTCAGCTCTCTAGCAACCGGTCCGAAGATACGAGTTCCTACAGGGTTCTTATCTTCTTTATCTTTAATGATTACTGCAGCGTTTTGATCGAATTTAACATAGCTTCCGTCTGCTCTTTTGGCACCATGTTTAGTTCTTACCACTACAGCTTTCACAACGTCACCTTTTTTTACAACTCCGCCCGGAGTAGCTTCTTTAACTGCACATACGATTACGTCGCCGATATTTGCATACTGACGGCTTGTGCCTCCCAGGATACGGATACAAAGTAATTCCTTTGCTCCGGAATTGTCGGCAACTCTTAATCTAGTTTCTGTTTGAATCATGATCTGGTGCCTCCTTTATTTAACCTTTTCAACGATGTTAACAAGTCTCCATCTCTTATCTTTTGACAGAGGTCTTGTTTCCATAATTCTTACTTTATCGCCAATCTGGCATTCGTTGTTTTCATCGTGAGCTTTGACTTTTTTGGTTCTCTTCACGGCTTTTCCGTAAAGGGAATGTCTTACGAAGTCTTCGATGGCAACAACTACAGTCTTATCCATTTTGTCTGATACAACAACACCGACTTTAGTCTTTCTTCTGTTTCTTTCAACTGTCATATTACATCCTCCTTTCTATTAGCCCTGAACCGCTGCAAGTTCTTTTTCTCTGATGATAGTTTTAACTCTTGCAATGTCCTTTTTGAGCTCTCTCATCTTAACCGGATTTTCAAGCTGTCCAGTTGCGTGTTGGAATCTCAGGTTGAACAATTCTTTTTTCATCTTTGACAGCTCTACATTAAGTTCTGTCTCAGTCATATCTCTCATTTTCTTTAATTCCATTATGCTTCACCACCCTTTGCATCTTTTTCCTTGATGGCAAACTTACATTTAACCGGAAGTTTGTGGGAAGCGAGTCTCATAGCTTCTCTTGCTTTTTCTTCTGAAACTCCTTCGATTTCGAACATAACTCTGCCCGGTTTAACTACTGCTACCCAGTACTCAGGAGCACCTTTACCGGAACCCATACGTACTTCTGCAGGTTTCTTTGTTACCGACTTGTGTGGGAAAATTTTAATATATACTTTACCGCCTCTTTTGATAGATCTTGTCATGGCAATACGGGCTGCCTCGATCTGATTAGAGGTGATCCATCCACATTCTTGTGAAACTAATCCGTATGAACCGTAAGTAATTGTATTACCTTTGGTCGCTACGCCTTTCATTCTTCCTCTGTGAACTCTTCTGCGTTTAACGCGCTTTGGCATTAACATGGCTTAAGTTCCTCCTTTCCATAGTTGTTTAGTTCTCAGTGCTTGCAGCCTCTGCTGCAGGAGCCTGTTGTTCTGCTACTTGTGGCTCTGCCTTTGGTGCTTTTCTTACTCTAGGGTTTACAGCCTTAGGAGCTTCAGTTCTTTCACCTCTTGCAGGCTTTCCTCCCTGACGTTCACGTCTTTCGCCATTATCTCTGCGCTGACGTCTTTCACCGTCTTTTCTAGGTCTTCTTTCTCTCTTTTCACGCTTTTCTTCGCGAATAGAACTCTTAAGACCCTTGTCAAGAACTTCGCCGTGGTTAATCCAAACTTTTACGCCTATCTTGCCGTAAGTTGTATCTGCTTCAGCAAAGCCGTAGTCGATGTCTGCTCTCAATGTATGGAGAGGAACATTACCTTCACTGTATTTTTCGCTTCTTGCAATTTCAGCTCCGCCAAGTCTTCCGGATACTGTTACCTTAATACCCTTAGCCCCTGACTTCATAGTTCTTCCGATAGCCTGCTTCATAGCTCTTCTGAAAGAAACACGTCTTTCAAGTGCCTGTGCAATGCTCTCAGCTGTCAGCTGTGAATCAAGTTCTGACTTTCTTACTTCTTCTATAGAAATTTCAACTTCTTTACCAGTAATCTTTTTTAAGTCCTTTTTAAGAGCTTCAATTCCGTCTCCAGCTCTTCCGATTACCATACCAGGCTTTGCTGTAAGAACAGTAACTCTTATTTTATTTTCTGCTGCTCTTTCAATAAGAACTTTTGAAACACCGGCTACATATAATTTTTTCTTTACATATTCTCTTACTTTTTTATCTTCTGCAAGGAAATTTGCAAAGTTCTTTTTATCTGCATACCATTTAGATTCCCAGTCTTTTATAACGCCCACTCTTAAACCATGTGGACTAACCTTCTGACCCATTAATGAACCTCCTATCTTATTCCTTTTCTTTTAAAGTTACGCCTACATGGCTTGATCTCTTTAAGATCAGCGATGCGCTACCACGTGAACCGGCTCTCCATCTTTTCATTGTAGGGCCTTGGTTTGCGTATATTTCTGCAACGTATAAATTGTCCGGATTCATATCAAAGTTATTTTCAGCGTTTGCTGCTGCTGACATAACAACTTTTTCTACGATCTGTGAACCTTTGCCCGGGGTGAACTTTAAAATGTTCAATGCCTCGTTTAAGTCCTTACCTCTTACTAAGTCTGTAACAGGTTTCAGCTTGATAGGAGACATTCTTACATATTTAGCAACTGCTTTTGCTTCCATCTTCATGTTCTCCTTTCTTATCTCTTAACCTTTGAAGACTTATCGGCAGCATGGCCTCTGTAGTTTCTGGTTGGAGCAAATTCTCCAAGTCTGTGTCCTACCATGTCTTCTGTAATATATACAGGAACGTGCTTCTTGCCGTCGTGTACTGCGATGGTATGTCCCACCATCTGTGGGAATATTGTTGATGGTCTTGACCATGTCTTTATGACTTTCTTTTCGTTAGCTGCATTCATCTCATCAATAGCTTTAAGCAGCTTTGCATTCACGAAAGGGCCTTTTTTAAGTGATCTACCCATTAGTTTTGCTCCTTCCTATTATTTTTCATTTCTTCTCTTTACGATATATTGATTTGAAGCTTTATTCTTCTTTCTTGTCTTATATCCAAGTGCAGGTTTACCCCAAGGAGTAACAGGACTCTTACGTCCAACAGGCGCTCTGCCTTCACCACCGCCGTGTGGGTGATCGTTAGGGTTCATTACAGAACCTCTTACTGTAGGTCTTATGCCCATATGTCTCTTTCTGCCTGCTTTACCTATCTGGATATTTGAATGGTCAGCATTGCCGACTTCTCCAATAGTAGCTCTGCATCTCATGCTTACTTTTCTAACTTCGCCGGAAGGAAGTCTTACCTGTGCGTAATCACCTTCTTTAGCCATTAGCTGTGCGCCGTTTCCTGCTGATCTTGCAAGCTGACCGCCTTTACCTGGCTTAAGTTCTATATTGTGGATTACTGTACCAACCGGAATGTTTGCGATTGGAAGTGCATTTCCTACTACGATATCTGCATCAGGTCCAGATACGATTACCTGACCAACTTCTAATTTGTTTGGTGCGATGATGTATCTCTTTTCACCGTCTGCATAAGCGATTAATGCAATGTTAGCACTTCTGTTCGGGTCATATTCGATAGTCTTAACTGTTCCCGGAACATCGTCTTTATTTCTCTTAAAATCGATAATTCTGTATTTTGGTCTTGTGCCGCCACCTTTATGTCTTACAGTTATCTTACCTCTGTTGTTTCTTCCTGAATGCTTCTTCAGAGTGACAGTCAGTGATTTTTCAGGGGTGCTTGTTGTAATCTCTTCAAATGTGGAGACAGTCATTCCTCTAAGACCAGGAGTAGTTGGATTGTATTTTCTAATTCCCATTATTTGCTACCTCCTAATTATAGTCCCTGGAAGAATTCAATCTCTTTGCTCTTATCAGTAAGAGTAACGATTGCTTTTTTATAAGCAGAAGTTCTGCCTACATTTCTTCCCATTCTTTTAACTTTACCGTCGTAATTCATGATATTTACTTTAGCAACTTCTACGCCGAAGATTTCTTCTACAGCAAGCTTAACCTGTGTCTTGTTTGCGTCTGTTGCAACTTTGAATGTGTACTTTTTGTCCTGAGCAACATCCATACTCTGTTCGGAAATAACCGGTTCCAGGACGATATCATATGCTGTCTTCATTACAGGTACACCTCCTCAATCTTTCTTACTGCATCCTGAGTCAGAATAAGGCTTGTGTGGTTTACCATTTCGTAAACGTTCATTGTACCTACAAGAGCTGTTCTTACTCCAGGAATGTTTGCTGCGGATTTAACTACTGTTTCGTCCTTTTCAGCTGTTACGATTAAAGCCTTCTTTGCAGCTTTAACATTTGCAAGCACCTTAATCATTTCTTTTGTCTTAGGTGCATCGAATTTTAATTCATCTAATATGATTATTTCTTTTTCAGCTACCTTTGAAGAAAGCACTGACTTCATTGCCAGTCTTCTTAACTTCTTAGGAAGTGTATATCTATAATCTCTTGGCTTTGGAGCGAATACGATTCCGCCTCCAACCTGTGAAGGGTCTGTCGAGCTTCCCTGTCTATGACGGCCAGTTCCTTTCTGTCTGAAAGGCTTACGTCCGCCTCCTCTTACTTCGCCTCTAGTCTTTGCAGACTGTGTACCCTGTCTCTGGTTAGCCAGATAGTTCTTAACTACTGCGTGAACTGCGAATTCGTTTGGAGTTATTGCGAAGATTTCATCTTTTAATTCGATTGATCCAGCTTCAGCTCCTGCCATGTTTAGCATTGTTACTTTTGCCATTTTTGCTTCCTCCTTCCCTCAGTTCCTATTTGTCCTGACCTTTAACTGCGTACTGAACGCGAACCAGTCCGCCTTTGTTTCCCGGTACTGCGCCCTTAACCAGCATAAGGTTTCTATCTTCAATAACTTTTACCAGTACTACGTTCTGTACTGTAACGGTTTCTCTACCCATTCTTCCAGGGCCTGCGTTGCCCTTGAATACTCTTGAAGGGTAAGTACCTGCTGCAAGACCTCCAGGAAGTCTCTTATGCTTTGAACCGTGAGTCATAGGACCTCTGTGATGTCCATGTCTCTTAATGTTACCCTGAGTACCCTTACCTTTTGATACGCCCGTAACGTCCAGCTTTTTACCTTCTTCGAATTCTGCAACAGTTATTACCTGTCCCAATTCGTAGGTTTCGCCTTCTTCTACTCTGAATTCAGCAAGATACTTCTTTGTAACGACACCTGCTTTTGCAAAATGTCCTGTTAACGGCTTGTTAACTCTCTGTGGCTTTTGATCTTCAAAGCCAACCTGTACAGCATTATATCCGTCAGTTTCAACTGTCTTAATCTGAGTTACTACTTCCGGACCTGCTTCGATTACTGTCACAGGAATCACATTTCCTGATTCATCGAAGATCTGGGTCATTCCCAGCTTCTTACCTAAGATTGCTTTCATATTTTTCCTCCATAATCTTACATTGGAACGCTCTGGTTTGGCATTTAGCATCATGCCCCGCTCACACAGGAGAGCTTTAGGGCGTGCCCTCTCATGCGTTCTTACTAAGGGAGTGTTCCCTTCTTACTTGTCTTTTTCGTGATTGCTGTGTTGAAGCCCTATCCCCGATTTCTACAAGAAATCGCCGGAAGGTCTCATGCGAGAAACGCCCAAGTCTCTGATTTAGCTGCGTTTTACCGCTCCGCTCACTTCTTCGATGTTCACTCACACAAGTGCGTTCCGTTTCTCAAAACTCGCACGCCTTGCATTCCCGAAAAAATCCTGCGTAATCAATTACGCTTTACTTGTCGGCTTTGCCGATTACAGCTTAATTTCGATATCAACGCCTGCAGGTAAGTCTAACTTTGTAAGTGCGTCTGTAGTCTTCAAAGTTGCATTTGTAATATCGATCAGTCTCTTGTGAGTTCTCTGTTCGAACTGTTCTCTTGAGTCTTTATACTTGTGTACGGCTCTTAAGATTGTTACAACTTCTTTTTCAGTAGGTAGCGGAATAGGTCCAGAAACATCTGCGCCTGTTTTCTTTGCTGTCTCTACGATTTTGGCTGCTGACTGATCTAACAAAGCGTGATCATAAGCCTTCAGTTTGATTCTGATTTTCTGCAATTCGCTCATTTTCGTCCTCCTAAATTTTTTTGTACTGTTTTCGCTATGCTTGTACAAGGGGTTCAATTGCCTTGTTTTCAACGTGTACAGTGGTTTTGCTTGCTTCGTACACGTCGCCGTGTGTTTTATATTTTTACCCACACCGCAAAAACTAGGCGAATCCCTCCGCCCTCATCAAGTGAGGACATTCTCGGCGGAAATTACCTGATAGCTCAGCAACTTCCCGCTTCATCGCCTTTTTCACAAGCTATTTAAGTATATATTATCTGTCAAATTAATGCAAGTTATTTTTTTATATTTTTTAAAGTTTTTTTGAAGTATAAACACAGTATTTGCAAGGGCTTTAAGTCGTGTTATCTGCACACTTTTCCTAGCGTTTGTTTTTTGACGCTTTTAGTGTTATCTTTAATTCCCTTGATACATATCGCACCTGTCAATTTCCTTTCAAAATGCAAACCCATTAAGATATTTTGTGCTATTGCAAATAAAACCTTATATTTAAACATCTGTGTTGTCATTTTTTATAATAAGCTCTGAAAAAGACAACAAATTCAGCTTAAAATTAATAATTTCAATGTCAAAATTCGTCGAACAATGTCGTATGTTGTATGTATACATAAAAATTTTTCAAAAAGCCAACGAATTTCGCCAAAATTGTTGGCTGAATATCTTAATATAATAAAATTGTACAACACAATATGGAACATGCTTTACATGAAAAAATCATCATGTTATACTTACTATCAAGTTTCAAAGAAGGGATTGATGACAGATGGCAAACTTTACATCAAAGGCAATAAAAGAGTCTTTCATTAAGCTCTTAAATGAAAAGCCTATGAATAAAATCAGTGTAAAAGATATCGTTGAAGACTGCGGAATAAACCGCAACTCATTTTATTATCATTTTCAGGACATTCCGGCGCTTTTAGAAGAAATCGTCGAAGATGAGGCTGCTGCTATTATTGAAAAATATCCGTCAATTAACACACTAGACGAATGCTTTCATACAGCCTTTGAATTTGCACTAAAAAACAAAAGAGCCACATTTCACATTTATAAGTCCGTAAACCGGGATTTCTTCGAAAACGGACTTATGAAACTATGTGAATATGTGGTAAGTACATACATAAACACGGCGTTTTCCGAAGCAAATGTAAACAATAAAGATAAAGAAATTCTTATAAGATTTATAAAATGCGAATGTTTCGGACTAGTCATAGAATGGCTCAACAGCGGTATGCCTGATGACGCCATAAACGATTTACTCAGAATCACAGAACTTTGCAAGGGATTATCTGAGGAACTGATTCGCAGAAGTCAAAACGTATAATTATAATACTTTATTTTAGGCACAATTAACCTTATGCCCAATTTTAGGTCAGCTTACAATAGGCTGACCATTTTTATTTTTTTGTTAAGAGCATAGAATGTGTTCATAAAGGAGGTCGGTTTTATGAAAACACGTTCAATAATGCCTATGAGAATCGCAAAAATAGGTTATATTATTGCGTCAATTGCTTTTTGTATCGTTGGCGTATTACTTATTTTATATCCTGATTTTTCAATTGCACTTTTCGGAGATATCTGTTCTATCCTCCTTATTTGTTTCGGAGCAATAAGACTTATAGGATATTTTTCGAAAGACCTATATCGTTTAGCTTTTCAATATGATTTAGCCTTTGGAATTATTTTAATTGCTTTAGGTTTTGCAATATTAATACACCCTGAAAGCATGATGCTTTTAATCTGTTTTGCTCTGGGTTTATTTATTTTAGCTGACAGTTTATTTAAAATTCGCATCGCTTTTGATTCTAAAAATTTTGGCATAAGGGAGTGGTGGCTCATTCTCAGCACTGCTGTTTTTACCGGAATATTAGGATTTATTTTAATATTTTATCCCAACCAAGGCAGTAGAATCTTGATGTTTATATTAGGCTTCTCATTTTTACTGGAGGGTATATTAAATTTCATTACAGTGATTACGGCGGTTAAAATTATCACTTATCAGAAGCCTGATGTAAATTAGTATTTTTTAAAAAGGGGGAATTAAAAAAATGCAATTTTCAAAAGCGGTAGTAAAATACCGCACCACTATTTTAATAGTCGCTTGCCTATTAATGATACCCTCCATACTGGGTATGATAGGCACGCGGATAAATTACGACATGTTGGATTATCTTCCATCGGATATGGATACAGTAATCGGTCAAGATGAGCTTCTTAAAGATTTCGGTAAAGGAGCTTTTTCTTTAATTGTCGTAGAGGATATGCCGGCAAAAGATGTTGCAGAGCTTTGCAGCAAAATAGAAAGCATTGATCATGTTGAAACCGTCCTTTGGTATTCTTCATTAGCGGATGTATCAATCCCTATGGAACTCCTTCCAAGTGAAGTTTACGATGAATTTAATACAGATCATTCAACAATGATGGCGGTTTTCTTCGATAGTGCTACAAGTGAAGACATAACCATGGATGCCATAAGAGAGATACGTTCCGTATGCGGAAAACAATGTTTCGTATCAGGCATGTCAGCTTTAGTCACAGATCTAAAGGACTTATGTGAAGCAGAAGAGCCGATTTACGTAGGTCTGGCCGTACTTTTCGCATGTATTGCCATGATTATTTTTCTGGACGGTTGGCTGGTTCCTTTCGTATTCCTTGCTTCTATAGGCATGATGATACTGCTTAATCTGGGCACAAATTTCTTTTTTGGAGAAATTTCTTACATTACAAAAGCCTTATCTGCAGTGTTGCAGCTGGCAGTAACCATGGATTACTCCATATTTTTGTGGCACAGCTATAACGAGCAAAAACAAATATACGACGATTCAAAAGAAGCCATGTCCATTGCCATACACAAAACTTTCACCTCTGTAATCGGCAGCAGCATTACTACCGTTGCAGGCTTTGCAGCACTGTGTTTTATGACTTTTACGCTGGGACGGGACCTTGGAATCGTAATGGCTAAAGGCGTTATATTCGGCGTCATAGGCTGCGTAACTGTATTGCCTTCATTAATTCTGGCGTTTGACAAGCCGCTTCAAAAAACAAAACACAAATCATTAATTCCCGATATGACCAATTTTTCAAAATTTATAACGAAGAAGTTCCCTGTTATTTTTATAATCTTTGTCATATTAATTGCTCCGGCCCTTTATGGATACAGCAAGACCAACAATGAGGTTTACTATGATATGGGGCAGTGTCTTCCACAAGATATGGAATATGTAATTGCCAATTCCAAGCTTTCCGAGGAATTTAACATCGCTTCTACCCACATGGTTCTTGTAAACGCTGACTTGCCTTCCTCGTCAGTTAGAAATATGATCGATGAAATGGAAACTGTAGACGGCGTCAAGTACGTATTAGGATTAGAATCTGTATTGGGTTCTCGTGTTCCTGTCGATGTACTCCCTGATGATATTAAAGATATTCTGGAAAGCGATAGATGGGAACTGCTTATGATTAACTCAGAATACGATGTGGCAAGTGATTTGGTAAATGAGCAAGTTGACAGTCTTAATAAAATTCTCAAAAAATACGATGATGGAGGAATGTTGATAGGAGAAGCTCCTTGCATGAAAGATATGATAGAAACTACCGATCATGACTTTAAAGTTGTCAACACAGTTTCTATAATAGCCATATTCATAATCATAGCACTTGTAGAAAAGAGTCTTTCATTGCCGTTTATTTTGATTTCAGTAATTGAGCTGGCAATTTTCATTAACTTAGGCATACCGCATTATATAGGTCAGTCGCTTCCATTTATTGCACCTATCTGCATAAGTACCATTCAGCTGGGCGCAACAGTGGACTATGCAATACTTACTACTACACGCTACAAATCAGAACGTATAGCAGGAGGCGACAAACACTCAAGTGTCACAACTGCTCTTGCTGCTTCCATGCCTTCAATAATTGTATCGGGCATGGGACTATTTGCTGCAACATTTGGCGTGGCTCTTTATTCAGACATAGATATCATAAGCTCAATGTGCATGTTAATGGCACGAGGAGCTGTCGTAAGTATGCTTTGCGTAATCTTCATTCTGCCTGCGCTTCTCATGTTATGCGACAAAATTATATGTAAAACAACAGTAGGAATGAAACACATAGTAAAAATAAATTCGGAGGTATAAAACATGATAAAAAAACATTCTAAATTGCTCATATTGATTTTATGTTTATCTCTAATAGGAGGAGGAGTCATAACTGTATACGCAGTTGAAAGCAATTCTAAGGATAATAATCCTAAAGAAGCAAAATCAACCTCTTCAATAGAAAATGAAGAAGAACTTGCAAAAGATGAAACTGTATACGTATTTACTGATTCTGACGGCAAGGTTCAAAAAATTATTGTCAGCGACTGGTTAAAGGACTCTTTTGGCACTGACACATATTCTCAAAATGATATTCAAAAAGAGCTTCCAGTGGATATAGATGTTTCATATAAACTGGACGGAAAAGCTGTTTCCTCCGGCGACCTTGCAGGAAAAAGCGGCAAAGTAACAATACGCTTTGATTATAAAAACAATCAGTACAATACAGTATCTGTGGGCGGAAAGCAGGAGCAAATATATGTACCATTTACAATGCTTACAGGAATAATAGTTGACAATGACATTTTCAGCAACGTAACTGTATCAAACGGAAAAATAATTAATGACGGTAACCGTACAGTTATAATTGGCATGGCATTTCCGGGACTGCAAAAAAACCTTGACATATCTGCCAGCAAACTTGAAATCCCCAATTATATAGAAATCACAGCCGATGTAAAGAACTTTCAAATGACCAACACTATGACTATCGCAACTAATGAAATTTTCAATGAGATAAATACTAGTGATTTGAACTCTTTAGATGACTTGTCCAGTTCCATAAATGAACTTTCTGAAGCAATGGAACGACTTATGAATGGTTCATCCAAACTGTACGATGGAATATGTACTTTGCTTAGTAAATCCGGAGAATTAGTTTCAGGCATCGATAAACTTTCAGAAGGTGCCGCCAAACTAAAAGATGGAGCGGAAAATTTAGATTTGGGAGCTGCACAAATTTACAGCGGAACTAAAGACCTGGCTGGAGGACTAGGCACTCTTGTCCAAAACAACGAAGCTCTAAACCAAGGCTCCAAAGATATATTTAACTCCTTGCTGAATATGGCAGATACACAGCTTAGCGCTTCAGGAATAAAGGTTCCTAAGCTTACTATAGAAAATTATTCTGATATATTAAACAATTTAATCGCTTCTCTTGATGAAAATAATGTTGCTGCTCAGGCACAAGAAGCTGCACGCAAAGAGGTGACCACCGCAGTTAATGCTCAAAGAGACGACGTTAAAAACGCTGTTACAATGTCAGTTCGTGCAGAAGTCAAAAAACAAATACTCGCATCAATGGGATTGTCTGAAAGTACCGGCAGCACTGACCCCATGGTCGAAGCAGCAGTTGAACAGCAAATGCAAACCGAACAAATAAAATCAATGATAGAAGCAAAGACAAATGAGCAAATTGATGCTCTGATAGAACAAAATATGAATTCCGCACAAGTGCAAGCAAAAATTACCGCTGCCCTTGAAAGCGCCAAATCCGGTGCAGCAAAGATAAGTGCATTAAAGCAACAGCTTGATAGCTATAACGATTTTTATGTAGGTTTAAATCAATATACTGCTGGTGTGGCTTCTGCAAAAGCAGGCGCCGATAAATTAAACAAAGGCGCAGCTGACCTTAAATCCGGCACTTCACAATTAAATGTGGGTATGGAAGAATTGTATAACGGAATTAATACTATGAAAGATAGCTCACCGGCTTTAATTGACGGCATAACGTCACTAAAAGATGGTTCGCTGACTTTATCAGACGGATTAAAAGAATTCAATGAAAAAGGTATAGAAAAACTAGTAGACGCCGTCAATGGAAACATTAAACCTCTGATAGACAGACTAAAGGCTACAGTCGATGTTTCAAAGAGCTATAAGACCTTTGACGGACTTACAAAAAATAACGACAGTAATGTAAAATTCATCTACAGAACAGAGGCAATAAAGCCAAACTAATCAAAATATATCATTAAAAAGCCTAACCTTGCGCAATTCTCCAGGTTAGGCTTTTATTTTATTATTTAATATTACAAGCAATCTTTGAACCTATATCTGCATTATTAAGAACTAACTTGATATTAGCCTCAAGACTTCTGCCTTCAGTTAAATCTTTGACCTTTGAAAGCAAGAACGGGGTACTTTCTTTACCTTTTATTCCTTTTTCCTCCGCTTCTTTAATAGCCTGGTCGATTACTTCGCCTATTTCCTCAGCCGGAATTTCATCTTCCTCAGGAATAGGGCAAGTTACAAGAACACCACCCTTTAATCCAAGTTCTGACTTCATGGAAATCAGCTCTCCTATCTCCTCAGGAGTATCAAGCCTGCAATTAGCCTTTTCTCCGCTTTTTCTGCTGTAGAAAGCCGGAATCTCATCAGTACCATAAGCAATTACGGGAACTCCCGAAGTTTCAAGATATTCAAGAGTAGCAGGTATATCCAATATCGCTTTTGCCCCTGCACATACAACTGTAACATCTGTCATTTTAAGTTCTTCAAGGTCAGCAGAAATGTCAAAGCTTTCACCTGCACCTCGATGAACTCCTCCTATGCCGCCGGTTACAAATATCTTAATTCCTGCCATGTGTGCTGCAATCATCGTACCGGCTACTGTAGTTGCGCCGTCCATTTTTTTTGAAATTACGAGAGGCAAATCTCTGCGGCTCACTTTTAATACATTTGATGCATGGGCCATGTATTCAATTTCTTCTTTTGTAAGACCTATCTTAATTCTTCCGCCAAGAATTCCTATAGTAGCAGGTACAGCACCATTTTTTCTTATAACCTCTTCAACCGCTATAGCAGTCTCTACATTTTTAGGATAAGGCATACCATGTGCTATTATTGTTGACTCAAGTGCAACTACAGGATGGCCCTCTTCCAGAGCCTTTGCAACTTCAGGGTTTACATCCAAATAATCATTATACATTTTTAATTCTCCTTTCGATTTCCTCTTTACATATATCTTGATTTACAGCCCGGCTGCTTTCCATGGTAATCTGTGCAGCCGCCATTCCATATTTAGCAATATCTTCTATACACATATCATTTATCATTCCCGTAAGAATTGCCGCAGAAAAACTATCTCCCGCACCTGTGGCACTCTTAATTTTAACTGAACCGGGACTTACAAAACCTTCAGTATTTCTGTCTTTATAATAGACCCCGTCTTTATTAAGCGTTATAAAAAGCTTTTCTATGCCCTGTTCAATAAACCATGAGCCTGCTCTTTTTAAATCAGTCTCATCTTTTATTTCTATACCTGAAAGAATCTCCGCTTCCATTATGTTAGGCTTGATACATGTGAATTTCCCTATTACGTCTTTAGCCCTTACAGCTTTAAGCGTGGATACAGGATCAAAAAACAACGGAATATTTTTAAACTTCTCAGCCACATACTTAATAGTTTCTTTTTCCAAATTGCCATCCATAGCTATAACTTTTGCCTTGGATAGCAAATCTATATTTTTTTCTAAAAATTCTGGAAGAATGTATTTTACCACATCCATATCACTAATTGCAAGTGCCATATCGTTATCATCATCTAAAATTGACAGATAAATTGCAGATGTCCTACTTTCTATCGTATTTATACCTGATACATCCACACCAATTTGGGCAAGATGATTCTTGGCACCAATCCCCATCTGATCGTTTCCTATAAAAGAAAGCATTGCAACTTTTTCACCCATTCTCGCTGCATTTTCAGCAATATTTCTGCCTACTCCGCCATAAGAAATAGAAATCTTGCCGGGATTAGAGTCTTTATATTTAAGCTTATTATATGGTCGTCCCTCTATGTCTATATTTATTCCGCCTATTATTGTAATATCTGCCATAAGTGTCCCTCATATTTAATCTACAAATATACTTCCGCCTATAAACTCTCTCAATATAGAATTATTAACTATTGCCGAATCGTCTTCTACAGTCTTAAAGAATCTCAAAAAATTGAGCATACGAACTGCATCACTGTATTCTGCCTCATCGGGAGTTATTTCTTCAAGAAGCGGCTCAGCATATTTTTTCAACACACATATCTCATATAAATGTACTGAATTAAACATAACGTCTGCTTCATTGCTGAAAGGGAATATATTTTTATCCTCACCTGCCCTAACTTTAGGCCATGTTGCAATAGTATCTTTTGCACTATGCCCTCTATGTTTCAGATCTCTTACCATTCTACGAAGCATTCTATGATCAGTAGTGACTATTCTGTTATGACTGTCTATATTAAGCTGGGTTAACGGACTTATATATATTTTAAACTTTTCTTCTTTTGGTATATCAGGTGTAAGAGCCTCATTAAGAGCATGTATTCCTTCTATGACAATGGGCTGATTGTTCTTTATTGACGTGAGTCTCTTTCCATATTCTTTTTTGCCTGTTATAAAATTAAAACTTGGTAAGTCCACAGTCTTTCCGGCAAGAAGGTCGTTCATATTGCTGTTGAATAAACCTATATCTACCGCTTCCAAATCTTCAAAATTCTTTTCACCATATTCATCAAGAGGCGTATTCTCTCTTTCAACAAAATAATCATCCGTTCCCATATAAAGAGGTTCTAACCCATTTACTCTAAGCTGTATACATAATCTTTGGGCAAATGTAGTCTTCCCCGATGATGACGGTCCCGCAATTAATATGATTCTTTTTTTATTCTTTGTTATCATATCAGCTATCTCAACAATTCGCCTTTCATGCAACGCCTCTGACAGCTGTATCAATTCTTTAAACTTTCCTTCTTCAATTTTTTTATTCAGATCCGATACGTGGGTAATTCCCATAAGCTTACCCCAGCGGTTCTGTTCTCCGAAAGCTTTATAAAGATTTTTTTCGTCCACATATTCAGGAATCTTGTTAGGAGCAGAAGGATGAGGAAATCTCATCAATATTCCTCTGCGATATTTGCGAAGTTCAAAATGCTTTATGTATCCTGTAGATGGAACCATTAAGCCATAAAAAAAGTCTCTGTACCCTGCGAGAGAGTAAAACGGTACTTTTTTTAATCTGGGATTCTCCCCCAAAAGTTCTACTTTTTCAGGGCAGCCCATATCATTAAATCTGGCGATTGCCTCTTCCTTTGAAAGGTCCTCTCTAATAAAAGGAATATCCTGATTCACCAGTTCTCTCATCCTGTTTTCAATAGCCTTTATATCTTTTACTGTAAGAGGTTCTTTACTCTTAATTTCTGTATAAAGCCCTTTATTCAAAGCATTTTCAATGTCTACTTCTACTTTTCCTATAACATCTTCAATAGCTTTTAAATATATCAATGTCAAACTGTTTTGATATATCAAATTGCCGCTCTGCGTTCTCATATCCAAAAATTCCACACAGCATTCACGGTGAATTCTGTGCCACAATCCTTCAATCTTATTATTCACTTTTGCTGCCAAAACAGTGTATGGCAGCTCATCTTCATATTTTCTATAAATTTCTTCAAGAGAAATGCCTTTTTCTACGCTTATCTCTTCTTTTTTACCTCTCAACTCTTTTATCAAATAAATATTCATATAATCCCCCTTTTCATTAATATAACATGAGGCTGACAAAACATTAGTTATACAACGATTTTTATGGATAAAAACATGATAACATAAAAACTTAATATTTGGTGAAAATATATGGTGAAAGGAGTGATTACTTTGAAAAAATTAATTCTCATTATAATGATAATTGGAGGAATTAATTGGGGACTCATAGGAATCTTTAATTATAATCTCGTGGGCAGCATTTTTAACGGCAATCTTGATATTGTAGCAAGAATAATATATGCAGTCGTAGGCCTTGCTTCCTTATTCGGGATTTCATTTTTATTCAAAGACGAACGCAGAGCTTAACAAAAAAGGGGAACATTTATGTTCCCCATAAGCAAACTAAAAAAGATTTTCAGAAGTCACATTATCTTCCTCTTTATCTGCTGTTGAGTCTTCTGCTTTATTATTAGCAAAAAACTTAAATATTAATCCTGCGAGTTCTTTAACTTCTTCCTTTTTTAAGGTAATACCACGGCTCATGTGCTCATGATCCGGGTCCCAATCCCTTATATCAAATTTAGCATTGTTTCCATTCCACTCTACAAGATTAAGTTCTTTCTTCCAGCCTGTAGAGTATTTCGCAATTACTCCTATGTGCTCTTTAATACTAAAAGCAAATTCATTTTCTTTCGTCATATAATCTCCCTTCATACGTCCCTTTGCCATTTAATTTTAACATCTAGCAATTTAAATGTCAATATTTTACATATGATGAGATTTTAGGTTTACTTTAAATTATCCATTGCCTTTTTTATTTCAGCCGGGAGCATTCTGCTCTTATCCTCTGATATTGATGCAAGAGATACTCTAACTCCTTTTGCAAGAGGCACTGTAAATATTCCTGCTTTTTCAAGTTCCGCTGATACCTCATCCGGATTATCACAAGGAACTGCAGCAAAAAATCCCCCTCTAAAAGGTACCATTTCAAGACCTATTTCATCAGCAGCCTGCTTAAAAGCCTTGCCTCTTTTAAGAAGCATATCTCTGTAGCCTTTTCTTTCATCCATAACTTTTTTGAGAAGATCAGGATCATTATAAATCTTTTCAAGTATTACCTGAGGAGCTCTCGCACAGTTAGACCAGCTTCCTCTAGATGAAAACTCGCATACCGATTTAAATTCATCAGCGATTTCCTTAGTCTTTGCCATACATACAAGCGCACCGCAGCGCATTCCATACAAGGTGTAAGATTTTGACAAACTATGAGCTATTACAGGTAATACATTATCCGGCAATTCCTCCACTAAAGGCAAAAATAACCTGCTCTCATCTTCATCACCTGCAAAGTCTACATAGGCAGCATCGATAACCAGCGTTATCTTTTTACTGTCATCGGCTTTTTTAAGTACTTCAGATATGCTCTTCCAATCTTCTTTATCAAAAGCATATCCGGTCGGATTATGTGCCGGTGTATTCAAAATTATAACAAGATTATCTTGGTTGTTTAATATTTCATGAACCTTATTATCAAAGGCCTCACAGTCAAAGGTATTATTTTCGTTGAAAAGGCGGAAAGTCTCAAGCTTTCTTCCTTGTTCCTGAGCAATAGTCTTATATGGAGCCCAAAACCAATCAGCCACAAGAATCGTATCGCCAACCTCAGAATAATTGGAAATAGCATTTTTTAATGCACCTGTACCACCGGGAGTCGCAACTACTTCAGTATAACTTTTAGGAACAAACTTCCTGAAAACGTCCTTTTTGACAGCTTCCCTAAATCCGGCAGTCCCTGCAATAGGTGCATATTCCGCATATTCGGTCATGTCCAAAGTTTTAAAAACATCATTGACTGATGACAGCACAATAAGATTTCCTTCATCGTCAAGTAAGGCACCAATGGTGGCATTTACAACCTTTTCCTTTCCTTCAAGTGCCAGTCTTGCTTTTGCCCGATTGCTGATGCCGAATATTTTGTCTTCTTTTGGAATATCTCTTCCGTTTTTTGAAGCAAAAATCATTTGTGTCATTATGGTCCCTCCTTAAATCAATAATACTCAATTATATTACGAACTTGCAATTATTACAAGTTTCAATTTGTATGAAAACCTGCTTTTTTGTTAACAATATAAGTAACTGGAGGTGAAATTATGCGTCAAGCACAAAAGAAAAAAGAGAAAGATAAAGTCGCAATAGTTTTGATGTTAGCTTTTTGCGTCATCGCTCTTACTTCAATTTTTACGGTGAAGTCCAATATAGATAAAATAAATGAGAATAACAAAGATATCCTCGTATCGGAAAACACCAAGACCGATAAAGACAAGGATAATGCTGCAAACAAAGACAAAGATAATTCAGCTCAGGCTTCCGGTAAAATACCTACTGTAGATAGCCTTGAATCTCAAGGAGGCAGCCAACCATCAGATTTTATAAAGCCCATAAAAGATGAAAATGCCTCAATTGCAAATCCTTTTTCAATGGATAAACTTATCTATTCTGTAACTTTGGATCAATACATGACTCACTGTGGTATAGATATAGCAGCTCCTGAAGACACCCAGGTGGTTGCTGTAGCCGCAGGAACTGTTACTGCCGTTTACGAAGATGATCGCTACGGTACATCTGTTGAAATAACACATTCAAATGATATAGTAACTGTCTATTCCAATTTATCTACCGCAGAAATGGTTGAAGTCGGCGATGTTGTACAGTCAGGACAAATCATCGGAGGAGTAGGTTCCACAGGTTTATTTGAATCGCTTGAACCTGCACACTTGCACTTTGAAATGCTTGAAGGCGGTGTTTATATAAATCCTGCCGATCATATAAAATTCTAGGTGGTGTGATGTTTTATGACTTTTTTAAAAGGGCGTGTCTTTAAAAGCAAGATACGCCCTTTTCGCTAATCATTATTAATTCTATTTAAATTTAACGTAATTAATATTTTTTCCTCTTTCAGAAAACTTATCTTCATATTCAGTGGTTATATTTTTAGCCTCAAAATCACTGCTATGCAAATCTCTGCTTTGCTCTATTATTTTAAGTCCTGCCTCATCAATTTCTTCCAAAGTAAATTCGAACAAACTATCATTGTCTGTTTTAAATTGTATAAATCCATCATCAGTTAAAACTTTTTTATAATTCAGCAGCCTATCATGATAAGTAAGTCTTCTTTTGGCATGTCTGGCTTTTGGCCATGGATCGCTAAAATTTAAAAATATTCCTGACAGCTCTCTTTTTTCAAAATAATCCTCAAGATCATTTACATAATCTATAAAAATCCTAAGATTTTTGCACTTGTTTACCTCTGCTTTTTGCAAAGCCCTGAGAACTACATTGCTTTGTCCTTCTATAGCAATAAAATTACGCTTAGGAAACTCCTGTGCCTGTTTCATGATAAACTGCCCTTTTCCACATCCTATCTCAAGATAAACAGGGTTGTCGTTTCCAAAAATATCAGACCATTTACCTTTACATTCCTTAGGATTATCTATTAAAAAGCTGGAGTTCATGTCCAGCTTCTCATTTAAATTCTTTATATTTCTCTGTCTCATTTTATAGCATCCTTGATTCTATAATTATAATCGCACCAAAAACAATCATCATCACAATGGCGGCGTAATCTCTGCCTGCAAACTTCATTTCGTTCATTCTGGTTCTGTTTTCCCCGCCTCTGTAGCATCTGGCCTCCATAGCCATAGCCAAGTCTTGAGCAATTCTAAATGCACTGACAAAAAGAGGAACTAAAATAGGTATGAGACTTTTAGCTCTTTTTAAGAGGTTTCCGCTTTCAAAATCTGCACCTCTGGCTTGCTGAGCTTTCATAATTTTATCCGCCTCTTCAAGCAAAGTAGGAATAAAACGAAGTGCAATTGTCATCATCATAGCTATATCATGAGCCGGCAGTCCTATCTTTTTAAACGGTGACAGCAACCTCTCTATGCCGTCAGTAAGTGCAAGAGGTCTTGTACACAACGTAAGCATAGACGAACCCATCAAAAGCAGCACCAGCCTTATTGCCATAAATACAGCCAGCTCCAACCCTTCAGCCGTAATCTTAAGAAATTTCCACTGCCAAAGGATTCTGCCGTCTACCATAAACATATTAAGTGCAAAAGTAAAAATTAAAATGATTATTATAGGTTTAAGTCCTCTTAATATATAGCTGATAGGTACTTTAGATACGCAAATTATAGCGCCAAGAACTACTGCCGCAATACCAAAACCTATAAAGTTATCAACTATAAACAGCTCTATTATAAACAATAATGTAGCTATTATCTTAATCCTCGGATCAAGTTTGTGCACCCAAGAATTCCCGGGGAAATATTGTCCGAGAGTAATATCCCTAATCATCGACTAATTCCTTTGTTTTTCAAAATAAATGCAATTTCATCAGCAGCAGTATCCACGGAAAGTATGGTATCTTTTATATCAAATCCATGGCTTCTGAGAGCCTCTGTAAGCTGAGTTATAGGCGGCAAATCAAGTCCCACCCTAGAGAGCTCCTCTCTATGAGAAAAAACTTCCTTTGGAGTTCCAAGTGCCACAACTCTTCCGCTGTCGATTACCAATACTTTATCAGAAAGCTTGGCTATATCCGCCATATTATGTGAAACCAATATGGTTATATTACCGGTACGCTTATGAACTTCTTCTATCATTTTAAGTACGTCTTTATGTGCCTTAGGATCAAGTCCTGCCGTCGGTTCATCCAAAATCAAAACCTCAGGCTTCATAGCTATAACACCTGCTATGGCTACTCTTCGTTTTTGGCCTCCTGAAAGATCAAACGGAGATTTGTCTTTCATTGTATCATAATCAAGACCCACCAACTCTATAGCTTCTTTAACTCTCTCTTCTATCTCATCTTCGTCAAGTCCCAAATTACGTGGACCGAATGCTACATCTTTTGCAACGTTCTCTTCAAAAAGTTGGTATTCAGGATACTGAAATACAAGACCTATGCGTTTTCTAATTTCAGTCATAGAAACATCAGGCTTAGTTATATCCACACCGCCTATTACTATAGTTCCCTCATCCGGTTTTAAAAGTCCGTTGAGATGCTGAAGCAATGTAGACTTCCCTGAACCTGTATGCCCAATTATTCCAAGTAACTGCCCATCCTCCACATCAAAATTTATATTTTCAAGTGCCAATGATTCTGTAGGCATGCCTTTATCATATATATGTTTTAAATTTGTTACTCGTATTGACATAAATACTCAACCATTTCTTCCATTCCTATAATATCTTTTGGCACATCTATGCCCTTTTCTCTAAGCTTGTCTGCAAGTTCCACTGCAAGCGGAATATCTAAGTTAACAGAAAGAACTTTTTCTTTTTGAGCAAAAACTTCCTCAGGTTTTCCATCAAGAAATACTTTTCCGTCATGCATTATTATAACTCTATCAGCATGAACAGCTTCTTCCATAAAATGAGTTATCAAAACCACGGTTATTCCCTCATCATGAAGTTCTTCAATTATGTTCATTATTTCATTTCTGCCCTTAGGATCAAGCATTGCAGTAGGTTCATCAAATATAATACAGCTAGGTTTCATGGCCACAACCCCGGCTATGGCAACTCTCTGTTTCTGACCACCTGAAAGCAAATGAGGCGGTTTACCCTTAAATGCCCCCATATTTACATCACTTAATGCCTTATCGACCCTTCTTCTAATTTCTGATGATTCTATTCCAAGGTTCTCAGGTCCAAAAGCGACATCGTCTTCTACTATAGCTGATACCAACTGATTATCGGGATTTTGGAACACCATACCTGCCGATTGACGCACGTCCCAAATATGTTCATCATCAGATGTGTCATATCCGTTTACATAAATAACTCCTTCTGTAGGCACAAGAAGACCGTTAAGGTTCTTGGCAAATGTGGATTTGCCAGAACCATTCTTTCCAAGTATGGCAGTAAAACTGCCTCTTTCTATATTAAGATTTACATTGTCCAGCGCTCTTACAGGTTCAGTTTCTTCACCCTTTTTATATTCAAATGTCAAATTTTCGATTCGTATAATTGAATCCATATTATTTTTCTCCGTAGTATATATCTAAATACTTTGACAGATCTTTTGCATTGAATTGTCCGGGCGCAGTAGGATTCTTTCCGCACGCATAGCTTATCACCGATCCGAAATCTCCTGCACATACTCTGCTTGTCTGTCCCTCTTCTCCCATGGCAATTGCAACTATAGGTCTGTGATTTCTAAGCTGAGAGTATGCCGCAGCTCCCTCAAGCATAGAATAATTATCCGATTCTTTCTTCGCAAAACATGCAACCTTTAATATGTCAGCCCCACTCTTTTCCATCTTTATAAATGTCTGAGCAATTTCATCTCTCGTCATCATGCCGGCATAATTATGAAAGGAAACAAGAGTTTTCGTTTTTTTGCGTTTAGCCTCTCTAACCAAGCGCAAAAGACTTTGATTATCTGAATCAATATCTATAATATCAGCGTGCCCCATAGCCCACTTACGTATTCTGTTTCCGACATTTTGATCGCCTCTATAATCCACGATAAATTTTTTGCCGTTACAAAGCTGTTTTATTTCTTTTAATTTTAATAAAAATTCTTCTTCTGTAAAATTTTGTGAGCCCTCCGTCTTGTCTACGCACCATTCAACGATTTGGCAGAAATCTTTGTATTCTTCTATTTCTTCCCTAATTTCATCCATGGTGCTGCAATTAAGCGACAAACAAATCTCCGGTCGTTTCTTCTCAATCCCCTTTACTCTCATCTCGTTTTCCCCTTTTCTCTAAAAATTTTACTTAATAATTTATATGCAACATACAGTATATGAAAAACAATTATTACAAGCAAAGCTGCGCCTATTAAGTAGCCAATCTCCCCAAATCTGGTACCAAACAGGTTCCATACAATTACCAAAGGCGAGCCTTCTGATGCTTCATTCAAAAACAAATAATTGGTGTCAAACGCTGTGTTGAAAAAATACACAGGTATTGATGTCAAAAGCATTGCTGCCACTGTTTTCCATAATCCGCTATAGCTTGGTCTAATTTCTGCTGCCCTATATAACATCACAAAATAGCACACTATCCAGCCATGAAAGGCAAAACTATGTATACACATATAATTCAAAAACGGATATTCAGTCCAATTGCAAAAAAGTAGTGCTGCTATGGCTCCAGGGAAGAAAGCATACGCCATCAATTGTCCTGTAACCTCCTGCCAATGTCCATAAGAATGTGCCATCATTCCTAATATAGCGAAACTACACAAGTGCATTGGCAAATATCCTATCATATCTGCACCTGCTATCGCCAGCACAATGTCTTTTAATATTTCTGACAAAAGTATGGCTACTGCAAAAAATCTTTTTATTTTTTCTTTCTGCAAATGGCTTGAATTTTTATATATATTACTTATTATAACAGTCACGATTAAAATTGATACGAGCCATATCAAGTGCCCCACACCATATAACTCAAATCCTATATCAAGACCTTTTTCCTCAATCATAGAAGAATATGCAAAAAAATTCTCAAATACCATTAATTTCCCCTAATTTATCCGATTTTTATACTATAATATCATTTTATTTTATCACCCCAGGATATATATGTCAAAAAAATTGTTTTATTTTTCATAATTATCATCCAAATATCAAATACCTATTTTACCCATATAAAAACCCCCATAGCTTAATGCTATGGGGGTTTGTCTTATGCTCTGTCTTCGCGCTCGCCATTCGCAGGACTATTCTATAATAGCTGTTACTACTCCGGAGCCTACTGTTCTTCCACCTTCTCTTATCGCAAATCTCAGTCCCTCTTCGATTGCTATCGGTGTGATTAACTCAATCTCCATTGTAATGTTATCTCCTGGCATACACATCTCTACGCCCTCTGGTAACTTTAAGTCTCCTGTTACGTCTGTTGTTCTGAAATAAAACTGTGGTCTGTATCCATTGAAGAATGGTGTATGTCTTCCACCTTCCTCTTTCTTCAGTACATATACCTCTCCCTTAAACTTTGTATGTGGGTGTATTGTTCCTGGCTGACACAGTACCTGTCCTCTTTCGATTTCATTTCTCTGTACGCCTCTTAAAAGTGCTCCGATGTTGTCTCCTGTCTCTGCCTTATCAAGCAGCTTTCTGAACATTTCTACTCCGGTTACTACTACTTTTCTCTTCTCTTCTGTAAGTCCTACGATCTCTACTTCGTTTCCTACTTCAAGTACGCCTCTCTCTACTCTTCCTGTTGCTACTGTTCCTCTTCCTGTGATTGAGAATACGTCCTCTACTGGCATCAAGAATGGCTTGTCGTTATCTCTCTCTGGTTCTGGTATATAGCTGTCTACTGCTTCAAACAGTTCTATTATCTTATCTCCCCATGGTCCTGCTGGATCTTCTAATGCTCCTAACGCACTTCCTCTGATGATTGGTGTATCATCTCCTGGGAATTCATATTCGTCAAGTAATTCTCTTACTTCCATCTCTACTAAGTCTAACAGCTCTTCGTCATCTACCATGTCACACTTGTTTAAGAATACTATGATGTATGGTACTCCTACCTGTCTTGAAAGCAGGATGTGCTCTCTTGTCTGTGGCATTGGTCCATCTGTTGCTGCACATACCAGGATTGCTCCATCCATCTGTGCTGCTCCTGTTATCATGTTCTTTACATAGTCTGCGTGTCCCGGGCAGTCTACGTGTGCGTAGTGTCTGTTTGGTGTTTCATACTCTACGTGTGCTGTTGAGATTGTGATTCCTCTTTCTCTTTCTTCTGGTGCTTTGTCGATGTTTTCAAAGTCTACCTTTTGTCCAAGTCCGTATCTTTCGAACAGCGTCTTTGTGATTGCTGCTGTTAATGTTGTCTTTCCATGGTCTACGTGGCCTATGGTTCCGATGTTAATATGCGGTTTTGTTCTTTCAAACTTCTGTTTTGCCATTTTCTTCGTTCCTCCTAAAAAGGTTATCTAAAATAACTTTATTTATTAATTTTTTCTACAAGGCTGTCAGGCAGCTTTTCGAAGTGGTCCATCTGCATTACGTATACGCCGCGTCCCTGAGTCTTAGATCTAAGGTCTGTTGCATATCCGAACATCTCTGATAACGGTACCATACCTCTTACTGCTACTGCGCCAAGGTTCATGTCTGAACCTTCTATTCTTCCTCTTCTTGAAGAAATATCTCCTATTACATCACCCATATATTCTTCAGGTACTGTAACTTCAACCTTGAATATAGGTTCAAGAAGAACAGGATTAGCTTTCTTAACTGCTTCTCTAAATGCCATTGAAGCAGCGATTTTGAATGCCATTTCTGATGAGTCGACTTCATGATATGAACCATCATAAAGTTCTACGCCTACATCTACTACCTGATATCCGGCAATAGGACCATTCTGCATAGCCTCTTTTATACCTTCTTCAATCTTAGGAATATATTCTTTAGGAATAGCTCCTCCTACGATAGCATTCTTAAATTCAAATCCTTCACCAGGGTTTCTAGGATAAAGTCTGATTTTAACGTGACCATACTGACCGCGTCCGCCTGATTGCTTAGCATATTTATGATCAACATCAGCATTGGTAGTAACAGTTTCTTTATAAGAAACTTGTGGCTTACCTACGTTAGCCTCCACCTTAAATTCACGAAGTAATCTATCTACGATAATTTCAAGGTGAAGTTCTCCCATACCTGCGATGATTGTCTGTCCTGTTTCTTCATTAGTGTAAGTTTTGAAAGTCGGGTCTTCTTCAGCAAGTTTTGCAAGAGCTATACCCATCTTTTCCTGACCTGCTTTAGTCTTAGGTTCGATAGCTATTTCGATTACAGGATCAGGGAATTCCATTGACTCCAAGATAATTTCTTTCTTTTCGTCACAAAGAGTATCTCCTGTAGTTGTATCCTTAAGACCTACTGCTGCAGCAATATCTCCGGAATAAACTTCCTGAATCTCTTCTCTCTTATTAGCATGCATTTGAAGAATTCTTCCGATTCTTTCCTTCTTGCCTTTAGTTGAGTTATATACATAAGAACCAGACTGTAATGTTCCTGAATAAACTCTGAAGAATGCAAGTTTTCCTACAAATGGGTCAGCCATAATCTTAAATGCTAAGGCTGCAAAAGGTCCTTTATCATCTGAAGGTCTCTCTTCTTCTGTTTCTGTTCCAGGCACAACACCCTTGATTGGAGGAATATCCAATGGTGACGGCATATAGTCAAGAACTGCATCCAGCATCATCTGTACACCCTTGTTTCTGTATGCGCTTCCACATAACATTGGAACCATTCTTCCTGCTATGGTTTCTTTTCTTATAACTTTCTTGATTTCTTCAACGGTCAGCTCTTCGCCTTCGAGGAATTTCATCATCAGCTCTTCATCAGTCTCTGCAACTGATTCTACAAGCTTCTCCCTCCATTCCTGAGCGACATCAGCCATATCAGCAGGAATTTCAGTAATATCAAATTCCTTACCTAACTCGTCTTTATAAATCTCTGCCTTCATTTCTACTAAGTCAATAATTCCTACGAAACTATCTTCAGCACCAATAGGCAGTTGAACAGGTACTGCATTTGCTTTAAGTCTGTCTTTAACCATGCCGACAACCCTAAAGAAATCTGCACCCATGATGTCCATTTTATTTACAAAGATCATTCTTGGTACACCGTATTTTTCGGCTTGTCTCCAAACAGTCTCGGACTGTGGTTCTACGCCGCCCTTTGCACATAATACTGTTACTGCACCATCAAGAACTCTAAGAGATCTTTCTACTTCAACAGTAAAGTCTACGTGACCCGGAGTATCGATTATATTGATTCTTGTATCCTTCCATTGTGCTGTAGTAGCAGCAGAGGTTATAGTAATACCACGTTCTTGTTCCTGCTCCATCCAGTCCATCGTTGCTGCACCTTCATGAGTTTCACCAAGTTTATGAGTTCTGCCTGTATAAAACAGAATTCTTTCTGTTGTTGTGGTCTTGCCCGCATCAATGTGGGCCATAATACCAATATTTCTTGTCTTTTCCAACGGAAAACTTCTTGGCATCTTATATCCTCCCTTCTACGTTTTTTAATATTTTTATCCGCTTCATAAAACGCCAGAAAATTCTTTCAAGCGCCAAAGGCAATTTTAACAAGCCTCTTACCAGCGGAAATGTGCAAACGCTCTGTTAGCGTCAGCCATCTTATGAGTATCTTCCTTCTTCTTTACGGAAGCACCAGTGTTATTTGCTGCATCCATAAGCTCCTTGGCAAGTCTTTCTGCCATGGTTCTTTCGCCTCTTGCTCTTGTGTACTTTGTAAGCCATCTTAAACCTAAAGTCTGTCTTCTCTCAGGTCTTACTTCCACAGGAACCTGATAGTTTGCACCACCGATTCTCTTTGCTTTTACTTCCAATACAGGCATTATATTATTCAATGCCTTTTCAAATACTTCCAGAGGTTCTTCGCCTGTCTGTTCTTTTATAGTATCAAAAGCATTGTATACGATAGCCTGGGCTGTACCCTTTTTGCCATCAAGCATAATGCTGTTGATTAATTTAGCTACAGCAACGCTGCCGTAAACCGGATCTGGAAGTACGTCTCTTTTTGGTATATTACCTTTTCTTGACACTTCTTTTACCTCCTCGCTTATCGCTTTGATTCTGTCTTATCTAGTACAAAGCGATACTGCACTTTAATTTTTTAGTTTGTACATTCTCTTCACCCTTATCTTAAAAGAAAAGGATTACTCTGGGGATTTTAATCAATCCTCCAGCCTGCTAACGGGGTAATCGGCTTGCTTTGACAGCTGCCGTGAGCTCTTCTCTATATTCTAAAAAAGAATACTCTACCCTTATAACTATAATTCTTTAGAAAACCTATTTTTTCTTAGGTCTCTTTGCACCGTACTTTGAACGAGCCTGCAGTCTGTTTGCAACGCCAGCTGTGTCGAGAGTTCCTCTGATGATATGATATCTTACACCTGGAAGGTCTTTTACTCTTCCGCCTCTGATAAGTACAACACTGTGTTCTTGCAGGTTGTGACCGATACCAGGGATGTAAGCAGTTACTTCAATACCATTAGTCAAACGTACTCTGGCAACCTTTCTCAAAGCTGAGTTAGGCTTCTTAGGAGTAACAGTTTTTACAGATGTGCATACGCCTCTCTTCTGAGGTGAATTAGTATCTGTAGCTACTCTTCTAAGTGAGTTCATGCCTTTGTTCAGCGCAGGAGCTGTTGACTTCTTAACAGCGCTTGTTCTACCTTCACGTACTAATTGATTGATAGTAGGCATTCTTTTTCTCCTTTCTTTCAACATTTAAATAATCTATTTCAAGCAGAACCGGTCCGGACATGTAAATCCGGACCTAATTTTGCTCAAAACCAAACGATATTTTATCATAAAATCTTGCTTAATGTCAAGGAAATCTAGTCTAATTCTATGATTTGCGGTGTCTCAGGAACATCAGCATTAAGCAATGCATTTACAGTTGCTTCATAGCTTGCTTCTTCAGGATAAAGGGTTTCCTCAGGAGCTTCCATGGACTCCATTTCTTTTTGACGTTCATAGCTTTCCATGATTTCGGCATTAACACCATAATCAAGGTCAATATTTTTATATCTCTTCATACCTGTTCCTGCAGGAATGAGCTTACCTATCATGATATTTTCTTTAAGGCCAACCAGCTTATCATTCTTGCCCTTAATTGCTGCATCAGTAAGAACTCTGGTAGTTTCTTGGAATGATGCCGCTGAAAGGAATGAATTGGTTGCCAGTGATGCCTTAGTTATACCAAGCAGAATTCTATTAGCAGTACAAGGGTTTCCTCCATCTGCAACAGCAGCAGCATTGGCTTCCTCTATCTCATACTTTCCATACAGACCTCCCGGAAGCAACTCTGTATCTCCTGCATCTTCAATTTTATATTTTGAAAGCATCTGGCTTACAATAACTTCGATATGTTTATCGTTGATATCTACACCCTGCTGTTTATAAACTCTCTGTACTTCCTTGAGCAAGTACTGATATACGCCCTCTACTCCATTAAGTCTAAGAATATCATGTGGATTTAACGGACCGCGGGTTATCTGTCCTCCTGCAAATACTTTATCGCCTTCTTTGACGTTAAGTCTTGCACCGTAAGGAATTACATAAGTTCTGTCTTCCTCTTTGCCACGGACTCTAACCTCTGTCTTATTATCTTTACGTCCTTCGATAGAAATAACTTCTCCATCTGCTTCGCAAATTTCAGCAATACCTTTTGGTTTTCTTGCCTCGAAAAGTTCTTCTACTCTAGGAAGACCTTGTGTAATATCTCCTCCGGCTACACCACCTGTATGGAATGTTCTCATAGTAAGCTGAGTACCTGGTTCTCCTATGGACTGAGCCGCAGTTATACCAACAGCCTCGCCTATATTGACTTCTTCTCCTGTTGCCAGGTTTCTTCCATAACACTTAGCACAGATTCCTGTTCTTGAGTGACATGTCATTACAGAACGTATAGCAACCTTTTGTATACCGCTGTTTTCAATTCTCTCAGCAGCTGCTTCAAGTATCTCTTCGTTCTGTTCAACAATTACTTCTCCTGTATTAGGATCAGCTATATCAACAAGTGCAGTTCTTCCTACTATTCTCTGCTTTAATGGTTCTATTACTTCCTTGCCGTCTGTAAATGCTCTTACTTCTACACCCTCGTCAGTTCCGCAGTCATATTCTCTTACAATTACACTGTGCGAAACATCTACAAGTCTTCTTGTCAAATAACCTGAGTCAGCTGTACGAAGAGCTGTGTCGGCAAGACCCTTTCTGGCACCGTTTGAAGAAATAAAGTATTCAAGTACAGAAAGACCTTCACGGAAGTTAGCCTTAATAGGAATTTCTACAGTCTTACCTGTAGCATTTGCCATCAGACCACGCATACCGCCTACCTGTCTTATCTGATTTTTACTACCTCTGGCACCGGAATTAGCCATTATATATAAGTTATTGAGAGTTCCAAGAGAATCCATCAGAGCATCAGCCACATCATCTGTCGCCTTGTTCCAAATCTCGATAATCTTTTCGTATCTTTCCTGCTTGGACATGAGACCCATACGATAAGCCTTTTCGTATTTATCTACATCGGTCTCTGCCTGGGCAATTATGCTTTCCTTTGCTTCAGGAATTTCCATATCGCTTACACTTATAGTCACAGCAGCCTTTGTGGAATATTTGTATCCCATGGACTTAATGTAATCAAGCATTATTACTGTGCCTGTATTTCCGTGCTTACGATAACACTTGTCGATAATAACTCCAAGTTTCTTTTTATCGCATAAGAAATCAACTTCAAGGCTATATGGATCAACCTCTCTATCTATGAATCCCAAATCTTGAGGAATTCCCTGGTTGAATATAAAGCGTCCTACGGTAGACTCTACCAGTTTGCCCGAATCCTGGTCGTTTTTATACATTCTTACTTTAACTTTTGCATGAATGCCTACAACACCGGTCTGATAAGCCATAAGCATTTCATCTAAGTTTGTAAATACTTTGCCGTCTCCTTTTTCAGCGTAGGTATTTCTTTCTTCTACGCCAGGATGAGTCAAGTAATAACTTCCCAGAATCATATCCTGTGTAGGAGTTGTAATAGGTGAACCATCCTTAGGTGCAAGTATGTTGTTTATTGATAACATCAAGAATCTTGCCTCTGACTGTGCTTCTACAGAAAGAGGTACATGAACCGCCATCTGGTCACCGTCAAAGTCGGCATTAAATGCTGTACATACCAGCGGATGCAGCTTAATAGCTTTACCTTCCACAAGTACAGGCTCAAATGCCTGAATACCAAGTCTGTGAAGTGTAGGCGCACGGTTAAGCATTACCGGATGCTCCTTAATAACTCCTTCAAGCACATCCCAAACTTCAGGTCTTACTTTTTCAACCATTCTTTTTGCGCTCTTGATATTATGAGCGTATCCCTGTTCAACCAACTCCTTCATTATGAAAGGTTTGAACAATTCAAGAGCCATTTTTTTAGGAAGTCCGCACTGATAGAACTTCAGTTCAGGACCTACAACAATTACAGAACGTCCTGAATAGTCAACACGCTTTCCGAGCAAGTTCTGTCTGAATCTTCCCTGTTTACCTTTCAGCATATCTGACAAAGATTTTAAAGGTCTTGAACCAGGACCTGTAACAGCTCTTCCTCTTCTGCCGTTATCAATAAGCGAGTCAACAGCTTCCTGAAGCATTCTCTTTTCGTTTCTTACGATTATGTCAGGAGCTCCGAGCTCTAACAGCCTGTTAAGTCTGTTATTTCTGTTAATTACTCTTCTGTATAAGTCATTTAAGTCGGAAGTCGCAAATCTTCCTCCATCCAGCTGCACCATAGGTCTGATGTCAGGTGGTATTACAGGAATTACATCCATAATCATCCACTCAGGTCTATTACCTGAATGTCTTAAAGCTTCAATTACTTCCAGCCTTCTGACAATTCTGATTTTCTTCTGACCACTGGCAGTCTTTAATTTTTCTCTTAAATCCTCTGAAAGCTCATCCAAATTAATGTCTTGCAAGAGTGTTTTTACGGCTTCTGCACCCATTGCAGCCTTAAATCTGTCGCCGTATTCTTCTTTTTTCTCTCTGTACTGTTGTTCAGTAAGAATTTCTTTGTATCCCAAATCGCTATCGCCGGGATCTGTTACTATATATGAAGCAAAGTATAATACTTTTTCCAAATTTCTAGGTGTTATATCAAGACAAAGTCCCATTCTTGACGGAATACCTTTGAAATACCAAATGTGTGAAACAGGAGCCGCAAGTTTAATGTGGCCCATTCTTTCTCTTCTTACCTTTGCTTTGGTAACTTCAACACCACAGCGATCACAGACTATACCCTTATATCTGATTCTCTTATACTTTCCGCAATGACATTCCCAGTCCTTCATAGGTCCGAAAATCTTTTCACAGAAAAGACCATCTCTTTCAGGCTTGAGTGTTCTGTAATTTATAGTCTCAGGCTTAGTTACTTCTCCGTGAGACCATTCCAGAATCTTTTCAGGTGACGCAAGGCTGATCTGTATGGATTCAAAATTGTTTAATTCATAATCGTTATTATTGTTATTCAAGGAGTCCCTCCCCTTTCTTCAATTACTCATCTTTGAAATCTTCTTCAAAATCTGCGTCTGAATCATCTTCCCCTTCAAACGCATCTGTTCCTTCTTCTCCATCTACGGATTCTTCTGTGAAGCCCTCATTGAAAATCTTCTTATCATTTTCAAGCTCTGCTTCAATATCCATTATTCCTTCGATGTTAGGAAGATCATCATCGTATTCCGATGCTTCTTTGATTTGAATTTCTTCATCATCCTCTGAAAGCACTTTTACGTCAAGGCCAAGTGCCTGCATTTCTTTGATCAATACCTTAAATGATTCCGGTATACCCGGTGTCGGAATATTTTCTCCTTTGACGATTGCTTCGTAAGTTTTAACTCTTCCTACTATATCGTCAGATTTAACGGTAAGGATTTCCTGAAGGGTATATGCTGCACCATAAGCTTCAAGTGCCCATACTTCCATTTCTCCGAAACGCTGTCCGCCGAATTGAGCTTTTCCGCCCAGTGGCTGCTGCGTTACCATGGAATAAGGACCTGTACTTCTGGCATGAATCTTATCATCTACCAGATGGTGGAGCTTAAGCATATACATATATCCTACAGTTACAGGATTATCAAACAACTCTCCTGTTCTTCCGTCACGAAGCTGTAATTTACCTGTCTTGGGATAGCCGCATTCATCAAGAAGATTGATAATATCTTTTTCAGTTGCCCCGTCAAATACAGGAGTAGAAATATACCAACCTTTCTTCTTTGCAGCAAGGCCTAAATGAACCTCAAGTACCTGTCCTACGTTCATTCGGGAAGGTACGCCAAGAGGATTAAGCATTACCTGAAGCGGCTGACCGTTTTCTAAGAACGGCATATCTTCTTCCGGCAGAATTCTTGAAATAACACCCTTGTTACCATGACGTCCTGCCATCTTGTCTCCGACATTTATCTTTCTCTTAGTCGCTATATAGCATCTAACTAATTTATTAACTCCAGGAGGCAGCTCATCGCCGTTTTCTCTTGAGAAAATCTTTACGTCTACGACGATTCCTGTCTCACCGTGAGGAACTCTCAATGAAGTATCTCTTACTTCTCTGGCTTTCTCGCCAAAGATAGCTCTAAGAAGTCTTTCCTCTGCTGTCAGCTCTGTCTCTCCCTTAGGAGTGACTTTTCCAACCAGTATGTCTGATGAATCTACTTCTGCACCTATACGGATGATACCTTCTTCATCTAGATCTTTAAGTGCATCTTCACCGACATTAGGAATATCTCTGGTGATTTCTTCAGCTCCGAGTTTAGTATCTCTTGCTTCTGCTTCATACTCTTCTATATGAAGAGAGGTCAGAACATCTTCCATGAGAAGTCTTTCGTTGAGGATTATGGCATCCTCATAGTTATATCCTTCCCATGTCATAAATCCAATCAAAAGGTTCTTTCCAAGAGCAATTTCACCTAAATCCGTTGACGGACCATCTGCAATTACTTCTCCCTCTTCAATATGCTCACCATGACTTACTATAGGTCTTTGGTTAATACATGTTCCCTGATTGGACCTCTTAAACTTGAGAAGCGGATAGACATCTGTCTGATTATTATCGTCTCTTCTTATTACAATACTGTCTGCATCTACAAATTCTACAGTTCCGCTTGCTTTAGCAAGAATAACAACACCTGAATCTCTTGCTGCTTTATATTCCATACCTGTACCAACCATTGGTGCTTCAGTCACCAAAAGAGGTACTGCCTGACGCTGCATGTTAGAACCCATTAAGGCACGGTTAGCATCGTCATTTTCGAGGAACGGAATCATAGCTGTCGCTACTGAAACTACCTGTTTAGGTGATACGTCCATGTAGTCAATCTGGTCTCTAGGCATCAGCGCTATTTCTCCGTGTTCACCTCTTGATGCAACCTTGGTATTTATAAAATGACCTTCACTATCTAAAGGTTCATTTGCCTGAGCAACAACCATCAGCTCTTCCTCGTCCGCAGTCAAATAGTGAATCTCATCAGTTACTCTGTGTGTAGCCTTATCAACTACTCTATATGGAGTCTCTATAAATCCGTATTGATTGATGATTCCATAGGTCGTTAAAGAACCTATCAAACCGATATTTGGTCCTTCAGGAGTCTCTATAGGACACATTCTTCCATAATGAGAATGATGTACGTCTCTTACTTCGAAACCTGCTCTTTCTCTTGAAAGTCCTCCCGGACCAAGGGCTGAAAGTCTTCTTTTGTGAGTCAGTTCTGCCAGCGGATTATTTTGGTCCATAAACTGTGACAACTGTGAGCTTCCAAAGAATTCTTTAATAGCAGCTGTAACAGGCCTTATATTCATCAATGCCTGCGGAGTTGTCACATCTATATCCTGAATTGTCATTCTTTCTTTTACTACTCTTTCCATTCTGGCAAGACCGATTCTGAACTGATTCTGTAAAAGCTCTCCCACAGATCTAAGTCTTCTGTTGCCTAAATGGTCTATATCGTCAATGGAGCCGATGCCATAGTTCAAGTTCAATATATAACTGATTGAAGCAATAATATCTTCTATTATTATGTGCTTAGGTGAAAGTTCATTTTTTCTGTCAACCAGCATTTCTTTTAATTCTTCTTCTGTACTACATGCATCTAAGATTTCTCTGAGCACAGGATAAAATACCTTGTCTTGTACCTTTAATTCTGTAACGTCAAAGTCTACATAACCTGCAATATCAACAAAGTTATTTCCAATAATCTTAGTTACCTGGTCTTCTTTTTCTTTGTCTAAGCCATAAGCATAGACATATTCCACACCTGCATTCTCAATTTCAAAAGCCAGATCTCTGCTTATTTTCTGTCCCTTCTCTGCCATTATTTCGCCTGTAGAAGGATTAATTACATCATCAGCAACTGTAACTCCATTGATTCTGTTGGAAAGTCCCAGTTTCTTATTGTACTTATATCTTCCTACCTTGGCTAAATCATAACGCTTAGGATCAAAGAACAGAGAATTCAGCAAAGCACGAGCACTCTCCACTGTAGGAGGCTCTGCCGGCCTTAACTTTCTGTATATCTCTTTTAAACCGTCCTCATAGTTTGCAGCAGTATCTTTTTCGAGAGTCTTTTTTAGTCTTGGATCTTCACCGAAAATTCCTAAAATCTCTTCATCGCTTCCAAATCCCAAAGCTCTCAACAATGTAGTTACAGGCTGTTTCCTAGTACGGTCAACTCTTACAGAGATAATCTCGTTTGAATCAGTTTCATATTCAAGCCATGCACCTCTGTTAGGGATGATTGTTGTTGAAAACAGTCTATTGTTGGACTTATCATATGTTACGTCATAATAAGGTCCAGGTGAACGAACTAGCTGGGTAACGACAACTCTTTCTGCGCCGTTGTAGATGAAAGTTCCCTTTTCTGTCATAATAGGGAAATCACCCATAAATACTTCCTGCTCTTTTACTTCTCCGGTTTCTTTGTTAATAAGTCTTACTTTTACTTTTAGCGGAGCAGCGTATGTCACATCCCTTTCCTTACATTCTTCTTGCTCGTATTTAGGAGCATCTGTAAGGGAATAATCAATGAATTCTAATACGAGATTATCCGCATAGTCTTTAATCGGAGAAATATCCTCAAAGACTTCTCTCAGGCCTTCTTCAATGAACCAATTATATGATTCTGTCTGAATCTGGATAAGATTCGGCATCTCGCAGACTTCGTTGATTTTAGCGAATGTCATACGTTCTTTTCTACCTACTTGTATAGGTCTTGGCATCTTCATCACTCCTTATATTCTTAACAAATTACTTTGTGTGGCAGTCTAATATTATATTATAGATACGTCAATTAATCAAGTAAATTTTGGTGTAAATTGGAGGAATTTTTCAAAAAGTTTGAAAACTGGGCAAAATAATATGAATAAATTTCTCAAAATATTGACTTTAAATTGAAAAACCTCTTGACCTTCTACTTGATGGAAGGTATACAATTTATATGTCCCTGGTTGATAAAAGTCATACTAAGACATGTCAGGAGGAAAATCCTTATGAAAATAAATGAAGTCGAAAAGATTATAGGCATAACAAAAAAGAATATACGCTTTTACGAAGAACAAGGCCTATTATCTCCCAGCAGAAATAGAGAAAACGGATATCGTGAATATGCTGAAGCCGATCTGGAAATCCTTGAACAAATCAAGTTATTTCGTAAACTTGGATTGCCCATTGAAGAAATCCGCTCAATGCAAAAGGGTTATTCTACAGTAGCCGACAGCATGAAACGTCATCTCATAACAATTGAAAGAGAACGTCAAAACTTATCACAAGCACAGGAACTCTGTAAAACTCTCAGTTCAAAAGAAATCATGCTTAAAGAACTCAATGCTCATGACTTGCTGATTAATATGAACCAAATGGAAAAGTCGGGCACATCATTTAAGAACATCAAAAACAATGATATATCTCCGATAAGATATGTCGGAGCAGTTGTCGCTTCTATAGTTATGACAATCTTCATGGCTATAATTTTCTTCATAATGCTATGGGCATTTCAAACAAAGCCTGAAGAATCACCACCGCTGCCATTAATTATAGTTTTGATGGCAATTCCAGTGGTAATTATTATCGGAGTTGTTTTTTCGCTAATTCAGCGTATAAGTGAAATAAAGAAAGGGGAGACAGATGATGCAAAAAAATTCTAACAAAAAAAGCGGCGCAATTATTTCGGCATCCGTAATAGTAACCATAGCACTTTTATTTGTAAGCATAATTGTCCTTGTAATTTTAGGAATTAATAGTTTAATCGCAACATGGTTTCTGTTATTATATATAGGGGTAATTTTAGCTGTAATTATAGGTGTCTTGGTTTCTTTGGCGCAAAGGTTAAAAGAATTAAAAAACGGAGAAGCTGAAGAAGCTAAAAAATATTAAAAATCAATTAGGAGGTAACTTATGTTATTGTTAACTATCAATTACGTTCCCGGAAAAGAAATCGAAGCTTTAGGTATTGCAAAGGGAACCACCGTTCAAACTAAAAATTTTGGAAAAGACTTTATGGCAGGCATGAAAACGCTGGTTGGAGGAGAACTTTCTTCATACACTGAAATGCTAAACGAGGCTCGCCAAATCGCAACTAAAAGAATGGTTGATGAAGCAGCGGCTCTCGGCGCAGATGCTATAATTAATGTCCGCTACGGTTCTGCATCAATGATGCAAGGCGCTGCAGAAGTTGTTGTATATGGAACAGCAGTAAAATTCAAATAAATATCTTACGATTTGTAAGGGACGCTTTAAGTGTCCCTTTTATAATGTTTAAATTCTATTGATGTCGAAATTTGTCTAATCTGTCAACAGATTTGACAAAATCCGAAGAATTAATTGCAAAAATCCAACAAAATACTGCTATTTTTGACAACATTAATAAATATCAACTAAATTTTACAAATCTCCACTTAGTCACACGGCAAAATTGTGCCCAAAAGCATGTTTTATTGACTTTTTATAAATATTTTTAGAATTTTGTCAAAGAATATGGCTTTTCAAAATAATATGTCCCCCCCCTCTGCATTTTTTATTGCACGAGCTTTTAACTTCTTTTAAAATGTATAAGTGTAGAAAAGACCGCTCAAATGAGCGGTCTTTTATTAAAAACTAACCTTCATAATCGAAGATCTTATAAGCACCACCAAATGCTTGATCAAATTTATTTTTATATTCTTCAGTACTTGTTACTTCTATCAAAGCTTTTGCCCATTCTGATTCTTCATCGCCTTTATTTACGAAGAAACCAGTAGGATAATTTACATAATCACCATCTTCTGCAAGATAAGAATAAGCGTCAATACCTGCATTTCTCATAACAGAAGAGAATGATATAGAAGCATCTGCATCCTGATATGAACCTGCTGTGTTTGTTGTTTCCACTTCAACAATCTGTAAGTTCTTTGGATTTTCCTTAATATCTAAAACAGTATAATAATCGCCTGTTTTATCTCCCAATTTGATCAATCCAAGTTTATCTAAGAACAATAATGAACGGTGCATATTTGCAGGGTCATTAGACACTATTATTTTTCCGTCTTGAGGGATCTTATCAATTGAATCCCATTTTGCAGAATAAAGTCCAAATATTGACGCATAAGTAAATCCATCTACCATTGTTAATTCAGCATCATTTTGCTCGTTAAAATTCTTAACCCAAGGCAAATGGTTAAGCAGCAATGCGTCTATTTCGTCAGCCTTTAAAGCTTCCGCAGGCAAATTATTTCCGTCAAACACTTTAATTTCAACTTCATATCCCTTTTCAGCCATTGCTTCTTTTACAGGTTGCAAAGCCTGTTCATTAAGAGGCATACATCCTATACTGATAGTTTTTTTATCGCTGTCTTTTCCGTCTTCTTTATCTGGAGAACATCCTGCAAATACTGAAACTACCATTGCTAAGCAAAGTATCAACACTAATTTTTTAGAAATCTTTTTCATTTAAAATCCTCCATAAAATTTTTATTAAATAAACCCTATGCGGGGGTTCTACTTCTTGCCTGGCTCTTCTGCCAAACCTCCGACATAACAATTATCGTCATAATTTTTATTCATTATAACTTCAAGCTGTCCATCAAGTCCTGCCTCTATCAATTTTGCAGATATTTCTTTTTTATTTTTATTTCGCTCGAGAGGATTAACAGTATTTTTCAATCCCTCTACTACTTCTTCCATTAAATGATATGGCATTCCTATACCAAGCTCGTCCTTTTTCCAGCCAGCCAGCATTCTTGTGCCAGAACACATCATAGACATATTTATTTGATCAAGTTCATAAGGTCTAGATGTACATTCCTGGCATATTGCTGCCATTCCGGATAAACTGATATTTGAAGCATGTCCATTATAATAAGCATTTCCCTGGAAAAGCCTCATTGCATTAAACGGATTACATACGAATATAACTGTATCAGGATTTGTTTCACAATCTTTAAGTGGCATAATTCCAACCCCATAAAGCTTATGTTCGCAGTACACCATACCCTTTGATACTTTCCTGCAAGTGGTCAAATCACGATAAGTTCCTTGTTTCAGTCTTCTGCTGCCATCCATGGATTCGTCTGTAGGCGCAGAAAGGCCAAGCGCTGTAGAACCTCCGCTGCAAGCCATATGTCCCAAATGTGCTTTTTGTGAAGTCCCAAGAGTTGCCCTTCTAACCATAGTGCAATATGACATTTTTCTCTTAGGTTCATCAGCCGGAAAGCTATCATATTCTTCCTTTGAAAGAAGAAAATATATTCCAACCGGCTGGCGGTCAAGTTCAAGTAAAACATCAATCCATTTTGCATTTTCTTTTGGACTCATATTTATCTCCTTTACAATAATTTTTTATACAACCATTCTCCAAAATACTGAACGATATTTACCATTATAAGTAATATCAAAACTCCCATATAAAGTATAGTATCATTGAAACTTTGATAGCCGTATGTCAATGCAATAGCGCCAAGACCGCCTCCGCCTACTGCTCCTGCTATAGTAGTAGCTGCTATATTGTTAATTGTCGCCAAAGTTATAACAGAAATAATCGAAGGAACCGATTCTTTTATTATTACTCCCCTAATAATCTGCATATCTGTAGCCCCTAAAGAACGTGCGGCTTCAATTAACTGGGGATCCACTTTTATAAAATTACTTTCAAGAAGTCTTGCAATAAACGCTGTTGCCGCAATTGCCAGCGGCAAAATAACTGCCTTAGTTCCTATAGTTGTACCAACGATCATCCTTGTAACCGGAGCTATAGTAACAATTAATATAAGAATCGGAAAAGACCTTATAGTGTTTATTACAAAGCTAAGTACTGCGTAAAGTCTTCTTTTATATCTAAGACCTGTGGGTCCATATAGCGTAAGAAGTATTGCAAGTACGAATCCTAATACAAAACCTATCAGCACAGTAAAAAATACAATTTCCACTGTAGTAAAAATAGATGGCATTATAAGCCTATTCCAATATTCAGCTATCATTATGCAATCACCTCCGGAAAATGTTTATATACTGCTCCTTCTTTTGTAAGAAAATCCCTTATCAGCGAAGCGTCCTTTTTCTGAGCTATGATGCGAAAAGTGCTTACTGTCTTGTCCTTTAAAAGCAATTTTTGATTATCTTCAAGTTTAAAATCTACATCCAAAAGCCTTGCCATTCGAGTAAGAAGCAAAGACTCGCCTTCCATTGCGTCTATCTGAATATCAAAAAGTACTTCATCACATTCAATGGACATAGGTGTCTCTCCCAAAAGGCTGCACAATGCAGGTGGCCTTTCTAAAAATACTTGTTCTACACTGCCCGATGCTTCTACAATTCCGTTTGCCATAACCGCTACACTATCGCACAAATTTTTGATTACCTCCATCTCATGTGTAACCATAACGATAGTGATATTGAATCTTTTATTTATATCTTCAAGTAATGATAAAATGTCTTTAGTACTTTTGGGATCAAGAGCTGATGTCGCTTCATCACACAGTAACACGCTTGGATTCATTGCCAGAGCTCTTGCCAATGCAACTCTTTGTTTTTGTCCTCCGGATAAGTCTCTTGCTCGCGCATTTATTTTTTCAGGTATTCCAACTACATCAAGTAATTCTTTGACACGCTTATCTATTTCTTTTCGGTCACAATCCCAAATTTTCATAGCAAAAGCGATGTTGTCATATACGCTCGCTCTTGTAATAAGCGAAAAGTTTTGAAAAACCATTCCGATATTTTTCCGAAAAAGTCTCATCTCTTCTGCAGAAAGATCTTTTATTTCTGAACCGTCTACTTTTAGTGAACCACTATTATACTTTTCGAGCCCATTTATGCAACGTAAAAGTGTAGACTTGCCAACACCGCTGCGTCCCGCAATTCCAAAAATCTCACCTTTTTTAATATGCAAATTAACGTCTCTAAGAATCTGTAATTCACCAAACGATTTTGATACATTCTCAATCCGTATCATTTTTAATCTTAACCTTCCAATTTTAATAAACCTATTCCTTAGGTATTCCGTAAGCCTTGCTATAATAATTATGTTTTAAATCTATTATAGGAACTTCAAGACCAGCTTCTTTTAGTCTAATTATAAGTCTTTCTTTTGACTCTTTATTTTCCATCGGATCAATGGTTTTCCATATGCCCTCAATTATACCGCCTAAAAACTCCCTTGGGATACCCACTCCAAGTTCATTTTCATTCCACTGTGCTACGCATCGGGTACCTGCACATAGCATAGATATATTAGGCTGTTCTTTAACCCACGGATATGATGTACATTCCTGACATATAGCGCACATACCTGCCATTTTAATGTCTTTCAACTGTCCAAAATTATATGCATATCCCTGTAGCAGCCTCATTGCCCATTTAGGTGATAAAATCAATATGACTATATCTGGTGCATCATTTTTGTATCTGTCTAATGGCTTGATTTGAACTCCAAAATTATCTTCTTTGCAGTACACCATGTCATGGGCAACGCTTCTGCTGACTTCAATGTCTCTGTAGACCTTGAAGTCTACATGCATTTGTCCAGAGATTCTATATTCGCTTACAGGAAGCATACCCAAAGCAGTAGAAGCAGCTGCACATCTATTATGATTAACATCAAGCTTATATGATTTCCCCATTCCTGCTTTTGATACCGCACTACAATACGGTAAACCACTTATAGGTTCTATTCCATCTGCCGCCTCATATTCTTCTTTGGTCTTTAAAAATTTTATTCCTACTGGGATTCTTTTTAAATCTAAAAGTTCCGTTAATGCTTTCTCAGCAATTAAGTATTTATTATCTTTATTCATTATTCGTAATATTCGTAAAGTCCGCCATAGTACTCGATTGCAAATGCTTTTACATCTTTATCTAAAAATGCTGCATTAAGGTCTTTTGCCCACTGAGCATCTTTATTTTCTTCTTTTACAACTACTGCTGTAGGATATTTTTTAGGATCCCCGTCCTTTACAAGATAAGTTGTAAAATCTTTTCCTGCATTTTTCATGTGACTGAAGAATGCAACAGAAGCATCTGTATCTTCCAGTGCTCTTACAGTCTGAGTCTGATCCATATCCATTATCTTAAGATTCTTTGGGTTAGATTCAATATCAGTTGTAGAATACTGTTCAACGCCTTCTTTGAGAGTAATTAATCCGCCTGTCTCAATGATTCTAAGCGCACGGTCCATATTCATAGCGTCATTTGGAATTGCAACAGTAGCTCCATCAGGTATTTTATCTATACTGTCATATTTTTCTGAAAATAATCCCATGCTTACTGTATAAACATAAGGTTCCAGCATTACCAAATCTCCGCTGTTACCTTCATTGAAACTTTCCATAAAAGGCTTATGTACCACAAATACAGCGTCTACGCTTGCATCATTACAAGCAACAAGAGTGTTCATATTATTGTCAAAAACCTTATATTCTACCTTGTAACCTTTTTCTTCCATTACAGGTACTATTTTTTCTACCAGTGCCTGAGTAGTCTCTGCACAAGCAATATTTATCTCTTTCTTTTCCTCTGCATCTCCGCCTGATTTACCACATGCAAACAGTGAGGCGCACATAATCATAATCATTAAAACGATTCCTGCTTTTTTAAATTTCATCTTTTTAATTCCTTTCTTTCTTTAATTTAATTTTCTTTTTGTTCCCTTTTTTCACTCTTCTATATAGCAGCTCTCCCAATCCCTGGATGAGCAATACCATAACAAATAAAATAGCCACAATGCAATACATCATCATATCATCAAAACGTTGATAGCCAAAAGTAAGCGCAACAGCTCCCAAGCCCCCGGCTCCTACTGCCCCGGCAAGTGCTGTACTTGCAAGGAAAAGTATTATCGTTGTGGTCATGCCTGATACTATAGACGGCATTGCTTCCACGAACATAACCTTTACGAGAATTTGCATATTACTTGCTCCAAAAGAGCGCGCCGCCAAAATAACATTTCTGTCAACTTCAAGCAAACTTGATTCTATGTATCGTGCGATTACAGGAAAGGCTGCTATCGTCAAAGGTACTATCGCCGCTTTTTCTCCTACAGACGTTCCAACTATCGCTCTTGTCAATGGCGACATTGCAACTATCAAAATGATTACCGGAAATGACCTTATCATATTTACCCAAAATCCTAAAAATTTGTAAAGTCTAGGTTTTGGAGCCAGGCCATAAGGCGATACCATTACAAATAAAATAGCTACAGCTATTCCTATAACCATGCCAAAAATCATGGAGAAGAACAGCATTCTTATGGTTGATGCAATAGCAGGCAAAATAATATCTTCAAAGTTAACAAAAAATTGTGCATCCAAAAGTGTTCCAAAATCCATATTAAAATTCTCCTCCCACTTCTGCAGCAATCCCCTGCGTCCTTAATATTTTGGCTAAATCTTTACCTTTTCCATATGGAACAGTTAAATAAATATGTCCCATATAACAATTATTGTGAAACTGAGATACATTAGCGCTTAAAATTCCAAAAGGGATTTCACATGAAGTAGCAAGTCTGTAAATTGATTCCTGCTCAGTTTCTGATCCATGCACAGCTATCTTAACAAGTTCTTTTCCTGCAGGCGCATATACTCTTTTACTTCCGATGAGATTCTGGAGATAATCATCATCATTTAAAAATACATCCTCTACTAATCCCTGACTTACTATACATCCGTCTTCCAATATAGCAACTCTGTCACATGCTTCTTTTATAACCGACATTTCATGAGTAACCATAACGATAGTGATTCCCAGCTTTGAATTTATTCCTTCCAAAAGTTCTAATATTGACTGAGTAATGGCCGGATCCAATGCAGAGGTTGCTTCATCACACAGCAGTACACTTGGCTCCATAGCAAGAGCCCTTGCTATGGCAACCCTTTGCTTTTGACCTCCTGAGAGTTCCTCAGGCATTACATAAAGCTTGTCCTCAAGACCAACCAATTTAAGGAGATTTTGAGCTCTTTCGTTCATCTCCTTCTCATTATATTTCCAACACTCCATAGGAAGTTTTACATTATCCAAAACAGTCTTTCTGTTTAATAACGCAAAGTTTTGAAAAATCATTCCTATTCCACGTCTAAAATCAAGCAATTGCTTATTATTAAGTGAATTTAAGTCAGTTCCATCGACAGAAATTTTTCCATTGTCATATTTTTCAAGACCATTTATACAGCGAAGCAGCGTAGATTTACCTGCACCACTGCGTCCTGCAATGCCAAAAATCTCACCTTTTTTAATATACAAATTAACGTTTCTAAGAATCTGTAATTCACCAAACGATTTTGATACATTCTCGATTTGAATCATTTCTAACATGTACTCCTACTATTTTTATCTGCGTACTCCCTCAACATTTGTCATTATGCAAGCTACTATTATGATTGTCAATTCAAACTTACTCATAATTATTAATTACAATACTCTCACATTTTTTAGCTTATTTTATCTATATTTGCGACAATTTTTAAGCGAATTCATTTCATATTGAGATCCTTAATTTATAAAATTATCTCTATGTAACCGTATCCAAATTTTATAAAAAGTGGAACTTTGGATACGGTTTTTATATAAATCGGTTGCCAAAGGCAACCAAAAAAGCAAAAAAGCGTATCCAAAGGTACGCTTTTTTGCTTTTTTGGTTACACTCACGTCATCAAACACTAAACAACTCTATCTCTTGCCGAGACATAAGAGCTTTGCGAAAGTTCATCTAAACAAAATCCCCGCAATGCGGGGATTTTGAGACTCACTTTTAACGGTAAAACGTCACGCACTAAAGTGCCAGCCGTTTCTCGTATAAGACCTACATCAGCTCTGTCCTTACGTCCAATCGCTGTGTTAGGGCTTTATTTCATTGCTACTGTAGCGCCAACTTCTTCAAGCTGTTTCTTGATAGCTTCTGCTTCTGCCTTTTCAACGCCTTCTTTAACGTTTGAAGGTGCTCCGTCTACCAGTTCCTTAGCTTCCTTAAGTCCTAAGCCTGTTAATTCTCTTACAGCCTTGATAACCTTAATCTTTTCAGCGCCTGCTGCTTCAAGAACTACTGTGAATTCAGTCTGTTCTTCAGCTGCTGCAGCACCTGCAACTGCGCCTGCAACTGCAACTGGAGCTGCTGCGGATACGCCAAATTCTTCTTCACAAGCTTTAACTAATTCATTTAATTCTAAAACTGTCATCGCTTTTATAGCTTCGATAATTTGCTCTTTATTCATTTTATATTCTCCTTTTTAAAATTTCATTTCACTTTGTATTTCATATTTGCTTCCTATCCAAATCAAATTTGGCGAAGCTTTACAAAATTTTATTTTTATGCTTCAGCTTTAGCATCAGCAATAGCCTGGAATGTTCTTACTGCCTTGCTTACAGGTGACTGTATGCTTCCCATGAACTTGGCAATCAGAACATCTCTTGACGGAATATCTGCAATTGCTTGGATACCATCTTTGTCGAACACATTGCCTTCAACAACACCTGCTTTAAATTCCATCTTTTTGTAATCTTTTATTATTTCATTTAAAACTCTTGCCGGAGCAGTTGCATCTTCTTTACTGATTGCAATTGCACTAGGTCCTTCCAAAACTTCTGCAAGTCCCTCAAAAGCAGTTCCTTCAATTGCTCTCTTTACAAGAGTATTCTTGTAAACTGTATAGTCTACATTAGCTTCACGAAGCTTTTTTCTCATAGCGTCAGCCTGAGCAACTGTAATTCCCATGTAGTCGATAACTACTGCGGATTGTGCTCCGTCTAACTTTTCTTTAATCTCATCGATTATAACTTGTTTTGCTTTTTGAGCTTCTACTGACATATTTGTTTGTTACTCCTTTCTTGCCTTTTATTTAAAAGGCAGAATTGGTACTCCATAAAAAAACCTTGTCCGCTCATAGACAGACAAGGTCAATATTTTATATTGTACCTCGGCGGGAAATTAAGCTTTCGCACCCGCTGTCTACGGTTTTGATTTCATCTTTATTTATAATTCAAATTCAGATTCAATAAATGAATGCTTAGAACTGAATCAATGCAGGGTTTACCTTCACTCCAGGTCCCATTGTTGAAGCAACTGTAACACTTCTTAAATACTGTCCCTTAGCTGCTGCCGGTTTTGCCTTAACAACTGCTTCGAGAAGCGCATTAAAGTTATCAGCCAACTTTTCTGCTCCGAAAGAAACCTTTCCTATTGGAGTATGGATAATATTTGTTTTGTCAAGTCTATACTCAACTTTACCTGCTTTAATCTCTTGAAGAGCTTTTTCAACATCCATAGTAACTGTACCTGACTTAGGGTTAGGCATCAATCCTTTAGGTCCCAGGATCTTACCCAATCTTCCTACAACACCCATCATATCAGGAGTTGCTACTACTACATCAAAATCAAACCAGTTTTCGGTCTGAATTTTCTGTGCCATTTCTTCAGCTCCTACATAGTCTGCACCGGCAGCTTCTGCTTCCTGTGCCTTAGGTCCTTTGGCAAATACCAGAACCTTTTTAGTTTTACCTGTTCCGTGAGGAAGAACTATAGCGCCTCTTACCTGTTGGTCTGCGTGTCTTCCGTCAACACCAAGCTTGATGTGTACTTCGACTGTCTCATCGAATTTTGCTTTTGAAGCCTCCACCGCAATTTTTAATGCTTCAGGAACTTCATGCAGTGCTGCTTTATCAAAAGTTGCAACTGCTGCTTTGTAATTTTTACCTCTTTTAGGCATTTTCTTTACCTCCTCGTGGTATTAACGATTTAAAATCTCCCACAAATTAATCTTCAACAACTATACCCATGCTTCTTGCAGTACCTTTAATCATCTCTGTAGCTGCATCTAAATCCGCTGCATTTAAATCCGGCATCTTAATCTTTGCGATTTCTTCAGCCTGCGCTCTTGTCAATGTAGCAACTTTTTTCTTATTAGGCTCACCGGACGCTGCCGTAAGTCCTGCTGCTTTCTTGAGAAGAACTGCTGCTGGCGGTGTTTTGCAGATGAATGTAAAGGATCTGTCAGCATAAACTGTAATAACTACCGGAATAACCATACCTGGCTGATCCTGTGTTCTTGCATTGAACTGTTTACAGAAGTCCATGATATTAACACCCTTTTGACCAAGTGCAGGACCTACAGGAGGTGCAGGAGTTGCATTGCCGGCTGCTATTTGAAGCTTAATATAGCCTTCAACCTTTTTAGCCATTCTATTCTCTCCTTTCTATAGATTTTGCCAGAGCCGGGCTCTAGCCTATTTTATCTACCTGACTGAACTCAAGTTCTACAGGAGTATCTCTTCCAAACATAGAAGCTTTTACACGCAGTACTTGTTTTTCTTTGTTAATCTCTTCTACTACGCCCATAAAGCTTTCAAAAGGACCACTGATGATGCGTACTGTCTCTCCAACTTCTACATCAAGATCAATATAAACTTTTTCTATGCCCATTCTAGCAACTTCTTCATCAGTTAGCGGAATAGGCTCTGAACCATGTCCTACAAAACCGGTAACGCCTTGAGTATTACGCACTAAGTACCACGATTCGTTTGTTACAATCATCTTTATGATTACATAACCCGGAAACATCTTTTTGGTTTTTATCTTTCTTTCACCATCTTTGATTTCAATCCGGTCTTCCGTCGGTACAATAATGTCGATAATTAAATCCTGCATTCCGCGGTTCTCAACCATCTTTTCGATATTAACTTTTACTTTATTTTCATGGCCTGAATAAGTGTGCACTACATACCACTTAGCTCTGCCATCACCTCTGAGGCCTTCTCCCTCTAATGGGGAAATTCCTTTGTTCTCAATATCAGACATTTTTTGTACCTTCTCTTTTAAATATATCTTGAAGTAAATCGATTACCTTTTTAGGCTTTCGGCTATTAGCTTAATGTTACTCCCAAAACTTCTCTAAGAGCTACTAAAACACCTGTATCAATTAGCCAGAATCCCAATGCAAATATTGCACAGGTCATGATAACTACAGCTGTGTATGATACCAATTCTTTTTTAGTTGGCCATACTACTTTCTTCATTTCGGTTCTTACACCTTTAAAGTATTCACCGAAAGAAGCTTTTTTCTTTTTTTCCTTTGCCATATTATTCTCTCCTTATTTAGTTTCTTTGTGAAGAGTGTGCTTTTTGCAGAATTTGCAGTATTTCTGCATTTCAATACGGTCAGGATCATTTTTCTTGTTTTTCATCGTATTGTAGTTTCTCTGCTTGCACTCTGTGCATGCCATTGTTACTTTAACTCTCATGATAGAATTTCCTCCGTTTTACTTCAAATTTCAAAGCTTTTTAACAGCTTTACTGCTCAATAATCATAAAGTCGCTTATTTATTATAAATCAGCGTATTGTCAATGTCAACCAGCTTTTTTGTTTTCTAAAGCTCTTTAGGGTCTTCTTTCGTCAAAAGCGCCGTCTTTTTTATATATTCTTCTGAAGGAATCAAGTCCTTCAACTGATCCACCTTAACATAAACCCCTTGCGCAGTAGCCATAATCTCACCAAACTCGTCAGTAATTTCCGCTGATGCAAAACAGCATCTTCCATTTACATCAGTCACCCTGCCATAGGCAAACATTTTGTTTCCTATTAATATAGGTTTAAGATACTTTGTAGTCATCTCCGCAGTAACATATTTGGGAAGCCATTCACCTTCAGATGCAGTTCTATGCAGAGTGGCTCTTCCCATTACCTCATCAAGTACTGATGCCGAAAGACCGCCATGCATAATTCCTGTATGTCCCTCATGTATATTATCCGGTGTAAAGAATGTAGCCACTTCTCCGTTTTCCAAATCATAAAAAACACATTTAAGAGATGATGGATTGCCTTCGCCGCATGTTATGCTGTTAAATGTTGAAAGTTGTTTCCCCTTAACCTTACTTCTGACTCTTTCTGTTTTCATTTTTTATTCTGTCGTTTCTCCTGTCTGTACTTCAATAATTTTATCAACAGCCTGTGCTATTGAAACTTCATCAGCTATTACTACAGCAGCATTCATTCCAAGGGCATAGCAATATTCATTACCGTTTTCTCCAGTAATAGATTGTCTTTCTATAGTCCAAGATGACATGTCATTGATTTGCATCTTTATCAGTGATGTCATCGACTTTTTCTCCATATCAGTTTCAATATTATCTTTTATAGCATTTAATATGGATGTATACTCAGAAAGTATAGTTGAACTGCTAGTTGCTTTTTCAATTATTGCCGATAAAATCAACTGCTGATTCTTGTTTCTTTGTATGTCACCTTCACTGAAAGAATATCTTTCTCTGCTGTACGCAAGAGCCTGAGAACCATCAAGATGATTATATCCTTCTTGGAAATAGTATTTCGCCTTCATACCATGAGTATAAAAACCGAAAGGTGAATTTATATCTATTCCTCCAATTGCATCAACAAGCTTTATTACAGTACTATAATTAACCTTGACATAGTAGTTTATATCTATTCCCATAAAATCTTCAACTGTTGCTACAGTCTCATTAACGCCATAAATTCCTGAATGCGTTAATTTATCGCTGGCGCCTTTGCTTGCCAGCTTAACATATGAGTCCCTAGGTATAGAAGTCATGAGAATGCGTTTAGTCTTAGGGTTTACTGTAATAATCATATTCACATCACTTCTTGATACAGTATCTATACTTCCCTCAGTATCTATACCGCTTACAAATATATTAAACGGTTCTTTAGTAACATTAACATGGTCAGTAGTATTTCTGCTCTCTACTCTTATCGATATCTTATAAATTATCTTAACTTTTTCCTCAATTAAGCTATTTTGACCTCTCATACTCTCATAAGAAGCAGCGCTTATAAAAATTGCCGGCCTTTCCCCTGATACCAAGCTGTCAATGAGAACCGGCATCTCATTCACATATTCATACTCTATATCAACTTCTTTCTTGAGCTCTTTTTTGGCCTCTGAATATGTGGATTCAGTATCTGTATGAACTCCTACAGTTTTTCCTTCAATATCTTTTGCCTCTTCATATGATGAAGAAGCATTTACTATCAGATAGAAATCTTCTCTAGCGCCCCCTATGCTTGTTATGCTATTGAAGAAGTCCAAAGTAGTATTTAAGTAATATATTCCAACGCCAAAAACTACTATAAGCAACGAAGCAATAATCATTGCTACTTTACGTCTGCCCGGTTTCCCATTACGGCTAAACATTACCGGTGCTATGAATAATGATATGACAATCAGAATTCCTATTATAGGATACAAATACTTAGCCGGAACAACATTAAGCCAAATCAAAAGCCCTATAAAGCAGAGAACAGCTAATGTATATATAATCGAAAGAAATCTGCTAAAACCTTTTATTTTCGTATTTTTCTTTTTTTGTTTCTTAAACTCCTTTTCACTTTTTCTATCGCTTCTCATACGTATTCTCAAACCCTTTCTTTATCTTTTGCTTCGATTTTTCCCAAAATAAAAAGCCTTCTTAAAAGGCTTTTATTAATTTTGGATTAATTATATATCATTTTCTAGCCTCTGACAACATTTTATTATCAATATTCCAATAATCTTTAGATGATTATCACGATGTTGCCGCCTTTGTTCTTCTTTTTATCAAAAATCGAATATAATAAATTGCAAATAAGACAAACCAAGAAAAAGCTTCAGCATATCCAATAACCATATTTCCAAAACTTGCAGCAAAAGCATAAGAAACAGCAATACGAACCAGCAAGGAAATAATTCCTGCTATTCCCGAAAAGAGCATATCCCCTGTCCCCTCAAGATATCCCCTAAACGTCATAGCCAGACCATATATAACATAGCAGCTTGCAATCGATCTAAAAAAAGATTTTCCTATCTCAACAGATTCAGCAGTTAATCCAAACATTGCTATCAAATATCCACCAAAAACAAGAACAAGCATGGTCAAACATAATGATAATCCTATAATCATGCATGTACCTGTTTTCAACACTCTTTTTGCTCTATCCTCATTTCCGGCTCCTATGTTTTGCGCAACTATTGTAGCAACTCCTGAGCCAAAGTTTACAATCGGCAAAATGATGACAGAGTCAACTCTATAAGCAGTAGTAATGGCTGCAACTGTTTGTTCACCAAAACCATTCATAAATTGCTGAAGAACAAGACTTCCGGCAGAGCTGACACCAGACTGAATCGCCGGAGGCAAACCAAATTTAAACCCTTCTGTCAATATGGTTTTATTTACTGTATTTTTTCCAAGCCTAAATTCTAATATTTTGTGCTTTTTAATTGTATAAATGACAACAAATACAGTCATTACTGCTTGCGAAATGATTGTAGCAGTCGCTGCCCCTGCCACGCCATATCTTAAAACGACAACAAATATTATATCTAAAATAACATTTATAACCGAACACACAAGAATAGATAAAAATGGTGCTTTACTATCTCCGATACCTCTCAATACAGCCGAGTATATATTATAAATAGCCAAAAATGGTATCCCTATAAATAAAATCCGTAAATATTCCTTTCCAATCAAAAAAATGTTATCCGGTGTATCTAAAAGAGTAAGTATGGAGTTGATAAATACAATCCCCAGTGCAGCAATGGCAACAAATATAATTCCTAATAAAACCGAGAAAGAAGACAATATGCTTTTTAATTCCTCTAGTTTTTCCATACCATACTTCTGCGCTGCCAGTACAGAAATGCCAGATGTGAAACCTACAATTACCGTTATAAAAAAGTTATACAATGACGTAGTCGCTCCAATTCCTCCGAGAGCCAATTCGCCCTCAACATTTCCGACAATAAAAGCATCTACCCAATTAAATATTTGTTGAAGAAGCCCGCTCAATATCAGCGGAGCAGTAAATAAAATCAAGTTTTTTGCTATATTTCCCTGCGTTATATCATTCTTCATATATTAATTATCTCCGTTATCCTCGAACAACAAATTATTTAGAAAAACGCTCAGAAGCTACCATACAGCATATTACTGTACCATAGGGGTAACTAATGAACGCCTCAATAAATTCTATAAATTTTTTTAAATTTTAACAAACTAAGCATAAAAAGTCAACCTTTGATAATTTGTAACAGATTCCTTTACCCATATAAAAACCCCCATAGCTTAATGCTATGGGGGTTTGTCTTATGCTCTGTCTTCGCGCTCGCCATTCGCAGGACTATTCTATAATAGCTGTTACTACTCCGGAGCCTACTGTTCTTCCACCTTCTCTTATCGCAAATCTCAGTCCCTCTTCGATTGCTATCGGTGTGATTAACTCAATCTCCATTGTAATGTTATCTCCTGGCATACACATCTCTACGCCCTCTGGTAACTTTAAGTCTCCTGTTACGTCTGTTGTTCTGAAATAAAACTGTGGTCTGTATCCATTGAAGAATGGTGTATGTCTTCCACCTTCCTCTTTCTTCAGTACATATACCTCTCCCTTAAACTTTGTATGTGGGTGTATTGTTCCTGGCTGACACAGTACCTGTCCTCTTTCGATTTCATTTCTCTGTACGCCTCTTAAAAGTGCTCCGATGTTGTCTCCTGTCTCTGCCTTATCAAGCAGCTTTCTGAACATTTCTACTCCGGTTACTACTACTTTTCTCTTCTCTTCTGTAAGTCCTACGATCTCTACTTCGTTTCCTACTTCAAGTACGCCTCTCTCTACTCTTCCTGTTGCTACTGTTCCTCTTCCTGTGATTGAGAATACGTCCTCTACTGGCATCAAGAATGGCTTGTCGTTATCTCTCTCTGGTTCTGGTATATAGCTGTCTACTGCTTCAAACAGTTCTATTATCTTATCTCCCCATGGTCCTGCTGGATCTTCTAATGCTCCTAACGCACTTCCTCTGATGATTGGTGTATCATCTCCTGGGAATTCATATTCGTCAAGTAATTCTCTTACTTCCATCTCTACTAAGTCTAACAGCTCTTCGTCATCTACCATGTCACACTTGTTTAAGAATACTATGATGTATGGTACTCCTACCTGTCTTGAAAGCAGGATGTGCTCTCTTGTCTGTGGCATTGGTCCATCTGTTGCTGCACATACCAGGATTGCTCCATCCATCTGTGCTGCTCCTGTTATCATGTTCTTTACATAGTCTGCGTGTCCCGGGCAGTCTACGTGTGCGTAGTGTCTGTTTGGTGTTTCATACTCTACGTGTGCTGTTGAGATTGTGATTCCTCTTTCTCTTTCTTCTGGTGCTTTGTCGATGTTTTCAAAGTCTACCTTTTGTCCAAGTCCGTATCTTTCGAACAGCGTCTTTGTGATTGCTGCTGTTAATGTTGTCTTTCCATGGTCTACGTGGCCTATGGTTCCGATGTTAATATGCGGTTTTGTTCTTTCAAACTTCTGTTTTGCCATTTTCTTCGTTCCTCCTAATTATATAACGTTATTTTTTGGAAGTTGTGAATTCGGGCGTCCCCAAATTCACTTGGGTTTTGCTCAAACTTAATACTTATTTTACCACACCTTACCATCGTTTGACAAGCAGTTAAATTGCAGGTTAGCATTCAATATAATCATTTTATATCAAGGTTTCCATTCGACAATCAATATTTATTCAATCTTTCATCTCCTGTAGCTTCATATCCTATTTTTTTAATCTCTTCTGCGCTTTTATAATCGTCAAAATTCATATATATTTTCGCCAAAAGAATGTATACTTCTGCATTTTTATCATCATACTTAATATAATCCTCAAGATATTTTACTGCCTCTTTTCCCCTGCCTATATCCGCAAGCAAAATACCTAGAGGATAATTATAATACAATACCCCTTTTTGTATTATTTTTATATAATCTGATATAGCTAAATCATACTTCCCCAACTGTCGGTACAAATTTCCCCTTACCGCATAAGCTTCATATCTATTACTATCTAAATATATGGCTTCACTTAAGGTATGTATAGCTGCTACATTTTTACCTTCATTATATAAGTTTTGTGCTTCATTAACTTTTCTTTCATATCTGTTATCCGTACACGAAACAAGCAATATCAAGGCCAAAACACATACAACAATCCCTACTGTTTTTCTCATCCAATCACCCGTTTTATAGTATTTGCTTCAGCATTATATCTTATGTTTACATTATATAATTCATTAGTCTATAAGTCAATAAAGCAATTATTCTATAATCTAATTAATACATATCTTATGAAAGGATTAGTGTGCCTTATGGTTAAGCTTAATGCCATTAACTTGCTTGAAAAGAATGGCAAAACAAAATATTGGCTTTATAAGCAACTTGGTATGTCATATCAAAATTTCAGCAAAATGATCAATAATGAAACTAAATCTATACGCTACGAAGTTATAGACATCATGTGCGATTTGTTCAGCTGTACTCCTAATGAGTTATTCATAAGGGAGATAGACGAAAATGAAAGCAGATAACAAAAAAACTAAAAGTCCAAAACCAAATTTGGTTTTGGACTTTATCTTTACTTAAATTCAGTTAATTCAAATTCTCTTGTTGTTATTCTTTCTGTAAAAATAATTACTACAATATTTGTCGTTGCTATATCTACAGATTTTTTTATTATCCCCTCCTTTTAAATAAATTTTGTTGTCCTATTAACCATTTTTATAATAACATTATATCCAAATTTTAGCAATAGGATTATATCATTCTTTTTTTAAATTTCACATTTGATTTTAATAATCCACCGATTTTATTAAAAATATTGCAATGAACAGCACTTTATGATATATTGATGCCAAGAGGAAACCGATAAAAACGGTTAACCAAGTAGTTATAAAAATAACCGCTTAAGTTCCAGCTTTAAGGCGGTTATTTTTTTATGTAAATGGTTACTCTGAATTTCTTAAAAGAAATAGTGATTCTCACCATATTACCACCTTCCTTGTATCCAAAATCCCTTTTGAATTTCAGAAGGCTAACCGCTTTTATAAGCTTGTCCTCTTGACAACAACATTATATTATGGAAATTTATGTAATTCAATGTTTCTTTTTCGACATTTATCGACTATAATGAGCTATTTTGAATTACCAAAACTTCTTCTTTTTCATAATCCACAAGCAAATAAATACTATTAATATACTTGCTATAATAATCGTCATGTATCCATACTTCCATGACAGTTCAGGCATATTGAAAAAATTCATCCCATACCAACCCACAATCAAGGATAAGGGCAGAAAAATTGTTGTCACAATAGTCAGAGTTTTCATAATACGATTTTGACGGATGTCAATTTCTGCCTGAAACAGCTCCCTCATTTGAATACTATACTCTCGAAGCATTTGAGCTTCACTATTTAGCAGTCTGATTCGTTTCTCCAGCATATGAAACATGCCAATTTCACTATCGCTAAAGTACCCGTTTTCATTTTCCTGAATCTCACATACCATATCATTTAGCTGTGTATAATATCGAATCCAACTTGTAATCTCTTTACGCAACTCATTCATCTTGGAGTTGAACTCTATAATCTCACCATTTAAAACTTGCTCTTCTAACTCATCCAAACTGCTTTCAAGCTCCTGAAGATGATGTAAATCTTTATCAATTAGCAGCTCCAAAAATTCATAAAAGAAACTGCCAACCCCGCTATCTATCGGCAAATTTTTCTTGCGCAACTGATGAACAGCAGAATTCGCTGCTCCAATATCATCACATATTACTACCAATCTTGAAGTCAAAAGAAATCCAAAGGCAATGATATCATGCTTACGTGTTTTGCGTGGTGTAACAATAGTTCCACATATGCATCTATTGCGGTATTCTGCCTTACAAACATGTGCATCCTTTGCAGAAGGTGTATGGCAAAGTATCTGTTCTAAACCAGGCACCAAAATGCCTCGCTCTAACTCATCTGATGTCAGCAAAACAAGAACACTTTCACCTAGCTCCGACTCTTTCTCTAATGGAGCCAATGCCGAATTTATTTTATAACGATACATGACGCACCTCCTGATTAATATATCGCAATTATATCACAGCACCCTTAAACGATACAATAACAACCATTCATCATGTCCACATCGTCTCAAAACAAAAAAGAACCGTTGAAACCTCAACGATTCTTTTATATGGAGCTGCTCGGCAGACTTGAGCATCCTTGCTTACGCAAGTCTGCCGGTCTTGGCTCACCACAGGACGCCTGCGACCCGTGACCTACTCGAATGTTCACAGGACATTCTCACTTACGGTCACGCTCAACGAGTTCAAGCCCGCTCTTTACAAGGAAATAAAAACAAGACCCTTGCAGGGTCTTGTTTTTATCTGGAGCTGTTGAGCAGACTTGAACTGCCGAACCTCTTCCTTACCAAGGAAGCGCTCTACCGACTGAGCTACAACAGCACATATTAATCAAAGCTTAATTAATCGGCAAATTTTATCCTACTATATGTCTGCAAAAAAGTCAATAACCAAGATATCCATATATTTTCTTTTTTATGCGTTGTATTGCATTATCAATAGTCTTACTGCTTCTATGAAGCTCTGAAGCAATTTCCTTATATTTTTTTCCTTGCAGCATTGCAGCTAAAACCTTTTTTTCAAGAGAACTAAAAATCTCCTCTCTGTCTTCCCTAAGAAAATCTGCAATTTCGTGCATCAGCATAAGAGTCTCCGGATCATCATCCTTGGAACGAAGCCTTTCCAAAAGCGGTTTTTCTCCTTCTTCCGGTTCATTATCCTGATTAAGAGAAACCGATTCATTTAGAATTTGATGTTTTCTAAGATTGGCATTTCTTATAGCTGAAATAATCTGTCTGTTTATACATACTTCGGCAAAGGTTCTGAAAGACGCAGTTTTGTCTTCGCGGAATTCTTTAATAGCTTTAAAGATTCCTATCATACCTTCTTGGACTACATCTTCCCTATCACCGCCAATTATAAAATACATGCTTGACTTTATTTTCGCCAGTTCTTTATATTTATTGATTAAGAATTCTTCTGCGGTTCTGCTGCCTTCTTGTGCCATCTTAACCAATTCTTCATCTGTAAGTATATTATAATTGTCCCTGTTCATCTCTTTGTCTTCTCACTTCATACATCAATACAGCGGCAGCGTTAGAAGCATTCAGGGAAGTTATATTTCCAACCATAGGCATTGACACTGTAAAATCACAATTTTCTTTTACAAGTTTACTTATGCCTGATCCTTCACTCCCTATAACTACGGCCAATTTACCTCTAAGGTCTGTTTTATAATATTCCCTGCCTCCCATATCACATGCTGCAATCCAAAAACCCTTATCCTTAAGGTCTTCAATAGCGCGAACAATATTCGTTACACGTACACAGGGAACATACTCTATTGCGCCTGCTGATGTCTTGGCTACAGTTTCGGTAAGACCGCATGCATTCCTTTTAGGAATTATAATACCATGAACCCCTGCACACTCAGCAGTTCTCATAATTGCGCCCAAATTATGGGGATCCTCTATGTTATCCAATATAACTACAAACGGTTCTTCACCTGCATCTGAAGCCTTTTTTAAGATATCATCAACATCTTTATATGCGTAAGCGCTGATATATGCTGCAACGCCTTGGTGTACAGCTCCTGCTGCCATCTTATCAAGAGTACGTTTTTCTGTGCGAATCAATGGAATTTTACGTTCCTTTGCCATCGCAACAATCTTTGCTGCCGAACCCTCTGCGGAGCTAATAAGTACTTTTTCTATTTCTCTGCCACTTTTAAGCGCCTCTATTACAGGGTTTCTCCCGAATATCACATCAGCCATCTCATATCCTCTTATATTCCGTAAAACGATAACTTATACCGTTTTCTACTTGTTCCTCACTTTGCCATATCATCTCAAAATCAACAGATGTATCTAAGTCAGACAAAAATGTATCTGCATCAAAACTGCAATCAAGTTTAGTTATCAGACAAGAATCACAATATTCTAATAGTTGATTATATATCTGACCACCGCCTGCAACTATCAGCTCTTCATCATTTATTGAAAGTAACTCTTCAATACTATGAATTATTTGGACGCCATCATTAACAAGAGTTTTATCTCTAGTCAATATTATGGTTTTTCTTCCCGGAAGAGGTTTACCTCCGGGCAGACTTTCAAGAGTTTTACGTCCCATAACTATTGTCTTTCCAAGAGTCTTTTCTTTAAAATATTTTAAATCTCCCGGAAGATGACACAAAAGTTTATTATCTTTGCCAATTCCCCAATTTTTATCTGCTACTGCAATCAATTTCATATTAACACTCCTAAACCGCTACAGGTATATTTAAAACTTGAGGGTTTTTCTGATAATCTTCAATTATCAAATCATCTACCGTAAAATCATAAAAGTTTTTCACATCAGGATTTAATCTAAACTTTGGGGCAGGAAATTGTGGCCTCTTTATCAGCTCTTCCACTACAGGAACATGTCTGTCATAAATGTGAGCATCTGCAATAACATGAATCAACTCTCCAGGAACAAGGCCACTGACTTGTGCAAACATATGAACAAGGACAGAATATTGAACCACGTTCCAATTATTGGCTGTTAAAACATCTTGTGAACGCTGATTCAGTATTGCATTAAGCTTGTTGCCTGTCACATTAAAAGTCATACTGTAAGCACAAGGTTCAAGACCCATCTCTGCCAAATCACTAAAATTATATATATTAGTCATTATTCTTCTAGAATAAGGAGTATTTTTAAGCTGCCAAAGTACATTGTCAACCTGATCCATTTCCCCTTGAGCAAAACGATATTTTACCCCCATCTGGTAACCATATGCCTTACCTATTGACCCGTTCTCATCTGCCCACTCATCCCATATCTTACCTTTAAGGTCTTTGATATTATTGGATTTTTTCTGCCATATCCATAAGACTTCATCTACAGCTGTCTTTATGGCTGTCGGTCTTAATGTAAGAGCCGGAAATTCTTCCTGCAAATTATACCTGTTTACAACGCCAAAAGACTTAATAGTATGAGCCGGACTTCCGTCTTCCCATCTTGCTCTAACCTCTTGTCCTTGTGAAGAAAATCCATTATTTAATATTTGATTGCACATGTTGACAAACAATACATCAGCTTTACTCATTACGCTACTCCTCTATTTTTTCTCAATAACTCCTATAGCTTTTTCAATCACTTCTTCCATGCGCTCAATGTTGCCACATAAATAAAGATATCCGATTAAAGCCTCAAAAGCAGTTGCCAGCTTGTAATCTATAGGATTGGCATTCCTTGGCTTAGATGCGCTTCTGTGATTCCTTGCACGTTTCACCAGCGCAGTTTCTTCTTCTGTCAAAAAACCATTAATAATAGATTTAACTGCTCTTGCTTGTCCCTCTGCTTTTACATAGGGAACAGACATGAAATGGAGCTTATCGGCATTAACCTGCCCAGTCTCCATAACATGCTTCCTTATATACACTTCGTACACTGCATCTCCCATATATGCAAGCGCAGTTGTATTTATCTGTTTTACATCCTTTGCAATCATGACTCTCTTATAATCTGAACTCCCTGTGGCGTGTCCTTAAGGGTTATTCCCTTTGCCTTAAGTTCATCTCTTATCTCATCAGCTCTTGCAAAATTTTTAGCCTTTCTTGCAGCTTGGCGTTCATCAATTAGCGCCTTAATTTCAGGCTCTACTTCTGTTAATTCCTCTTCTGTATCCTGCTCAAGCAACCCTAAAATTGACGTTAATTCAAGCAAAATATCCAAAGATTTCTTTGCAAATTCTTTAGAAGCACCGTCCTTAACTGCCGTATTAATAGCAGTAATGAGTTCAAATACTGCACTTATTGCATCTGCAGTATTCAAATCATCTTCCATTGCTTCAATAAACTCTTGTCTATATTTATCAAATTCATCGATAGCCTTTTGTTCAGATTCAGTCATCTCTGCACAGCCATTTGCCATAAGATGCTTCAAATTGCTCTTTGCATTTCTCATTCTTGTTAAGCCGTTCTGTGCTTGAGTCAATACTTCTTCTCCAAAATCTATAGGACCTCTGTAATGACCGCTTAAAATCAAGAATCTTAGAACCTCACCATCATAAATGCTTAAGAGATCTCTTACAGTTCTAAAATTGCCAAGAGATTTTGACATCTTTATACCGTCTATGTTGATATATCCATTGTGCATCCAGTAATTAGCAAAAGGCTTTCCGCTGTGAGCTTCCGATTGTGCAATCTCATTTTCGTGATGAGGGAACTGAAGGTCTTGACCTCCCGCATGAATATCAATAGTATCTCCTAAAAACTTTTTAGACATGGCAGAACACTCTATATGCCATCCGGGTCTTCCCATTCCCCACGGAGATTCCCAAGCTATCTCACTGTCTTCTTTTCTTGCTTTCCAAAGGGCAAAATCCAGAGGATCTTCCTTAGTTTCTCCTACTGCAATTCGAGCCCCGGAAATAAGATCATCTATATTTTTACCGGAAAGCTTACCATAGCCTTCAAACTTTCTAGTTCTATAGTACACATCTCCATTTGCCTCATATGCATATCCTAAATCTATCAAATCTTGCACAAACTTAATTATATCCTGTATAGTTTCTGTAACTTTAGGATGTACTGTAGCTTTTTTTACATTAAGGACTGCAGCATCTTTATAATATTCTTCAATATATTTTTCACTAATCTGGCCTGCTGTAACGCCCTCTTCTTTAGCTTTCTTAATTATCTTGTCATCTACATCTGTAAAGTTTTGAACGAATTTTACCTTATATCCTCTGTATTCCAAATACTTTCTCATAGTATCAAATACTACAAACGGTCTTGCATTCCCTATATGAAAAAAGTTATATACCGTAGGACCACATACATACATCTTAACTTTGCCTTCTTCGATAGGTACAAATTCTTCTTTTTTATTTGTAAGTGTATTATAAATCTTCATGGTTACATTCCTCTCCTAATTGTTCATCATCCAAATTGCATTCTGCACTACGCAATCTGTTTTCAAGTGCAACAATTCGTTTCCTCAGACACTCTATCTCTACAGCAATCGGATCAGGCAGATCTACCTGGTTTAAATCCTGCGTACTCTGTCCGTTTCTCTTCACTATAGTTCCGGGTATGCCTACAACAGTACAATTTGACGGTATTTCCTTGAGCACTACTGAGCCGGCACCGATTTTAACATCATCGCCTACTTTAAAAGGACCAAGTACTTTTGCGCCTGTACTTACTACTACCCTATTGCCTATAGTTGGATGACGTTTCCCCGAGTCTTTACCGGTTCCTCCCAAAGTAACACCTTGATAAATGGTAACATCATCACCGACTTCTGTTGTTTCTCCTATTACCACACCCATTCCATGGTCAATAAAACATCGTCTTCCAATAATTGCTCCCGGATGTATTTCAATTCCTGTAAACCATCTTGCCAATTGAGAAATCATTCTAGCTATAAGCTTAATTTTGTGTCTGTAACACCAGTTGGCAGGTCTATGCAATATTAAAGCCCAGATTCCGGGATAGCAAATAAGAACCTCAAAGCCATTCCTTGCTGCGGGGTCCTTTTCCACCATATTCCTGATATCTTCTCCAACTTCTTTGAAAAATGCCATGATTCCTATCTCATTTCTAAATTATTCTACAACTCTAATAGTCTTTATCACTTGTGGCTCAATAGGTTTATCACTGCGGTCTGTCTTCACTGAAACTATTTTATCAGCAGCATCCATACCTTCTGTAATTTTACCAAATGCAGCATATTGTCCGTCAAGATGAGGTGCATTTTCTACCATTATAAAAAACTGTGATCCTGCTGAATCAGGATGCATAGCTCTTGCCATAGAAAGAACCCCTCTTTCGTGCTTAATATCATTTGCTACACCATTTGCCCTAAATTCTCCTTTTATATTATGCCCAGGACCACCTGTTCCGTTACCGATAGGACAGCCTCCCTGTATCATAAATCCCGGAATGACTCTATGAAAAGTCAAACCGTCATAAAATCCCTCTGAAGCCAGCTTTTCAAAATTTTCTACAGTAATAGGCGCAACCTCAGGGTAAAGTTCCCCGCTCATAACATCACCGTTAGTCATTTCGATAATCAATTTTTTCATAATATTTCTCCTTTGCACAAAAAAGTACCCAGTATTCCCATAATCACAATCAATTTAAGTGCACTCACATTAAATTTTTTGGCAGCGATGAATGTAACTGCCGCCATTCCTATCTGAACAGGTTTTATTATATCCAGAATCTGACTAAAATCTGATATGTCAGAAAAACTGCCTGACATCAGTGAAGTCTGACCTATCATTATAAATCCTGCCATTATCAGTCCTACAGTTACAGGTCTTATCCCTGTAAAGGCTCCCTGAACCATATCTGTTTCCTGATACTTATTCAAAAATTTTACACAAATTGCAACCAATATAAACGCCGGGAAAGCAACTCCTATAGTTGCTGCTATTGCACCAGTTATGCCCGCCGTCTCAAAGCCTGAAAAAGTCGCCGCATTTACTGCCAATGGTCCCGGAGTCGCCTGAGAAATTGCGAACAGATTAGCAAATTGTTCTGAATCTATACTATTAAACTCAGAAACACTCTGATATATCAGCGGCAAAATCGCCATTCCTCCGCCAAATCCTATAAGCCCTATTTTAGCAAAAGTGAAAAACAACTTACTTAATATTTCCATTCTTTTTTTCCCCCTTTGCTTTATTTATGGTAAAATATATCTCTCCTATAACGATTCCTGCTAGAATTGCCCATCCGGCGTTGACTCCAAATATGCCTATAGCCAAAAATGCCAATACTGCAACAACCCATTGGAAAACACCTTTAAGCGTCTGCTGCCCCAGTTTACATGCGGCAAAAGCTATTAATCCGGTAGCTGCTGCCTTTATACCCTCAAGCATACCGCCTATGTAAGGATTACCTCCTACTTCCTCTAAGAAAAGTACCACCAAAATCATTATTATAAACGAAGGTAATATAACTCCCAATGTGGTTACAATTGCTCCGAGCAGTCCTTTTTTAAAATATCCCACATATGTAGCCATATTTATAGCTATTACTCCCGGAAGCCCTTGGCTTACTGCTATGCAGTCCAATATTTCATCGTCTGACATCCATTTATATTTTTCACATATCTTCTCTTGCAGAACCGGCACCATAGCAACGCCTCCGCCTATGGTTATGATTCCTACTTTAAAAAAGCAAAGAAAAAGATTTATATAAATATTCTCTTTAAAAAATGTTTTTACTTTGCCCATAATAGATAGCCTTCCTATTTTTCTACATTTACAAGAGCAATTGCATCTTTAACTGCATCCTCTGCTGTTTTTTCTTCTTTTTCTATTTCTCTTCTAAGCTTATATTCTACTATTCCTTCAGAGGCACGCTTACCTACGGTAATTCTTACAGGAATACCAAGAAGGTCTGCATCCTTAAACTTAACGCCAGGTCTCTCGTCTCTGTCATCAAGTAATACTTCTACACCTGCTTTTGCAAGTTCATTATAGATTTTATCCGCCAAAGCCTGCTGCTGTTCATCACCCGGTTTAACAAGAGTGATTATAACGTGATACGGAGCTACCGACATTGGCCATATAATACCATTCTCATCATGATTTTGTTCAACTATAGCAGCAAGAGTTCTTGTAACTCCAATTCCGTAGCATCCCATCACTATGAGCTGATCCTTTTGATTCTCATCTTTATATGTGGCCTTCATTGCCTCAGAATATTTAGTTCCCAGTTTAAAAACTTGACCTACTTCTATACCTCTTGCATGTTTTACTGGCTCACCACATATCGGGCAAGGGTCTCCTTCTTTAAGAAGCTTAAGGTCGGCTACAATATCACCCTTATAGTCTCTGTCATAATTAACATTTTTAACGTGATAATCTTCTTTATTAGCACCTGCACAAAGATTTTTAAGCCCTGTAAGCTCGCTATCTACTACTATTTTACAATCATGAAGACCTATAGGTCCTGTAAATCCTCCAACACATCCTGTAGCCTCAGCCATCTTTGCTTCATCTGCAAATTCTATGGAATGTTCATGAATACCCAAAGCGTTTATCAGCTTTATCATATTTAATTCTCTGTCTCCGCGTATAAAAGCGGCAACATATTCTTTTTCTTTGCCTTCATCGTCATATGTGATAAAAAGCAATGCCTTAATAGTTCTGCTCTGATCTATTCCAAGAAAATTTGCAACCTCTTCTATAGTTTTTGTTCCCGGAGTATCAACCTCTTCAAGCGCCATCATCTCATCTGTTTCAGCAGGTGCATCTACAAACTCAGCCCTTTCAGTGGTTGCCGCCATGGAACATTTTTCACAATATGCAATTTCACTTTCACCTACTTCTGATAATGCGGTAAACTCGTGGGAATTGCTTCCGCCGATGGCTCCTGTATCAGCCTCTACAGGTCTGAAAGTAAGCCCGCATCTTGTGAAAATCTTTTCATAAGCTTCATACATCTCGTCATAGCTTTTATCAAGGCCATCAAAATCACGATCAAATGAATATGCATCTTTCATTATAAATTCTCTGCTTCTCATAAGACCGAATCTAGGTCTTGCTTCATCTCTGTATTTAGTTTGAATCTGATACAAATAAAGAGGCAGTTGTCTATGTGAAGAAACATCGTTTCTTATAATATCTGTAAATATCTCTTCATGTGTAGGTCCAAGGCAAAAATCTCTGCCGTTTCTATCTTTTACTCTCCAAAGTTCAGGTCCGTATGCAAACCAGCGTCCCGATTCTTCCCAGAGCTCAGACGGCTGAATTGCAGACATATGTATCTCTTGCCCGCCTATATTATCCATTTCCTGACGTATTATATCTTCTATTTTTCTTACAGCCCTCCAGCCTAAAGGCATAAACCCATAAACTCCGGAAACCAATTTTCTTATCATGCCAGTTCGAAGTAAAAGAATATGACTCGGAATCTCAGCCTCAGCCGGAACTTCTCTCAGAGTTTTAATGTGCATCTTTGAAAGTTTCATTTTTTAATTCTCCTCTAACATCTGTTTATTATACAAACTGCTTCTGCAGCAATTCCTTCTTCTCTGCCTACAAATCCAAGTTTTTCTGTGGTAGTAGCTTTTACATTAACATCGCCTATCTCAAGTTTAAGCACGCCTGCTACATTTTTTCTCATCTCTTCTATATAAGGCGCCAGTTTAGGTTTTTGCGCCATTATAGTTATATCGACGTTTCCTACTGTATATCCCTCTTGATCAATTAACTCTTTGACTTTTTTAAGCAATATCATGCTGGAAATCCCTTTATATCGCTCATCTGTATCAGGGAAATGTCTTCCTATATCTCCCATTGCAGCAGCCCCAAGCATAGCATCCATAAGAGCATGAACTGCCACATCAGCATCAGAATGCCCTAACAGACCTTTTTCAAATGGTATATTTACTCCGCACAAAATCAACTTTCTTTCTTCTGTCAGTTTATGCACGTCATACCCCATGCCAACTCTCACGTTCAAAGGCAAATCCTCCCTAGTCGTAATCTTAATATTGGAATAACTTCCCCTTGCTATTGATACCTCTTTGCCTAGCCGTTCTACCAAAACCGCATCATCTGTACCGTAATAATTATCGGTGTATGCTTTTTCAAATGCTCTTTTAATAAGTTCTGTTTTGAATCCCTGAGGCGTCTGAACATTATACAATGAGCTTCTGTCCAAAGTAATGCTCTCACCTGAGTTAACTTGTCTTATTGTATCTTTAGCCGGCACTGCTGCAACCGCAGCTCCGCTCTCTAAAGTATGTTTTAGAACATCTATTATGATTTCTTTTGTAACATAAGGTCTTGCTCCATCATGTATCAAAACAAGTCCATTATCGCATTCAACTGCGTTAAGAGCATTTCTAACAGAATCCTGACGCTCACTGCCTCCTGCAATTATTTCCCTTACCTTTCTAAAAGGCTTGCACAAAACATCGCATTTAGATATAAATTCTTCTCTTGATACTACTAATATATCATCAACTTCATCAATTTCTTCAAAAGGTGATATAGTCTTTTCGAGCACAGTTATACCGCCGATTTTAAAAAACTGCTTCGGAATGCTGGAGCCCATCCTGCTCCCTTTACCGGCAGCGGTTATTATGGCTGTAACCTTTTTGTCATTATACATCCAACACCTCTATTTAGTTACTTTACCAAATATCATTCTGCCAGCTGCTGTCTGCAAAACACTGGTCACCAAAATGTCTACAGTATTTCCTATTTGCTTTCGGCCATTTTCAACAACAATCATTGTTCCGTCATCAAGATATGCAACCGCTTGATTTTGATCTTTACCTTGTTTAATGAGAGTTACTGTCATGCTTTCTCCAGGGATAACCATAGGTTTCAAAGCATTTGCCAGCTCATTTATATTCAAAACGGGTACTTCCTTTATAACAGCAACCTTATTCAAGTTAAAGTCATTAGTTACTACTTTGCCCTTCATGATCTGAGCCAGCTTAAGCAGTTTTACATCCACTTCGGGTATCTCTTTAAGGGATTTCTCAGAATCTGAATTATAAATCTCGATGCCATACTCTTCCTGAATTTTATTCAGTATATCAAGGCCTCTTCTGCCCCTAGTACGTTTAAGCGCATCAGAGGAATCTGCAATATGTCTCAATTCTACCAACACAAATTCAGGGATTACTATAGGGCCTTCCATAAAACCAGTTTTAATAATTTCAAGAATTCTGCCGTCAATTATAACACTTGTATCAAGAATCTTTGGCACCTGCGTCTTTTTTCTATCCTTAGCGTTATATGCATACGCATTTTCTTCTTGCTGCTGTTTTTGTGAAACATTAACCTTTGGAGCTATAGATCTTGTAATAAGCTCTGATCCTTTTTTGCTTCCGACAACAGCACCCAAAAAACCAAGGGAAATATAAATACATATGGTCAGCGCAACATAGATAGCGGCAGGCACAATATCTTGATATATTTTGGTAAGTAAAAACGCTACTATCAATCCCATCGTAAGGCCCAAAACTCCGGCAAGCAAATCATTGGCAGAAACGCCCTGCAAATCCTTGCTTATATTTGTTGCCATCTTATTACCCGTTCTGCTCAAAACCGAAGTCATCTTATAAAATATAACTCCAAAAATAATTGCGAAAAGAATTCCCATCCAAAATGCTTCCATCTTAGACAGTTCCATATACTCCGGATTTTTTTTAGCTTCTTCTGATACATAGTAGTTAAAAAGTGAAAACAATTCGTATCCTACCACCATACCAAGAGCGGTAAATATTCCTTTAAATAATCTTTTAAACATCTCCATTCCTCCTTTCTTCTAAATTTCTTCTCATCTGTCACAGAATTTCCAAAGGCAAATAAATTAGACTGCTTCTTCTACTAATTCTGCAACTTCTTTCTCCGATAAATCACAGACCAATATTATTTCACTCACCAGAATTTGTTTAGCATTGGTGAGCATCTTTTTTTCACCAGCAGATAATTTCTTTTCTCTGTCAAGTCTAATCAAATTACGTACAACTTCGGCAACCTTGAATATATCGCCGGTCTTCATCAGTTCCATATTATCTCTGCATCTGCGATTCCAGTTTGCGTCCATAACCGAGCTTTCAGCCCTTAATGTCATTATTGCTTTTTCTACATCGGCCTTGTCCACAATTTTTCGTATACCAACAAAGGTCCCTGAATCCACAGGAATCATTACACACATGTCATTACATGGTAATTTTAAGACATAGTATTGTTTTACTTGGCCCAAAATCTTCTTTTCTTCAATTTTCTGAATGATACCTGCACCGTGCATTGGGTGCACTATTTTATCACCAACAGAAAACATGGCATAACCCCTCCATTGTATACTTATATTTCAGTATAAAAGATACCTGGCTTTAATGTCAAGGCTGAATAAAAATATTAATTTTATCATAGACATTTTTTCTGTGTCAACATTTATTTTTCACAAAACCTTTTTCCTTTGCCCATATTTATGTTAAAATAATCATGATAAAATGTTAGCAAAATACACAAATACAGGAGGTAGACTTAATGTATAAACTTCTTATAGTAGATGATGAGGCTAAAATCCGTGAAGTTATAAAAGAATATGCGGAATTCAGCGGATATAAAGTTACGGAAGCCGAAGATGGCATGAGCGCCATCGGCCTGTGCAAGCTAAATGATTATGATTTGATAATAATGGATATTATGATGCCTAAACTTGATGGATTCTCTGCATGTAAAGAAATCAAGAAGATAAAAGATATCCCTGTAATAATGCTTTCTGCAAGAGGCGAAGAATATGACAAACTATTTGGTTTTGAGCTGGGAATTGATGATTATGTAGTTAAACCTTTTAGTCCTAAAGAGCTTATGGCAAGAATAAATGCTGTATTAAACAGAAAACATGCTTCCTCTGCAGCACAAACACAAGCTTCCATGAAATTTGGAGGACTAGAGATAAACATCCCTGCAAGGACTGTTACTGTAGATGGTCAAAAAGTGGACTTGACACCAAAAGAATATGATCTGCTGTTTTATCTGGTAGAGAATAAAAATATTGCTCTTTCAAGAGACAAGCTTCTATCTGACATCTGGGGTTATGATTTCTTTGGAGATGACAGAACCATTGATACGCACATTAAAAATTTAAGAAATAATTTAGGTGCATACAGAGATTATATAGTTACGTTGAGGGGAGTAGGCTACAAATTTGAGTACGAAGATTAAATTCGACGCTAAAAGTATAAAATTCAGACTATGGGTTTATTTTGTAGGCATAGGTGTAGGTGTCATTGCCCTAATCTGGTTTTTACACATATTTTTCCTAAATACATATTACGAAGAGATGAAGATCTCAGAGGTAAATAAAATTGCAACCTCTATTTCCAAAACTTATCAAGAAGACAATCCCGACTTAACTAATGTTATAAAGGAACTGTCCGTAAGCAATGACTTCTATGTAATGATGGAAAACAGCAACGGAATTCTGTTATTCTCACCGGAATCAGAAAGCCGCCTTCCTGTATATAGTTATCTTGAAAAAACTCCAAAATTAAAAGGGCTGTTAAGCGACAGCAAAGGCTCTCCTGTTTCTTTCAAGATAGACACTGGAATTGCTGAATACCAAACACTGGCATATGGTTGTATAATTCAATCTTCCGAAGATGAAGATGTATTTCTTTATATATTTTCACCGCTATATCCGGTTTCTTCTACTGTAAACATCTTAAGGCACCAGCTTATGTATGTTACTGTAGTTACTCTTGCTTTTGCTTTAATACTGGCAATTTATTTTGCAAACCGCATAGCGCAACCTATAAAAGCAATCACCAATACTGCCAAAGAGATGGGAAAAGGCACATATGATGTCAAATTCGAAGCCGACTCATACTCAGAAATAAATAATCTGGCCGACACACTCAACACTGCGGCTTATGAACTTGGGATGGCGGATAATCGTTTAAAAGATTTGATAGCCAACGTATCTCACGATTTAAAGACACCTTTAACAATGATACGTTCTTATGCAGAAATGATTAGAGATTTATCCGGAGATATTCCGGAAAAAAGAGAAGCCCACCTTCAAGTAATCATGGATGAATCAGAAAGACTAAACCAAATCGTAAGTGATATGGCCACAATTTCTGCAATGCAAACACATAAAACCATACTTGAAAGGGGAATTTTTGATTTTATTTCTGCCACTTCGTCCATACTTTCTTCTTATGATATACTTTCGGAGCAAGAAGGATATAAATTCACTTTTAATTCTCCTAAAGAAGCATACGTATATGGTGACAAAAACAGAATTAAACAGGTCATGTCAAATTTAATCAATAACGCTGTAAAGTACTGCGGCAATGATAAGGAAATCATAGTAAATATAAGAAAAACAGGCAAAAAATATAGATTTGAAGTTTCAGATCACGGACCTGGCATATCTCAGGAAGAATTGCCTCATGTATGGGATAGATACTATAAAACAAGTACCAACTATGTACGTCCTACAGAAGGCAGCGGACTTGGTCTGTCCATTGTCAAAGAAATTCTTACTCTTCACCATACAAACTATGGGGTTACCAGCAAACTGGGAAAAGGAACGACATTTTGGTTTGAACTTCCGTATATAAAAAAGGAGCGAGAATGGAACAGAGATAAGGAATGGAGCAAAACCATCCCTCAAGATCCTGAATCCATAGAAAATATCGAATAAGTTTAAAATATTTTTATCGCTTCAACAATATTTTTTACACCTACTATCTCACATCCCTCAAAGGAACCTTTGAGGGATTTTAAATTTGATGAAGGCATTATTATCCGTTCATATCCCATTCTTACTGCTTCTCTTACTATTTTATCGGCAAACCTAACCGTTCTTATATCTCCTGTAAGACCTATTTCTCCTATAACTATAGTCTTTTTTGCAGTTATGCGGTTTTTATAAGATGAATATATGGCCAAAGCTACAGCCAAGTCAAAGGATGTTCCCTCAGGTCTTAGTCCTCCGACTATATTCACATAAACGTCCTCATTAACTAACTTGAGGCCTGCCTTTTTTTCTAATACTGCAAGCAACATATTAAGTCTGGTATTATCAGCACCAACTGCTGTACGCCTTGCAAAGCCCACATTGGCAGGCGCAACTAAAGCCTGGACTTCAAACATCACAGGTCTGCTCCCCTCATATATAGCAGCAGTAACAGATCCTTCTGCACCTTCTGCCTTGTTTTCTAAAAAAGTACCCGAAATATCCCTAACTTCTTGAAGTCCGTTTTCCTCCATCATAAAAGCGCCTATCTCACTGGTAGTTCCAAATCTATTTTTAAATGACCTTAAGATTCTAAGTTCCTGGTCACGTTCTCCTGCAAAATTCAGGACACAATCCACAAGATGTTCTACAGTTTTAGGCCCAGCCAAATCACCACTCTTGGTAACATGAGCGACTATAAAAACCGGCGTATTCTTCATCTTGCCTATCTTCATCAATTTATTGCCGCATGCTCTTACCTGAGATACGCTTCCAGGCGCAGAATCAAGTTCGTCACTGTACATTGTCTGTATTGAATCTATGATTAAGAAAGACGGATTAATATTATCACAAACAGTTTCTACAATATCCAGATTTGTTTCTGGCAACACAAATAACGTCTCCGGCAGTTCGCCACAAACTCTGTCTGCCCTGAGTTTTATCTGTTCCTCAGACTCTTCTCCGGAAACATACAAAACCTTCTGACCGTTCTTTGCAATATTAGATGCAGCTTGAATTATTATGGTAGACTTTCCTATGCCTGGTTCACCTGAAATCAGTACTAAGGAACCTTTTACAAGGCCTCCTCCAAGTACTCTGTTAAGCTCGCCTACTCCTGTATCTATCCTGCTATATTCTCTTGTACCTACCTCTTTAAGTTTAACAGGTTTACCTCCATCTATGGTTCTCCGCCTGTTATCTTCCTTAACCGGCGTTATCTCTTTCTCTTCAACAAAAGAATTCCATGCGCCGCATATGCACTGTCCCATCCATGTTGGACTTTCATATCCGCACTCTTGACACACAAAAATTGTTTTAGGTTTCTTTGCCATGTTAAGGTCCCTCCTCGAGAACATTTGTTCTTATTATATAATACATCAAAGTCATATTTTACGCAAGCTTTTAAAATAAAAATATACAAAAACAACTCCATTAATAAGTACATAAATTACTTATGCATTTTGGAGTTGTTTTTAACATTTTAAATTATTTGAATCAATCTTATGCGTCTTCCTCTGCCTTATGCGCTTCTATAATCTTATTTGCAAGATGCGCAGGTACTTCTTCGTATCTTTCAAAATGCATTACGAAGCTTCCTCTAGCCTGAGTCATAGCTCTTAAACCAATTGCATAGTCAAACAGTTCAGCCTGCGGAGCAACAGCAAGCAATTTCTGACCTCCGTCTGCCATAGGCTCCATACCGAGAATCTTTCCTCTTCTCTTATTCATGTCACCCATAACATCTCCCATATAATCATCCGGAACATAAATTTCAAGTTTCATTATAGGTTCCAAGAGACAAGGCTTAGCTTCTACGATACCTTTTTTAAATGCAAGGGAAGCTGCTATCTTAAATGCCATTTCATTGGAGTCTACATCATGATATGATCCGTCATAAAGAACAGCTTTAACATTAACTACTTTACAGCCTGCAAGAGGTCCCTTATTCATACATTCCTGCAGTCCCTTTTCTACAGCAGGTACATAGTTCTTAGGAACTGATCCTCCGAACAATTCTTCTGAAAATTCAAATTCTTTTTCTGATGGAGAGAATCTGATGTGTACATCACCATACTGGCCAGCGCCGCCGGATTGCTTTTTATGTTTACCCTGAACATCTGAATTGCCTTTAATAGTTTCCCTATAGGCAATTTTCTGAGGGACAGTTTTTACATTGACTCCAAATCTATCTTTAAGTTTAGCAAGTATAACTCCCAGTTGAATATCGCCTTGTCCTCCTAAAAGAGTCTGACGCGTTTCAGTATTTCTTTCAACTACAAATGAAGGATCTTCTTCTCTTAGCTTATTGAGTCCTGTTCCCATCTTATCTTCTTCACCTTTGTCTGTTGCTTCAATAGCAATAAAGTATGAAGGTTCAGGATAATCCAAAGGTAAAAATCTTATGATATCATTTTTATCGCAGAGAGTATCGCCTGACAATGTATACTGCAATTTAGCCACAGCTACAATATCTCCTGCCTCAGCATAATTAAGCTCAGTCTGGTTTTTGCCTCTCAGGAAGAACAACTTGCCAAGCTTTTCTGACTTACCTGCTCTCTCATTGTAAACTTCGTCTCCGGAATTAAGCTTTCCTGTTACGACTTTCATAACTGAAATCTTACCAACAAACGGGTCAACTATAGTCTTAAATACAAATGCAGATACAGGTGCATCTACTACCGAAATTCTCTCTACCGGCTCATTCTTATCATTAAATCCTGCATAAGGACCATGCTCAAGAGGTGTAGGAACATAGGTAACGAGTAAATCAAGCAAACCTTCAAGACCTGAACCAAGCTGGAATGCCGATGAGCAAACAGGAACTATTCCTCCGTCTGCTATGCCTTTTTTCAAGCCTTTCAGAACTTCTTCATCAGAAAAGTCATCGCCGTTAAAATACTTTTCCATAAGTTCATCGTCAGTCATTGCGATTGCTTCTTTTAATTCTTCGTCGATTTCTGCTGAAAGCGGCCAGCTAAAAGGAATCAGTTTCTCGCCGAATTTTGTCTTTAATTCATCAAAAGTCTTATAAAAATCAAATTCGTCCTTGTCCCTCTTATTTATAACTATAAATCTCGGAGTCTTATATCTTTCGCATGCCTTCCATGCGGCTTCAGTACCAACTTGAATCCCTGATCCTGCATCTACCATGATAACTGCGGCTTCAGCAGCTCTCAATGCTGCATTTACTTCACCTACAAAATCAAAGTATCCCGGTGTGTCAATGAAGTTGATTTTATTTTCTTTCCAAAGAATAGGAACTACGGAAGTGTTTATAGAGTAACCTCTCTCAATTTCCATTTTATCGTAGTCGGACACCGTATTTCCGTCTTCAACTTTACCCATTCTGTTGATTACACCTGTTGCCAGAAGGGCGGCTTCAAGAAATGTAGTTTTACCACATCCGCCGTGACCTAATAATGCAACGTTTCTGATGTTTTCACTTGTATAGCCTTTCATCTGTTAAGACCTCCTCAATTTAATTTACAATCGTGAATATTATATCAAATATATATTGATCTTACAATAGTTTTTGAGGTCTTCATCAATCTGCAAAAAGAGGCGTAGATAAGTATCTGTCTCCTGTGTCAGGTAATAATACAACAATATTTTTATCGGCATTTTCTTGGCGCTTAGCCAATTTAATTGCTGCAAACAGGGCGGCGCCTGAAGAGATTCCTACCAAAACGCCCTCAGTCTGACCTATCAATTTACCTGTATTAAACGCATCTTCATTGTATACTGTAATAATTTCATCATAAATATCTGTATCTAAAATCTCTGGCACAAATCCGGCTCCTATACCCTGAATTTTATGTGATCCCGAAACACCTGTTGATAATACTGCTGATGATTCAGGCTCCACAGCTACCACCTTTATATTTTTATTATGCGATTTCAGATATTTACCTACACCGGTAATTGTTCCTCCAGTACCCACTCCGGCTACAAATATATCCACTTTTCCGTCAGTATCTGAATATATTTCCGGACCTGTACTTTCAAAATGTGTTTTAGGATTTACGGGATTTACAAATTGTCCCGGGATAAAACTTCCCGGAATCTCTTTTTCAATCTCTTCTGCCTTGGCAATAGCCCCTTTCATCCCCTTAGCACCTTCTGTAAGAACCAATTCTGCTCCGTAAGCTTTCATAAGCTGACGACGTTCAATGGACATTGTTTCCGGCATAACTATAATAATACGGTACCCTTTTGCCGCGGCTACTGCTGCAAGCCCAATTCCTGTATTGCCGGATGTCGGCTCAATTATTACAGAATCTTTAGCAAGTTTCCCCCTTGATTCGGCCTCCTCTATCATAGCTTTTGCAATTCTGTCTTTAACTGAACCTGCTGGATTGAAATACTCAAGCTTTGCAATTATATTAGCTTTTAAGTCCAGTTTCTTTTCTATATTTGTCAATTCTAATAATGGCGTATTTCCTATCAGCTCATCAGCTGATTTATAAATTTTATTCATTTCTATACCCCTCTTTTTATATATGCTTTACGGCATCAAAGCCTTTTTCTAAATCTGCAATAATATCGTCTATATGTTCCGTTCCTATTGAAAGTCTTATAGTATTTTGATGTATTCCCTGTTCTTCCAGTTCTGCATCAGTAAGCTGTGAATGTGTAGTGGTAGCAGGATGAATTACAAGGCTTTTTACGTCTGCCACATTGGCCAATAACGAGAATATCTTAAGATTGTCTATAAACTTATGTGCCTCTGCTTTTCCTCCTTTTATGTCAAATGTAAATATAGAAGCGCCTCCATTAGGAAAATACTTTTTGTATAATTCATGGTCAGGATGGCTTTCAATAGATGGATGATTTACATGCTCAACCAAAGGATTGGACAAAAGATATTCCACAACCTTTTTTGTATTCTCAGCATGACGCTCAATTCGTAAAGACAATGTTTCAACGCCCTGTAAAAGTAAAAATGCATTAAAAGGAGAAATTGTTGCACCGGTATCCCTAAGCAATATGGCACGTATATAAGTGATAAAAGCTGCAGAACCTGCCGCATCTACAAAAGAAACTCCATGATAGCTTGGATTTGCATCTGCAATTGCAGGATATTTTCCACTGGCTTTCCAATCAAAGTTTCCTGAATCCACAATAATACCGCCAAGAGTGGTTCCGTGTCCTCCAATAAACTTGGTTGCCGAATGAACGACAATATCTGCTCCATGTTCTATTGGTCTTATCAGATAAGGAGTTCCAAACGTGTTATCAATAACAAGCGGTAAGCCATGTTTATGCGCAATTTCAGCAACTGCATCAATATCCGGAATATCACTGTTTGGATTTCCTAATGTCTCCAGATAAATTGCTTTTGTATTTTCTTGTATAGCCTTTTCTATTTCTTCTAAATTATGAACGTCAACAAATGTAGCTGTAATACCATAATGAGGTAATGTATGTGCAAGCAAATTATAACTTCCTCCGTAAATGGTCTTTTGAGATACAATATGTCCGCCATCAGCCGCAAGAGCTTCAAATACATATGTAATCGCAGCAGCTCCTGATGCCAGAGCCAAAGCTGCCACACCACCTTCAAGGGCTGCCAGCCTCTTTTCAAGAACATCTTGTGTCGAATTAGTCAATCTGCCGTATATATTACCTGCGTCCGCCAGTCCAAATCTAGCCTCAGCATGTGCTGAATTTTTAAATACATAAGAAGTGGTCTGGTAAATAGGTACCGCTCTTGCATCAGTTGCCGAATCAGCTTCCTCTTGTCCTACATGTAATTGTAATGTTTCAAATTTATATTCACTCATTTTTGTCTCCTCTTTTCTTTTCTATTTTTATGAATTTGAACATAAAAAACCCGGGGCTGTTACCTACAAGACTCCCGGGCAAATGGCTTATACTTTACATCTATTTAAATGCAATTTACAGGCGCAAAGCAATGCATGACAAAGCACCTAGCCACAAAATATGCCCGGGAAATATACATTCGACAACACCACATAACGCTTTTAAAAGTTATGTTATTCTTATCAAACATCGCATTCGCCTCCTTAAAAAAATTTGTTCAAATTCATCTTTTGTAAGTTTACTTTATCACAATAAACCTATTTAGTCAATAGGTTTATAGGAAAATTTTGTGTTTTTCTTCAAACAACCTTGTGCAATTCCTTTATGGTAGTTTATAATCTTTTTAGCTAACAAATACAAAGGAGCAGAATTATATGATTTCTACAAAAGGCAGATACGCTTTACGTGTCATGATAGATTTGGCAGAACAAAACACAGATAAATTTGTTCCATTAGATGAAATTGCATTAAGACAAGGAATATCCAAGAAATATCTTGAAAGTATTTTAAAAATACTTGTCTCAGAAAAACTAGTAAAAGGTCTTCGAGGAAAAGGCGGCGGCTACAAATTAACACGTAAACCAGAAGAATATACGGCCAAAGAAATTTTAGAGCTTACAGAAGGTACATTGGCAACAGTGGCATGTTTAAAGTCTGGTTCTGAACCGTGCCTGATGGAATCTTCCTGCAAAACACTTCCCATGTGGAGAAACTTTGATAACATGGTCTACGATTTTTTCTCCAATATCACAATTTGGGATTTGGTCACTGGAGATAAATTCGATAAATAAACTGACCTACACATCATCAATTCTGACAAAATATCAAAATTAAAACAAAAAAGTCAACAAAATGCTGTAATCATTGACAAAACCAAGTAAAATCATTTGATTTTGTCAATTTTAAAGTCAATTAGACCCTATTATTATGCTAAAAAGACGTTTTTTTGACTTTTTGTAAAAGATTTTGAAATTTTGTCAAAAGGAACATCTCGCATATCAATCTTACATCGATTTATTAACAACAAAAGGAGCCTAAACTAAGGCTCCTTTTTTTATCTCATTAAAACTCTGCTGTTTTTGGTGTTCTAGGGAATGGCAGTACGTCTCTTATATTGCTCATTCCTGTTATATACATAATAATTCTTTCAAATCCAAGTCCATAACCAGAATGTTTAACTCCGCCATACTTTCTGAGGTCTAAATACCACCAATAATCTTCTTCATTTAGATTAAGTTCTTTCATTCTCGAAGTGAGAACATCAAGACGTTCTTCTCTCTGACTTCCTCCGATGATTTCACCAACTCCCGGCACAAGAAGATCACAAGCAGCAACGGTCTTTCCGTCATCATTAAGTCTCATATAAAACGCCTTTATATCCTTAGGATAGTCAGTTACAAACAATGGCTTTTTGAATACCTCTTCTGTCAAGAATCTTTCGTGCTCTGTCTGTAAATCTATACCCCACTCTACAGGATACTGGAATTCCTTGCCTGATTTTTTTAATATGTCAACAGCTTCCGTATATGTTACGTGACCAAATTCTGAATTTACAATATTGTTAAGTCTTTCAATAAGTCCTTTATCTACAAAGCTGTTAAAAAAGTTCATCTCCTCCGGAGCATTTTCCATCACATAATTTATGATGTATTTTATCATTGCCTCAGCCAATTCCATATTATCGTTAAGATCTGCAAAGGCTATCTCAGGCTCAATCATCCAGAACTCAGAAGCATGTCTTGCAGTATTGGAGTTTTCCGCTCTAAAAGTAGGCCCGAAAGTATATACATTCCTAAAAGCCATGGCAAAGGTTTCTGCTTCCAACTGACCGCTTACCGTCAAATTTGTCTCTTTACCGAAAAAATCACTGCTATAATCAATTTTTCCTTCTTCTGTTTTAGGTAAATCATTCATATCAAGAGTAGTAACTCTGAACATTTCACCTGCGCCCTCACAGTCACTGCCTGTAATAATTGGTGTATGAGTATATACAAAGTTCTGTTCCTGAAAGAATTTATGAATTGCATAAGCTACTAAAGATCTAACTCTAAATACTGCAGCAAACGTGTTGCTTCTAGGTCTTAGATGCGCAATCTCTCTGAGAAACTCCATAGAATGTCTCTTAGGCTGAAGCGGATAATCTGGCGTTGAAGTTGCCTCCACCTCAATTTCTCTTGCCTTTATCTCAAACGGCTGTTTAGCGTTTGGAGTAATAACAACTACACCTTTAACTTCAAGAGCAGTCGCAACATAAGCCTTTGAAATTTCATCAAAATTTTTTATAAATTCCTCTTCATAGACTACCTGAACAGACTTAAAAAATGTTCCGTCATTGAGCTCAATAAATCCAAATTTATTGGAGTTTCTGTTGTTTCTTACCCAGCCCCTGATAAACACTTCTTTATCAGCATATTCATCAGTATTTCTGAAAAGTTCCCTTATTGTTATATCTTTCATATTTAAACTAACCTCTTATATATTTAGATGTTCTTGGTGTTATATTATAACCGATTCATCTTACGCTTTCAACGCATAAGTCATATTTTTTAAGCATTTCTCTATTATTCTCTGTAATTCTTAAAATATGCTTTCCCACACTCTTTACAAGTAATCTCAAGATCATAATTTTTAAGTTTTTTAGAAAGAAGTGTAATAAGCGGAGATGAATCTTTTGGGCAGCACATGCGATTTTTAATAATTATCAGATCATCATCACATTTAACACCTTCTTCACTATCTTCAAAATCAATATAAATGCTTCCATTGCTTCCACATTTACATTCATATTTTAAATTTATTCTATCATAAGTTGCATAGCATAAATATCCGATATTCTCATCACATTCTGTGCAATATGTCCATCCACCATAATTTGCAGCCAATCTTGTATTCCCTAAATTTTTTGTTTTTACTTTCCTTGCCATTCCTTACACTCCTTTGTCATATACTTTATATTATTAAAGCCCCTCATAATTATATGAGAGGCCTTAAATCAAAACTTATTATTAAGTCCTTAACCTTTAGATTATAGTAAATCTTTCCGGCTTACTTTCAATATATTCTCTCAATGGCTCAGAAACCTGTATTTCTGAAAGTCTTAAAGTGCTCTTTATCTTAACAATCTTACATTTTTCTGGTTCTGTAATATTAAGCATTTTAATTGCGCCTGCTATTGCCTCTCTTTCGTCACTCATAACGATAGGAACATATTCCGTCCAATATCCAAAGCTTCCTCCACATGCAAAGCTATTAGCATATGTAGATTCAAAATCAATGTTATCATATACTTCACGAGTGGTCAAATCTGCAAGACCAATACCACAAGCGTTACCGTGACTCTTCTCTGATAATCTCAACACAATTACCTTACCAATTTTAGGAACGTTAGGCTCATCAGCTTTTGGTCCTATTAAACCTACGATGTTTGGGTCCATACCAAAGCCAGATATATCCTTTCCTATTTCTTCAATTATCAATACGTCAATTTCAGGTATTCCTATAGATGGCATAGAAGCTTTTGCTATTTTTAAAAGTTCAGGCTCTCTATCCATTATTTCATCTTTTGTCATGCCTTCGATCATTTTTACTTTATCAAAAGAATTTTCTAAAATACCGATAGCAAATCCGACATTACTCTTTTCAAAGACAAGCTTTGCAGCCTGCGGAATAATTTTATCAAAATTTAAAGTTCCACCCTTATGAAGGCTTGTACATCCCTTCTGTCTGCCAAGACCTATAGTCGATAGTTTACAGATTCCGCTTTCATACGCACCGGTAAATTCAGTGTGTGGTTTGATTCTATTAATAAGAATTGTCATGTCTGCATCATAAGAATTCTTGTCTGTATAAACATCAATTCCGCCTTCAATAGTGCCCAATTTTACAACATCAACATTAGCTTTAATAGGTACACCAACGCTATCTTCTGTAATACCAAAGTCGGCTAGAATCTGCTTACAGCCTTCTTCTGTTCCGCCCCCATGGCTTCCCATTGCAGTTACAATGTAAGGCTCTGCACCACGATTTTTAAGTTCTGTAATTACTTGCTTTACAATTATCTGTATTCTGTCTATCATTCTGCTTCCTACAGCAACAGCAACTTTCTGTCCGGGATGAATCAGCGAAGAGAATTTGTCTTCTTTTAAAATCTCACTCACACGAGCTGCTACATCTTCAATATTTTCCTTTTCAAAATTCTGCCTTACCTTAATCATCTCTGGCAGTTTCACATTCATGTCTTCCGGTAATAATATAGGCATATTTCCTGCACCTCCGCTTGTTTTTCTCTCTACATTAAAGCATTTTTTTCAAAATTTTTCAAGCCCCGTGTTGGAGGTTTATTAAATATGTAAAAATAGAGCTTTAAACTCTAGGTTTAAAGCTCTATAGATTTTATTATTTATTCAATCGGTTTCATCGTCGGGAACAATATAATATCTCTTATACTTGGTACATTACAGATAAGCATTATAACTCTATCGATACCTACACCAAGACCACCTGTAGGAGGAAGACCTACTTCAAGGGCATTTACAAAATCCATATCCATAGGATGAGCCTCTTCATCAAGACCTGCATCAAGCTGTGCCTGCTGAATCGTAAATCTTTCAAACTGATCTATCGGGTCATTGAGCTCAGAAAAGGCATTGCACACTTCCCATCCATTAATGTACCCTTCAAATCTTCTTGTAATTCTAGGATCCTTAGGGTCTCTCTTAGACAACGGTGAAATTTCCACAGGATGACCTATAACAAATACAGGTCCGTCCAAATATCCAGGTGCATCCTCGCAATACTCATCAAACATCTCGGCTATTATCTTGCCGCGAGACAGATCCTTTACATCTTCCTCATTCATTCCATACTTGACGGCGGCTTCTCTTGCTTCCTCGTCAGAATCAATTTTATGGAAATCTATGCCTGTAATCTCCTTAACAGCGTCGGTCATATCGAGTCTTCTCCATGGAGGGGTTACATCAAACTCCTTGCCCTGATACTTTATTATCGGACTTCCATTGGCTGCCAAAGCCGCCTTATATATCAGCTGCTCTGTCACATCCATTACGCTTTCCATGTTACCATAAGCCATATAGCATTCCATATTGGTAAACTCAGGATTATGATTCCTGTCCATACCTTCATTACGGAACATTTTGCCCATCTCATATACTCTGTCAAGACCACCTACAATCAATCTTTTAAGATAAAGCTCGTTGGATATACGCATCTTCATATCTATGTCAAGAGTATTGTGATGTGTATTGAAAGGTCTTGCGTTGGCACCGCCTGCGATTGTGGTCAAAATAGGAGTATCAACTTCAAGGAATCCGTAATCTTCTTCTAAGACTCTTCTTATCTCCTTTATAATCTTTGCACGCTTAATAAAAGTATTTTTTACTTCAGGATTTACTATTAGATCCAAGTATCTTTGACGATAACGCAAATCTGTATCTTTTAATCCATGCCATTTGTCCGGCAAAATCTGGAGAGACTTTGACAACAATACCACTTTAGTAGTCTTTATTGAAACTTCCCCATGTTTTGTCTTAAACACAGTTCCTTCTACGCCTACAATATCTCCTATATCGTATGTTTTAAACCAATCATATTCCTCTTCGCCTATTGCATCACGCCTTACATAACATTGTATTCTTCCTTGTTTATCCTGAATATCTATAAAGGAAGCTTTGCCCATATTTCTAAATGCCATGATTCTTCCGGCACAGGAAACCTCCTGATCCTCCATAGCATCAAAATTTTCCTTAATATCCATACTATGGGCTGTAACATCCCATGTTTCATTTAAAAATGGATTTCTGCCAGCCTCTTGAAGAGCCTTTAACTTTTCTCTTCTTATCTTACGCAGTTCATTCAGACTTTCTTCTGATACCTCAGGCTCTTGGTCTTCAGAATTCAAATTCTGTCTTGTTTCTTCTATACTCATCTATAGTACCTCTCTAAAATTGTACTCTATTATTTGTTTATATCAACGATCTTATAATTAAGTATTCCGTCAGGAACTACTATTTCAACTGTATCTCCTTTTTTCTTTCCAAGAAGATGTTTGCCTACCTCTGACTCATTGGAGATTCTTCCGTTAAAAGGATCTGCTTCTGTTGAACCTACTATAGTAAATTCCATCTCATCTCCTGCATCAATATCTTTGACTTTAACCTTAAGACCTACGCTCACTTGATCGCTGCTCATATCCTGTTCGTTGATAATCTTAGCCTTACGGATCATGTTTTCAAGTTTTAAAATTCTTTCTTCAAGCTCAGCCTGTTCATTTTTAGCTGAATCATATTCGGAGTTCTCAGAAAGGTCACCGTAAGAAATAGCTTCTTTTAGTCTTTCTGAAACTTCTTTTCTTTTCACGGAAACCAGTTCCTCGTGTTCTGCAACTATTTTGTCATACCCCTCTTGGGTCAGTAAAATTTCTTCTGACATGTTTAACTCTCCTTTCGACTTTGTACATCCCTATTAAAATAACATATAAGGACATAGCCGTGCCAAATATTATATCTTACAGGCGGCTATTTGTCAACGATTTGCTAACCTTAGCCATCGCCTGCCGTTTGAAAATTTAAACAAAAGCTAATTTTACGCTTCTGCTCTTTGTAAGATATACTAAGGCTCCGTAACTCAAAGCAAAAGTTAGTATATCCCCAATCTCATAATCTTTTGAATCATCCTCTATATCTACTACTGTATAATCATCAAACGTTTCTCTGATTTTTATACCTTTTTCAACAGAATAAAGGGCATCAGCATTACAATAATCCAAAAGCCCCAGATCCAATACCGCTTCTTTTCTCTTATTACCGTATTTATCTGTTATAGTTTTTACCCTTACTATCTCTGCTTTTAAACGAAAAACATCATAATGAAGATCGCTCATATCATAACCATATACAACACGGTTAGTATGAGCAAGCATAACTTCACCACCTATTCTAAGATGGTTTATTTTCTCCGGCATATCCTGATCCCAGATTCTCATTAAGCTGCTGCTGGCGCCACCTGAAACAATATTAAGTTTACGCCCTATTCTGTATTCAACTTTCTCAGCAATTGACGACAATTTTTCCAAAGTTTCTACTGTAGGCTCCAATGCGCCATAGCATCCCACATTAGTCCCTACGCCTTCAAGATACAAATTATCAAATTTTTCTTCAATAAGCTGCGCTGCATCTAAAAGTTCTTCTTTATCCCAAAAACCTTCTCTTAAATCTCCTATGTCCGCCATCAAGATTATTTTGTGTATCTTTCCCTGACGCTTAGCCTCTTCGTTTAAAGCTATAATCACTTCCAATTCTGTATTCAAGCTGACATCTGTAAGACTTATTACATCTTCTATCTCACTGAGCATAGGAGTTCTTATGAGCATTATAGATATACCTTGCTTATTACCTGCAAGATTTTCAATTTGTTCAAGCCTTGACGTTCCTATAGATTTTATACCACCGTCAATATATGCTTTTGTAATCTCCGGAATACCGTTAACACCCTTTATAATTCCCGTTATGGTCACATTGCACTTTTCACAGCGTTTTATTACAGCCTCAACATTTTCTTTTTGATAATTTGTATTTATTTCTAATCTGGGATATCTTTCACTCATTATATGTTTCCTCTAATATTATCTCAGCTAAAACTTATTAAACAAATACTATATTCACATTTTTACAATTAGTGAGATATACAAGCGTAGCATAACATACATCAAAAGTCATTATATCGCCAACTTTATAATCTCTGGTTGCATCCTCTACATCTACTATAGTATGGTCACTTGATGCTCCTAATATTTCTATTCCTTCTTCCATAGGAATTAAATCTTTATAGTCACCATAATCTACTTTTCCTACTGCCAAAAGTGCTCTTTTTCTTATGCCTCTGTCAACATATTCAGGTGTGTGCCCAAAGGCATCTACAGCAATAGTTCCTATAGGATGGGTCGGTTTATTCTTGACCTCAATCACCTCGGCCTTTAAACGGAAAACATCTTGATGCAAACAGCTTACATCATAATGATAAAAGCGATCCATGTCCATTGCCAAAAGAATTCCCTCTCCTACTCTCAGTAAGTTTATCTTTTTAGGAATGTTGCCATCCCATATTCTCATGAGACTTGCAGTAGCTCCACCTGCAACATACTCAAGTTCACGTCCCAAACGTTCTTCAATCTTTTCTGCTAAATCAGCAAGCTCTTCAAGCTTTTCAGGCGTAGGTAGAATTGCACCATAACATCCAACATTAGTTCCTATTCCTACAAGTTGTATGTTGACCAATTTATTTTCTATATATTCTGCAACTTCGAGAACTTCATCTCTGTCCCAATAGCCTTCCCGCAAATCTCCCATTTCTGCCATCAATATAATCTTGTGCAGCTTACCTTGCTTTCTTGCTTCAGCATTTAAAGCTTTTATCACTTCAAGTTCACTGTTTAAACTCATATCGGTAAGCCTAATTACATCGGAAACCTCGCTTAACATAGGTATCCTTATAAGTACCATAGGCTTGGTTATTCCTGCATTTATGGCGTCCTCAAGCTGTTCCAGTCTTGAAGATGCAAGCATTGCTGCTCCGCCTTCATCAAATGCTTTGGCAACTTCAGGTATCCCTGTAGCGCCTTTAATAACCCCCATCACCTGAACACCTTGTCCGCCGCATTTTTCTACTACAGTCGCAACATTTTGCCTCAAATGCTCTAAGTTAATTTCTAATCTAGGGTATCTGTTGTTCATGATATTTGCCTCCTTAATTATGGCTAAGCTGTTTCAAGCGCTATCTCCATCATATTTGTAAATGTTAACTGTCTTTCTTCTGCGGTGGTTGCTTCTCCTGTAAAAGGATTATCAGAAATTGTGCAGATTGCCAATGCATTTTTCCCTGCTCTTGCCGCATTCATATACAATGCAGCGGCTTCCATCTCTGTCGCAAGCACTCCCATCTTCTGCCACTCTCCTAAACTCTGAGCATCATCATAAAAGACGTCAGAAGAATATATATTGCCTACTTTAGGTTCTATGCCCTTTTTCTCTGCAACATCTATTGCCTTTTTTAAAAGTTCATATGAACAAATAGGCGCATAAGTTCCGGGAAGTTTAAACTGCATAGCATAATTGGAATTGGTGCATGCTCCCATTCCAAATACTACGTCTCTAACCTTTAATGCAGGATCTATAACACCTGCCGTACCCACTCTTATTATATTTTTAACATCATAAAAATTAAACAGCTCATAAGAATAGATTCCCATTGACGGCATACCCATTCCTGAAGCCATAACTGAAACTCTTTTTCCTTTATATGTGCCTGTATATCCATGTATTCCCCTGACATTGTTTATAAGTACTGCATCTTCTAAAAATGTCTCTGCGATAAACTTAGCACGCAGCGGGTCGCCCGGCATCAAGACTGTATCCGCAAAATCTCCTTTTTTTGCTTCAATATGTGGTGTAGGAATATTTGACATAGGTAGTCTCCCTTCTATTCTTTCAATTGATATATTATATTACATTCTACATAATAAGCAGACGTTTAACAAGGAAAATACTTGAAAATCACCAAAAATTTTTGACGATTTATTACTTGTATAAATTTAGTTTATAATATTGTAACTGCATCCTTCAAACATGGTATCAAACATACAAATTCCTTTGTATCTGCAATAAGTACATGCTGACCTTTCCTTGGTCTTCATAGGATGGGCATCTATCTTACCATCAAGAAGTTCTTTACAAGCTTCTTTAACCTTTTGTTTAACGGCTTCCTGCAATGAATCAAACTCTTCTTCTGACATCAAGCCTTCTTTTCCGGTGTTTTTTATGCCTTCTTTGGTCACCCGTATAGGCACAATTTCTGAAAATCCTCCGAATTCTCCCGCTATGTCTGTTATAACCCTTGGGTCATCAACCATTATTCCATCTAATTTAAAAGATTTTCTTATCTCTTTTTCCAGCACTTCAGAATCAATATCTTTCTGAGAAAAATCCACTGTCGGGTCTTTTATTTTAAAATAAAACACTCCTGCCGGTTTATTTTCAGTACTGCAAGCCGCTTGCAAATACATCATAAGCTGAAGCCTGTACCCTGATGACGCTTCATTGGTATCAAAAGACTCATTTCCTGTTTTGTAATCTATAATTTTGACTCTATCATCGCTTAGATAATCAACTCTGTCTATGATACCTTCTACAAAAACTGTTCTGTCTCCAAGATTTATTTCTACAGGAGGCAATGAACCTTTTCGTCCAAATACCACTTCCGGCTTTATATTCCGTATATTGCCTTGTCTAACTTGCTCCACCATAGTCCAGCAAACTTGCCTTAATATTTCAAATGCTCTTTGTCCTCTGTATGTTTCTATATTATTATCATTAAATAGTCCGTCTCTGTAGTTTCCCGCTATTTTCTCTACTTTCTCCTGTATTAAATCATCTAAATCTTCACGTTTTACTGTCATCCATGGCGATTCTGCTGACGTGATGTCAATTCCGGACCGGGTTAGTTCTTTGGTGACCTCCATCAGGCATTGATGATATACATCCCCAATTTCACGAGGCGCAGCTTCATATATTCTTCTCTCTTCAGGTTTCAGCCCATAAGAAACCAAATGAGAAAAAGGGCACCTGGCAAATCTTTCAATTCTTGATGGACTCAAAGACATTGCTTCATCAGTGTTCTTCCTGAACAAAGCATCAGCAGCAGCCTTTCCCAATTCTTCATATTTATTGGTAAAGGATAATGCATTCCTGATTCTTTCTACTTTTTCCGGCTGATTCTTTTCAAACCAGCCAAGAGCCTGCTTCCACTCGCCACATATTTCTTTCCCTTCCCCTACAGATTGAAGTGATTCTGTCAAATGTCTGAGCCCGCTCACTTTGCTGTTAATTAACGGAAAATTATCACTACCGTTAATTACATCTTTTCTTATTGGCAAATCAGGAAAAAGTTCCTTCAATTTTGTGAAAATTTTTGAAGGCTTAATTTGATTACCTTCCATATCCGAAAGACTATAACTTACCCAAAGGTAATCAGACGGTGAAGAAAAGTTTCTATAAATAGCCATTTTTTCTTCCATAAATCTAATCTTATCCACCTTGCACAATTCTTTACCTTCATTATGAAAAAGTTCTCTTTCTTCAGGTGAAAACAAACCTTGAGACGGTTTTTCCTGTGGTAAAATTCCTTCATTAGCCCCTACCACAACTAAAGCTTTTATCTTTCCTGTCCTGCTCCTCTGCATAGTTCCAAGCAAGAGGCCATCCTCAGTTGGAGGCAGAATTCCTATTTCTACCTGAGAAATTCCTACATAAAATATATCTCTAAAATCTGCCGCATCGAAAGTCTCATCTCCCATTATTTCATACATCTGGTCGAAAATAGTTACAATGCTGTCCCATGTCTGTATAGTTTCATCTGCAAAGTCTGTCAATCCTTTCTTTTCCTGTTCTTGAGAAAATAGTAAGATTTTCTCTTTAAGTTTAAGCTCATCGCAGAGATAATTATAAAAATCCTTTATAAATTCACCTGTAATAGTATTATTCTCAAAAATCTTTTCAAGAGGAAGCAAATGCTTTATAGCTTTAATACGAAGTTCCTCGACTTTCTTAATGCCCTCTTCTCCATATTCACCCTTTCCTCTCCTGAAAGGTTTTTTCCACATAGTTCCCTTAATCTTATATTTAATACTATAGTTTTCAAGTTCAGCTATCTCTTCCGTATCAAAATCTCCAAACCCTGCTTTGAGCAACTTTAACATACAGCCGGACCTGTATTTTTCAACTACAACGTCTAATAACGATATAACCATTTGAACTATTACACTGGATAAAATATTTTTCTTTGTGTCTGTGAACACTTCAATTCCATACTCATTAAACACTCTTGCCAGAACTTCTCCACGGCCCTCCATATCATTACAGATGACCTTTATGTCCTTATATCTTAAATTTTTATCACGAACAAGATTGAGCACGTAAGAAGCAGCGCTTTCAGCCTCATTATATATTCCGGCAGCCTCAACTAATGTCACTCCGCAGCTTTCATCGCTTTTAAACGATGGTAATGAATAAAGCTCTTTTTCTATATGTTTTATCGCCTCTTTTTTCTCTGAAACTTCAAATTTATTTCCTATAGCAATTCTTCTATGTGCAACTCCAAGATTGTCAGCAAGTGTTTCGGCATTTGACATTACTATGGACGCCAAATCAAATAAATCTCTGTCACGACTCGTGTCCCCATATGTCATAACGAGATTCAGCTCATCAGCCGTTTGCATAAGCTGTCCAAGAAGCGCCATTGCCTTGGGTGCGAAACTATCAAAACCATAAACCCATATTCTGCTTCCTTTAACTAGCTGTGACTGTGCGATTTTGCCTATATACAAATCTGCATAGTCTTCCGTATCAGTATATTTGCCTTTAATCTGCTCTTCATAATCGGCAAACAAAGTGTATACATCCATAAGTTTCTTTTTAGTATAAGAATCTGCATCACACATATCCGCCATATTTTTTAAGTCATCGGGACCGCAGTCATATTGCTTCATTTCAGATATAAAGTTGTTTACTGAATCCAAAAATGAACTTCTTGATTCCATACCTTTAAAAAGCAACAAATTTTCTTTTTGCCTGCAAGCGCTCCTATAAAGAAGAATATGTCTTCCGTATTTATCTATAAAGTTTTTTCTCCCTCCACCTAATTCGCTTAAAATACGACTTCCAAGCCTTGATGGTGAAAGAATTTCAACATCCACAAGTGCCGAAACGCCAAGATGGCGGAAAGCTTCCCTTTCCGCCTCTAAAGTATATTGATCTGGTACTAATATTAACGTTCTTCCAGTCAAGTTACTAAATATAAACTTTTCCTTGTCCAGATTTTCTCTGCCATAATAGATGGTAAACACTATTTTGCCTCTTTTAGAACATCTAACAAACTCATAGGATTTTCTATCATATAATCAACTTTGCAGTCTTTTAGTTTATCATCAGCTCCCGTAATTCTCCAATCGACTAATACCGATTTGACTCCAGCATTATTGGCACATTTTATATCAAAGGCACTGTCGCCAACCATCAGCGTACTCTCTGCCTCTGCTCCAAGTTTCCTTAAGCCAAGCAAAAGCGGCTCAGGATTGGGTTTATGTTTATCAGTATCATCGCAGCTTACTATACTGTCAAAATAATCAGTTATTCCGAACTTCTCCATATAAAATTCAGTTGATTCCTTAGTTCTTGAAGTCACAACACCAACTTTATATCCTGCTGCTTTAACCGCTTTAAGCATGTCCTCTATTCCCGGGAAAAGTTTTACAAGCTCATCTGCCTTTTCTCTCTGATGAAGTCTGTAAACCTCTGCGCTCTCTTCCGGAGCAACCTCCGGAAATTCCCTTGCCATTGTTATGAGCAAAGGCTCTCCAAAACATTTAGTTATATGGTCAACAGGCATTTCATTCCCTGAATAAAATTTATATGTATGCTGCCAGGCTTCAATTATCACATCATTGGTATTTACAAGTGTTCCGTCAAAATCGAATATAACTGTATCTATCATTCATTTTCTCCTGCTAATCAAATTTTCATAGTTAAGCCGACCTTCATTTTTTCATGATCGATGGAAATAATTTTAACTTTAATCGTATCACCTACAGAAACCACGTCCATAGGATGTTTTATATACTTATCGCTCATTTGCGATATGTGTACAAGTCCATCATTTTTGACACCTATATCAACAAATGCACCAAAGTCAACCACATTTCTGACTGTTCCCTCAAGTTCCATATCGATCTTTAAATCTTCAAAACTTTTAACGTCATTTCTGAATATCACAGGCGGCGCATCTTCACGAGGATCTCTGGCAGGCTTTTTCATTTCTCCGATTATATCTTCAAGGGTCATCTCTCCGATTTCCAATTCTTTTGCCATATTAGAAATACTCTCTTTTAGAGACTTTGCTTTATATGTTTGTTTTATCTTTTCTTCTATGGTTTTATCTCCGCCTTTGCGTATATCCTCCGGATTCACGCAAAGCTTTATCATCATAGCATTAGCCGCTTTATATGATTCCGGATGTACAGAAGTAGCATCAAGTGGATTATCACCATCTGCGATACGCAAAAATCCTGCACACTGGTTAAATGCTTTTTCTCCTAATTTAGAAACTTTCATTAACTGCTTTCTATTGGTAAACTTGCCGTTTTCTTCTCTATATGCCACAATGTTCTTGGCAATCCCCATGTTAATTCCCGCAATATATGATAACAAAGACGGAGAAGCAGTATTCAAATCTACTCCTACTCTGTTTACACAATCTTCAACTACGTTAGTCAAAGCGCCTTCAAGGAGTTTCTGGTTTATATCATGCTGATACTGTCCTACTCCTATACTTTTAGGATCTATCTTAACCAACTCTGCAAGAGGATCCTGTAATCTTCTGCCTAAAGACATAGCGCCTCTTGTAGTTACATCAAGATTAGGATATTCTTCTGCCGCCAGCTTTGACGCAGAATATACAGACGCACCTGCTTCATTAACTATAGTATATTGAATATCATATCCGTTTTTCTTTATAAAGTTTGCGACAACTTCTTCTGTCTCTCTTGATGCAGTTCCGTTACCCACGACTATAATATCTGCTCCATACTTTTCAACCATTTTCTTCAAAGCCGCTTCAGCTCCTGCTACATCGTTTTTAGGCTGTGTAGGATAAATAGTTGCATATGCTTTTAATTTACCGGTTTCGTCAAGTACTGCAACTTTGCAGCCTGTCCTGTATCCGGGGTCTATACTTATGACTTTTTTACCCTTTACAGGTGGCACCATAAGCAGACTTTCTGTATTTTTGGCGAATATTTTAACTGCTTCTGCCTCAGCCCTCTCAGTCAAAAGATTTCTCATTTCTCTTTCTATTGAAGGCGCCATTAAGCGTTTATAAGCATCTGATATTGTCTCTAAAAGCAAATCAAAAAATATAGATTTCTCGTTTTTTATTATGCTTCTTTCTATAAGGTCATGAATATCATCCACATTTACGTTTACCTTAACCTTGAGTTTTTTCTCTTTTTCTCCTCTGTTTATTGCAAGAACTCTGTGATTAGGTATTTTCGAAAGAGCTTCGCTGCGATCATAATACATCTCATAAACTGTTTTTTCCTCAGGGTCTGATGCCTCTGTAACAATTGCTCCTGATTCGAAAGTCTTTTCTCTGACTTCCTTGGTTATCTCAGGGTCGTCCGCAATCATCTCTGCAATTATATCCATCGCTCCCTGTAAAGCTTCTTTAGGAGTATTTACTTCCTTTTCCGGGTTTACAAATGCTTCCGCATAATCTTCAGGGATCCCTTCGGTTTTAAGCTGGGCAAACATAATCATAGCAAGAGGCTCTAACCCTTTTTCTTTTGCTTTTGAAGCCCTTGTTGCCTTTTTCTGTTTAAAAGGCTTATATAAATCTTCAACTCTCTGCAAAACTTCAGCTTTCTCTATCTCTATTTTTAAATCATCTGTAAGTTTACCTTGCTCTTCTATAAGTCTTATGACTTCTTCTTTTCGTTCTTGTAAATTACGTAAATATCTCAGTCTCTCATCCATATCACGCAAAATTACATCTGTGAGACCGCCTGTTACTTCTTTTCTGTAACGTGCAATAAAAGGAATAGTATTTCCTTCGTCTATAAGCTCTACTGTATGTTCAACCTGTGACGTTTTAACCTTAAATTCCGCCGCTAATTTTTGTATAATGTCCATTGACTCCTTATTCCTTTTGCTTAAGTTTTTCGTTTATAAAATAATCTATATCGCCATCCATAACACCGTTAACATTGGCTGTTTCAGCACCTGTCCTGTGATCTTTAACCATTGTATAAGGCTGAAAAACATATGAACGAATCTGTGAACCCCATGTGTTCATGGAATAATCACCCTTAAGTTCTTTGAGATTTTCCTTATGTTCTGCTTCTTTTAGCTCTGCCAGCTTAGACATAAGGATTTTCATTGCAACTTCTCTGTTCTGATGCTGACTTCGTTCATTTTGACATGTTACTACTATATTAGTAGGCAAATGAGTTATTCTTATAGCAGAGTCGGTCTTATTTACATGTTGACCACCGGCTCCGCTGCTCCTAAATGTATCTATTTTTAAATCTTCAGCATCTATCTCCACAGAAAGATCTTCTTCAATCTGCGGTACAACTTCAAGTTGCGCAAAAGATGTTTGTCTTTTTCCTGCTGTGTTAAACGGAGAAATTCTTACCAGCCTGTGAACACCTTTTTCGTTTTTCAGATATCCATATGCATTTTCTCCATCTACCATTATGGTGGCGCTCTTAATGCCTGCCTCCGTATCGTTTTGATAATCTGTTATGGTAACTTTATAACCTTTTTTTTCGCTCCATCTGGTGTAAAGTCTTAATAACATAGACGCCCAATCCATAGCGTCAACTCCGCCTGTACCGGCATGAATAGAAACTATAGCTCCGCATTTGTCATATTTACCTGTGAGCATTGTGGATATCCTCATAGCATCTAAGTTTTCTTCAAACTCTTCGAACATTTTTTGAATTTCTTTTGCCATAGATATATCTTCTTCAAGCTCTGCAAGTTCTATAAGTTCTTCTATATCTTTCAAGGATTTTTTCAGGTTGTAAAAGGAATCTACAATATTCTCCATAGATTTCTTTTCTTTCATTATTTTTTGTGCCTTGTCGGGGTTGTCCCAAAATCCTTCTTCTTCTATTTCTCTGTTTATTCTATCAAGTTCTTCTTCCAATTTAGCCAAGTCAAAGAGAGTCACCGACTTCTTGCAAAGTCACCTCTAAAGCAGGTATATCCGCCTTAATTTGTTCCAATTGAATCATTTCCGGCTCCTTTCAAAACATTAATATATTAATTTTACCACAAAGTCAATTTTGTAACAACAAGAGAACTCTCGACATTTTACGCAAAGGGTCACGATTGATGTTTTGTAGTCAAAACACATATAAAGTTCAATTTTACTTTTGTGGAGTATCCATCCAAACCCCGAAATTTTAGCTTTTTTCTACTATTGCCCAGGGTCTGTCCCCGAAAACATTTACTTTTTTGTTAAATTTGCAGGGTAATAAGTCCAATAGAATTAGCTTTTTCCTTACAATACGCCTCATCATAGTACATATTTTATAAAATTCCAGAAAATCTAACCCCGAAAAATCCATGATTTAGACATGTTTTTCGGGGACAGACCCTGCAAATCGCCTTAAAATCGCAAGTTTATCGGGGTTCGATCAAATTGGAGGTGCCGCTCAAAGGATTGAAATTTTAAGCCAAAAATCAAGCTAAAAGACAACAAATCACTAATAACTTTGACAAAATGAAAGAAAAATATCTATTTTTGTCAACACAAGCTATAATACAGTGGGCAAATTGTACTTAAATAATCGCTTTATTGACATTTTTAAGAAATTTCTAAAATTTTTACCACATCATCAGCTCTAACGCTACTATCATATAACAAAAAACAGAGCGCACTTTTGCGCCCTGCTTTTGAATTTAATTATAAATTTTTACCACAACAGTTTTTATATTTTTTGCCGCTTCCGCATGGACAAGGGTCGTTTCTTCCAACCTTAGGCTCTTCTCTTCTTACTGTTACAGGTTTTTTCTGTTCCTGCGGCTTAGGCGCAGCTTCCGGCATTCCTTGCTGATTGGAAGTACGACGGCCTTCATCATCTCTGAACTCCTCTTTGCGGTTTTCTCCTCCTGTGATTATCTGCTTTCTTTCAGTTCCTGTTTTTACAGTAACATTATAACAATGGCGAACTGCCTCCTCACGTATTTCGTTAACCATGGCTTCAAACATATCAAATCCTTCAGCTGCATAAGCATTGGCCGGATTTATCTGGCCTAAAGCACGAAGTCCTATACCCTGCTTCAAATCATCCATCGCATCTATATGATCCATCCAGTGATTGTCTACTACACGAAGCAGAATCATTTTTTCTACATCGCGCATACGCTGCGAACCAATTTCAGTCTCTTTTTCATCATACAGACGATTAAACGCTTCCAAAACGTCCTCCGACAGTTTCTCTTCTGTAAGATCAATCTTTTGCTCATCATCGTAGGAAACACCGTCAAATTTTACTGCAATTCTCTTGAGATTATCATTTAGCATATCAAGATCCCACTCTTCAGCAAACTTGCTTGCAACCGTAATAGGTGCAATTGTATTCTTTACAAGATCCTCCATCATTTCCATGATATATTCTTTTATATCATCACCAAACAAAACTTTGCGGCGCTGATCATATATGATCTCACGCTGTTTGTTCATAACGTTATCGTATTGAAGCACGTACTTTCTTATTTCAAAGTTTCTGCTTTCAACTTTTTTCTGAGCGTTTTCTATGGTTTTTGAAAGAACACCTGCTGCAATAGCTTCCTCTTCCATACCCATCTTCCCCATAAAGTTTTGGATTCTTTCTCCTCCAAAAAGTCTCATCAAATCATCTTCAAGAGAAATAAAGAACTGGGTCATTCCAGGGTCGCCCTGACGTCCTGAACGTCCTCTTAGCTGATTATCTATACGTCTTGATTCATGACGTTCTGTACCTATTATACATAGACCACCAAGCTCTCTTACCTTTTGCTGTTCTTCCGAGCGTTCTTCCTTATATTTTTCTAGAAGCTCTGTAAAGACTTCTCTTGCTTTATTCATTTCCGGATCTTGACTGCTTACAAAGCTTGTAGCAAAGGATATCTGTTCTTCAGTGTATCCCTGTTTTTCCATCTCTTTCTTGGCTTCAAACTCAGGATTTCCTCCAAGAATTATATCCGTACCTCTTCCTGCCATATTGGTAGCAATGGTAACTGCTCCGAGTCTGCCTGCCTCAGCAATAATCTGCGCTTCTTTTTCATGTTGTTTAGCATTGAGTACATTATGTTTAATGCCTCTCTTCTTCAAAAGTGAACTTAAAAGTTCTGAATTTTCAATAGATATTGTACCTACAAGTACAGGTTGTCCAGTCTGGTGAACTTCTGCGATTCTGTCAATTATGGCTTTAAGTTTGGCATTTAATGTTGCATAAATAGCATCATCCATATCTACTCTGGCAATAGGCTTATTGGTAGGGATGACTACTACATCCATATTATATATTTCCCTGAATTCTTCTTCTTCGGTTTTAGCTGTACCTGTCATACCTGCAAGCTTATTATACATACGGAAATAATTTTGCAGTGTTATAGTTGCCAGTGTCTTAGATTCAGATCGAACAAGAACGCCTTCCTTAGCCTCTATTGCCTGGTGAAGACCATTGCTGTATCTTCTTCCAAACATAAAACGTCCTGTAAACTCATCTACTATGATTACTTCTCCGTCTTTAACTATATAATCCACATCACGTTTCATTATATTACGAGCTTTTAGAGCTTCAACCACGTGATGATTTATTTCCATGTTTTCAGGATCACCCAAGTTCTCTATTGCAAAATATTTTTCGCATTTTGCAACACCATCATCTGTAAGGGTAACTTTCTTTTCTTTTTCTTCTATAGTAAAGTCTTCCTCAATCTTAAGACCTCTGACACAACGGTCAGCCTTTTGATATAAATCTGTAGACTTATCACCTCTGCCCGAAATGATAAGCGGTGTTCTGGCCTCATCTATAAGTATAGAGTCCACCTCATCTACTATTGCAAAGTTAAGGTCACGCTGAGTAAGCTGTTCCTTATAAGTCACCATATTATCTCTAAGATAATCGAATCCAAACTCGTTGTTAGTGCCGTATGTAATATCTGCGGCATATGCATCTTTTTTAGCCTTATCTGAAAGTCCGTGAATTACACATCCCACAGTAAGACCTAAAAATGTATATATTTTACCCATCCACTCTGCGTCACGTTTAGCAAGATAATCATTTACTGTAACTACGTGAACACCTTTTCCTTCAAGAGCATTCAAATACGCTGCAAGAGTGGCAACCAAAGTTTTACCTTCACCTGTTTTCATCTCAGAAATACGTCCCTGATGAAGAGCTATACCTCCGATAATCTGCACTTTAAAATGTTTCATTCCAACACTTCTCCATGCGCCTTCACGACATACTGCAAAAGCTTCAGGCAAAATATCGTCCAGAGTTTCACCGTCAGTTAATCTTTGCTTAAATTCCCCTGTTTTTGCCTTAAGTTCACCATCGCTTAAAGCTCTTATCTGATCTTCAAATGACAATACTTGATCGGCAATCTTCTCTAATTTTTTTACTTCCTTTGAGTTTAAATCCCCAAAGACTTTTTGCATTAAACCCATTAAACTACCCCTTTCTATTCTTCTTCTGAAAGCTCGGTAACATTCATATTAATCTCAAGCGCTTTACGCTGATCTGCTTTTGTAACCGTTACATCAAATTCTTTATAGTCAGCCGTAAACACAAAATGATCGCCTACAGACGGTAATTTATCTATCTGAAGAACAACCCAACCATTTACAGTAGTTGCATCCACTTCTTCTTCTACATCGAAAAAGTCAAACATCTTATCTATATTAGTACCGCATAAAACGCGATAACTTCCATCCTGCTGCTGCACTATATCTTGAAGCTCAACAGCATCATGCTCATCATAGATTTCTCCAACCAGCTCTTCTATTATATCTTCCATGGTGACAAGTCCATAAGTTCCGCCATATTCATCTACTATTATGGCGATATGTGTTTTTACTGTCTGAAGCTTTTTAAGAAGCTGGGCAATTTTCATAGAACCTGCTACAAAAATAACCGGTTTGACATATTCAGATATTGTGGCTCTGCCGCCTTTTATATAGTTATGGAAATCTTTCTGATTCAGGACGCCTATTATATTATCCAAGTCATTTTCATAAACAGGCAATCTTGAGTACCCTGTTTCCAAAAACAACTCTGCAACCTCTTCTTCACTGTCATCAATCTCTATTGCTTTTATATCAACTCTGGGCGTCAATACATCCCATGCGTCTAAATCGTTAAATTCTATAGCATTCTGAATTAATTCACTTTGTTCCTCATCAATTCCGCCTTCTGTCTCAGCCTCTTCAACTATAGTCAAAAGTTCATCCTCAGTAATAGGTCTGTTGCCGTCAGAATTAAAAACTTTAGCCAAAAGCTTTTTCCAGCATGCAAACAGCCAGTTAACCGGTTTTAATATAATCATTAAAAATTTAATAAAAGGAGCCGTAAACATGGCAAACTTTTCAGGATTTTCCTTTGCAAGGCTCTTGGGCGAAATCTCTCCAAAAATAAGAACCACTATGGTAGCCACTGCAGTTGCAATAGTAGCCCCATATTTAGGATATAATCCTATAAATACTACTGTCATAATAGAAGAAAGCGCAATATTTACAATATTATTTCCTACAAGTATTGTGGACAAAAGATTATCATAATTATCAGATAAGTCCATTACTTCTTTAGCTTTGTGATTTCCATCGCTAGCCATATTTTTGATTCTTATCCTGTTAAGCGATGTAAATGCTGTCTCCGTAGCTGAAAAATATGCAGAAAAAGCAACAAGCAATACAATTGCAATTATATTATAAATCAAAATTTTCCTCCTAAATAGAAATATTATGTAATTATATCATAATCCACATAGAAAATAAAGGTTCATGTATTGCTAACTTTTTTTATCATTTTTCTTGTCACCCTTATAAAAATTATAGGTTGACATCTGCCCGGCTAAAATATATACTATCATTGGTACCATATAGAAAATGTGAGGTAATATTATGTCTACAAAATTAAAAATACTGGAAATTTTCAATCAACGCGGAAGTGAATACATATCAGGGCAAGAGCTGGCTGAGATTTTAGGAGTTTCACGTAATTCCGTATGGAAAGCTATTAAAAAGCTCCAGGAACAAGGCTTTCAAATAGAAAGCAAAACAAGCGTAGGTTATCGCCTGTCCCAAATAAGCGATTTGCTTTCTTGCGAATATATAGAAGAAAACTTGCCTTTTCCTTGTAAAATCCACGTTCTTGACAAAGTAGACTCAACTATTACATACGCTAAAAAACTTGATGATTTATCATATCCAAACATTGTATTAGCCAACGAACAGACAAAGGGAAGAGGACGCCTCGGACGTTCTTTTTATTCCCCTCCGTCAAGCGGTTTATACATGTCTATAGCTTTTAAACCTGACTTTGAGCTTAGCAAATCAATGTTGGTAACGACCATATCAGCACTGGCTGTATGCCAAGCTTTTGAAGAAGTTGTGGGAATAGGCCCCAAAATAAAATGGGTAAATGATATTTATATTAACAATAAAAAAGTCTGTGGAATCCTCACCGAAGCAGAAAGCAACTTTGAAATAGGCAGTATAGATAAAATCATAATAGGAATTGGCGTCAATTGCTTTTCACAAAACTTCCCGGAAGAAATCAAATCTAAAGCTACTTTTATAGAAAATCCAAAAAAAGAGTTCACTCGTAATCAAATGGCTGTGGCTATTGTAAAGAACTTCTTTTCCTTGATCAGTGATTTTGATAACAAAAAAATTCTCAGAGAATATAAGTCACGTTCTATGATCTTGGGCGAGCAAATTTTAATATATGGAGCATCATATGGTGCACTTCCTGAAAACGGAGGCCGAGGTATAAAGGCCCGTGCTATAGATATCGATGAAAACGGCGGTCTTGTAGTTGAATACATGGAAGGGCGCCGAACTCGCGAGATGGAGACTATAACAAGTGGCGAAGTTACTATAAGGAAGGAAATATCATAATGACAAAAACATCTGAAACTCGCATAGCAAAGACGCAAAAGCTTCTTCTCACAGGACTTTTTGCGGCGCTTACAGGCGTATGTTCATGGATAAATATACCGCTTCCCTTCACTCCCATCCCGGTAAATTTAGCCCTTGTTGGTCCTGCAATGGCAGGATTGGTTCTTGGCTGGCGTTACAGCATGCTAAGCCAAGTAATATACATACTTATGGGAGCCATAGGCATACCTGTATTTGCCGGCTTTACTGCCGGAGCGGGTCATATAATCGGACCTACAGGAGGATTCCTTGTCGGATACATATTATGCGCAGCAATATGTGGATTACCCTCAAGACTAAAAAATATTCCACATAGGATTCTGCTTATGATTTGCGGCTTTGCTGCCTGCTATATCTGTGGTTTGATATGGTTCATGATTTCAATGGAATCTACACTCTTGGCAGGGTTTACATCATGTGTTCTCCCGTTTTTACCGGGAGACGCATTAAAAATAACTCTTGTTGCAATACTCTCAAAATATTTGCACAGATTCTTTTATGAACCTTAGCCGCTTGCATATAAAGACAAAGGGAAACAGCTTCTTCCTGAAGCGTTTCCCTAAACATCTTTAATAATACTTAAATACTTTTTCTTTGATTATCCCAAACACTGTATCCCAGCCGTCTATACATTTCCATTCCTGAGCGAGATGTACTCTGATTACATTATAAAGCCAATCTTCATAATATTTCATGGCTCCTTCAAAATCAAGACCTCTTTTCTTTAATTGTTCTACATCAAACTCAGCAAATTCTACAGTAACCTTGCAGCGTCTACGAGGTTCTTTATCTAGTCCGTCCGGAAAGTCCATGACAGCCACATCTACGTAATTGTGAAAAGGTTTATCTGGTATAAGTTTAATTTCTTTCATATACTTATTTTATACTGCCATCTGGATTAAATACAGGCAATTTTTGGATAAAAATAATGTCTTCTCTATCTGCAGCTTCACCTTCTGCAAGAACAGCCATACGTCCTACTATATTCCCTCCAACTTGATTTACCAAAGTTTCAATAGACTTTAAAGACTCTCCTGTACTTATAACATCATCAACTATAAGTACTCTTTTCCCTCTCATTTGGTCTGCTTCCTTTTTTCCAATACATAATGTTTGGATATGATCTGTTGTTATTGAATCTACTTCAGTAGTTATGATATCTTGCATATATAGTTTAGGTCCTTTACGAGCTACAATATAATCACTCATTCCGGCTTGTCTCGTCATTTCGTAAACCAAAGGAATACCCTTTGATTCCGCTGTAATCATTATGTCGAATTCAGGAGCTTTTTTAAGAAGTTCTGTCGCAGCCACCTTTGTAATTTCTACATCACCAAACATGATAAATGCGCCAATATACAAATCGTCTGTAACTTTACAAAGTGGCAATTGTCTTTTTAATCCTGCTATATTCATTTCATAAAACATAAGTGCTTTTCCTTTCTGATTTCAGCAATAATACTTTACAATTATACTCCCTCGATAAATCCCTTGCAAGACCTTAAAAGGTTAAACTTAGCATATATCTTATGCTTCCAAGCTATAATAAAAGGCTCTTTTTATCTTTTCTCACTATTTCCAAAAATACATGTCATTTAAGAGAATTTTGAGATAATTTTCTCACAGTTCCCCTATTTTTTAAATTTAAAGAGAAATTTATTACCCTTGTGCTGTCTTTTTCTCTAATTTTTATTAAAAAATTGAATTTGAGAGAAAAAATATCGAATTTTTCTCTCAGAAGCACCTAATTAACCGAGTAAGTGAGAAAACCTAAAATATATTAGAATATTCAAAGTCACAAACAAAAAAGGCGGATGACACTACGCCATCCGCCTTTATACAAAAGCTTACATTGTTATAAACACAAATTTCAAGCAGAATAATAATCCGATTACTGCTACCATAATATCTCTCTTTTCAAATTTTCCTGTACAAAGAGTAATGATAGTATAAGCAATTGATCCGATTCCAATACCGTTAGCTATAGAATAAGTTAAAGGCATCATAATCAAAGTCAAGAACGCTGGTGCTGCTGATCTCATATCTGACATGTCAACATTTTTGAAGTTTCCAAGCATCAATACACCTACATATATAAGCGCCGGTGCTGTTGCACATCCCGGAACTATGCTGGCAAGCGGACTTAAGAATAAACATACGAAGAAGCAAGCTGATACTATTAAACTTGTAAGTCCCGTTCTTCCGCCTGCTGCAACACCTGAAGCAGATTCTACGAAAGTTGTACAAGTTGAAGTTCCCATAACTGCTCCTGCAACTGTAGCAACTGAGTCACAAGTCATACACTTGTCCAAATCTTCAGGGTCGCCGTTTTCATCAAGCATTCCTGCCTGTGAAGCAGTTCCGTAAAGAGTTCCGATAGTATCAAACATGTCAACCAAGCAGAAAGTAATTATATACATAATTGCGCTAAATACTCCGCCAACAAAAGCAGGGCTGAAAGCATGTTCCCATGATGAGCCTTTAAATACTCCTGCGATACCTACTTCTGTAAAGTCTTTAAATGACTGTCCAATCTGTGCCATATCAAAGGAAGGAGTAGTTCCTGTTACTATGTAATAAAGAACTGTAGTTGCGATAATTCCTATAATAACATTTCCTTTAACGTTAAGTTTTTGGAATATAACAATAATTAAAAATCCTACAAGCGCAAGTAATGCAGGCACTACTGTCATAATTCCGTCCCCATTTATTGCCCCATGAATATCAACAAACTGTGTTAAAGTATACTGATTATCCTGTATAATACCTACATTCTGGAATCCGATGTATGTAATAAACAGACCAATACCTGCCGGAATAGCTTTTTTAAGGCATTCAGGCATCGCTTTGGCAATATATTGTCTTGCTCCTGTTACAGAAAGAATCATAAAAATTATACCGGAAATCAAGATAATAACAAGACCTGCCTGATACCCTTGCACCGCATCTCCTCCTGAAATAACTTGAGGTAGTACAAAGCTTACAAAGAAGAATGAGTTAAGTCCCATTCCACAAGCCTGTGCAAAAGGTTTTTTAGCATATAAAGCCATAAGCAGCGTACCTATAGTTGCCGCCAATATTGATGCAACATATACTGCATTCCAAATATTATCCAGTCCCGGCGTAAATCCGGTTACCTGATTAGGATTTACAAATACGATATATGCCATCGCAAAGAATGTAGTAAAGCCCGCAATAATTTCGGTCTTTACACTGGAGCCATGCTCCGAAATTTTGAAAAATTTGTCCATTAATTGTTTCCTTTCTAATAAAAAATTGATACCTTGTAAAATAAAACAGACATTCCTTTTATATCATTTTTCGACATTTTTTGCAATGCCTTAATAAAATTTACCAGAAATATAAAAGCCTTGTCTCTTCATAGAAACAAGGCTCTCTACTTTTATTAATTTATTTTTATTATAATTAAACATCTTCACATGTTTTCATCGCTTCCAACGTCTCATTCAAAAGAACATCCAGCTCCCAGCCAAGCATTTCAGCACCCTTTATAATAACATCTCTGTCACAGCCGGCGGCAAATCTTTTATCCTTGAATTTTTTCTTTAATGACTTAAGCTCCATATCTTTACAGCTTTTAGAAGGTCTCATCAAGGCCGCCGCACCTATAAGCCCTGTCAACTCGTCACAAGCAAAAAGAACTTTCTCCATCTCATGTTCAGGCTCTACATCTGAACAAAGCCCATATCCATGAGAAACTACAGCATGAATCATCTTTTCTTCAACTCCTGCATCTTTAAGTAATTCAGGGGCTTTCTTGCAATGTTCTTCAGGCCACATTTCAAAATCTATATCATGAAGAAGACCTGCCATTCCCCAAAACTCCACCTCATTGCCATATCCAAGCTTCTCGGCAAAGTACCGCATAGTTCCTTCTACCATTTTTCCATGATGAATGTGAAAATCGTCTTTATTATATTTTTTTAACAACTCTAGAGCTTCTTCTCTTGTTAACATTTTCTATACCTCTTTCTTTTTTCTCTCAGGAAGCTGCGATATTATTACAGCTGAAAAAATAATTACACATCCTAGTATTTCTCTTGGTGACATAACTTCCCCAAGCAGTATAGTTCCACTCAATACTGCAAACGCAGATTCCAAACTCATAATAAGAGAAGCAACTGTAGGCTCTGCATGTTTTTGTGCTATAACCTGGAACGTATATCCTACTCCGCTGGAAAGCACACCTGCATACAATATAGGCATCCAGCAATCAAGTATAGCTTCCAAATTAGGGGTTTCAAATATAGCCATACATATAAGCCCCAAAATGCCTGATGTCATAAACTGTATACACGATAGTTTAACGCCATCTGCCTTGGTTATAAAATAATCAACCGTCATAATATGTACTGCAAAACATACTGCACATATAAGAACCAACATGTCTCCGAATGCCAAGCTAAACGATTTGTCCGTCATGCACAAAAGATAGAGTCCTATTGCGCCCAAAACTACACAAAGCCACATTATTGGTCTGACTCTCTTCTTTAAGAGGATGCTTAAAATCGGCACAACTACAACATAAAGAGTTGTAATAAACCCCGCTTTGCCAGCAGTAGTATAACTTACTCCAAACTGCTGAAAAGAGCTTGCAATAAAAAGCACTGTACCGCAGCATATACCGCCTATGAGAACCATTTTCTTTTGTTTTGCTTTTTCTTCCTCTGTAGGTACTTCTGTCACTTCCTCTTTAGACTTGCTCTTATCCATTATAAAAATTACAGGAATAAGAACCAGCCCGCCTATAAGGGTACGTATGCCGTTGAAAGTAAACGGTCCGATATAATCCATCCCGCTCTTTTGTGCCACAAAAGCCGAACCCCATATGAATGCGGTAATCAACAGCAAAATGTTACTTTGCATCTTCTTGCTCATAATTTACTTCCTCTTCTAATTGAATTATTAAGCCACATCTAAAGTTTATCAAAAAACACCAACTTGCGCAATATGTACCCATTCTCTTCCATGTATCTTTTTTTCAGTGGGTTTTTATGGTATAATGATTGCTGAGATTTAAGTATATCGGTGTTGCCGCAGGGAAGCAATTATTGAATCATAGCAATATATCCCTGCAGCTATGGTATAATCATTGCGTTGATTTAATTATATCGACTTCGTCGCAAGGTAGCAATGATTGAAACCCAGCAAAATATCTTTGCAGCTGGGTTATAATACCCTCACGGCGCTAGCAAAATCGAAGATTTTGGCGCCTGAGAGAACATTGAATCATAATTTCTGTGCTTTTAGCACAGGCAGCTACCGCTGCTGCGGCATAAATGCCGCAATTATGGTATAATGAACGCATTGATTGCATTTACAGCTTCACTTCAGCGAAGCAACCAATTTGTTGTCAAAAATCAACTTTTTCACAAAACTTGACAACATAAACGTACAAATTTAGTCGAAATCTGTCGAATCAGATACCGCAAGTGACAAAATTTATAAAAACAATATCAAAAAGTCAACAAAACAGCCAAAATGTTGTAAAAATCAATCCAAATTCGTTATTTTTGTCAACGCACAGTAACAGTCACGAATAACAATATCAAATATTCCAAACAAAAGGATTTATATATGCTCAATTTAAAAGATAAATTATATATATCAACATTTCAAGAAAACGCATTGGAGACAGCAAAATCATACGGTCTTGGTATTGAATTTAATCACACATGTATATCTCAAGCTCTGGACGAAATAAATATCAAAAAAACTATCGCCTCCATGCAAAATGACTTTAACTTTGTGGGTTACAAAAATGCCATTGTTCATGGACCCTTTACAGAAATCCACCCTGCCGCCATTGATCATAGAGCAAGACAGATGGCAAAAGAACGTCTAAACGAAACTTTCACAATATGTCAAGTCCTGGGTGTCAATCAAATGGTAGTTCACACGGGCTGGATGCCTTTTATATACTTTAAAGAATGGCAAGCAGAAAACAGCGCTGTCTTCTGGCAGGATTTTATGTCTGATAAGCCTTCTGATTTTAATATCTATATAGAAAACGTTCTTGAAGATGAACCCTTTATGATGTCAGACATGATGCGACGCATCCAAGATAGGCGCATAAAACTATGCCTTGATACAGGTCATGCAAACGCAATGACACAAAAAAACATTTCCGTGGAAATGTGGATAAAAGAGCTCGCTCCTTACATCTCCCATTTTCATTTACATAACAATTACGGTGATAACGATGAACATGGCAACTTTGAGTCCGGCTCAATGAACATGATTTCCATCTTTAATACAATTGAATCGCATTGCACGAATGATGTTACTTTTACCATAGAAGCAGGGGACTGTTTATCTTGTGCAAAATGGATTAAAAACAATGGATATTTATAAAGGAGTACTGTTATGGAAAATAAATTAAATGAAATATTAAATTCAATCGAAAAAGATGCCAATCTAATAAGCACCGCTGTAGAAGAGGCTTCAGCTCGCCAAAAAGTTTTGGCTAAGCCTACAGGCGCTCTCGGCTCTCTTGAAGACATCTCTATAAAACTTGCAGGAATAACAGGCAAAGTTAAAAATTCTATAAATAAAAAAGCCATAGTAATCATGTCTGCCGATAACGGTGTGGTGGAAGAAGGCGTGGCATCTGCACCTCAATCTGTAACACTTTCTCAAACTATTAATTTTACCAGACGTTTAACAGGTGTAGGCTCTATGGCTAAATACTTTGATATTGATCTGCTTGTAATAGATTTAGGCGTTAAACTACCTATACCTAAAGGGCTCTATACCGATTCTATGACAGAAGGAAACAGACTTACATCTAAGATTTTTAACAATCATCTAGGTGATGGAACAAAAAATCTTGCAAAAGAAGATGCTATGACAAGAACTCAGGCTATAAATGCTATCATGTGTGGATTCGAAGCTTCGTCAACCATAAAATCATGTGGATATGATATATTTGGCATAGGCGAAATGGGAATAGGAAATACCACTACAAGCGCCTGCGTTCTTTCTGCGCTGACAGGAGCCGCTGCAAATCAAGTTGTGGGAAGAGGCGGAGGCCTCAACGATGAAGGTCTTATTAAAAAAATAGATATAGTAGAACACGCAGTTTCAGTATGTAAAGGCTGTGATATTATAGATATTTTGGCTAAAGTCGGCGGATTTGATATCTGCGCTATGACAGGTGCTTTTTTAGGGGCTGCATATAACAGACTTCCGGTTGTAATTGACGGTTACATATCGGCAGTTGCCGCACTGGCTGCCGTTCGCCTTGCTCCAAATACTATAAACTTCTTGTTCGGCTCTCATCTTTCAAAAGAACAAGGCTACAAAATAGCCATGGACTATATAGGCATAAAACCGTATTTTGATCTCGGCATGAGACTCGGTGAAGGCAGCGGATGTCCTATAAGCTTCAATATAATTGAAACCGCATGTGCTGCAATGAACGGAATGGCAACGTTTGATGAAGGCGCAATAGACGCAGATTATCTGTCTGAAGCTGAGAAAGGGAACTTTTTCTAATGAATATTTTTATCAGCGGAGGGTGCAAAAACGGCAAATCATATCATGCTCAGCATGTCGCTCAAAAAATGGCACAAGAAAAAAATTTACCTTTATATTATCTTGCTACCATGATTCCTACAGACGAAGAAGATAATATAAGAATAAAACGTCATATTGCCGATCGCCAAGGCTGGGGATTTGAAACTATAGAACAAGGTCTTGACATATTAAAATGTCTTGAAGGTAAAACACTTTCAGGAGAAAAAGTAAATTCAAAAGGAGTTTTTCTTTTAGATAGCGTAACTGCGCTTCTTTCCAACGAAATGTTTAGAGCAGACGGTTCTGTTTTCACAGAAGCCCCGCAAAAAGTTTCAAGGGACTTAGTTGAATTTTGTAGACTTACAGGCAATACAGTATTTGTGTCAGATTACATTTACTCTGATGCTGCAAGATACGAAAAGTTCACGGAGGACTACCGCAAGGGTCTTGCTTTTATAGACAAAAATCTAGCTAAAACCTGCGATCAAGTAACAGAGGTATCTTATAGTTTTATCAATAATTATAAATAGGGGGATTTATGAAATTTATTACAGGATTATTTATGGCATGGGGGAATTTTTTATCAATACCTTGCCCTTTTAAAAGATGGGATGCGGATTTGAAAAATTATATGCTGGGATTTTTGCCTACAATAGGCTTTATTTTGGGAGGAGTTTGGTCAGGTCTTTGTATACTGTTTGTATGGCTTGGCTTACCTTTCTTCATTTTATCATTTGTACTCACTTTTATACTGTTTGCCCTTTGCGGCTTCTTGCACCTGGATGGTTTCATGGACTGCAGTGACGCTATTTTATCACGCAGAACCCTCGAAGAAAAGCAGGCAATATTAAAAGATTCTCACTGCGGTGCTTTTGCTGTGGTCAGCGTGATATTTGTGATTTTAGGATATTTTTGCTGCATAGCTACCGCCCTTGGAAGCGGTATAGATTTTACAGAGCTGTGGCTCATACCCATAGTCAGCAGATCATTTGCAGGCATAAATGTCCTGCTAAGCAGACCTATCGGCCACAGTCAATACGCTCAAGGCAAAGGAGCGGAGAATAACTCCCAAAAGAAAAAAGTTGTAGTTATCATGTTTGTGCAACTTATAATCTATATTGCTGCTGGTCTTTTTCTTGCTACTGATATAAAACCTATTCTTTTATCCATAGGCTTTACCGCAATTGTAACGTTTATTTCTATTGCATTTGCAAAAAGGTCTTTAGGCGGCATGAGCGGCGATATTGCAGGCTACGGAATCGTATTCGGCGAACTTGCCGGAGTTTTTGCCATGACTATCCTCTAACTTTAAAAGGAGAATATTATATGATTTTAATTTTTGGCGGTGCATATCAAGGCAAACTGGATTTTGCCAAGGAAAAATTCAACATGACTGACGATGATGTTTTCTTTTGTACAGAATATGACACTCCCGACTTCACAAAAAAAATAATCTATAACATGGATTTATTCTTTTTAAAATGTATAAAAGAAAATATCGAGCCTAAAGAAATTATTATTAAGAATAGGGATATATTAGATGGTAAGATAATTATCGTCAACGATATTTCTCAGGGCATAGTTCCTATAGATAAAGAACTTAGAGCTTGGCGTGAAGCTGCCGGCAGAGCTATGGCATATCTTGCGCAGAACTCCAGCCAAGTTTATAGAATTTTTTGCGGTTTAAGCCAGCAAATGAAATAAGGAGAATTTATGAACATATCTTGTATCCACTTCATCAGGCACGGAATTACTGAAGGGATAGTTAATAAGTGGTATTACGGCAATGCAGACCTGCCTTTAATAGAAGACGGAATCAATGAGCTCAATGCCTTAAAAGAACAAGGAATATACCCAAATACTGATAAAGCAGTATTTTATACTTCCGGTATGATTAGAGCCAATCAAACGCTTGAGTCCATTTTCGGCAGCAAAGAATATACTGTAATTGAAAATTTAAAAGAAATGAACTTTGGTCTATGGGAGTGTAAAACATTTGATGAGTTAAAAGAGCTTGAAGATTTTGAACAATGGGTCAATGATAAAGAAGGAATTTTTGCTTTTCCCGGAGGCGGAGATTCTACATCCAGCTTCTATGCCCGTGTTGCGGAGGGTTTAGAGGAACTCATTGCATATCACAACAGTCGAAAAGGTTCAAATGAAAGTGCTATTTCTGTTGTTGTATGTCACGGCGGAGTCATCGCTGCTTGCATGTGCAACTTATTCAATAAGCCAAAAGAAACCTTTTGGGAATGGATTCCAAAGCCAGGCAGGGGCTATACTGTATATTTTGAAGATGATAAACCAGTGCGATATGATGTAATATAATTTAAAACTGGTAGATGAAAACCATATTTACCTTTTCTCACTAAATCGAAAAAAGCTTAGCAAACTAAAATATATGTGTATACAAAAAGGAGCCTTTCGGCTCCTTTTTATATTTCACTTTTAAAACAATGCTACTACTGCACCGCCATAAGTATTTTTCATAAACTCTTTAACTTCATCAGACTTAAGCGCCGCTACAAGAGCTTTTATTTTATCACTGTCTTCATTACCCTTAGCTACAGCAACAACATTTGCATAAGCTTCTGCTGCTTCTGAATCATCTGCTTCAACAGCCAGTGCATCCGCAAGCTTTAATCCTGCATCAATCGCATAGTTACCATTAATTACTGCCATATCAACATCTGAGAGAACTCTAGGCAGCTGAGCTGCTTCCATTTCAACAATGTCTAAATTTTTAGGATTTTCAACTACATCAAGCTTAGTAGCGAGGAATCCTGCATTAGGATCAAGTTTAATCAAGCCTTCTGCTTCTAAAAGCTTAAGTGCTCTTCCTTCATTAGTTCCATCATTTGGAACAGCAATTTTTGCACCATCTTTAAGGTCAGCTATCTTTGCGGTTTTTCCTGCATAAAGAGCAAATGGCTCATAGTGAATATTTCCTGCGCTAACTAAATCTGTACCATTCTCTTCATTATAGTTGTTCAAATAACTTATATGCTGGAAATAGTTTGCGTCTAAGTCTCCCTGACTCACGCCTTTATTAGGAAGAATATAATCGTTATATTCAACAATCTCAAGTGTATATCCTTCTTCTTCAAGATTATCTTTTATAACCTCAAGTACTTCTGCGTGTGGAGCAGGTGTTGCTCCCACTCTGATAACTTTGTTATCAGAATCTTTACTGCCGCAAGCTGTCAGTGCAAAAGCTGCTGAAACAGCCAGCGCCAAGATTAATAAAATTGAAACTTTTCTCTTCATGATTTTCTCCTTTTCTAAATTATATTATTTTAATCTTTTATCTAATTTTTTCGCCGTCATCATTCCGATTTCCTGGAAAATCTGCACGATTACAACGATTATAACGATTGTAATAAGCATTATTTCGTTATTGTAACGATATAATCCGTAGTTTGTTGCAACAGCTCCAAGTCCTCCGCCGCCTACGATACCGGCCATTGCTGAATATCCCAAAATTGTGGTCACAGATATGGCTGCACCTATTATAAGTGAAGGCTTTGCTTCAGGCAGCAGTACTTTATATATTATCTGCCATGAAGAAGAACCCATAGATTGAGCTGCCTCAATTACTCCACCGTCTATTTCGCTTAGTGACGATTCAACCATTCTTCCCACAAAAGGCGCTGCCGAAACTACAAGCGGCACAATTACAGAAGTTGGACCAACCATAGTTCCTACTATAGCTTGCGTCACAGGGAGCATCCAAATAAGCAAAATAAGGAACGGTATGGAACGAAAAACATTTACTATAACACCTAGTACAGAATTAATTATTCTGTTTGGACATATTCCATCTTTTCCTGTTATGTTCAAAACTACGCCTATAGGAAGACCAAGAGCATATGCCAGAATCATCGAAATGATTACCATATAAAGTGTTTCCCAAAGGGACATACCAAGAAGTCCAATCATTGCACTATTCAACATTTAACCCTTCCTCCTTATATTTTATCTCTTTTGAATCAAGGAAATCCTTAATCTTGTCAGCAGTTTCTTTATCCTCCGGCAACTGAATCAACATCTGACCATATGCCACGCCTTCTATGTTCTTTGTATTAGCTCCCAATATATTGACATCTGTGTTGCAATTACGGCTTAATGATGAAATTATCGGTTCAAAAGCTGAAGTACCGTCGAAAACCAATCTCAAACAGCGGAACCCTTCTGCAACAGGTACACCTTCATTTTTAGGCAAAATCAATTGTTTCGCAATCTGAGATTTAGGTGCAGTAAAGATATCTTTCACAAGTCCTTCTTCAACAATTCTGCTGTTATCTATAACGGCAACCTTGTTGCAAATATGCTCTATTACTTTCATTTCGTGTGTTATAACTATTATCGTAACACCTAAATTTTTATTTATTTCCTTTAGAAGATTAAGTATAGAATCCGTAGTATTTGGGTCCAGTGCACTTGTCGCCTCGTCACACAAAAGCACTTTAGGATTCGTGGCAAGCGCTCTTGCTATGGCTATTCTCTGCTTCTGTCCTCCTGACAACTGTACAGGATAAGAATTTTCTTTATCTTCAAGACCCACGACCTTAAGAAGTTCTCTGGCTCTTTCTCTAGCTTCCTTTTTATTGATACCTGCAACTTCGAGTGGATAACATATATTATCAAGAGCGGTTCTCTGGCTTAACAAGTTAAAACCTTGAAATATCATAGACATGGATTGTCTCTTTTTCAATAATTCCTTATGGCTTATAGCTCCAAGATCCACGCCGTCAAAAATAACTTGCCCCTCAGTAGGCTTTTCCAAGAAGTTAATACATCTTACCAGCGTGCTCTTGCCTGCGCCGCTTAATCCGATGATACCAAACACATCCCTGTCTTCAATGGTCAAGTTTATGTCTTTAATTGCCTCTACTTTGGTCCGCCCGTTATCATAAACCTTGCTCAAATGCTTTAATTCAATCATCTTAAGGTTTTCCTTTCTATGTAATAAAAAAATGAGCAGGGACTTTGTCGCTCCCTGCTTATGTAATGTCTTTGTTATGTGAATATTCCACCTTGCAAAGTATCATAAGTTTAGAAGCAACACACGCGAAGACTTGCACATGCCCATGGTCATGCACATATCCATCATCATTGCTTCATAAACACTCTTCTGCATAGTGAATCTCCTTTTTCACAATTTACTTAATAATACGATACTCTATTGGGCATATGCTGTCAATAGTTTTTTCATAATTAATGTACGTCAAAAGATTTAAGAAAGACTAAAATCAGTTCCAATATATCGTCACAGCTGCCTTTTGTCACCTCTATATTAAGAGGCATTTTAGGATCATGAAGAGACTTTCTTAATAGACACCAGCCTTTTACTTTTTCATTGTCAAAATTTATCCTGACTCCTTCATAACTTGGAAGTACTAAAGAAGCCCCACTGGCCGTACCCTCTTCAATAACCCACTCTGTCAGTTTCTCAAGTACAAAATCACCATAAGATGCAAAATCTTCTCTGTCTATAGAAAATCTTTTCTCAATGGCCTCTTTAGGTTCTTCAAGGCTGCCTAGTATAACATCAAGACCGACCCCTGATTTTTTAAGCTGAGCAGCTTTTATAACTATTTTAGTGGCTAAATATGCACCATCATCAAGAAAATAATTTTCTTTATATGCTGCATGCCCTGAAGTCTCTATGGCAAGCTGGCTGTCAATTCCCTGTTCATTAAGCTCTTTAGCCTTATTTATTACATTTTTATAGCCTCTCTTGAAACGCAGATGCCTAAGTCCGAGGCAGTTTTCCAAATACTCCGTAAGCTGGTCGCTGGTTATGCTGTCTGTTACTACAGTAGTCCCCGGATGTTCTTTAGCTATTAAAGCAGCTGCCATAGCCACTATAGCATTTCTGTTTATTTCTCTTCCTTTAGCGTCAACTGCTGAAGAGCGATCCACATCTGTATCAAAAATCAAGCCTAAATCTGCATTATTATCTTTAACCGCCTTATAGATTGATTTCATTGCCTCTTTATTTTCGGGATTTGGCTGATGATTGGGGAAAGTTCCGTCAGGTTCTAAAAACTGACTTCCTGTAATATCAGCGCCCAAAGGTTTTAAAATGTTCTCAGCATAAAAGCCGCCTGCTCCATTTCCGGCGTCTACTACAATCTTAAGGTCTCTAAGGGGCATATCATTACCGCCTGTTTCTTTTATGATTTTTTCACGAAGATACTCTGAATATGTACTCATAAGATCGGCTTTCTGCGCAGCCTTAATTTCTTTCACATCACAAATATCTATCTGCTCCGCCATCTTAATTATTGCTGTTATATCTTCTTTGTTGAGCCCCCCTTTATTGTCAAAATACTTAAATCCATTGCGATTTTGAGGCAAATGACTTGCAGTAATCATTATTGCTCCATCGCACTTATATTCTTCAAATAAAGTAGACATGAACATGGCAGGGGTAGACGCAAGTCCGCAGTCTAAAACATCAATTCCATCGGCTGAAAGACCCAAAATCACAGCTTCTTTTAGACTCTGTGCTGTAAGCCTGCTGTCATGACCAACAGAAATTTTAATTTTGCTTTCGTCTTTTCTATGTTTTTCAGAAAGCCATCTTACAAAAGCTATTGACAGTCTTATAGCTTCTTCTCTTCCCAAATTTACCTCTTCATCTCCGGGAAGAGCTACTCCTCTTATATCGCTTCCATTCTGTAACTTGCTGTAATCTCTATTCATTTTTTCTCCTTCATGAAAATATTTTAATGCAGCCTAAAAAAATAAAACACAGTATAAACCAAGCAAAAGTAAATGCCGGACATATTTGTCCCAAAATGTTTCCCGGAAGAGCTGAGTAATCCCAGACATCCCATCCAAGTCTGAGATTGACAATGACGCCAACGCAAAACTCATAAGCAGTAACAATAATTGCGCCTGCAATAGCTGCCAGAACCAAATTTATGGATAAAAGCCATGTTTCGAGCAAATATAATGTCAAAACACAGGCGCCTCCGGTTAATACCATGCTCCAATGGGTGTAGCCTCTGAACAACGTCTCCATAAGCCCATAGCTAATGCCCCCTAATACAAAAACTAAAATTTCCACATATATAGAATTGTTTTCACTAAAAAATTTCTCACTCATAAAGTTTATTATGAGTTTGACATTTTCAAATATACGATTTACAGTTCATCTATTATGGCGGTAATTTTATCCTTGGCATTTAACATAATTTTTTGTACATCTTTGCCTATAATGTCAAGTTCTTCTGCCGAAGCAAAATAAGTTTTTTTGATTCCAAACAATCCGCAAATTGCTTTTGTGTAATTATATCCAAAATTAAAATCGCCTATCTTACTGCCTGAAGTTGTTATATAACTTAAACTTTGAGCCTTACATTTGCCTTCCGGTATTCCTTCGGGACTATATATAAAAGTAAATCCTGTAATAGAACATCTTTCAAAAAAAGCTTTGAGCTTTGACGGGAAAGACAAATCCCAATAAGGAGCTCCGATTAGGATATGGTCAGCTTCAATTATCTTTTTTGCAAAATCAAATTCACTGTCATCAAAATTTTTTTCTTTAACCAGCGAATCTCTTTTAGAAAGAGTGTTCATATCAAGGGGTTCTATTTTTATATCATTTAAATTAAGCTCTTCTATTTCCCATGTCTGGTCTTTTTTGGCTATTTTAAATTTTTCGAGATAATCAAGACATAACTCATATGTTCTGGACTTTTCTCCTCTTATGCATGCGTTTACAAACAAAAGTTTCATTTAATATATCCTTCCTTCTTCTTCACCTTTCAATATTCTCATAGCCCCGGCCGCCAAAGCCCCAAGCTCGTCTTCACCGGGCATAACCACAAATGAGCCTATATGTCCTGCATATTCTTTTATCATATCTGCAAGGAGTTTTGAATGTGCAGCGCCGCCTGTAAGAATTACTGCGTCTACCATGCCCTTTAATGCCACAGACATTTCAGCAATACATTTGGCAATCTGATACGCCATTGCCTCATAAACCAAAGCCGCCTTTTTGTCGCCTTTTTCAATCATAGACTCAACTTCTCTGCAATCAGTTACGCCAAGATAAGACATCATACCGCCCTGTCCGCTTATAAGCTTTTCCGCCTCTGCTTCCGTATATTTACCTGAAAAGCATAATTTTGTCCACAGTACAAGAGGTATGCCGCCTGTACGTTCAGGTGACATAGGTCCGTCATCATAACTACAGTCATCTATTACGCTTCCGTTTTGGTGTGCGCTTACAGTTATACCGCCGCCCATATGAGCAACAATTAAATTAAGATCTTTATATTTTCTATCTATAGATTTTGCATAGTTAATTGCCTGTGCTCTCGAGTTCAAAACATGACAGCATCCATAACGCTCGAGACCGTCAAGCCCGGAAATCTTAGCTACATTGCTGAGTTCACATCCCATGGTTGAATCATAAATAAATGATGGAATTTTAAGAGGCTCTGCAATCTTATATGCAAGTTCTGCCCCCATACTTGAAGCGTGAGGTGGATTTTTTGGATCCCTCATGGCTTCACAAAGTTTTGGTGTGACTTTGTATCCTCCTCCATGAAGCCCCACTATCATACCTCCTCTTCCTACCACCGCGGAAAGGTTTTTAACGTCATAGTTTCTCTGAGACAATACTTCACGTATGAGATTCTCTCTAAAAGGCATCTGTCCGAATATGCCTCCCATTTCTTTTAATTCTGTAGGATCGTGAGTTATGGTTTCCGAAAAAAGTTCCTCCATATTATGAAAAACCGCAATTTTAGTAGTAGTTGAGCCAGGATTAATTGCTAAAATATCGAAATTCTCTGTCATAATATCATCTCCCTAAGCATTTTTATTTCTTCTCCATACCCTTGTAAATTTTCCTGGGGTGTCTCAAGCACAAAAGGAAGACCCTGAAGTTTAGGATGTGTGAGAATATTTTTAAAAGTATCTTTCCCTATATAACCTGCTCCTATTACATCATGTCTGTCTTTATGAGCACCGCAAGGATTCTTGCTGTCATTTATATGAACTGCTTTCAAATAATCAAGTCCTATAATATCATCAAATTCTTTCAAAACGCTGTCTAAATTATTTACTATATCATATCCCGCATCATGTACATGACAAGTATCAAGACAAACTCCCATTTTATCTTTTAAATTAACTTTATCTATTATTGCCCTTAATTCTTCAAATCTGCTTCCTACTTCACTTCCTTTGCCTGCCATTGTTTCTAAAAGCACAACAGTCGTCTGTTCAGGGTTTATTATATCATTAAGCATATCGCTTATCATTTTAATCCCCGCTTCTATTCCCTGTCCTACATGACTTCCCGGATGAAAATTATAATAATTTCCCGGGATATATTCCATTCGCTTTAAGTCATCTGTCATAGCCATATATGCAAATTCTCTTGTTTTTGCATCTTTCGAACAGGGATTTAAAGTATACGGCGCATGTGCGACCACCTTGCCAAATCTATGTTCTTCTGCAAGCTTAATATACTTATCTACATCATTTTCATCAATGGCTTTTGCTTTGCCGCCTCTTGGATTTCTTGTAAAAAACTGAAATGTATCTGCATTTATTGAAATTGCTTCTTTTGCCATATTTTCATATCCCTTTGAAGATGTGAGATGGCATCCTAAATAAACCATTTCTTCCTCCTAATATTACTCGTCTTCTTGCCAAATCATAAAGTACTCTTTTTCATTAGTATCATTATCCATATTTTCACTTTCAATTTTAAAGCCTTCTCTTTTATAAAAATTCAAAGCTCTATAATTTTTTTGATACACTGACAATGTCAATGTGCTCTTAAAAGTCTTAATGTAGTCTAAAAGGGTTTTTCCAGCTCCCTTCCCCTGATATTGTTGTGAAACAAAAATTCCCTCTATATGTTCATCGTTTAATCCTACAAAACCTTTTATAATTTCGCTTTCTTCATAAACATATATTTCTGATTTAGACAGCAAAGCTTTTACCGTCAAATAGTTATTCCTCCAATAACTTTCAGATATAAAGCTATGCGCCTCAATGTTAGTTTGAAGCCAAATTTTCAATACTGCGTCAATATCTGAATAATTTAACTTTCTGATGGTTTTATTTATAGAATAACGATACTGTATTTCTCTGAGCTCCTTGCCTCCTATATTGTCATCAATATAATATTTGCTAAGCAAAAATCCTGATTTTTCATAAAATTTCCTCGCCCTAATATTATCTTCAAGAACCCACAAAAATATATCATCATATCCCAGCTTGATTAGCTCTTGAATAACTGCATCGAGCAATTTTTTACCGTATCCTCTGCCCATAAACTCCGGCAGCAAATAAATAGATACAATCTCACCGAAACCATCAAACTCAGGAGACCTTGATCCGCAATAGCTGGATGTTCCGATAAATTGTCCGTCTTCAACCATTACAATAGTCTGCACTTTCCCGGAATCCAATCCAGACACCCACTGCCCCTTTGGAATTCTCTCAAGATAAGTTTTTGGTATAATATCTCTGTAAGCGAATTTCCAGCTTTTTTCATAAATATCACTGATTGCAAATCTATCATCGGATTCGTTCAAATGCCTTATTTCCATTAACTTTACCCTCTAATTACTTTTTCCTGTTTTTTATTTTCAATATATGCCTCTATAAATTTTCTTGAAGGAGAATACAAGTTCTTAGGTAAATTGTTTAAATCAAACCATTGCCATTCATCTTGTTTGTCCGGTTCCATCACCTCTAAAATTCCCTTATTTTCTAATGCCAAAACCCAAATCGTTACAAAATGTCTATCAGGTCTGATATCATCTGTGGCGCCAAAAATTTTCATATTTGAAATCTCAAGATTTGTCTCTTCTTTTGTTTCTCTTGCTGCACATTCAAAAATGGTCTCTTGATACTCTTGCTTTCCTCCCGGCAGACACCAGCTTCCAGGTTGATATATCCCGCCTGTATCCTTGCTGCCCTCTGTCCTGTGACCTAAAAGTATCTTATTATCGTTTAATATCATTATTCCAATTCCGACTTTGATTATTTGGTTCATGGTTCACTCTCCCTTTTGATATACGCATTTATTTTACCATTTTTTACGAACGGAATCAACGCGAGGAGTTTTGACTGTCAGGGACGAAAAAAAGAAAAATATTGATGGAGCTTTTCAATGGTATGAATTTTGCTTGTTATAATAAATAGAGGGCCTTATTTGCTCAGAACATTTTTTACGGAGGTATACTAAATGAGATTTAGTGAAATGATTGAAACAGTCGATACTCATACTGCGGGTGAACCGACCAGAATAATTTTAAGCGGAATTCCTAAATTAGAAGGAAATACCGTTAAAGAAAAAAGAGATTACTTCAAAGAAAAGTATGATTACATCAGAAAGAGACTTACATACGAACCAAGAGGTCATGCCGGAATGCTCTGTGCTGCTGTTATTCCGCCTTGCGCTCCTGAAGCTGACTTTGGAATTTTTTATATGGATGACGTACAATATCTTGATATGTGCGGACATGCATCCATTGGAGTAGGTACGGCGCTTCAGGAAATCGGTCTTGTTCCACCTGAACACAAGGATTTATATATAATTGAAACTCCTGCCGGTCTTGTAAAAATAAAAAATAACTTCAAGGAAAATTATGTTGACAGCACAACAGTAAGAAATGTAAACAGCTACGTGATTGAAAATGAGATAAAAATAGATGTTGATGATATTAAGGATATACCGGTAAATATTGCGTATGGCGGCAATGTTTTTGCTATTTTACCTGCTGATCCTTTTGGCGTAAAAATTGAGCCTCCTTATGTAAACAAAATAAAGGAATATTCAGCAAATATAAGAAAAATATTAAAGGAAAAAGGCTTTGATGTTAACCTTGTTCAATGGTATTCTACCCCTAAGGCTGCTGATGCTGACCTCAGAGTTATGCACAGTTCAGGCTCCGGACTCCCTGACAGATCTCCTGGCGGCACAGGTACAAGCTCTAAAGTTGCATGGCTTTATGAAAACGGAAAATTGAAGCTTGATGAACCTTTCGTACATGAAGGTATAGTAGATGCGCCTTTTATCGGTACAGTGAGAGGAGTAGAACAGAAAAACGGCAGAAACGAATACATTACGGAAATCACCGGAAGTGCTAGAATTACAGGTTTCCACAAATTCGTATTTGACGATACAGATGAACTAAAGGATGGATTCTTCTTTGAATAAGTAAGACTATTCTAAAAAATATATAAATTAATCATAAAAGACGATAGTTGTGTTAAAAAGGCAAATTATCGTCTTTTTAAATTTAGAAGGAAAATATCAAAAGAAAGACTGCGAATGATAGTGACTTTTTAATAAATTACACATATAATATAGCTACGCAAAAAATGCGCGTCAAACCGCAAAATTTGCAACAAAGTTTAAACACTTGTCAAAGAGTCCAAATATAAATCTTCAAAACCAAGCTATTTTTAAACTGAGTCAGTGGCATATTTTTTGCTTTATTATAGTTTGTTAGAGTTTTTTAAAACATATTTTATGAATTTCGAAAGCCATAGGAGGAAAAAAGAATGGAATACAAATATAAATATGATTGCTTAAAAGGTCTTGAGCCTGCAGAGTTTTTTTATTGGTTTGGAGAGATTACTGCAATTCCAAGAGAAAGTGGTAATGAACAGGGAATGATTGAATTCATAACCAAATATGCTAAAGAACGTGGCTACAAGTATGATGTAGATGCCAGCGGCAACATATTTATGAATATACCTGCTACACCTGGATACGAAAATCAACCTATGGTACTTTTCCAGAGCCATATGGATGTTGTTGCCGCAGTTGATGAAGGTGTAGAATTTAACTATGCCACCGATTCTATCCAAATAAGGAAAGAAGACGATGCTATATATTCCTGCGGTACAACTTTGGGAGCAGATAATGGCGTTGGAATTGCAACAATGCTTGCCCTTGCCGATGAATTATATGGTCCTCAAATTCCGCATCCCCCTTTAGAATTTTTATTTACTGTTGAAGAAGAAACAGGTTTGCATGGTATACGCAAATTTGATTGCAGCAAAATCAAATCACGTCGTATGATTAATATGGATTGCGGTGACAGTCATCTTGTATGTATAAGTACTGCTGGCAATATTGCAGGAAAAATCGAAAAAAAATACGAAATGAATTTTCTAGATACAGATAAAGTTTTATTGGAAGTAAAACTTTTTGGCGGTCTTGGAGGTCATTCCGGTATGGTTGCCAACAAAAACCGTGCATGTGCAAGAAACAGTATGGGTGAACTTATCGTAGGCATCTTTAAATCAGGAAACGAAGCAGAATTATGTTTTATGGAAAGCGCAGGAAAAGCAGTGTGCACAGAAGTGAAAGCCATAATTGCTGTTTCTGCTGATAAAGAAGACGCTGTAAAGCAAGCATTAGAAAAGCGTTTTGAGCTTATTAAATTAATTTATAATACATATGATCCAAATTTATCTATGTCAATAAAAAAATCAGACGAAAGCGAAATTACAAAATCTCTTGCACCTTGTGAAACAGAAAAAATAGGAAGAATACTCAGCATGCTCCGCACAGGACAACACAGAAATGATACTGTAAATTTTGCAACAGTAATTTCATCAGGCGGAATACATGAAGCTTTATTTAATCAATCAGGAGAATTTTCCCTACGTTATTCTACACGTTCATCAAGCAATGCAGACCAAGAGTTAATGTTTGAAAAGTATGTTTTCACAGCAAAAATGCTGGATATGGAACTTGAAGAGATTGACCGCTATTCAGGCTGGCCGGCAAACGAAAATTCAAATTTTGTTCCAAAATTCAGCAAAGCATATAAAGAACTGTACAATAAAGATATAGCAGTTCAAAAAACTCATGGCTGTGTTGAAATCGGAGAAATTGTAATCCGAATACCTGATATGGATGCAGCCGGCTATGCACCAACTTCAACCGGAGCACATACAACCAAGGAGCACTTATTTATCGATGAAGTTAAAATATATTGGGATGTTATAAAGAAAGTTATGGCAGAAAGGGAATAACTTTTTAAAATTATAAACTGAAAAATTTACAAGACCCCATGTTGTCACAATCAAGCACCACATGGGGTTTTATAGAACTTTTACGAGTAAGCGAAAAGTTAAATACGAAAGGAGGTATATATGTTTAAACGCTTTTTTAGACTTTTGTTAATGATTATAATGATAATATTAATAACGAAAGAAAGTTATCCTGAATCTGCACATGCACTGACAACTAACGTACGCGTAGGATTCTGTGCATATATGCCCCCCTATCAATACATAAACGATAATGATATTCCAAAAGGATTTCATATTGATCTGTTAGAGGAAATTGCCGAAAACATTGATTTAAACTTGGAATATGTACCTTTTAATACAACTGCAGAAGCAATAGATTGTTTAGAAAAAGGAGATGTAGATATTGTACTTGGAGTTGCGAGGAATTCTTCAAGTGGATATAATGCATTATATTCGAGTCCCCTTTCAACGACAAATTTATGTCTTGTTGCAAATGAAAAAAATGCAGAACGTTACAAAAATAATCCTAAAGCAAAGGGATATACAGCTGCAGAATTCGGAATAATTGAATACAAATATTTAAATAACATAGGTAACGGAACCACAATCCTCACAAGCAATCAAGAACACGGCATAGAACTCCTGTTAAGCGGAAGAGCAGACATGCTTGTCGGAGTAAGAGAATGTATATCATGGTATTTAACAGAAGAAGATAAAAATGATGATTATATTATCATCAACAATTACTTATCCTCTGCAGAGTTTACTATTGCATTAAGAAACGGCGATAAATATCTCCAGCATAATATTGATGAGATTCTATCTGATATGAGAACTTCCGACCTCTACGATTCTTTATACAATAAATGGTTTGAACTTTATACCATTGACTATCGTCAACTGTTCAGAATTGCAATTATCGTCATATTCAGCGGTCTTTCAATGATTGCCATATACGTTATCGTAAACTATAAACGCAGAACAGCTCAGATAGAAGAAGAAAACCGGCTGCGTTATTCTATTATAGAATCTTCACCAGCAGCCATGGTTCTCATCGGTCGAAATCACATTATTGAATATATGAATCGAAATGCTATGAGTATGGCAGAAATCAAAGAATATAACACCGATGCTTCCCTTAAGAACATGAAAATTTTCAGAGAAATCATCGACGAAGTAAGCGAAAACATCTTTGACAGCGAGTGGGAATCAAAAACAGGAACCATTAACTATTACAAAAATTACGGTAAATCAGAAAATGAAAAATACCGTTACAACATTAAAAAAGTGACCTCTTATGATAATCAACCAGGTGCGCTTTTAACAGTGGAAAATATAACTTCTGAGGAACGTGAACGAGAGGCAGCCTTTGAAAAGGAAAAGAATGAAACACTCAATAATCTTATTGCCGGTATCGCCCATGAAATCAAGAATCCTCTTACCACAATCAATGCCTCTGCATCAATGATGGAAAAGAAAGGTGACAGCAAAAAATTCAGAGAAGCCTTTTCGGCTTACGTGCCTCAGGAAATTGATCGTATAACACGTCTTATAGACAGCCTGCTTGACTATGCGCGTCCTAGTGTAAGCAAAATTGAGGAAGTAAATTTGGCAGAAGTTATAGAGTCAGCTTATGAGCTGGTAAAGGTAACTGCTAAAAATACACACATTACTATGAAAATACAAGATAAGAAATCTTTGTATTTCCTTGGTGATAAAGACAAAATCAAACAAACATTGCTCAATCTTATGATTAACAGTATTGAAGCAACTAAAAACAGAAATACAGAATACAAATCAGCACACAATATTAAAATCGAGGCTTTTGCTGAAAATGATAATATTTTAATAAAAGTCAGTGATGACGGCGTAGGAATGACACCAGAAGAGCTGGAACGCTGCATGACGCCGTTTTATACCACAAAGCCGGCAGGTACAGGTATTGGCCTGGCTTTGGTTAAACAATACATTGAAGAAGCAGGCGGAACTCTTAACATAACCAGTGTAAAAAAAGAGTTTACATGTGTTGAAATTAAATTGCCAGCTATCAAGTTAGCGAAAAGGAAATAAAAATGAAAAAGAAAATTTTAATAATTGATGATGAAAAAAGCATTTGTACTTTCTTAACCTTGGCTCTTGAGGATGAATACGAAGTTTTTACAGCGCAGTCTTCTAAAAACGCCTATGAAATCCTTGAAAAAGAAAAAATCAGTCTTGTAATTTTAGATCTTCTGCTAGGTGAAGAAAGCGGTCTTACTGTACTTAAAGACATCAAAGAAAAAAATGCAGAAATTGCAGTCATCATGATGACTGCTTATGGGGATATTAAAACATCTGTAGAAGCGATCAAGCAAGGAGCTTTTCACTATTTGAGTAAACCGCTTGACTTGGACGAATTGCAGCACTACATCAGCCAAGCGCTGGAATTGCAAAATCTTTCACGCAGAGTAGAAACCTTAAGCGCCGCTCTTAAAGAACTTGAACAGAGAACTTATTACGGTGAAATAATCGGTAAGAGCGAGCCGATGCAGAAAATATACTGGCTCATTGAAAAGGTCAAAGATCTTGATACAAGCGTAATTATCACAGGTGAAAGCGGAACAGGCAAAGAGCTGGTTGCTCGTGCAATTCACAATAACGGCGCTCGAAAGAATGAAAACTTTGTATCAATAAACTGCGCAGCCATTCCGGAAGGATTGCTTGAAGAAGAATTTTTTGGTCACGCCAAAGGTTCTTTTACAGGTGCTGTTGTTGATAAAAAAGGTAAACTTGAGTTGGCAGACCACGGAACTTTATTCCTTGATGAAATAGGCGATATGCCTATGGCACTTCAGGGCAAACTTTTAAGAGTTCTTCAGGAAAAAGAAATGATGCCTATCGGAGGTGTTAAGTATAAAAAGATTGACGTTCGTGTGATATGTGCCACAAACCGTAATCTTAAAGCCATGGTGGAAGAAGGCACTTTTAGACAGGACCTCTATTACAGGCTCCATATTGTAAACATCCACGTACCTACTCTAAAAGAGCGTAAGCAAGATATTCCTGACCTTTGCGAAACTATTTTGCTGCGTCTTTGCGAAAAAATGAAGCGTCCTTGTGTTACGCTAACTACTGAAGCAGAACGTTTCTTACTCGAATATAATTATCCGGGTAATGTACGGGAACTTATCAATATCCTCGAGTACGCATGCATCGTCTGTACTGATAGTAAAATTGATGTTAAAGACTTCCCTTCCGAAGTTCTAGATTCAAAGCACTTTCACTCTTATCAAAATTCAGAACATGGAATGGGTGCTGCATTCAGAGAAGAAATCACTGCGGCAGAAGCAGTAAAACAATATCTCTCGGGAATGACTATCAAAGATGTGGAAAAACTTATGATAGAAAATGCCCTTATATCCAATCCTCAAAGTAAGCGTGCAGCGGCAAAAGAACTTGGAATCAGCGACAGAAGTCTGTTCTATAAAATTCAGGAATATGATCTATAATAATACAAATTACAATTTCACAGTTAATAAAATGCTAATTTTGCACTCTATATCTGCAAAAAATGCGCAGTTTGTGTGCATAGCATGAAGAAAAGTGAACAGCGTCTTTATGGACGCTGTTTTTGCTGTGAAGAGTTAAACAGCTAAATTTCAACAGTTTAACCTTTTTAAATTATTTGTTGAAACTGAACTTCTCTTGGCATGTAAGTTGCTGAATATATAAATTAACATACGCTATTTCAAAAATTTACAGACTCAAAGAATTAAAAGAAAAGGAGAAAAAAATGAAAAAAAATTGGTTAAAGGTTTGTACCTTATTACTTTGCTTTATTCTTTGCTTTGGTCTGCTTGCTGGATGCGGCGGCAAAGACAACTCAGAAGCAACTGGAAAAGACGAAGTTGTTATTGCAACAGATACTGATTTAAAAGCTCTTGACCCAATGAAAAACTGGAACAGTTCATGTTACTACATTTACTGGACTGTTTATGATCGTTTAATTGGATTCAATGAAGAAACCGGCGAATTTGAACCTGAACTCGCTGAATCATGGGATATCTCAGATGACGGCATGGTATACACTTTCCACTTAAGAAAAGATGTAAAATGGCATGATGGCAGTGACTTTACTGCTGAAGACGTAAAATATACTGTTGAAAGAGGTATAGAAACCGGCTGTGGTATATATCCAAGCGTTAGCCATGCAACAATTATAGATCCATATACTATCGAATTCCATATGCTCGAACCAAACTCATTGTTGATGGATAAACAGTGGAATGGTGATGCATGTATAATCAAGAAAGACTGTGGAGATGATGTTGCACAGAACGTAGTGGGTACCGGTGCATATAAAATTAAAGAATGGGTTACCGGAGACCATCTTACTATTGAAGCAAACCCAGATTATTGGGGAGAAGCACCTAAGGTAAAAACAATTAAATTTGTTACTATGCCTGAAGCTAATACACGTTTAGTTTCTGTTCAGTCAGGAGACGTAGATGCCGCTCCGATTCCTGCTGCAAATGTTAAACAGGCAAGTTCAGATGACAATCTTACTGTTTTATCTAAGGAATCCACTCAAGTAAACTACATAGGTCTCAATGTTAACTGCAAGCCACTTGACAACAAACTCGTTCGTCAGGCAATCGCATATGCTCTTGATAAAGACGCTATGATTGAAGCACAGCTTGAAGGACATGGTTCTGTAGCCAATACTATGGTACCTTCATCAATAAGCGGACACAACGCATCTATAAAAGGATATGAACTTAACATAGAAAAAGCTAAAGAATTACTTGCTCAAGCCGGTTATCCAGATGGCTTTGAAATTGAACTTGCATCTGTTGCAGGTAAACACGATCTAGCAACACAAGTTGTTCAGTCCAATTTAAAGGAAATAGGAATCAAAGTAACTCTTAAACCAATGGATGCAACTGCATTTAATGATTATCAGAACACAAATAAAGCTCAAATGTTCATCGGTTATCGCAGTTCTTCCAATGCAGATTTCTATGTAAAGATTATGCATTCCAACAATATTGAACAAGGAAGAAATGCTGTCGGATACAAAGATGCTGACATGGATAAAATGCTTAACGAGTCATATGTAGCAATGGGAGAAGCTCGTGATGCTATATATGCAAAGATTCAGGAAAAGATTCACGATGAAGCTGTAGTACTTCCACTTTACACAAGTACTGTTTTCGCAGTAGTACAGAAAGATTTAAAAGGTGTTGATTTACTTTCAACCAGCGGTATTGACTTTAGTGGAATTTATTATTAAAAATAAAATTCACACATCTTGAATATTTAGATAAAATGCCCGGTGAGGCTTGGCTCGTCTCGTCTCATCGGGCAATCTAATGAAAGGGGCAGTAAACATGCTTAAATACATAGTAAAGCGTCTTTTACTTCTAATCCCGGTAATAATAGGAACATCTGCGCTGGTATTTTTTATCATGGCGCTGGCACCCGGCGATCCTGCCACTGCAATTCTGGGTGCAGATGCAGAACCTGAGGCTATTGAATATTTAAGAGAAGAATTAGGTTTAAATGACCCTGAAATCGTACAATATGGACGTTATATGTGGGATTTGATTCATGGAGATTTAGGTGAATCCTATTTGACCGGTAAATCGGTTTTAGAAGAATATTTTTTGCGTTTTCCGGCAACATTCAAGCTTACATTATGGTCTATGGTTATAGCTTTGCTTATATCCATTCCTATAGGAATTATTTCTGCCGTAAAACAATATTCATTGATAGATAATGTGGGTATGGTAGCAGCTTTAGCAGGCTTATCTATACCTAATTTCTGGCTCGGACTTATGTTAATTATGGTGTTTTCACTTAATCTCGGACTTTTACCATCAGGTGGTGCCACGGCACCCGGAGCTGTTATTTTACCGGCAATTACAATTGGAACCGGAATGACAGCAACGATTACAAGAATGACTCGTTCTTCAATGCTTGAAACAGTACGTCAAGATTATATAAGGACAGCAAGAGCAAAGGGCGTAAGCAGCAGAAAAGTTATTACTAAACATGCTCTTAGAAACGCACTCATTCCAATTGTAACAGTAGTATGTATGAATTTTGGTTATTGCCTGGCAGGTGCAGCAACAAGTGAGGTTGTATTCTCTTGGCCCGGTATAGGAAGATTAACAATAGATGCTATTAACTCTCAGGACAGACCGCTTGCTATCGGTTGTCTGATTATGACTGCAATTATGATAAGTATTTGCAACGCGATTATGGATATTCTATATTCGGTAATCGACCCTAGAATTCGTCTGTCAGGGGGTGGAAAAAAATAATGAAAAAGAATAAAAAAGGCGTTAGTACAACTACTAATGGTCGTAAGAATATAAGTAAAAAAAGAGATATATGGAACAGATTCAAAAGAAATAGAAATGCACTTATAGGCATGGCGATTACAATTATATTTGTATTCATAGCAGTTTTCGCACCTTTACTTGTGGATTATGACGAAGAAGTAATCAAAGTAGATGTTCCTAACAGACTTCAGCTGCCTGGCGGTGAACATCCTCTTGGTACAGATGAAGCCGGACGAGATATTCTTGCCCGCTTGATATACGCCTCCAGAATGTCACTTGCAATCGGTGTAATGGCCGTCACCTGCTCTATAGCCGCGGGAATAGTCTTAGGCTCCATAGCAGGATACTATGGAGGAAAAATTGAAACTGTAATTATGAGAATATGCGATATTTTTGACGGTGTTCCAAGTTTCTTGCTCGCATTAACGATAACCGCAGCCTTTGGTGCAAGCGTATTTACTTTAATGCTGGCAATAGCAATAGGCGGATTTGCGGGGCAATCGCGTATAATCCGCGGTGCGGTTTTAACTGTCAAAGGACAGGAATACGTAGAAGCAGCCAAAGCCCTTGGAGCAAAGAACTGGCAAATTATATTCCATCATATAATTCCAAACTGTATTGCAGTTATAATCGTTCAGTTCAGCGTTAAGATTGCAGAAGGTATATTAACCGCTTCCGCTCTCAGCTTCCTAGGACTTGGAGTTCTCCCTCCGGATCCTGAATGGGGCGCTATGCTTGCAGGCGGACGTGCATACTTGCTGGATAATCCGTATCTGACCTTATTCCCTGGACTTTGTATCATGATTGTTATACTGGCATTCAACATGCTGGGTGATGGTCTTCGTGACTCACTTGATCCAAGACTTAAGAGATAGGAGGCAGGAAGATGGAAAAAAAATATGATGATGAAATTTTACGTGTAGAGAATTTAACCGTATATTATGAAACAGACGAAGGCACTGCTAAAGCTGTCAATGATCTGGATTTTGTAGTAAGAAAAGGCAGAACTCTCGGTTTAGTAGGCGAAACAGGAGCCGGCAAAACCACTGCTGCACTTTCCATTCTTCGCCTTGTTCCAAATCCGCCGGGAGTTATCAAGAGCGGCAATATAATTCTGGATGGTACAGACATTTTTTCACTTACAGAGGGTGAAATGGATACAATTAGAGGTCATGAGGTTTCAATGATTTTCCAAGATCCTATGACGGCCCTCAATCCCGTTATGACAGTAGGTGACCAGATTGCGGAAACTCTGAGAATTCATGAGGGATTAAACAAGGCAGAATCAAACGCAAAAGCAGAAGAAATGCTTGCAACAGTAGGTATTCCTCCTGAAAGAGCAAAAGAATATCCTCATCAGTTCTCCGGCGGTATGAAACAGCGTGTAATAATTGCTATTGCCTTAGCATGCAGCCCTAAGCTGATGATTGCAGACGAACCTACAACAGCTCTTGATGTAACGATTCAGGCTCAAGTTCTCCGCAAAATGAAAGAACTTAAAGCACAATACGACATGTCCATGATTATGATTACCCATGACCTTGGAATTATCGCTCAGATGTGTGATGAAGTTGCTGTAATTTATGCAGGAAGAATCATAGAATATGGTCAGCTTCGTGAAGTATTTAAAGATACTAAACATCCATATACCCAAGGGTTGTTCGATTCTCTTCCTAAGATTAACGACAACCGCGAAATGTTACAGCCTATCCCGGGACAGATGCTTGACCCTATGGAGCTTCCGGAGGGATGTGCTTTTGCACCGCGCTGTAAGTATGCTACAGAAAAATGTAACCAGGGAGTTCCGTCAAAAACTTATTTTGGTGACACACACTATGTTGCCTGCTGGCGTTATGAAGACCCTGAGTTCAAATTATAGGAGGTGACCATATGAGTGAACATTTACTTGAAGTCAACCATCTTAAAAAATATTTCAAAACAAACAAAGGAACTCTTCAAGCTGTGGATGATATTTCTTTTACACTTGATGCAGGAAAAACACTTGGTCTTGTAGGTGAATCCGGCTGCGGTAAATCCACAACAGGAAGAGCTATCCTCAGACTTACCGAGCCTACTTCCGGAGAAGTCCTTTTTAACGGAAAAGATGTTGCTAAGATGAAAAGCAGAGAAATGCACCAAATGCGTATGGATATGCAGATGATATTCCAAGACCCCTTTTCATCGCTTAACCCAAGAAAGACGGTTGCCGAACTTATCGCAGAACCCTTAAAATGGTATAAGATACATAAATCTAAAGCAGAGCAAGCGTCTCATGTTTCCAAACTAATGGAAACTGTAGGATTGGCATCTCGTCTTACAAATGTTTATCCACACGAACTTGACGGGGGTCGTCGCCAGCGTATTGGCATAGCAAGAGCTCTCGCTCTTGATCCTAAGTTCATCGTGTGTGACGAGCCGGTATCAGCACTGGATGTATCAATACAAGCGCAGGTTCTGAATCTGCTTAAAGAATTACAAAACGAATTTGGTATCGCTTACCTATTCATTACCCATGATCTTTCTGTAGTAAATCATTTTTCTGATGATATTGCAGTAATGTATCTGGGACAAATCGTTGAAAAAGCCCCTGCCAAAGAACTTTTCAACAATCCTGTACATCCATACACAAAAGCTTTGCTTTCAGCAATTCCAATTCCGGATGTTGATGCAGTAGTTGAACAGATTCCTCTTAAAGGAGAAATTTCTTCACCAATTAATATGAAACCCGACTGCCACTTTGCAGCGCGTTGTCCTTACGCTACGGAAGAATGTCGTGCAGGCGTGCCTGATCTGGTAAACAGAGGCAACGAACATTTTGTGGCATGTCATCTTTTCTAAATGGGTAATTCCCTCTTACCCAATAAGAATTATGCCACCTCGTTTTTATGAGGTGGCTTTTCATTTTCTGCTATACTATCTTCATTCTCTTGCAAAACCTTACGTCATTTGTTATTCTAAAATCAAATAATTCCAATCTTCACAGTAATTTTAGGAGGTAAACCATGCTGCAGCATCAAATTACTAAAAAGCACGCCCTTTTAGACAATAAAGGCCATTTGACAGAGGCAGGATATGCAAAGCACCTTCTGCTTGATTATGACAGAGGTTCCATAAAAGCAAACAAGCTCAGAATAAAAGAATGGGATTACTATTTGGTAACATGTGATGATTTTGCTGTGGCTCTTACAATTGCCGACAACTCATATATGGGTCTTGACAGCATTTCTCTGCTTGACTTTAGAACCCCTTGGCAGCATACAAACAGCCCTATGGCGGCTTTTACCATGGGAAAACGAGGTCTGCCGCCTACGTCAACCCAAGGTGATATAAAAAGCGGCAACAAAAAATATGAGATAGAATTTAAGAACAATGACAGTACCAGATTGCTCACCTTTAGAATGGATAATTTTCTGAACGGAAAGCCCATAAGAGGACAAATTAAACTTGAGTGTCCCGATACCGAATCTATGGTAATCGCAACACCTTTTGCAAAAAAGGAGAAGGCGTTTTATTATAATCAGAAGATTAACTGCATGCCTGCTACAGGCAAAATAGAATTCGATGATACAACATATGAATTCCCTAAGGGAAAATCTTTTGGCGTCCTTGACTGGGGACGCGGCGTTTGGACTTATAAAAATACATGGTACTGGGGAAGCGCTTCAGGTCAAATAGAAGGTATCCCTTTTGGATGGAACATAGGATACGGCTTCGGAGACACATCTGCCGCTACTGAAAACATGGTTTTTTATAATAACAAAGCACATAAACTAAGCCAAGTTACTTTTAACATTCCGCTGAAAGGCGGTAAAGAGGATTATATGAGTCCGTGGACATTTACCAGTGACGATGGCCGTTTTGAAATGGATTTTATTCCTATAATCGACAGAGCCGCCTGTACAGATGTAAAACTTATCTGTTCTGATCAGCATCAGGTCTTTGGTAAATTCAGCGGAAAAGTAATTCTGGACGATGGAACAGTAATAGAAGTAAAAGATTTTCTCGGTTTCGCAGAAAAGGTTTATAATAAGTGGTAGAAGTGTTAATTACTATGTTAAAATGGGTATAATAACCATATATAATCTAATTAAGGAGGACTCATTACGATGTACTGTACGAAAAATATATCAAAAGATTTAGTTTGGGTAGGTGCAAATGACCGCCGCCTTGCTATGTTTGAGGGAGTATACTCCGTTCCGGCAGGCGTTTCATATAACTCTTATCTCCTGCTTGATGACACTACAATCCTATTTGACACTGTAGATAAAGCAGTGAGCTCCGTATTTTTCCAAAATATTGAACATGCTCTAAATGGTAAAAATTTAGATTTTGTTGTTGTTCAGCATATGGAGCCGGATCATTCTGCAACTCTTATGGAACTGTTATTAAGATATCCTGATGTTAAAATAGTCTGCAATGAAAAAATTCTTTCTATGATTTCTCAATTCTTTAATAAAGATTTAAAGAATAAAGCGTTTATAGTAAAAGAAGGCTCTACTCTAAACACAGGCAATCACGTTCTAAAATTTTTAATGGCACCTATGATTCACTGGCCTGAGGTTATGATGACTTATGATGAGACCACAGGAACTTTATTCTCTGCTGATGCATTCGGAACCTTTGGTGCGCTTAACGGTGCTATCTTTGCCGATGAAGTAGACTTCAATAATGATTACATGAGCGAGGCTCGCCGCTATTACTGCAATATTGTAGGCAAATACGGAAATCAAGTACAATCTTTACTTAAAAAAGTTCACAATATTGATCTCAAAATGATTTGCCCTCTTCATGGATTTGTATGGAGACGCAATCTTGAAGACTTCTTTGATAAATATGTAAAATGGAGTACATACACTCCTGAAGAAACCGGTGTAATGATCGCATATGCGTCAGTTTACGGAAACACAGAAAATACAGCCGAAATCATCTCTTCACGTCTGAGAGACATGGGTATCAATACTGTAATGTATGATGTATCAGTTACCCCTGCTTCCGAGATAATTGCAGCAGCATTTAAATGGAGTCACTTGCTGTTTGCATCAACAACTTATAATGCAGGAATTTTTGTATCCATGGAAGAACTTCTTCACGATTTGGCAGCGCATAACATCCAAAACAGAACCGTTGCTTTTGTAGAAAATGGTTCATGGGCTCCTACCAGCGGCAAGTTAATGAGAGAAATCATTTCAAAGTGCAGCAATATGACCATATTGGACGAATCTGTTACGCTTAAATCATCATTAAAACCTGAGCAGAGTGAACAGATAGATTCTCTTGTATCCGCAATTTCTGCAACAATTCCTCGTTTCGAAAAACCAGTTGTTGACGAAAACGCCCAGGCTAAAGCTGAAATCGATGCAAAAGCAATTCAAAAATTCTCTTACGGCTTGTTTGTATTAACCGCACAAGCTGACGGAAAAAATAACGGCTGTATAATAAATACTGCCGCTCAGCTTACCAGCTCGCCAAATAGGATTAATATTGCCGTAAACAAATCAAATTACACTCATGATATGATTCTCAATACAGGTGTATTCAACATCTCCGTATTAGCAGAAGACGCATCTTTTGATACATTTAAGCGTTTCGGATTTGCCAGCGGCAAAGATACAAATAAATTCGAGAATTTTGAAGAAAATGTTGCCCGCAGCGCCAACGGTCTTTTATATGTTACTTTGGGAACTAATGCCTTTATGTCTGCAAAGGTTATAGAATCTCACGACTACGGAACTCACACTTTATTTGTTGCTGAGCTCACTGAGGCAGAAGTATTGAGAGAAGAACCATCTGTAACTTATGCTTATTACTTTGCACACATCAAGCCAAAGCCACAACCTAAAATAGAAGAGGAAAAACACGGATACGTATGTAAAATTTGTGGATACGTATATGAAGGAGATGAACTCCCTGCTGACTTTATATGTCCGCTGTGCAAACATGGTGCAGAAGACTTTGAGAAGTTTTAAGTTCGATGTAAATTTAAAATTTATAAACGAAGTCCTGTGATTTAAAATAATCACAGGACTTTTTTAATTATTAAAATTTTATAATTGAAATTATTTTATATAATCTCTCTCCACATAAGCGCTTGTAGCTGCCTTAAGCATACCGCCATATCCAAGAGTAAATCTGACCACATCTCCCACTTTATAATCCTTATCAGACTTAGTAACATCCAAAATTATATGATCAGAGCTTCCTCCTAAAATATCTATCTTTTCATCAATAGGAGTCATGCTGCCAAGGTCTGTATCCTGTTTGCCGATTGCAATAATAGCTCTCTTGATTATTCCTCTGTCTTCATAGTAAGGCTTTTGCCCAAAAGCATCTACTCCCACTTCCCCTATCGGAAGAGAAGGTTTTTCTTTTAATTCGACAATCTGTGCTTCTAAAATAAGTGCATCTCCCGTAGTTCCTTTTAACTTAGTTTCGTAAGCGGTGTCATTTCCTAAGAGAAACGCCTCACCTAACCTCAAATTATTGATACCTTCCGGCAGCTCGCCTTTTTCTGCTAAATAAATAGAACTGGAATTTCCTCCTGAGACCATTTGCAGCTTCACATCGAATTTTTCTTCTATTTTTTTTGCCATATCTGTAAGCAAAGAAAGGTTTTCATTTTTAGGTATAATTGCACCATAGCAAGTGAGATTAACTCCTATCCCATAAAGATTGATATTTGACATTGACAATATTTGCTCCACGGTATCAAATATAACATCCTCATCTTGATAAAAAATACCTTCTCTCAAATCACCAAGGTCAATCATCAACAAGATATTATGACAAATGCCCAGTTTTTTAGCCTCTTCATTAAGCAACTTTATTGTGGAAAGTTCCGAATTAAAACTTAAGTCAACATACTTAACCACATCTTGGACCTCGTCATGCATAGGAATTCTAAGGAGTACGGTCTTCTTATTCTGTCTTCTCACTTCATCTGCAAAGGCCTTAATATTTTTAACCCTTGAATCTGCAACAAAATCTACTGACGGGTGACTTGCAACCATATTAATCATCTCTTTATCTGCACAAAGTCCCTTTGTAACAATCATAAGAGAACATCCGCCCTTTTCCTTGGCAATATCTGCAACAGCGTCTAAATTACTTTTCAATTTTTTAATATCTACTAACAATCTGGGATACATAAATTTCCTCCTCATTATTAACTTATTCCTGTCTATAGGGACAATGTTTTCTCATACAATGTTTGCAATCGCCATTGCAGTTAGGCTTACCGTCTACTTCACCACATGCTCTCATAACATGAGGATTGATCTCCGATTCAGTTTGAGAATTTTCAATAAGATCTGCGCCCTTTTTAATAGAACGATCTGACATTAAAGCTTCTTTTTTAGCCTGGGCTACTTCTTCTGCTGTTGCCCCGCCGATTTTTTCAGGATTTTTATACTCACTCATGTCATATCCAAGCTTCTCCATCTCCTCGATATGACGTGCATGTTCTTCCTCTTTTGCTGTTCTGGCAGCACTTATCCTCTGCAATTCTTCTATAAACTGAGCTTTATTTGTTTTATGCTCTTGCTCCTGTAAATCTATTCCTAAACTTTTTGCAAGAAGCTTAATAGCCCCTTCTCTATGAGTTTTGGATAAGACTCCGAGGGATGCCATTATATAGTCATTATCAACAAGGATCTTAACTGCGTCACTAGGATAGAGCTTCATTCCTGTTTCATTATCTTTTGGAATCAGCTCCATAATCTCCACTCTATGCGGCAGCCTTGTTAAAGCTCCTCCTGTTCCTACAATATACTTTACTTGAGTTAAGTCTTTGCCCTCTGCAAGAGTTTGTCTTCCGGAAGGGCCATAAACATATCTTATTTGTCCTGCATGTCTTTCTACAGCTCTAAGCGTCGCTTCTTTTGTCAGTCTTTCTACTAATTTAAACTCATCTTCTGTCTTAGGTATTGCAACATAAGTTTCAAGAGTCTTGTCAAGGTCTATGCCAAGCTTTTCGCTGCATTCCTGTCTTAACTTTTCTTCTCCTATGGATTCGATTACTTTCATTCGGTTAACGTAAACGCCCAGATCACCTTCTACAGTTCTTTTTGCCTTCGGCTCCGGTGCCGTCAAAATCCTTGCAACTGCATCCGAATCCTCCGTAACTGCGTGAACGTCGGTGGTAGCTCCACCAACATCTATTACCATGCAATCACCTATGCAGTCATATAAAAGCTTTGTACATTCCATAACTGCTCCCGGTGTAGGAATAATCGGACCATTTACCATATCTCTTACATGTTCCATTCCCGGAGCATGAGTTATATGATCCTCAAAAGCGTCTTGAATAACCTTTCTGCAAGGCTCAACGTTAAGCGTATCTATCTTAGGATATACATTATCGACTAAATAAAGATATTGTCCGCTTTCTTCATCAAAAATCAGTTTCATTTCATCCTGATTTTCTATATTTCCGGCATATACTACCGGTGTCTTAAGTCCTAATGTTCGTATCATCTCCGCATTATAGACAGCAGTGTCTCTCTCTCCATAATCCACACCGCCGGCTATAAGAATGAGATTAGGATTTATCTCTTTAATCCTGGCAAGATCTGTTCTTCTGAGTTTTCCAACTGTTATATCATGTATGATTCCGCCTGCTCCAAGGGCGGCTTCCTTTGCTGCCTTTGCCGTCATATCATAAACAAGTCCGTGTACGGTCATTTTAAGTCCGCCTGCAGCAGATGAGGTCGCAAGCATCTCATCATACTCTAAATCGTCAATATCCATTTTGCGGCATAAATCATCTATAGCCCCTTGTAGTCCGATTCTGACATCACCGTCAAGTACAGACGTAGGTGCCTGTCCTTGTGCCCAAAATACAGGATTATCACTGTCAAGGTCTTTAAATGCATTGACTACTGTGGTAGTTGAACCTATTTCTGCCACTAACACATCTACTTTCATATTTTATTCCTCCTGTTTCACCTCTCAAATTACTCTTTTAAAGCGGTATCCATGAACCTGAACCTGATGCTGCAAGTTTGCCTGTTTCCCTGCAAAACATTTCTGCACGAAGTCTTATTATGGTTCTTCCCTTTTTAACTATAAATACCTTAATTATTACATGCTCTCCATATTCTACCGGTCTGATAAATGAAATATTCATATCTGCTGTTGCAGCTTCATTCTTACCTGCAACGAAGTTTGCAACAACGCCAAATGCAGTATCGAACATGCCTGCAATAGCTCCCCCATGGATTCCTCCTCTTTCATTTATCTGCCACTTTAATGTTTCAAATTCTATGCTTATCGTTTCTTCATCATAATTATAATCTACCAATTTTGCATGCATCTCTGCATCAAAACATCCGTCATTCCTATTAAGGTATCCGTTTATTACTTGCTCTACTTCCTGTTCCCACTTATTTTTTTCCATTTTGCTGCTCCTTCTTTATGTTTATATATATCGCACATAGAAATCCATTTTTTCAGACTCATATCCCAGCTTTTCATAAAAAGCTTTTGCTCCCGGATTAGTTTCTTCATACTGGAATTGAATCCTTTTATATTCTCTTTCGCGTGCGTAATTTTCCAACTCCTTCATGACCTGCCTGCCAAAACCTTTGCCTTGGTAATCAGATTTTATATAAAGATCATCTATTATAAGCGCCTTTCCTTGTGCCCAAACGCTGAAAATCATCATTAAATTGGCAAACCCTATAATTTCACCTTGATGTTCAATCATAAAGATAGTTATGTGCTAAGGGTTTTTAATAGCCTCGTCAAATGTTTTTGCTAATTCCTCATGTTTTGACTCGTCTACATTATTCCAAAAATCACTGTTTGCAATTTCAAACTTCATGAAATCAATATTTAATTTAACCCATAGATTTTTCTCCTCTGCTTTTGCAAATCTAATCATGCTTTCACCTTGTTTACGATTTCACTCTCTATTATTCCAAGATCTAACATTCCATTTTCACTGTCATATGTTACTATGAGATTCTTCCATGGCACTATTCCCGCTTCTTCATATATGTCCATCTTCCATTTGTGATGGCTCATATATTTTTTATTATTTGTAAGACCACAATGCTCCCAATATATTATTCTATCGTCATCAGTTCTTATTGTAAAGTCAGGAGCAAACTCTGTTCCTTTTATCGTAAGAATTTGTTCATATCTAAATGGTATATCGTGTTCATATAACCTTTCAGCTATGGGCACCTCAGATTTTGATCTGACTTTTAAACCATGTGAAGTAGTATGTATTTTTTTCTCCGACATGTATGTGCTCTGTTTATATGGCTGTGCTTGCCAATCTGATTTTTGAAACGCCATAAATAAATATTCTTTCGGAAGATTAGCTATTCTTTCTGGAAGCTTTTTCACGATGTTATAATAGAAAGGTTCTTCATATTTATCTAAAAATTTTTTAAAGCTATTACATCATTCTCAAGTATCTTACATTCTTCTTTTAAATATTCTTTTTGTACTAAAAGGCTTAATTTGCAAACATCTTTATTAATACTTTTTCTTACTCTTTTTCCATCTACATTATCTACCTGAAAAAATGTTTGTTTCCCATTTCTCTTTACTTGAACTATTCTTCCGTTAGGACACGCTTCAAAAGCCTTGTTGGCTTTTTGAAGTTGTTTTTCATAGAAAGCCAACATTTCTTCAAAAAATTCTTTATTTTGATACATTTTTCACCTCAAAATTTACCATTGTTGTCCAATCTCTCAAATATCTTTTAAATAGCCAACCATTTTTTAAAAAAATGTTGGCAAAAAATCAAAGTAATTAAAAACTGTACAACATTATAAATAAATTCAGTGAAAATCATCATATTATGGATATATATGTTGCTACTTTTTTAATCACAATCAAAATCATACAACATAACCCATATTTTTACAACCATTATTTTACATTTATTTCCATCACACTTATAAAAAGGGCCGAGCTATGAAGCCCAGCCCTCAAAAGCAAGCTTTTATTTTTCGCCTCTTCTTCTCTGTCTTTCTTCAGCTAAGAAAGTAGCAACGTCGATACCATGTGAGTTTCTTCCGAATCCCATATCGATACCTGTCTTAACAGCTTCTTCAGGAATAACCTGTGTTCCGCCTGCGCAGATGATAACTTTATCTCTGATTCCTTTTTCTACACAAAGATCGTGAATTCTCTTCATATTCTTGTAGTGAACGTTATCATGAGAAATAATAGTGGAAGCAAGAATTGCTTCTGCATTTTCCTCTATACAAGCATCTACCATCTTTTCTACAGGAACAGAAGTGCCCAGATATACGCATTCGATACCCCACTTCTCTATACCGCCGTGTTTAATGTTGATGATTTCTCTCATGCCTACAGAGTGCTCATCTTCACCGACTGTACCGCATACAACCTTCATGTGCTCATGCCCTTCAAATTCATCATACAACTCTTTGTCTGACAAATAATGTGGTTCAGGCGGTATTTCAAGAGAATTCAAGTCTATATCAAAGTCAACTCTTCCTTTGAGCTCAATTCTTGTGCCTTCCGCATCCTGCATAACTTCCGCAGAAATAACTTCAGGATCAACCAAGCCGAGTTTTCTTCCAAGCTCAACAGCCGCAGCTTCTGCAACTCTCTTATTAATAGGCAGCATCATTGTAAGCATAACAACTCTGTCACCACACCACTCAACTTCAGGAGTAATTACATCGCCTGTTCTGTATTTAGCAACCTTGTCAAGTCTTACATTTACATTATCAATATCGTCTAACTCATCTATATAAACGATCTTGCTTCTGTCTTCAAAAGTACATCCGCCGATTAAAGCTGATGGATTCTCAGGGTCTCCGCCATACTGCTCTACATTATTATATCCGTAATGAGCAGTTACAGGAGCCATATAATCTTCATCTCTTTCAAAGATAAATCCGTAACCTACACCGCCCTCAATCTTACGAGCGATACCATCGCCGTTTCTTTCAGGATATTTTGCAGAGTCAACAAAGAATCCGTCCTGAACAGCCTGGAAGTATCCACCGTTTTCAACGATTTCTTCCATGAACAAAAGTGCTCTTTCTTTAAGATCTCTTGCGATTTCTCTAAGCGGACCGTCTTTTTTCAGTTCAACCATATCCATCAAGCCGTCTAATCCTATAAGAGTTTGCTTTGCAGTATCGCAAGCTTCCATGTTATAGATGTGCCAAGGAACGTTTCTTCCTTCATCAGGTGTAATTGTTGACTGAATATCAGCTCTTGTCAATTTAGAGATAAGCATATTCATTACGTGTGTAACTGTAGCCTCTCTTGCAGATGACTGAATATACTTGGTATTCATCTGAGCTCTCATTTTATATCTGTCACAAATGTCTCTAAGTGCAACTGCATAAGGTAAATCCATATATACACATGGAGCAGGAGTTGCTGTAGGAGGCACTGTTGACAGTGAAATGTTTTCAGGCTTAATACCTACTTTTTCTGAAAATCTTGAGTTAATAGCATGCTGAACGATAAGCTCAGGCATTACTTTCCAAGCTTCTCTTGCAGTAGCATTAGCATTATGAGCTCCATCGATCTGAAGCATATCAGCCCATGCCATAATCTTTTTAGATTCACAAGCATCTACGAAAGATCTTACACAGTTAACATCTCTGTAAAGTACATTATACTGCGGATCCTGGTGAGCTCCGTTGACACCCTCTTCCGCAAAAAGAACTGCTACATCAGGACCAGCAACGCCGGATACGTATGAATGATAGTTAATTGGACGACCAACTTCGTCTTCAATCATATCTATAGCTTTTCTCTGTGCTCTTAGCTGTTTTCTTGTGATAGGAACACCGCCTATACCTTGCGGGGTACCTTCCATCAAACCATCTATGTGGGACTGACCCATATGTCTGATTACCATCAAATGATCTGCACCATGCCATGCACCCATTCTCATTCTTCTGATATCATCTTCAAATCTTCCTGAGGCGATTTCAGTAGTAATAGTCTGCATAGGCTGCGGATCTATGTCTTCCATGAACTTAGCCGGAGGAAGCGGAACACTTTGCTTTAACGGTTCAGAAATCTCTTGGTATTCAAAAGGTCCCATATGCTGATCTTCAGCCTTTTTTCTCCAAGTCCATCCTCTTCTTCTAGGTTCATATTTGTCAAGGTCTTTAAGAATATTGACAATATCTAATTTTTCATTTCTTTTTAATTCTGTCATTATTTCTTACCTCCCTTGAAAGCTTCTACGAGTTTATCCCAGCCCTCACCTTTAGCAAGTTTGATGCTGGCGTCTCTAATTGATATGTCTTCCATTTTTGAAAGTTTATAAACACAGTGACCGCAGCCTTTTCCCATCAAACCGTGATCCATAGCGTGATTTACGATTGGCATACAGTCAAGGGAAGATACTCCCATTCTCAAAAGAACTGATCTTTCAACTGACGGTGTTGTGTTCTTTCTTCCAAGTTCAAGAAGCGGGTCAACAACTTTGTCTGTTAATTCCCAGAATCTTGCATAAAGTTCTTCATCTGTAAGATTGGCAATATGTTGTCTTCTTACTTCAAAATCATCTGCTCTTTTCATCCTTTAATCTCCTATTTATTATTTTACAGTCCTAATTCTTCAATTGCTTTTTTTACAAAATCAACATCAGTTTTAGTTTCAACTGCTAAAAATTCATAATCTGCATCAGTAAGCTCTTTAACACCGGATTTTACGATGGACTTTTTAATTAGAGACTTTCTGAAATGATTAATATCCGCTTCTTGATATTTAATATATCTGGGATCTTTAGGAAGCACAATATTTACACCAGGCTTATCTTCTGCCGACGGATCTCCAAATTTAATTTCAATCCCGTTCTCTCTTGCAAAAGCCAGCTGAGGCTGAATATGTTTTCCTGCGCCTGTGTACTCAGTCTCACTAACTACGATAATCGCATCTTCAGGAAGCTCCTGAGCCAGTGAAAATGCTGCTGCTAAAGCAGTATTTCCGGCAGGGCCTCTCTCAATTCCTTCAAGATTAGCCAAAGCCTCTGTCAAGTACATTACTTCGCCCTGTTTAACTGTTACATAACGATCTGCATAGCGAAGAGGTCTTGCTGCTGAACGAGGAACATCTGAATGGTCAGGATCAGTTGCATAAGGAACACCAAATCCTGTATGTCCTGTAGTACATGACTTTCTGTTAAACTGATTATCTGAAGCCATATGAAGTCCTGTCAAATCTATAGAAGCAGCTATCATTTGAGTGTTAACACATCCTGCTTTGAGAAGTCCTCTTGCAGTTCCTGTCAGCATTCCGCCGCCTGCATTGGTGCAAACAACCATGTCAGGATCCTTGCCAACCATTTCACGGCACTGCATTGCAATTTCATATCCTAAAGTTTCTACGCCTGCGATTCCAAAAGGAGAATACAAAGAAGCGTTAAAATATCCTGTGTCCTCCAATACGGAAAGGAATGTGTAGAAAAGTTCAGGACCTACTGTAAGCTGAATTACTTCTGCCCCATAAGCTTCACATTTTCTTGCCTTTTCAATTATTTCAGGCTGTCCTATTCCCTTAGAATCATAACATTCCTGAACTATTATACATTCTAGCCCCTGCATTGCTGCCTGAGATGCAACAGCTGCTCCGTAATTACCGGAAGTTGCCGCCATTACGCCCTTATATCCCAGCTTTTTAGCGTGTGCCACTGCACAAGCAGCTCTTCTTGCCTTAAAACTTCCTGAAGCGTTTGCCGCCTCATCTTTTGCAAAAATTCTTGCTCCATAACCAGGTTTTGCATACTTTCTTGAAAGAGCTGAAAGGTTTCTAAGCTCAATAAGAGGCGTATTGCCAACTGCTGTTCTAGCTTGTATCTTAGCCACTTCATCTAAAGTATATCCTGTTGATTTCATCAACGATTCATAATCAAACGCAACAGAACCTGATTCAAAATCGTTATAATCAAGTCCAAGCGCTTCTTTCATGATATCGTTGGATCTTCCCATTACGGAATCATAATCTTTTGCCAATGTCATTATTTGTCACCCCCGAACATGATTTCCCTCAATTGTTTATCAATCTGTATGATTTCGGGAACAAATTTGCCATAGCTATGTGTATAATATGGGTCAACTTCAAGCAGCGTCCCTTTTTCAAGACGATTTGACGCTGTCTTTACAGTTACAACATCTCCGATTTCTGCGTCTTCCTGCAGAAATCCCTTAGTCCACATCTGTAAATCACACTTCTGTGTATCTTCAGGGAGCTTCGCAGTTCTTTCATCAGCTTTTAAAACGATAGAATGAATGCGTACCCAATCACCTTTTTTAGCCATTTTATTAATCTCCTACTTATAATTATTTAACTAATTTGCAATCTTCTTCGATAAGATCTCTCATATCTCCCATGATTGCTCTTGGAACAGGAATGTCTATCATAGTCTTAAGACCAGGTCTTGCATTGATTACATGTGGAATTGTATTCATGATCATAGCCATTGTTCCGATTCCGCCTTCGATTTCAGGATTGTTTGACATATTTACAGGAGGGTTTCCTTTAATTTCTACATAGTCTCCTGTGTGAACGCCAACCTGTTCAGGTTCAATCTGCTGCGGATGATCCATTTCGATCTTAACTTCTCCGTCAACAGTTCCCCAGCCTTTCATTGCAACACCTGCTACGCTTCCTGCTGCTGCAAATCCATAAGGAGATTTTCTGTCAACATCAGTAACGATTGGTTCCATATCCTGTTCAAATTTATCAAGCTTCCATCCCAGAGCATCACAAATCATGCCAACTGATTCAGCAAATCCAACGTGACCTGCCATGGTTCCGTCTGCCTTTCTTGCATTGAAATCTTCAACAGAAACACCTATTCCCTGTTCTTCCATTACTGCAGGACCAAATGGGGATAAGCTGTTAACTCTTCTTGATACGATATGATCAACAGTTTCACAAGCACCGGTCCAGAGGATTACAAGTAAATCCATAATAAGACCAGGGTTAATACCTGTTCCCAGTACAGTTACGCCGTTCTTCTTTGCGATTTCATCAAGCTGTTTAGCAAGTTCAGGTTCCTGAGCCTGAGGATAAGCCATTTCTTCAGCTGAAGTTATAGCGTTCATTCCTCTTTCCATTACGAAAACAAGTTTATCATACACATCTTTTGTAAATGAGTTTGTACAAACTACAACGATATCTGCTACGCCTTCTTTGATTACATCTTCTGCAGTTCCAACGATAACGTCTTCCCTGTCTCCTCTTTCAATACCTGGGATAACTTCATACATACTCTTTCCAAGCTTAGCGCCGATATCAATAGCTCCAACGATATCTACTCCTTGCTTCTTTGTAAGCATCTTAGCAATTCCGCCGCCCATTGCGCCGAGACCCCAAATAATTACTTTTACATTCTTCATCCCTGTTTCTCCTTCTCTCTAATTAAATTTAAATTAAATCCGTAATCGCATATATATAAAGCAAATTCTATGCCATATAGACTTTTGAACATTGTATACTTATTGGCTTGTTTTTATTTGCATAAAATTCAAAATCATTGGAAAAATCCATCGTTTTGTGCATATTTTTACAATTAAATTTTTTCCTTTTGATGTAATTTTTACTCATGTTTTCTTAAAAAATTTTTCTTCTTCTATATCTGCAAATATTTTTGCATTTTAGTGCAAATATTTTTGCTTCACACGTTCTTATCACCATAAAAATCCCCGGTCATGCCGGGGACTAAAACAACTATATATTTATTTTATATTTTTTTAATTTATGCTGCAATGTTTGACGCTTTATTTGCAGCTTTTCTGCCGTCCTTGAAATATTACCGCTGCATTCAAGAAGTGCATCCTCTATAATCCTTAATTCTATCTCTTCTAAATATTTATCAAGGGGCAAATTGATTTCATGGGTTTTATCTTGCTGGCGGCTTTTTCTGCTTATGGACGAAAGTGCCAGATTTTTCTCTGTCAAAACATGCTCTTTGTCTGCCATAGACACAGCCTGCTCTATTATATTTTCCAGCTCTCTTACATTGCCCGGGTAATCGTAAGCTTTTAATTTTTCAACTGCCCCATCAGAAACCATCCAAATTTCTTTTTCAAAACGTTTATTATGCTTTTCCAGGAATTTCTCAGCTAACAGAGGAATATCATCTTTACGCTCCCGAAGCGGAGGTATGGATAAATTTACAACATTTATACGATAAAATAAATCTTTTCTCAGTTTACCTTGCGCTATAAGTTCTGCCGGAGGCTCATTGACTGTTGCAATAATCCTCACATTTACAGGAATATCCTTTGTTCCTCCCACACGTCTTATATAATCTTCCTGCAAAACTCTAAGAAGTTTGCTCTGCAAATCATATGGCATTGCACTGATTTCGTCCAGCAGCAAAGTCCCACCATTGGCCTGTTCAAATAGACCTTCTCTGTCAACTGCCCCTGTAAAACTACCCTTAGATGTTCCAAATAAGATTCCTTCAAGCAGAGATTCCGGAATTGCGGCACAATTCTGTGCCAAAAAAGGTTTCTCTTTTCTTTTTCCTCCATAATGTATGCTCTGTGCAAATAACTCTTTACCTGTTCCTGTCTCTCCATATATAAATACCGAGGCATCGTTATCTGCCGCCTTTTTAGCTCTTTGTACCACCTGAGAAAAAGCAGGATTGGTGCCGTATATATCTTCAAAAGAATATCTCTTTATATTATCTTTTCTTACAATTTTTGAACTCCCTGGCGGAATAGCCTCCTTTTGTAATTCAAGCAAAGTATCTGACATTTTCCTTATGTCAGTTATATCCTTGGCTATCTCCAGTGCTGCCACGGTCTCGCCATCTACAACTATTGGAATAGTGCTGTTGACAGTGGTAATCTCCTTGCCATAAAAATTCTTATATGTCTGTTGCTCTTTAATAGTGGATTCTCCCTTGATTAAAGCCTTGAACATGGTGCTGTCGCCCACATGAAACTCCGGAAATGCTTCATGAAATTTTTTATCCAGTACATCTTCCATATTAACTTTTTCCATAGAGGCCATAGCATTGTTATAGAATTTACCCACTCCATTTTTATCTACTATGTAAACGCCTTCATCTATATTTTCAATCAACTCTTGTAGTATTTTCTTATAATCTTCCTTCTTCATCGTATATCCTTTCTTTTTAATATCTTACCATGTTTTAACACCAAGTGCAAATATTTTTGCACATATATTTTATTGTTTTCCTTGAAAAACCTGTCGTTTTCTGTCATAATATATAAGGTAATTGTAAGAGAGGAAAAGACCTATGAGATTAAGAAAAGATCAAGATGAAATGCAAGAAGAAGAGATTCTTTTGATAGCAAAGGTTTCAGATGCCCTTGCTCATCCTGCCAGGATAAATATTTTTAAATACATAATGCAGTCAAACCGTGCTATGGTTCAAGTCTGCAACAAAGACCTGGTTGCGCATTTTGACTATGCTCAGGCAACTATTTCACAACATACAAAAAAACTTATCGAGTCTGGCCTTGTCGAAGTCAAGAAACAAGATAAGTTTTCATACTATTATGCAAATTTAGGTATGCTGATGCAATACTTAAATGCAACAAAAAAGTTTTCAGTATCTTAAGGCAGATTAATATCTGCCTTTATTTATGATATGCTTCATTTTTTATAATCTTAAATGATCTATATATCTGTTCAAGCAAAATCACTCTCATCATCTGATGAGGAAACGTCATCTTTGAAAATGATAAGCTAAAATCTGCCCTTTGACTGACTTCCTTACTAAGCCCAAGGCTCCCTCCTATTACAAAAGTTATATCACTTTTGCCCTCTATCGCGAGCCTGTCCACTTTTGCTGCCAACTCCTCAGAAGAAAGACTCTTTCCGTTTATCTCAAGTGCTATTACATAAGTACCGTCTTTAATATTTTTGAGAATTGTCTGCCCTTCTTCATAAATCACATTTTTTTCATCTGCTTCAGACGGCTTATCAGCAAGTTTTGTCTCCTTAAGCTGCAATATTTCAAGATCACAATATTTTGATAATCTTTTGCTATACTCATCAACAGCGGCAGTCCAATACTTTTCCTTTAACTTTCCTATGCAAACTATTCTTACGCGCATACGCTCTCCTTCAATTACAAAAATATCAGGTCTGTCATAATCCCCTTTTCCAGCACATCAAGCAACAAATCTTTACCAACATAATATCCGTCTTCTTCAAGAATATTTCTCACCGTCAAAAATGCCTGCTTAGGAGTATTATTTTCTTTACTCATGTGTCCCAGCAAAATTCTTGGAGGCTTCTGCTTATTCGAATCTTTCAAAAATTTGCATATACAATTTCCTGCTGCTTCATTGGAAAGATGTCCTTTGTCGCTTAATATTCTTCTTTTAAGATAATATGGATATTTGCCATAAAGTAAAATATTTTCTTCATGATTTGATTCTATAACCAAAAGGTCCGAATCCTTTATTTCCTCTTGTATATCATCTGTTATGCATCCGGTATCAGTAACTATGGCAATTTTTTTATCGTTTCTTTTAAGGGTAAACGCCACCGGATCAAGAGCATCATGGGATATGGGAAAAGACTTTACTTCTATATCGCCTATCATAAAAGACTCTTTATTATGTATTTTTACAAGTCTGTCTTTAGGAAGTCTTTCTGCTTTATCTCCCATTCCCTCCAGCGTTCCGCAAGTAGCGTAACAATTAGAATATACGGCCAGCCTCTGTACCATCTGAGCGCTTCTTGTATGGTCCCAATGTTCATGGGATAAAACAACCGCATCAATTTTTCGTATACTCATATCAAAAACTCTTAAATTGTCAACAATCTTTTCTCCGCTTATGCCTGCATCCACTAAAATATTAGTGCTATCACTTTTAACTAAATAACAGTTCCCAGAACTTCCGCTGGAAAACGAACAAAATGCTAAATCCATTCTTATCCTCAATTCTGTTTCTATTTATTATAATTATAACATCAATGTCAAATTTACGTTGTAAAATTATCCAAAATAAGCCATAATAATATCAAGTTAAAAAGGAGAACTAATATGGATATTTTGAGAATTTATACAGACGGAGGATGCTCCGGCAACCAGGAAAGCAATAATTTTGGCGGTTGGGGCGCTATTTTGGAAATGTCCGGCCATGAAAAAGAGCTTTGGGGAGGACAAGCAAACACTACTAACAACCGCATGGAACTTACAGCCGTGATAGAAGCTTTTAAGGCTCTAAAAAAAGAAAACCTAAATATTCAGGTATTTTCAGACAGTTCTTATGTGACAAACTGCTTCAGAGAAAAGTGGTATGAGTCCTGGGAAAAAAATCGTTGGAGAAATGCTGCCCGCAAATCTGTAGAAAATCAAGACCTCTGGAAAGAGCTTCTTGTCCTTGTACGTCTTCATAATGTAGAATTTTTCAGAGTAAAAGGTCATGTTAATTTGAACAGCAAATCAACCAATTTTGATGCGCTATATGAAAAATTCGTCAATTGGAACGGTTCCGGCTTTTCTTTTGATGACTTTAAATATGTAACAGAGATGAACAACAGAGCAGATCGTCTTGCTAATATAGGCATCGACCATATAAAAGAAGAGGCTAATTAATGGCAACATACGTAATATCAGACCTTCACGGTGACTATAATGGTTACAAATCTATACTAAAACAAATTACATTTAATAAGAGTGATACTCTCTACATCAACGGAGACGTTTTAGACCGTGGTTCTTATGGTCTAAAAATATTACTTGATATGATGCTCAAACCCAACATCTATCCTATTTTTGGGAACCATGAATATGCTGCATATCAATGTCTCAAATTCTTAATGGAAGAAGTCACAGAAGATAACATCGAAAAACTCGACGCTGGCTTTTTAGAGGGGTTGCTCGAGTGGCAGAGTATAGGAGGCCAAACTACTATAGATGAATTCCATAAGCTAAATCATGACGAGCGTCAAAGTATACTGGATTACCTTGAAGAATTTTCACTATTTGAAACAATAACAGTTGCCGGCAATGATTTTGTTATTGTTCATGCAGGTCTGGATAATTTTAATAAATCTCGTCCTCTGGAAGATTATGAACTTCATGAACTTATTTTTAAAAGTCCCGACTATGATAAAATATATTTTGACGATAAATATCTAGTCACAGGACATCTTCCAACCAGAGTAATAGACAAAAATCCAAAGCCTGATCACATTTATATAAAAAATAACCACATTGCTCTTGATTGCGGCGCAGGCTTTGGCGGACAAGTAGGTTGTATTTGCCTAGATAATTTTGAAGAATTTTACTCTAAAGATATATAGATAAACAAAAGCGGCTCTTTTTTAAGAGCCGCTTTTATATTATTCTACTACCAAATCACTTATATCTACATCTTCTTCTTTAACATGCTTATATTCTTTACCTGTAAACAAATCATAAATTACCGGTACTACCAGCAATGTAAGTATAGTTGCATATACAAGGCCTCCTATACATACAAGGGCTATCGGCTGCATCATATCTGTTCCAGCAGTCTTTCCCACTGCCATCACAATCAAACCTAATATAGTGGTCAAGCTGGTCATCAAAACCGGTCTCATACGAGTCGCTCCGCCTTCTATTATGGCTTTTCTCTTTTCTACACCTCTCGCTCTAAGCTGATTTATGTAATCCACCAAAACAATACCGTTATTTACTATAATACCTACCAGCATTACAAGTCCTATCATAGCTACTATGCTTATCTCTTTACCAAAAATCAAGAGTGCAAGCAGTCCTCCCGTAAATGCCAGCGGTATGGTGAACATTACTATAAACGGAGATCTAAGCGACTGGAACTGTGCAACCATAATCAAATAAACAAACAGAACTCCCAGCGCCATCATCTTGACCAGATCCAACATAGAATCCATAATCATTTCATTTTCTCCGGCAAATTCATATGTAACGCCTTCCGGCGGTTCATATGCTTTTAAAGCTTCCTGCGCTTTCTCAGTAACAAGTGTTACGTTGTATCCCTCTTCAACTTCACCCTTTACTGTGATAAAGGTTCTTTGATTTACACGATTTATGGACGGAAGTGTCTCTGTCTCTTTTAATTCTGCAATATCCGAAAGCTTAACAGTATTCTTGTTGCCTTGAGAGTCAGTTCCCTCAATCACAAGGTTTTTAAGGATTCCCTTAGTTATATTTGCCGCGTTTTTATCAGTCACAACAACTTCATAATTATCGCCTTGCCATGAAAGAGTAGTAGATGCAGTCTCCGATTTAAGTGCCTGCGAAACCTGCATATATACTTGGGCAACTGTCAGCCCATTTCTCATAGCCTTCTCTTTATCAATAACAAAATGTATCTCAGGTTCAGCTTCCTGAAGACCATTATCTACAGTTTTAATACCCTCTACATCTTTAAGTTTTTCACCTACATTTTTCGCAGCAGTTTGCAGCATTCCTATATCATTGCTGTAGATTTCTACCTCTACTCCAGAACCTCCTAGAGCTGAAGTATACGATGTCATAGAAGACGCACTGAGCATTTGTACATTGCAATCCAAATCTTTAACCTGCTCATCTATGTCTTTGCAAATTTCTGCTCCGCTTCTGTCAGAAGATTCATCTACCAATACATATAAACTAACTGTATTGCTTGAAGTCTCTCCTGTAAGCATATTAGATGAAGATAGCATTCCGGCAGCAGTTTTAACACCTTCCACGTTTTCAATGCGTGAAAGTACTATATCTGCCATCTCTTTTGTATCTTCCAGTTTTGCCTCCTCGTCGTTCATAACCATAGTTCCCGACAATTGAGGCGTTGCCATATCCGGTATAAATATAAATCCTTTAGATATGGAGGCAACAATACTGAATACCAACAGCCCAAGCGCTGCAATCAAAATCAACGCTTTATGTTTCAAATTCCAGCAGAGAAGTTTCATGTATGTACGCTTAAAGGCCTTAAAACTTTTCCTTTCAGGTTTTACGCCTTTTTTAAACATCATCGATGACATAGCCGGAACCAATGTAAGTGCAATAATCAAACTTGCAAGCAATGAATAAGCTATAGTAAGCGCCATATCCGTAAACAACTGTCTGGTAATTCCCTGAACAAATACAATCGGAGCAAATACGCATACTGTAGTCAATGTAGACGATGCAATAGCTGCCGATACCTGCTTAGCGCCTGCAACCGCTGCCTTCTTCGAAGAAACTCCCATTCTGCGCAATCGGAAAATGTTCTCAATTACTACAATTGAGTTATCTACCAGCATTCCCACAGACACTGCTAAACCCGAAAGCGAAATCATATTGAGCGTTACCCCTGAAAAATACATAAGCGTAAGCGCAAACATTATACTTATCGGTATACTTAAAAGAGTAATAAATGTCGGTCTTATATCTCTCAAGAATGCAAATAATATCAGTATGGCAAATAATGCACCAAAGCCCAAGCTTTCACCTATGGCTCCTATAATGAGATATATATATTCGCCTTGATCCATCAATGTGGTAAAGGTTAGACCTTCATATTCATTGGTAAGTTCCTCAAATTTATCACTTATGTTATTTGAAACAGTGGCTGTCGGGTAATTGGACTGTTTTGAGAAAGTAAGAGCAATACCCGGCTGACCGTTGACACTTGCATACACCGCATCGCTATTATCGGCAATAAATACATCTGCTACATCACTTAAATGTATATCTCCTATGCCTTCAACATTAAATAAAAATTGATTTTCTATATCCTCAAGTGATGTAAACTCATCGCCTACACTTACTAAATATCTGGCTCCATCTTCTTGAATATATCCTGCAGGCATGGAAAAATTCTGACCTTGAAGAACTCCTGATACCATATCCATGGTAATCATTGAGCCTAAATCAGCTTTTGCTAAAGCTGCATTCCCTGCTGAATTTACTTGTGCCATAGCGCTGTTTAAACTGCTCTTCTGACTTATTAGCTGACTTTGTGCTGACTCAAGCTGTGAATAAGCCTCGTCAAGAGAATCTTGTGCAGTATATGTTCCTCTCTCTGCTTCTCTATAAGCTTCTTTTAGCTGAGCAACCTGTTCATCAGCAGTTTTACTGTCAGCCATCATAGTAGCCAGCTCTATGTTCACATCTTTTAATTGCTGTTGCAATTCTGTATTTGTAGGCGCCATGCTAAGCTGTGCCTCTATTGCGGCTTTTTTATATTCAAGCACATTAATCTGTGTCGCAAAAGAACTTGCTTGTGCTACTGCCGCATCAAGCTCTGCACTGACAGAAGATAATTGATCATATGTCTGCTCTTTAGTCTTATCCAGCTCTTTTTTAGCATCTGCAAGTTGTGATTCAGCTTTTTTAATCTCAGTCATCCCCGTATTAATCTGAGCTTTTGCATCTGCAAGAGAACTGTTTGCCTTATTTAAAAGTCTGGTATTCAGCTCTTCTATTTTATCTTCATTTATGGCCACATTTACCTTTGACTCTACCAAGCCTCCTGTACTGATGCTTGCGACTCCTGTCGTTCCCTCAAGTTCAGTAATCAAAGTATCTTTTACAAATGTGGACAGTTTATCTACGTCATATCCTTCTCTGTCAACCGCAGCAACCCTTATAGGCATCATATTAGGGTTGATTTTCATTATGTACGGTGAACCTATAGAGTCATCCCAAGACCCCTCTACCAAATCTACGCTCTGCAATATATTTACCACAGCAGCATCCATACTTGTATCTGTTTCAAATTCCAACACTACAAGTGAATAGTTAGCTCCCGATATAGATTGTATATTTTTTAAGTTTTCTGTAGTGGCAAGCCCCTGTTCTAGCGGCTTAGTAACCCCAGCCTCGACTTCTTCCGGTGTTGCTCCGGGATATGTAGTCATAACAACAACATACGGCAAATCTATGCTAGGCATTAAGTCTGGTGTCATCCCAAGCAAAGATACTATTCCAAGTGCTATTATAATAATTACTACGACAAAAACTGTCATCGGCTTTTTTACGCTGTATTTTGGCATTCCCTTTCTAGTCCCCCTAATTAGTGTAAGTATTCCTGAAAATTTATTTGATTTTTATCTTTGGCTATATTATTGTGTCAACAAAATTATTACGTTGACAAAAGTTCTTATTTCGCAAAAGTTTTTGCAACATTTTAGTCATTTTGTTGACTTGTAAACGTAAATTTTCTAATGTTTGTCAACTGTCACGCTTATTTCGACAAATTTCGACGTAATTTAAAGTGAAGTGTTGTAAAAATCCACAAAGTTTTTGCTTTTTTACAACCACCATCAAAAATAACTGTCACCTGTTATAAACCAGCCGCAAAAACATTTGTAGTTATTATACCATAGCAGCAAGGATATATTGCTATGATTCAATGAACGCTTCCTTGCGGCAACGCCGTAAATATAATCGTGCGTTCATTATACCATAAAATTATATACAATTCTATTTTATTATCACAAATTCAGGGTATAATATAGTTAAACATTGTAAAAAAATGGAGGAGTATAAAATGGTCACAACAGTAACAAAAGACAATTTTGATAAAGAAATTTTAAATGCAGAAGAAACCGTAATCGTTGATTTTTGGGCGGCTTGGTGCATGCCTTGTAAGATGCTTACACCTATCATAGACGCTGTAGCAGAAGAACGTAAAGATATTAAAGTATGTAAAATAAACATAGACGAAGAACAAGAATTGGCAATACGTTTTGGCGTAATGAGTATCCCAACTCTCATAGTATTCAAAGATGGGGAAGTTGCAAACAAATCTGTAGGGCTTATTTCAAAAGATGACGTTCTGGCTTTGTTATAATCAACAAATTCAGCTTTAATCTTAATTTTTCTTTCTTTGTGAAAACAATAAGTCCATATAAAATATCATAAAGGAGAAATTAAATGAAAAACATAAAATCAATGTTATCATCGCCTACTCGAATTATCCTATTTTCGATAGTTGTTATTTTACTCGTATGCCTTATAGGGTTTTCAATAGTATCGGCGATTAATTCCATTTCTAACAACAAAGGTATCGGTCTTGAAAAAGCTACAGAAATAGCTATACAAAATGCCGGTCTTAATCAATCTGATGTTAAAGGTCTAAAAGGCAGCTATGACCGTGATGATTCTTTAGAATGTTATGAAATCGAATTTTTTGCAAACGGGTTTGAATATGATTATACTATCTCCGCCGACGACGGCACGATACTAAAAGCCGAAAAAGAACTTACTGACAAAATAAGCGGCAATTCATCTAACCAAGCACCGTCTGATACAGATATGTCTCAAGGGCAAACGGGAAATTCCACTGACAACTCCCAATATATAAGTGCAGAAAAAGCAAAAGAAATTGCACTGAATCATTCAAATCTTAATTCTTCTTCTGTTACATTCACAAAAACAGAGATGGATACTGAACATGGAATTCATGTATATGAAATAGAATTTGTTGTAGATTCAATAGAATATGACTACGAAATTAATGCGTTGACAGGCAATATCATAAAATTTGACAAAGAAAATATTCACCATTAGTAAATAGTTATTTGAGCAAAAATAAAACCGGGTCATGACCCGGTTTATTTTTATAACAATTTACTTGTGTTTTTCCAAATTCCCATCTTCTCTGCTTCTTTAATAAGTCCATCTCTAAAGTCAGGATGAGCAATTCCAATGAGCAATTCTGCTCTTTGCCATGTAGTTTTACCTTTAAGGTCTGCTGCTCCATATTCAGTTACGATAAAATTCGTAGCAGTCCTTGGAGTAGTCACAATAGCGCCTTTAGCCAATCCTGAGGAAATTAATGACTCAACCTGACCTTCTGCATTTACTCTTGTGGATGGTGTACAGAGGAAACTCTGTCCGCCTTTTGATTGGAAAGCACCAAGAACAAAATCAAGCTGACCTCCAGTTCCACTTATTTGCTGGTGTCCCGCTGATTCAGAACAAACCTGTCCATACAAATCTACTTGAATACAGCTATTGACTGACACAAAATTCTCTATTTGAGAAATAGTCGCAATAGAATTGACATAATCTACCGGCGCATTACAGCAAATAGGATTATCATCTATAAAGTCATAAAGCCTTTTACTTCCTCCTGCAAAAGTATAAACAGCCTTTCCTTTGTCTATAGGCTTATTTCCGGTAAGCTTTCCTGCCTCAAATAAATCCACATAAGCATCTGTAAACATTTCTGTATGTGCATTTATATTTCTTAAATCAGAATCTGCAATCATCTGGCCTATACAAAGTGGCAAACTTCCTATTCCAAGCTGAAGAGTGCTATGACTTCTGACTTTTTCAACTACGTGTGCCGCAATTTTCTTGTCAATTTCAGATGGCTCTTTTGTAGGCAATTCCGCAAGCGGACTGTTGCTTCCTTCAACAACATAATCCACGCCGAAAAGATTAAGCTGAGTTTGATAGCCATGTGCTATAGGCATATTTTCATTGACTTCAACTATTATCTTTTTTGCTGATTTAATAACACCCCACATATCTGCAACTTGTGGTCCAAGATTGAAATTGCCGTGCTCATCCATAGGCGCTACCTGAAACATTGCTACATCTATGTCATTATTATTATTAATCCAATAATATGGCAGCTCGCAAAACATCATCGGCATATACCAACAACGTCCAGCCTTAGACATTGCCCTGTCGTTGCCGCTGAAATGTGCTGATGCAAACCTAACCTGATCATTGCTGCTGGTAGCTAAATAAGTCTCAAATGGTTTTTGACGTATTGTTACGGTGCTAAGAACTGTTATGTCTTTAAGTTCATCGGCACGTTTTGCAATGGCTCTATCAATATCTACAATGGAACCACAGCCCAATCCAAAATGAAGTCTATCCCCGGTTTTTACCATAGCTGCCGCTTGTTCTGCAGTAATTAACTTCTTTTTATATTCATCCTTCAAACTAGCTATTTTGTACATTAATTACTCCTTTTAATTGTTTTTTGCTTTTATATTGTTACCTTTTTAACAATACTTGTTCATTATACAATAATATTTTAAAAATAACAATAAAAATCTATTATTTTTTTATAAAAGATGTTATTATATATATTGGTTGTTGTCAATGATAGTTTAACCTTTCACAACTAAACTACCTCGACTCTTCACAATTTAATATGTCGACCTAGTTAAATGGATATAGGAACCTTGAATTGCCTCGAAGTCGAAGCCTTCAGACAATTCTAAGAACCCTGATACTCGCTTTGCTCGTATTAACAGTGCTCCTTATTATGTTGCTTTAGGAGAGCACATGTTATTCTCATTTTAACTACCTCGACTCTTCACAACTTAATATGTCTCCGTAGTTAAATGGATATAGGAACCTTGAATTGCCTCGAAGTCGAAGCCTTCGGACAATTCTAAGAACCCTGATACTCGCTTTGCTCGTATTAACAGTGCTCCTTATTATGTTGCTTTAGGAGAGCACATGTTATTCTCATTTTAACTACTTCGACTCTTCACAATTTAATATGTCTCCGTAGTTAAATGGATATAACAGTGCTCTCCTAAAGCATCGTTGGCGGTTCGATTCCGCCCGGGGATACCAACAAAAAAGGACCCTCATTTATTATGAGGGTCCAAAATTTTATCTCAATAAGTCACAGCATTCAAAAGATGAATCAATGTGATGTGCAATCACACGAGCAATAAAGTTTCTTGTTCTGCAAATATTAGAAGGTTCTCCTTGCTCCGTATTCAAATCTTCAGGGAGTACAAACTTGACACACTTTACAAGCACATCTCGGCACATTGGGGAATCATGTGCCGGAATTGTAATAGTTTTTACACCCCTTGGATATTCGTTACCTTCATCATCTACTTCTGTAAGAACAATTCCTAAAGCTACTCTTTTATTCGGGCAAACATCTTTACTGTTAACATCTAATTGCAAAATTCTGCCCATTGATTCCATATATACATCTCCTGCAGCATATATAATGGAATCTTCGCAGCCATCTATTGCGATATTAATCGGCTCAGGACACAGTTCAGGAGTTATCACAGTTCCGCAGTTTACTTCTACAGTCGGAGCTGGGAAAGTAGCCTGATTTCCTTCATTATCGGTATATTCTATTGATTCATTAACTAATTTAACTCCAGAGTCGCCTGAAACATGCCTTATATCGAATGCAAGACTTGCTCCTTCACTTCCTGTGGTTCCAAGTGCATCAATGGTCCATCTAATATCTGTCGTACTTGTCATAGTTGCTGTTCCCTTTGTAGGAGGCAAAACATTGACAATTTCAAAGTCTGAATTTACGACTTCATCTACTACAATATTGGTTGCTCCGGGTTTTGAAATGTTTGCTGCCAAATCAGCAAAGAGATCTTCAAGGTCATCGTCTGTAGGCGCAATAGCCACATGTGCAGATGCAGGCGGTGTTGCCCAGTCATTCAGCATTCCGACATTAATTCCGCTTGAACCTACAAGTCCTATACAATAGATGATTATTCCCTGCGCACGAGCCGCCGCAGCCACAGGATCCGGATTCGCTCCAACAGTTGTATTACCATCTGTGAACATTACCATAACTTTAGCATTAGTTGATGCCGGGTCAAATAATTCTATCGCTTTAGTAAAAGCGTCAGCGTGATTTGTTTCTCCGCCAGCTACAAGTGAATCTATGGCAGCATCTAAATCATCTACAGATGTTATAAGCTGCGTATTCTTAACAGCTGTACTTGCGAAACTTACAATACCTATTCTGCTTCCCGATCCTATATTTCCATCTTGTGTTCCATCTGTTGCTTCGTCTATAATATCAACAAATTTTTTAGCTCCTATTTTTAAATTCGTAAGCGGACTTCCCATCATACTTCCTGAGCGGTCTAAAACAAGCACAATATCAGTAGGATTGCTGCTTATATCCGGTGACGCAGCAAGTGCTAACGTTACTCTAAGCGTACCTGAACAATCTATTTGATTTACATTTATCGTTTTATTAGAATTTGTTAAACCCATTATAATTTCCCCTTTATTATTTTAAGGCTATAAGCCCTTTTACATAGGATGAATGAGGGAACGTCTATTGTTCTAACCAAATACAATATGTTATTATATTATTAGCAATCTTATATAAAGGAGCCTCTTATGAAAAGAGATAATATATTTCTTCTAAATAAAATAATCCAAACCAAATGTAAAGAGTTTAATTTTGAAAATATGAAAATGAATAATACAGACAATGTCATTTCTATTTTAAAAGAAGATTGGCATATTTTTTCAATACTCCAGCACCCTCTCGTGGCTCCGTTAGAACTTCAAACCTCTCTGACAATTGAAAAATCAAATAGTCTCAGATTACTATGCTTTCCACATCCTGTAATGATATCTTCTGATACCCTACCTCAGTTTATTCGCTTGTGTAATGAAGCCAACAGCCAGCTTTATGCAGGTACAGCTCTTGGAAGGTTTTGGTGTGACGAAGTTCATCACGATTTCGTATATGAAGTAATTCTAAAAGAAGATATAATAGAAAGCTGTCCTGAAGAAATCTCAAAGCAGTTATTCGATGTTCCATATTATCATTTTAAAGACCTGCATATTCCTCTCACCATGTTGGCAAATAGGACATGGAAATCTGATGTCGCAATAAAATATTTACAAGAATTGAGAAAAAACGGATATGTAGATAATTCAAATTATGGCCTTTGGTAATAATGGAAAATAAAAGGAGGTTCGGTTATGACAATAAAAGAGACAATAAAAGAAAGGCATACGGTTCGAAAATATAAAAATATTCCCATCTCTTCAAATCTTATTGAATTACTCAATAAGAGAATAGCGAAGAATAATGAGGTATATGGTCTTAATATGGTTTTAGTAACCGAAAATTCTGACGGAATAAACGGTATTGCAAAATTGGTCTTAGCAAAAGGTGTAAATAACTATATAGTATTAGCAGGCACAGACTCTCCTGCTTTGGATGAAAACTTAGGTTACTGCGGAGCAGATATAATCCTATATGCACAAACCTTAGGTTTAAACACTTGGTGGGTTGGCGGTATGTTTAACGCAAAAGGCGCCAAGAAAAACATACAAGAATCTAACGTTAAAATTAACGGTATCATTGCCGTCGGCTATGGTCAAACTCAAGGAGCTCAACACAAATCCAAATCAGCCGCGGAAATCAGCCAGTATAACGGCATAGCTCCTCAATGGTTTATCGACGGCGTTGATGCATTGCTGTATGCTCCAACTGCCTTAAACAAACAAGCATATATGGTTAAAGGCGTAGGCAACAAAGTTTCCATTACTTGTAACAATGGCCGTTTTTCCGGAATTGATTTAGGCATAGGCAAATATCACTTTGAGGTTGGTGCAGGCAAGGAGAATTTTGAATGGGAATAATTATATTTAAATAAGTTTGTTAATTCACCTTTCTGCAATCATGCCAAAAATTGACGATTTCAGGTTAATCCCTTTTCTTTTCTAAAATATAGTAAAATAAAAATTGATTCATTATACATCGAACAGGCAAAAAACACCAATTATTCTATCAAGCTATATCTTTATAGAACATACATAATAAATATAAAACAAATAAATTGTATGATACAGTCATAATTTTTAACTTAAACTTCACAGTTTTGTATGAATTTTGTAAAGGGAGTATATAAAAAATATCGACTTATTTAGCACTTAAAGATGTAAAAACCCTAACTAATAACCACTGATATTAAAATATGTATGAAGTAAATCATACATATTACACTAGTTTAGTTTTTTGGTCGGGATGACAACAAGGAGCTTGCTCCTCTCCTGTGTTACTTCTTGGTCACTTCGCTGTCCTGGTTTGCACTCCGGCTAAAACCAAGCAAATCAAGCGGGATTGTTCTCCTGCCTTTCAGGTTCGAATTTTCACGATTCTAATCAAAAAAAGAAAAATGTCCTCTTTTGAGGACATTTTCCTTTTTTGAAAGTAGTGACCTACTTTGATACGAAATGCACACCCCACAGATAAATCGTTAAAATATGTACCTTTCGTCAAAAAGTCTACATTTCGTTAAAAGGTGCAACGCTCATTATGTGTAAACAAGCAAACACCCGCTCCCTCAGGCGGCATCTATGTTCCTACCGTATTGGATACAAAGAAAAAGCCCTTCTCCGGCACAGAAATACCGAAAAAGGGCATAAAGCAAGGGCTTTCGAGGTCAATCGCCAACTTCGGAAGCCCGTATTTGCTTTATGGAATTGCGACCTGCCGATCGGCTACACGATAGGGTGTCAGCCTTGCGGTGTAATAAAAATTGAATAATTAAAAGGTGGGGCAAAAATAAAAGGTTCTTCTATCACGGCATAAAAATCGCTGCGTTACCGCAGCATTTTTTGAAAAGCTATTGCAATTTTGCAGCGGATATGCTATAATGATTTTAGAGGTGGATTAGCATGAACAACATCGGAAACTATTTAAAGGAAGCACGGAACAAATGCCGCCTGAGTCTCAAGGATGTACATGACCGTTGTGGTGTGACAGATTCTAAACTCAGCAGGATGGAACGAGGGGAAGGAAAGCCCCTTGATCCTGCCGAATTAAAAAAGCTGGCGCAGTTATACGGAATTGGTGTTGTTCCGATTTATATTATGGCAGGTTATTTGGACGAAAGCGACCTATCAGATTATCAGCTTGTTTTCAGAAACGCTGACCTTCTGGATGAGGAAGAAAAGCAAAGCGTTCAGACGCAAATTGACTTGCTCACTAAAGGAAGGCAGGTATGCAACAATGATTTTTAGACTTGGAGAGCTTTTCTGCGGTCCCGGCGGTCTGGCTTGGGGTGCCACTCATGCAGATATAGGAAATCCCGATTTTAAGATTACCCATGCATGGGCAAATGACTACGATGAGAACACTTGTAAGACTTATCGCCGCAATATCTGTCCAGGTACCCCAGAGACGGTTTATCACGCTGATATTAGAAAGTTTGATCTTACAAAACTAACTCCTATTGATGCTTTCGCATTCGGCTTCCCCTGCAATGATTTCAGTGTTGTTGGAGAGCAGAAAGGCATTGACGGAGTCTATGGTCCTTTGTATTCTTATGGTGTCAAGGTACTGAAAATGTACAGACCACAGTGGTTTTTAGCAGAGAATGTAGGAGGACTCCGCAACGCAAATGACGGAAAAGCCTTTACTATGATTCTTGATGCAATGAGAGCCGCAGGCTACAAACTTTATCCGAATCTTTATAAATTCGAAACTTACGGTGTGCCGCAGGCCCGCCACAGGATTATCATCGTTGGAATCCGTGATGATTTGGATTTAGAATTTAAAATCCCGTCCAATGCTCCGTATGCCAATGTGGATAACACCTGCAGAACTGCTATTGAAGTACCGCCTATTCCCACTAATGCGCCAAACAACGAACGCACTGCTCAGTCAGCTACTGTAGTGGAGAGACTCAAGTACATCAAACCCGGTCAAAATGCATTTACTGCTGACCTGCCGGAGGAACTTATGCTCCATGTTAAGGGCGCAAAAATCAGCCAAATATACAAGCGGCTCGATCCCGAAAAGCCTGCCTACACCGTAACAGGAAGCGGCGGCGGCGGAACTCATATCTATCACTGGAGTGAGCCTCGTGCTCTGACTAACCGTGAACGTGCAAGACTGCAAACCTTCCCAGATGATTACATTTTTGAAGGTAACAAGGAAAGTGTGCGCAAGCAGATTGGTATGGCTGTTCCGTGCCAAGGAGCCAAAATCATCTTTGAAGCAATCCTCAAAACATTTGCAGGCATTCCCTATGAATCAATGGAAGCCAACATTGAAGAATAAAGTATGCAAGCCGTCGAGATTTCTATCTCGGCGGCTTTATTCGTGTTGAGATAAACTGGAAGTTATCAGGAACTGTTCTGTTTCTGCAATATCTTTTTCAATTAACGGGCGCATACTGTCCTTGTACTTGGATAAATCGGCATTTTGTAAGCCCGACAGTATCTTTGGAATGTACTGCGGCTTTGCCAAACCGATTTGGGCGAGCGCCTTTATGCACTGCCTTGCAGTAACCGGTTTTTCATCTGTGATATGCGTGAGATAATCGGCTATAACGGAATCAAAATGGTTTTCATTATCCCACTGAGCATTTGCCGCAAGAATATACAATACTCGATTTCTTACCAAGGACTTTGGATGGTTAAGCAACGATGCAAAGTCATCAAAATATGTATACCATTCATCTGTTTCCTGACTTTCGGATATGATTTTATCAGCAAAGGCGCAAGCAAATTTATCATTCTTTGATGTCAGCTTTGTTATAATGTCTTCTCGCATCAGAACCACCTCTAAATTTCGATTTATCTAACACATTTTTTATTCCTGTGAGAAATCCATGTAAAATGTTTCCTCATCAAGTTTAACGAATTTTACATCCGTTCTGCCATAACAGTCAAGATCTTCTCTTGTAACATAGGCACCATTTGACAAACCAAGCCTGTTGCGGAAATATTCACCGAGATCACTATTGCGAACAGGCGTAGTAATGGCCTTATTGTTTTGCTGTTCCACTCGCAGGGTCAACTGATGGCGGTCATCCGTTATGGCAGTAAAGTGACGCTTTTCCAACGGGAAAAATCCGCTTTTTGCTATCCTGCTCGGCAGAGGTATATACGCTTGATTTGGTTCCCGGCCTTTTCGCTGTCCCCAATTTAAGCCAGAGCGTGTGCCTGGTTCACCAGATTTAGTGACAAGACTCAAAGTAACTGAATCGAGATCATCAAGTTCATTGACAAGGTTGCATTCCAAATCGAGAACCGGATGCGTTGGACGCAGTATTATGTATTCTTCAATTTCTGCATGATTGCAATAAACTGTTCGAGGAATAACCGACTCGTAATAGTGCATGGCTTCCTCAGGATCGCAGGCATCCATGAGTTCATTGCGATGTCTGCCAACAAAAGAACTCTGCACAAAATTGGCTGAACCCATAAACGCAGAAACAGGCTGCCCGCCTTTGCACCAAATGAACAGATTTGCGTGTTCTGCTGGTTTATCTATTACATAGCTGCACTTCATTGATGCTATCTCGTGTGGAAGCTCAGATGTCACAAGGCTTTGAAAGCCTTCATGAACGCTTACGCTCAAATTATCAAAGGGAACCATGCCAACGATTAGGTTGATTTTTATTGGCACTGCTGTTTTGTGGTATATATTTTTCATATACCATGACAGCATATTTGGGGTGGCGTATGCCGAGAGAATATACAGTTCGTCCACTTCACTCTGGAGGGGATCGAATAATATTTTTTGAGTAGAATCATTTTGAAGCATTACGCTCACCTCCACAAATCAGCTAAACAAAGATTTGAACCATGAGCCAAACCTCTTAAATACATTTTCTTTTGTGCTTTCTAAATTTTCACATACTGACGGTGAAATAGATTCAGACTTTTGCTTTTCTTCCTTCTTAGGTGTCAGCCTGCCGACAATTTCACGAGTTGTCTCACCTGTATACGGATTTTTATAGTTGTCAGTAAGTGACCGCTCCGGCGGAGCTACCAGCAAATATTCCACCAGGTGATTTAGGTGCTTATATAAATCCTTAAATCGAATTCCATAGTTATCGGCCTGCAGATGTGTCTGTGTTCCAGGCAGAACAGTTCCTTTTCTAAGGACAACAGTTGTTGGAACACTTTCTTTTAATTTCGCAAGGGACACTGCTCCTTGATAGCTTACTTTGCCTGTCGGTTGATCAGTGCTGCGATTCCAATCGACAGTGAACATGACAAACAAATGAGAAAGGTTGTTATCCCTCTGCCGGAAGTTCAATTTGTTCCATTCAATAAGCATCCAGCGGCCGCCGGAACGAGTGCCTTTAACATCGATGCGCCATCCGTTGATCTCTGCATCCTGGTCATCCCATTGACCGCGCGGATAATAGTTGAAGTCCAATGGCACGTCTATGCTGTAGTTTTCTTTCATCATCTTACTGAAAGCAACCTCTGCTATTTTCCCTATGAGGTTGTCGCGGGCAATTTCCTTCTCGGATCGTGCCTTTGTCGTGTGCTGTCCGAACTCAATAGCCTGCTGTGATGCGGCACTGATCTGAGAAAACTCGCGGCACTTATTTATTTCAGCATCCGTCAGAATAATATTGAACACATCTACCACAGCAGATCACAACCTTTCAATAATTACTTCCTGCTTTCAACAGCTTGCAGGATTGCCCCGATGCATTCATCAAGGTGCTTTCGAATCTGCCACTCCCAAAAGCGAAGCACCAGCCACCCCTCATTCTGCAAAGCCGCCGTAACCTCTCGATCCCTTTCCATGTTTCGTTCAATTTTCGGCACCCAGTAATCACGGTTGGATTTAATGCGCTGATTGCGGTTTTCCCAATCATATCCGTGCCAGTAATCAGAGTCGCAAAAAACAGCAATTTTATATTTTGTGATGGCAATGTCAGGCTTTCCGATGAGCTTTTTGTAATTCTTTCTATAACGAACGCCCCGCTCCCATAAGGCTTTTCTAAGACGCAGTTCAATTGTGGTATCCTTGCTTCGGATCGCCTGCATATTTCGGCGGCGCTGTTCCGGGGTCAAATCATCAGCCATGATTTACACTTCCGTTTCATCTGCATCTACAACATCGTAGTAAACGGTGTTGTTCGGCAGTTTGATGTTCGGAACCCAAAGTTCACGTCCATTCCAGCCTTTTCTACCGGTCACTTTATACATCGTCAATACGACCTGGTTTGTAAAAGAAGCTCCAAGATTCCAGTCATTCGGAGACAGCAATGCACCGGTGCCTTTGGCAACATCTCTGCCACGGCGGACAATCAATATGCCTTGTGCGGCTGGCTGTTCAGCGAGAATGGTATCGAGCACGGAAACAAAGCTCTTTATGTCAAAGTCCTCGTCTGATATCACATGGGCAAAGATTTCTTTCATTAGACGGAGATTGACTTGATAGGAAAGTTCATCTTCCCCAAATGGAGCCAGAAGATTATCCAAAGCCTCAATGCTGTCATTTTCTGGGTTAAACGGATAGTAGTTCGTGCCGCCGGAAAGCATAAAGACCTTTTTATTGTCAAGCACATTCGCACGGGTCGGATTCAGTCCCTGCGGATAGAAAATTCTGATATGGTCAGTCCCGTTTTCAACCTGTGCAATGATGGAGTTGTTGGTAGCATTGATATCCGAGAACAGCTTATAGAGCGGCTCGTCAATGTACACACGCATCATTCCGGCGTCGCGGTCATAGCCGAACATACGGCTGTGCTGCCACATCGTATCCGCCTGCGGCTTCTTGCTCGTTCTTGTGTAGTAGATGGTGTGGAGAGACGGGAATGTGACGCCTCTGCCGAGAGTGTTTCCGCCGATAACGATATTAGAACCAACAGAATACTCTTCGCTGGCAACATCATTTTTTCCATTCATCACAAGAACCTTAACTCCGCCGTTCAGAACAAGGCCTCTCGCACAAGCGTATACAACATCAAAGTCGGCTTTCTGACTCTTCTGCGGATTTAATCCTTGGTATTCCTTTTCGAGTTCGGTTTTAAAGTCATCGTCAATGAACTGGACACACCAATCCAGTTCCGCCTTAACCGCCCGCTCGTATCTGCTGTGGACTGCCTGGCGGACGCTCGGATGAATTAAGCAGTTGCAGGTTGAGCCGCCCGTCGCAAGAACCTGCCCGGACACAGCAAGGTGGTGGAGAACGACCTGTCGTTCCGGCTTTGCAATCGTTTCGAGATAACTGATACAGTCTGCCGTTTCATTCTTAGGAAAGAAAAAGTCTCCGCCAAGATACCCGTTTCCGGGAGCAAAGTAATATGTAAAATAAGGATGCCAGCCGGACGCCATCGTCTGAAGCAGGATGGCCTGCGGCGTTCCTGTTACTTGAAGGTATATGCTGCTGGAAGAGCCATTTTTGATAGAATCCAGATATTTGTTAATGGAGGACTGCCGTCCTCTGTTCACCAGCGTGTTAAGGGATGCTGCGTCAGCCTCGTCATCAACAATGAACAGTGGGTTTCCTTTCATAAAGCCGGTCGATGCGAAAACATTAGCCCACAGCCGAAGAATGCGGACATTCTTCTTCAGCACAATGATTGCCGGCTGCATGAGCCTGTTTTCGATAAACAGGCCAGAATCGTTTTCTCCGCAGATGCAGAATCCCTGCAGATCTGCCTTGACTCGTTCAAGCGTCTGCTGCTGAAGCACGACATTATCCGTTGTAAGGAGGACAAAGGCAGGAAAGCCCATATCCGCTGCTTTGCAGATGATGCCGAACATCTGACCTGTCTTGCCCGACTGGACATTTCCAAACAGCAGTCCGATTTCATGGCTGCAGAAGGAAAAATGCTTTATATGCTGGTTTCCAACATCCTCCGCAGTCTGGGAAATGGACTCTGCGAGTCTGACATTTCCTCGATCTGCGATTGTTTTCAGATAAGTCTTTAAGTACGGCATTATTCATCAGCCTCCTCTTCCTGGGTCGCTTCAAATGAAAGGAACCAGACATCGAGAAGATTGCCGTCCTCGTCCTCCATCTTTTGATTCGTCTTTGTCAGCACAAGCGTATCGCATCCGTATGCCGCCAGCATCTCTTTGGTAATCATTCCACGGCGATCGCGGTCAAGCTGTGTGTCGTTTACAGGAGTGACCAGCCCTGCAGCGGCAAGGCGTCCCTTAATCCAGCGGCCAAGGATAAGCTCATCGCCGACCGCACTGAACTGCTTATTGCCATCACTCGTAGTGTGAGCCTTGAATGTGTATCCGTCATCGGTGATGACATAGAATGTTACATTCTTCTCCGGGTATCCGGGAAGCAGGGTTATGCTCTTGCTCACCGTGAGCTGTGTCTCATACCAGTCGCGGGATTTTCTTGCACTCCTCGGTGCCGCATAGCTGACATTTAGATTCGACTTTGTGTAGTGCCTGTTGTCGTCCATATGGCGCTCATCAAATGCCGGAACTTTTATCGGAAGCACAAACGAGATATCGGTTTTGCGGTGGGCATAAAGTGCAACCTCAGCCTGCGGCACCTGATCCACAGTATCAACGCCGGTCAAAGAGGTGTTGACCTCACGAATAATTGGCATATCCGTGATATCGGCAATATTGGCAGAGCAAGCATTGCTCTGCATCTTTCGTATAAGGTCGAGCATCTCCCGGCATTCGGCGCGATCGGTGGTCAGGCTGGACACCTCATACTGTCTGCGATTATTTGCTTCGAGCTTAATTACACCGAGGTTAGCAGAACCGATAATTGCAGACTTCACATCGCCATCTTTATGGAATACATAGAGCTTCCCATGATACTTGAAAGCACGAACCATACGGATTTCGCCTACTCCAGCGGCTCTCCATTTTTCATTGAGTACCAAAGCAGTCCGGTATGTACCCTCCGGCATACCCTCAATATAGTACATTCCCATGACAAGATTGATATGTCTGATGCTATGCTCTGCAACGAGGGCATCCAATTCTTCAAGAGCTGCTTTGGAAACATAACCGACGGCTATATCCACTCCATCGCAGTCATTGATTTGCTCATTAAAGCAATCCGTCACGGTAACCTGATTTTCATCAAGGCCAGCCGGTAAGATATCAGAATATAAGAGTTTCATTTACTTGCATCCTCCTTTTTCTTCAGCGGCAGGCTGATCATCTACTGTTTCCATGATGTCTTCCAGATGGCAATCCATAGCCTCGCAGATTTTTATCAGAACATCTGTGGTGATATTGTCGCCTTTTCCGAGCTTGGCAATAGAGGCAGAACTGATGCCCGCCTTATCTCGGAGATCGCTCTTTTTCATGTCTTTATCAATCAGCATTTTCCAGAGCTTGTTATAGCTGATACGCATTGTTTTATCCTCCTTAATGAATTCCCATCATCATGTCATAGTGTTGCTTTTGGTTCATGGATTCAAAAATCATCTCGAAAATATTTCTGCATTCCGCAGCATTGATGCATTCCTCCACATAATCCATTCCATCGTTCATACCAATAGAGCTGGCGTTGATATAGGCGAGCATAGCAGCGGCCAATTGGAACTTTTCTTCATCATCGTTGCCGTCTGCATCTTTGAATTTTCCATCGGCTTTGCCCTGAACCAGGATGGCCTGGCGAAGGCTTGCGCCCTCGTAACCACAAAGCTGCAAGAAGTAATACTCCAGGATTCGACGGATGACATTCATCAACGGTACGGCAGACTGCACCTCTTTATACTCATCCCACAGAGCAGCGTAGGAGTTCTTGACCGGGTTGATATTCATACGCTCGGTCGGTATATTGGGGTTTACATCATCACACAGCTTTACCGTGGACTTGGAATCCAGCTTTCTAATCAGATAGTACGAAACATACTCGTACTTGGAAACATAGCTGTATGCTATTTCCCGATGGAAATAGGCGTTGTGGGTTAGAATGAAAATTTGTTTAATAAAATTGTCCGGCACAGTTCTGTTTCGATTATCAGCGTTATTCCGGCATATCTCAATCATCTGCCGCACCAGGGTGCTGACAATAAATAGTGATCCGCTGTCCATACTGGAAACGGGATCATCGATGACCACGATTTTCTCCCTGGTTTCACCCTCGGCAGAGTCGCTGCCGTATACCAGATGATAGAAGTACAGGAACGCAATGAAGTTCTTTTCGCCTTCACTCAAATTATCTGCAATGCTCCCATCAGGACGGCGAACCTCATAAACATGGTCAACACCGGCTTTGGGCTGAAGGCTGAACCCCTGCATCCCGGAATCACGCAGCATAGCATTGATGCTTTCCTTTGCGGTTTCCGTTTCGACCGTCTGTCCTCGTAGAGATTTTAATGTAGTTTTAATGTCTTCCAGGGTTGCATTGTGGGTAGCAATTTCAGTGTCAAGGGCAGACAGTTCATCGACAATCTGGGCATCGCTCTGCTGATAAGCCGCAATCACATCTTTAAGTCGGAAAGACAGTAGTGAGAAGGCTTGTTCGGTGCATTCAGCCCTTTTCTTTGGACCAGCATCCACAATAGCGTTGTTTGCATCAATCAGTGCATTAAAGTTATCAATGATAGCCGCCAGTTCATCCAGAATCGGTGCAATATTAGAGAGTTTTGCCGTTGCGGCCGGATTCTCGATTTTTGCCTTGATTGCCTCAATGTTTTCCTGAATAGCCGCCTTGAGGACTTCCAGCTTGTCCGTGTACGGCTTAACATCAATCTGCGGATAGACCTCGCTCGGCATATTTTGAAGAGGTACAAACAAGGCATTTGCTGTGCTTTTATAAAGGTTTAGGAACGTAGATAGCTTCTGTAGATTATCCTGGTATCGGGTGTCAAAGCTGTCAACTACCGTCTGTTCAAAATCATCCGGAAGACCTCTGCCACAATAAGGGCATTTTCCATCGGCATTGTGGGAGAACTCATCGTGGCCTTGACGCATCCATTCGGTTGCTCCAATCTCTCGTAAAAATCCAGCGAGTTCGGTATCTGCACTGTTTACAATGGCAACAGCCAATATTTCGCTTCCGGGAATGGTATCCATGACCGCAGTATTGTCGATAGTGGCAAACCGCTGGTATCTCTTTGCCGTTTCAGAGAATGCCGAATCGTACAGCCTACGGAATTCCTCTATGTCAATATTCTGAGGTGGATGCCTTAATATTTCTTTGGTGAACTGTTCGGATTTTCCTTTTCCGGATTGAGTTTTTGCGAATTCTTCTCGGAATTCCTTTTCCCGGTTCCAGCACCCCTTATAAAAATCCTTTCGCAGTCTTTCTTGAGCTGTGGCCTGCTTTGTTCGCTTATCGGTTGCTGCGGTCAGTGACTTCTTTGTGGCAGACCGTTTCTCGGTCAAATCATCGATCTGATTTTGAACAGTTGCGTTTTGCGCATTAAGGGTAAATACCCCTTGCAAATTTCGGTAGCTTCTGAAATTTGCATCAATGAAATCCTGGTTGTACACCAGGGGCAGATAGTCAGCCGCTGTTCTGCCAGAAGCATAAGTTACGCCTTCACCACTTAGGATTGCCTTGGCAATTGTAGATTTACCTGTGCCGTTATTACCAAAGAAAAAATTAACATAGGTAGGCTCGATGTGACAGCCTGTTCCTTTGTAACTTGCTTCCAGCAAATCGATGCGGGTAATTTCTGATGAAATTTTAGAAGTCATCGAACCACCTCCTCCGGGGGAACCGGCACATTCAGAATGCCAGCCTCTCTAAACGCCTCAAATAGATTTGTTTTATGGACAGACCACGCACTGTGGTTCAAGTCCGTTATGGCACAGTCCATGTTCAAATCAAAGAATACTGCGTTCCTGCGGTCACACAGCTTCTGCTGATGGATCGGTGCAATGGGCTGAAAGACAATTTTTACTTGTTTTCCATCTACGCGCACTTTTTTGATATATGCATACATGGCCCATTGGTTTGGGTCAGTCACGCCTTTCAGTTCTGTGTTTTCCCGGCAGATAATTGCAGGAAAATGCTTCAGTTCCTCTATGCCTGTATCGGAGAGAGTGGAACAGCGATCAAATATTTCTGAAGGAACATTATATTTTGTCAAAGCCCTGCTTGTCTGGACGGTCACGACATTGGTTGTGAATACATCCTCATCGCAGGTGACAATAAGCTGGTAATATTCTCTGCTGAAAGTCTGTACCGCAATCATCTGCTCAGCGCTATTTCCACCAGCAGACAGGGGGGTATTTATATTGTAATTTACATTTACCACGCCACCGGCCTCATTGGTTACATGAAGATTGGTTTTCCCGGTTTGCTGCAAAGTGGCGGCGGTTGGCAGTACACTCTGCGGACTCATTATTTCATTGCTCATGTTCTGCCACCTCAAAAGTTAAAGTTCATTGTACCATTATTCGTCAGATTAAAGTTGTTCTCACCATTTTGAACTACATTGGTCTGATTCTGAATAATGGTTATTTTTTTATTTCCCTCGGCGGCACCTGATGGCATATCGTCATCCCCGACCTCCGCTTCGGGCTGTTCTGCTTTCTTTTCTTCGCTCACCAGTTCAGCCACAAAAGAAGTGAACCCCTCGACTACAGCAGCTCCTGTTGCATTGGCAATTCTCTGTCTTTGTTCCTCTGCCTTCCTTTTCGCACTCTTTGAAGTGCTTTTGCGTTTTGTCGAAGCGGCTTCAGTAATAATGTCTCTGAATAGGTTTGCCAGAAGCTCAGAGACATTATGGGCGGTGATCTCCGGCAAATGCTCACAGAATTTTTCACAAAGCGTGTCTCTGGTGGAGTCCTGGAATTCATTACAAAATGCAACAAACTCTTCTGGCTCAAGATAGGGGCTTAATTTCTTGGCAATTCTACTTATTCCGGTATTTCCATTGTAATAGGACTTATAAGTGTCCTCGCCAACTTCCTCCAGCACCTCACGACCATCTTCTATGATTATGGCGTCAAAGAGGGTTTTCACGAAGGCATGGGTACTACTGGCGCCACCGATTACGGGGTGCATTAACTGTGCAAACTCATGAAACTTCATTTTTTCATCTCCTATTACCCAAACCTACCGAAGTCTATCCAAACCTACCGATGCCTACCGACTCGGTTTCCTATAATGATAGCTGAAAGCAGCACCCCAGCGGGATTTTGCGAAGAGGACAAGCGATAGATATAATTTATTCTTCATTATAACACAAGAATGTAAATTTTTCTACCCCCTTCGTAAAAATCTCATTTGCGTTCGCAAAATTCATTCGGCAAGAATGAATTTACGCTTTCAACTGTTGTGCCAGGCATCGGCTGATCCCCGATGGCTCAACCAGCCATAACAGACAAATTAATACTGTAGCTGCCTTTTGAGCGGGTTTGCTGCAATCCGAAACGGAGAGATTCGTTTGGACTGCGGTTTGTCTTTTACACCAATTTTGCGGCTGCCTTCAATTCCTCCGTTTCGAGAAATCGGCAAACGGAGGAATTTTTTATGACAAACCAAGACAAGCAGTATTCCATCTATCTTCGCTCAGCCAAGCTGAGTGTCCCTTGCACCAAACAACAGTTTGATGATTATTACCGCGACATTAACGCCTATCGCCGTACCCAAATGAATCACGGCCGTTGTGTATGCCCACCGTCCAAGTGGCTTCACTGCGACATGGACTGCTGTACCTGTCCTCATCGTACCAGCGGCGACCTCAGTTCTCTGGACGACAACTACACCGATGAGGAGGGCAATGAAACTCCGTGGCTGGACAGGCTCCAGGAAAAGATGCCTGACCTGCAGACACCCCGCTTGGACGACCAGGCAATCGAAGTTCTTTACATGAGAGAAATCCTTGACCGTCTCTGCGAAATCATGCCCCAGGCGATTGAAATCGGCCGGCTCAGGCAGGAAGGCTACACCGATGTGGCAATTTCCAGGATGATTGGGGTCAAGAACACCACTTTTATCTCCCGGCTGAAGAAGGCACGGAAAACCCTGCAAGAAGAGTTCCCGGAATTTTTCTAAAAGTTTTCTGAAATCTTCGTAAAACAGGCAGTCTCGTTTCCATTGCACAGTGTAAGGAGCGAAACGAGACTGCTCTTTCCGGGAGGTGAAAAGAATGTACGAACACGAAACTGCGGTGATGTCCCAGGAAGAGGAACTGGTTGATATTCTTCTTGACTTCATCATCGTATCCGCAAACCTGGCAAAGAAAATCAACCAGTCAATGAAGCAGAAGCAAATCAAGGAAGGAGGCACCGTCAATGGGCAAAATCAGCGAACTGGATATGGCAATCAGCGATCTTCGCAAAGCCGCTGCCGCTATTAACGATGTAGCTGACACCCTGGCTGAGATGTTCAGCGGTGCCGCCACAGAGAAAGCACCCGCCAAGGAGCCTCCTCTCACCCTGGAACAGGTCAGAGCTGTTCTTGCCGAAAAGTCCCGCAATGGACACACTGCCGAAATCCGTGCTCTGCTTCAGAAGTACGGTGCCGCGAAGCTGTCTGGCATCGACCCCGTCCACTACAAGGCTCTGCTTGCTGAAGCGGAGGTGATGAAGGATGCCACCTAAAGCACACGCCATTCTCTCTGCATCCTCATCGGAACGATGGATCAACTGCCCGCCTTCCGCAAGGCTCTGCGAGAACTACGAAGACCGTGGCAGTGACTACGCCGCCGAAGGAACTGATGCTCACGCCCTATGTGAGTTTCGGCTGAAGCAGGCTCTGGGGATACCCGCCGAAGACCCCATCGAAAACCTCTCCTGGTACAACACCGAGACAGAGGAATGTGCCGCAGCCTATGCCGCCTATGTGGTAGAACTTCTGGAAACAGCAAAACAGACCTGCTCCGACCCTGTGGTCATGATCGAGCAGCGAGTGGACTTCTCCCGCTGGGTTCAGGATGGTTTTGGAACAGCCGACTGCATCGTGATCACCGATGGTGTTATGAACATCGTTGATTACAAACACGGAAAAGGGGTCGAGGTTTCCGCTGTGGGCAACCCCCAAATGCGACTCTATGCGCTGGGCGCTCTGGAAATTTTCGATGGCATCTACGATATCGACCGGGTCTGCATGACCATCTTCCAACCTCGCAAGAGCAATGTCAGCACGGACTTCATAGAAAAGGATGCCCTGCTTGAATGGGCTGATGGCTACCTTTCCGAAAGAGCGAAGCTGGCCTATGATGGGCTTGGCGATTTCCACTGCGGCGAATGGTGCCGCTTCTGTAAGGCAAAAACCGAATGCAGAGAGCGTGCTACCGCCAATCTGAAACTTGCTCGTTACGAATTTGAAGCCCCAGCGCTCCTGGAAGACGATGAGATTGCTGACATCCTGGGCAAGGTCGATGCACTGACCGCTTGGGCTAACGATGTCAAGGAGTACGCTCTTCAGCAGGCTGTCAGCGGCAAGGAATGGTCTGGCTGGAAGCTGGTCGAGGGTCGCTCCAACCGCAAGTACACCAGTGAAGCCGCTGTCGCTGCCGCAGTTGAAGGCGCAGGCTTTGATCCCTACGAGAAAAAAGTTCTCGGTGTGACCGCCATGCAGAAACTGCTCGGCAAGACCCGCTTTGAGGAGCTTCTCGCTCCCTACATTGAAAAGCCGCAAGGCAAACCCACGCTTGTGCCGGACAGCGATAAACGGCCGGCAATGAATACCGCAAAAAATGATTTTATGGAGGAATATTAATATGTCTAACAACACAACCAGAGTCAACAACCCTATGAAGGTTATCACCGGTCCCGATACCCGTTGGTCTTACGCCAATGTCTGGGAACCCAAATCCATCAACGGCGGCACCCCTAAATACAGTGTCAGCCTCATCATTCCAAAATCCGATGCAAAGACGGTCGCAAAGATCAAAGCGGCTATCGAAGCTGCCTATCAGGAGGGTCAGTCCAAACTCAAAGGTAGCAGCAAGAGTGTGCCTCCGCTGGCTGCTATCAAGACTCCTCTGCGTGATGGTGATGTCGAGAGGCCCGACGACCCTGCCTATGCCAACGCCTACTTTATCAACGCCAACTCTGCAACCGCTCCTGGCATCGTGGATGCAGACTGCAATCCTGTGCTGACCCGCTCCGAGGTCTACTCCGGCGTGTATGGTCGTGCCAGCATCAACCTCTACGCTTTCAACAGCAACGGCAACAAGGGCATCGCCTGTGGGCTGAATAATCTCCAGCTCATCCGTGCCGGTGAACCTCTCGGTGGCAAGGCAAGTGCTGAGTCTGATTTCGCAACTGATGCGGATGACGACTTCCTGGCTTAATGGAGGTGGCGAAGATGAATGTTGCAACCGTTCTCTGCATCCTGCTTCTCAGCCTTTACATCCTGCTGGCACTGTTCTGGATCGTCCGCTCCGTCATCGACACTGTTGAGGAGAGAAAGCGTGACAAGCGAAACGCTGCCTGGGAAGCCGAAAGACAGCAGCTTGAAAAAGGTCGCGCCCTGCGTGAAGTCGAATACCATGAGGCTCGTATGAAAGAACTCGAAGGTAAGTAATCTCGGAATTTGGGTGGCGGGAGCAATCCTGCCACCCTTATGTCCTATGGAAAGGGCGTGAATAAATGAAAACTCTGTCAATCGACATTGAGACCTACAGCGACCAGAACCTTCCGAAATGCGGGGTGTATCGCTATGTAGAGTCTCCCGTATTTGAAATTCTGCTGTTCTCATACAGCGCAGACGGACAGCCGGTTCAAATTGTTGACCTTGCCTGCGGTGAGAATATCCCGGACGATATTATTGCCGCTCTGGAAGATGAATCCGTCACGAAATGGGCATTCAACGCCGGATTTGAACGCATCTGTCTGTCCCGTTACCTTGGGTATCCCACCGGGGCTTACCTCAACCCAGCAAGTTGGCGTTGCTCCATGATCTGGGCGGCTGCGATGGGACTGCCCCTCTCGCTGGAAGGCGTCGGTGACGTGCTTGGACTGGAAAAGCAGAAGTTGACCGAGGGTAAAGACCTCATCAAATACTTCTGCCAGTCCTGCGCACCCACCAAATCCAACGGTCAGCGCACTCGTAATCTGCCATGCCATGCCCCGGACAAGTGGATTGCTTTCAAGAAATACAACATCCGAGATGTAGAAACCGAGATGTCCATTCAGGCTCGGCTTGCAAAATTCCCCGTGCCGGAATCAGTGTGGGCTGAATATCACATTGACCAGGAAATCAACGACCGCGGTGTGGCTCTTGATATGGAACTGGTGCGGCAGGCAATTCAGATGGACGGTCGCTCCCGCTCGGAACTGACCCAGGCAATGAAGAAACTGACCGAATTGGAGAACCCCAACTCCGTGCAGCAGATGAAGCTGTGGCTTGCCGACAACGGTCTGGAAACGGACACCCTCGGCAAAAAGGCTGTGACTGAGATGCTCAAGACAGCCCCACCACAATTACGAACTGTGCTGTCCCTCCGACAGCAGCTTGCCAAATCTTCGGTGAAAAAGTATCAGGCGATGGAAACTGCTGTGTGTGCCGATGGCCGTGCCAGAGGAATGTTCCAGTTCTACGGTGCCAACCGCACGGGCAGATGGGCAGGCAGAATTATTCAAATGCAGAATCTGCCTCAGAACCATTTGGAAGATCTGTCCGAAGCCCGCTCCCTTGTCCGCAGTGGTGATTTTGATGCCGTAGAGATGCTCTACGAAGATGTGCCGGACACGCTTTCCCAACTCATCCGCACTGCCTTTATTCCCAGAACTGATGCCAAGTTCATCGTTGCCGACTTTTCTGCCATTGAAGCCCGTGTCATTGCGTGGTTTGCCGGAGAGGAATGGCGGCAGAAGGTCTTTGCCGAGGGTAAGGATATCTACTGTGCCTCTGCTTCCCAGATGTTTGGTGTGCCGGTTGAGAAGCACGGCATTAACGGACACCTCCGACAGAAAGGCAAAATCGCAGAATTGGCTCTGGGCTATGGTGGCTCGGTCGGTGCTTTGAAAGCAATGGGCGCTCTCGATATGGGGCTATCTGAAGATGAACTTCCTCCGCTGGTGGATGCGTGGCGGCAAGCCAACCCAAAAATCACAAAACTGTGGTGGGATGTTGACCGTGCCGCTATGGAAGCCGTCCGCTTTAAGCATGAAACCGAGACCCACAGTATCACTTTCTCCTGCAGAAGCGGGATGCTGTTCATCACGCTCCCTTCCGGCAGGCGGCTTGCTTATGTGAAGCCCAAGATCGGCACAAACAAGTTCGGTGGTGATTGCATCACCTATGAAGGTGTCGGCGGCACAAAGAAATGGGAACGGCTTGACAGCTATGGTCCAAAATTCGTGGAAAACATCGTCCAGGCAACTGCCCGTGACATTCTCTGTTATGCCATCAACACCCTGCGGTGCTGTTCCATTGTAATGCACATCCATGATGAAGTGGTCATTGAAGCTGACCGCCGGATGTCCCTGCAGGCAGTCTGCGACCAGATGGGGCGAACACCGCCCTGGGCAAAAGGATTACAGCTTCGTGCCGATGGCTATGAGACAGATTTTTATAAAAAAGATTGAAATTGTTTCGTAAAACGGCGGGCTTGCTTTCCATTACAGAATAGAGATGGCGGCAAGCCCATCGTGAAAGGAGTTCAAAAATGAGTATAGACAAATTTAACAGTGAAGGATATTTCGACCCCACCGCTTATGAAGCAATGACTGCTGTAGAAAAAGAAGAACGGGCGCTCCGTGCCTTCCGTCCCATCGTGTACATTTGCTCACCTTATGCCGGAGATGTGGAGAAAAATATTGCCGCCGCCCAGGACTACAGCCGTTTTGCAGTGGATAAAGGGTACATCCCCATTGCACCGCATCTGCTTTTTCCACAGTTTCTGAACGATGCCAACCCAAAGGAACGCCAGCTTGGTCTTTTCTTTGGAAATGCCCTTATGAGCAAATGCAGTGAGGTCTGGGTGTTCGGAAACCGCATCTCTGCCGGAATGGAAGCGGAAATCAAAAGAGCCAAGTGGAAAAATTACCGCCTGCGCTATTTCACCGAAGAACTAAAGGAGGTCTTTCAATAATGTTCACTCTGTATAGTGCCAACTATACCGGCGCGCCCGGCAACTGCTCCTATCCTCACAAAATTGAAGTCACTGACAGTGCCAACTTCGCAGAGGCGGTCAGCCGCGATTATGTATGTGCGGAGTATATGGACTACTATCGTAACGGTGACAATTTTCTTGGGTCAGATTGTCTCCCTGTAGACTGCGACAATGATCACTCTGAGAACCCGGAGGATTGGGTCACCCCGGAAGATATCCGGGCGGCTTTTCCCGGCATTACTTTTGCGGTGCATTACAGCCGCTCCAATATGCGTGAGAAAAACGGCAAAGCTCCTCGTCCCAAGTTTCATGTGCTGTTCCCAATAGCGTACATGACCGATGCTTCGGCGTATAGTGAAATGAAAAAGCTGGTCAATGCCATCTTCCCGTACTTTGACACCAAGGCTTTGGACGCCGCTCGGTTCTTTTTCGGCACGGCAAACCCGGAGGTGGAACTGTATCCCGGCGATATGACCCTCTCCGAGTATCTGTCCGGCGATGATTTTGACGCTGATATGGACAGTGGTTCTCACGGCGGCACACAGGTCATTCCCGAAGGCAGCCGCAATGCCACCATGTCCCGCTTTGCCGGTCGGGTCATCAAAAAGTACGGCGACAACGGCACCGCCTTTCAGTGCTTCATGGATGAAGCGGCAAAGTGCGACCCGCCATTGGAGCAGGCGGAGCTTCAGACCATTTGGCACAGTGCCCAGAAGTTTTACGCCAAGGTTCAGCAGCAGGACGGCTATATCTCTCCTGAATTATACAACGATGACAGATCCTATAAACCGGATGATTTCTCCGATGTTGGACAGGCTGAGGTGCTGGCAAAGCACTTTTCCGGGGAACTTCGCTATTCTCCGGCAACCCATTACATCCGCTATAACGGCCGCTACTGGCAGGAAACCGAACCCGGCGCACAGGCTGTCGCTCATGAACTGACCCGCCGCCAGCTTAAAGAGTCCTCAAATGATATGCTGACAGCCCTTGCAGCATTGAGGGCAACCGGCACACAGGAAATTCTGGACAGCAACAGCAAAGCCAAAGCTGAGGGAATGATGAGTGAGGAACAGATGGAAGCCTACCGTGCATTTCTCTCTGCGAAGGCATATCAGTCCTATGTCATTCAGCGCCGTGCTTCCAAGAACATCACCGCCACTTTGAAGGAGTCCCGTCCCATGCTGGAAATCACACCCCAGGACTTGGACGCCAATCCCTTCCTGCTTTGCGCCCCGGATGCCACCTATGACCTCCGTCTTGGTATGGCAGGCGCAAGAGAGCATTCCCCGGAGGACTTTATCACCAAGACCACAACCGTTTCCCCAAGCGACCGTGGTAAGCAGATATGGCTCGACTGCCTGGATACCATTTTCTGCGGCAATAAGGAACTCATCGACTATGTGCAGATGATCTGCGGTCTTGCGGCAGTTGGAAAAGTCCAGGTGGAAGCGCTTATTATTGCTTACGGCTGTGGACGCAACGGCAAGTCTACCTTCTGGAATTCCGTGTCCCGTGTGCTGGGACTGTACAGCGGCAATATCTCTGCCGATACGCTGACCTTCGGCTGCCGCCGGAACGTGAAGCCGGAAATGGCAGAGGTCAAGGGCAAGCGGCTTCTGATCGCCGCCGAGATGCAGGAAGGCGCCCGTCTGAACGACTCCACCGTCAAGCAGCTCTGCTCGGTCGATGACATCTTCGCCGAGAAGAAGTACAAGGACCCCTTCAGCTTTTCGCCCAGCCACAGCCTGGTGCTGTATACCAACCATCTTCCCAGGGTCAGTGCTTCCGATGATGGCACCTGGCGGAGACTCATCGTTATCCCGTTCAACGCAAAAATCGAGGGCAAAAATGACATCAAAAACTATGGCGATTATCTTTATCAGAACGCCGGGGAGAGCATTCTCGCCTGGATCATCGAGGGCGCCAAAAAAGTCATTGACCTTGATTACAAAATCACCGTTCCGGCAATCGTGCAGAAAGCCATTGATGATTACCGCAGTCAAAATGACTGGTTCGGCAGTTTCCTCGATGAGAAATGCGAGATTGGTGCAGGATTCCGTGAAAGTTCCAGTGCGCTTTACCAGGCATACCGCAATCACTGCATCGACACCAATGAGTATGTCCGCAGCACGGCAGACTTCTACAACGCATTGGAGAGCGCAGGCTATGAGCGTGTATTGCTGAATCGCAAGCGCTATTTTACGGGACTGAGGTTAAAAACCGATGACGGGGACTTTGAGGATTTCCTGAACTAAGGCCGCTTGTGACAAGGTGTATCAAGGTCAAATACAAAAAATCTCTTATAGAGAAATTTCAAGAAAAAATCTATAAGAAAAAGTCTTGTAAAAGACATTGATACACCTTGCACATTGGCAGAAACAGATATGGAGAAAGCATTATGAGAGAAAAAGCAATCGAGCAGAAATTAACGCTGATGGTCAAAAGGCAGGGCGGCATCTGTCTGAAGTTCGTTTCTCCGGGATTTGATGGGGTCCCGGACAGAATCGTACTTCTCCCCAGTGGCTGTATGGCTTTTGTGGAAGTAAAGGCTCCCGGAGAAAAGCCACGCCCACTCCAGACCTCGCGGCACAAATTACTACGGCGATTAGGCTTCAAGGTCTATGTCCTTGATGACCAAACGCAGATTGGAGGAATCCTTGATGAGATACGCACCCCATGATTACCAAACCTATGCCATCGACTACATTGAAACCCATACCATTGCCACTGTCTTTCTGGACATGGGGCTTGGCAAGACGAGCATCACCCTTACTGCCATCAACGACCTGCTGTTTGACAGCTTTGAAGTTCATAAGGTGCTGGTAGTTGCCCCGCTTCGTGTGGCACGGGACACATGGACGGCTGAAGTCGATAAATGGGATCACCTTCAGAATCTCATCTGCTCCGTGGCTGTCGGCACAGAACCCCAGCGCCGTGCGGCCTTCATGCAGAAGGCTGACATTTACATTATCAACAGAGAAAATGTTCAATGGCTCGTGGAAGAAAGCGGAATTCCATTCACCTTCGATATGATCGTGATTGACGAACTGTCCTCCGTCAAGAACCATAACACAAAGCGTTTCAAGGCGATGTTGAAGGTTCGCCCCAGGGTAAACCGCATTGTGGGACTGACCGGCACTCCGGCATCCAATGGTCTGATGGACCTCTGGGCTGAGTTCCGCATTCTGGATATGGGACAGCGCCTGGGACGGTTCATTACCAAATACCGCGCTGACTATTTCCAGCCGGACAAGCGCAATGGGCAGATCGTTTACAGCTACAAGCCCCTGCCGTATGCGGAGGATGCCATATACCGCCAAATCTCCGACATCACCATTTCCATGAAAGCCGCCGACCACCTGCGGATGCCGGAACTGGTATCCAGCGAATATGCCGTCCAGCTATCCGATGAGGAGCGAGGACATTACGATGAACTGAAACAGGAACTGGTTCTGACCCTGGGTGACGGAGAGATCACAGCCGCCAACGCCGCTTCTCTCTCCGGCAAGCTGAGTCAAATGGCGAATGGTGCTATCTATGACGATAACGGCGAGGTCATCCAAATCCACGACCGCAAGCTGGACGCCCTTGAGGATTTGATTGAGGCGGCAAACGGAAAACCCGTTCTGGTGGCGTACTGGTTCAAACATGACCTTGCCAGAATCACGGAGCGGCTGAAAAAACTGCATATCCCGTTTTCCCGTCTTGACGATTCCACCAGCATCCGCAGATGGAACAATGGCGAAATTCCCGTGGCTCTGATTCACCCTGCTTCTGCCGGACACGGCCTGAACCTTCAGTCCGGCGGTTCAACCCTCATCTGGTTCGGCCTTACTTGGAGTTTGGAACTCTACCAGCAGACCGTAGCCCGTTTGTGGCGGCAGGGGCAGACCTCCGAAACCGTGGTGGTACAGCATATCATCACGAAGGGTACCATTGACAACCGCATCATGAAAGCCCTCTCCCAAAAAGAGCATACACAGACGGCTCTTATCGATGCCGTAAAAGCGGACTTGAAAATCTGAGACAAAATACGACAATCCGTGCCAATCCGAGGATTACAAAATTTCGGAGGTACGAATATGGAACCTTATCAGGCATTAGCCAACGCCATCGTAGAACTGGCCGTAAAAGACTACAAAAAAGCCCTTAAACAGCATCACCGATTCCCCAATAACCGAGATTATTCGGATGCAGTCACCGATCTGGAGCGATTCTTCCGTTCTGGCTGGTACGGAATACTCACAGACCTTGATGGCGAATACTTGATGACCGCCGTTCGCCGTATGGTGCATAAGGAGGTGGCAGCATGACTGCAAAGGAATATCTCAGTCAGGCTTACCGCCTTGACCAGCGTATAGATTCAAAAATCGCCCAGGTTGCATCTCTCAATGACCTTGCCACAAAATGCTCCGCCACACTGACGGGTATGCCGAGAAATCCCAACCGCTGCGGCTCCACTATGGCAGATGCGGTATGCAAAATCGTCGACCTGCAGGAAGAAATCAACCGAGATATTGATAGGCTGGTGGATTTGAAGCGTGAAATAGTGGCGGTTATAAAAGCCGTAGAAAACCCTGAATACCAGGTCATGCTGGAAAAGCGGTATTTGAGTTTTCAGACATGGGAGCAAATTGCAGTGGATATGAACTACAGCATCCAGCATATCTACCGCCTCAGAGAAAAAGCCTACGCCGCAGTCCAAGTCCCCGAAGGATGATAGGTTATGTGAGTAGATGTTAATAAGGGGTTCTGCTATACTGTAAAATAGGAAAACAGAATACAGAACGGCCTCATGGGTTTAGTCCCGTGGGGCTTTTCTTATGCCCCGAAGGAGGTGAAGCAATGCCAAGTAAACCGAAACGACCATGCCGCATGACGGGCTGTCCGAACCTTGCCGATGACGGTGAGCTTTACTGCTCGGCACACAAAAGGACAGCCAACTACGAATACAATCACTACCGCCGTGACCCGGAAACCAAGAAACGGTACGGCAGAGCGTGGAAGCGTATCCGTGACCGCCACATCCGTGAGCATCCTTTGTGTGAGGAGTGCTTGAAGCACGGCATCTACAAGCCCGCCGAAGAGGTGCATCACAAGCTGCCCCTTGCCGATGGCGGCACACACGACAGAAACAATCTCATTTCCCTCTGCCGCTCCTGCCACATGAAAGCCCACGGTGCTTTAGGAACAAGGTCACCTCACAGCTTTGACGATTGACCCAGGGACGGTTCAAATCTCTACGACTTTAGGTCCCGTGCAGCGGCCCGGGGCTTCGTGTGCAAAAACGGCAAATTCAAAAGGGTAATTAAACCCAACCCCAAATCTTACTCTGAGAGGACGGTGAAAGTGTGCCGACAAAATCGAATAACCTGGGCGGACAAGGCGGCGCCAGACCGGGCGCAGGACGCAAAAAGAAAGCCCTCACCGACAAGGTGGAAAGCGGCAATCCCGGCGGCAGAACATTGAAAGTGCTGGATATTCCCGATGTGAACGGCGTGGATATGCCAAAACCCCATGATTTCCTCTCCGCCACCCAGCGTGACGGAGGTCAGCTTCAGGCAAAGGAAATCTACGAGGAAACCTGGAACTGGCTGAAAACCATCGGCTGCACCGCCGTGGTGTCTCCGCAGCTTTTGGAGCGGTACGCCATGTGCGCCGCCCGATGGATTCAGTGCGAGGAGATGACCAGCACCCTCGGCTATCTCTCCAAGCATCCGACAACGGGCAAGCCGATTCCGTCACCCTTCATCAACATCGGCATTAACTACATGAACCAGGCAAACCGCCTGTGGAACGAGATATACCAAATCGTCAAGGAGAACTGCTCCACCGAGTACAGCGGAGCAAACCCGCAGGACGATTTGATGGAGCGCCTTCTGACGGCGCGGAAAGGATAACAGCATGATTGAAAAAGTAAACCCTTCACACCCGGATAAGGTTGCTGACCGTATCGCAGGTGCGATTGTAGATTTAGCGTATGCCGCCGAGGAAAATCCCAAAATCGCAGTCGAGGTATTGATTGGACATGGCGTGTGCCATGCGATCATTGAAACAACTGCCGAGCTCGACAAGGAATCTATTGCAGAGGCAATCGTGAGGATTGCCGGAGAGATTCTCGTTGATCTTTATATCACCAAGCAGGATAAGCATCTCTCCGACAACCAGGTTGACGGCTTCCGGTGCGGCGATAACGGCATTTTCAAAGGAATGCCGCTGACCGAGGAACAAAAAGAACTCTCCGCCATTGCTCACCGCATTTATGATGCGTACCCGTATGACGGCAAATACATCATAGACGGTATCCGGCTTATCATCTGTCAGAGCAATGCTCGCACAGACGATATTGATACAATGTACCCCGGCGCTGAAATCAACCCGATCGGTGACTGGACCGGCGGCACTGATGTGGACACGGGTGCGACCAACCGCAAGCTGGGTTCGGATATGGCGGATTCCGTCACCGGCGGAGGGCTTCATGGGAAAGACCTATCCAAAGCGGATGTCAGCGTGAACATTTATGCTTTCCTCAAGGCACAGGAAACAGGAAGGCCTGTCACGCTCTGCTGTGCTATCGGCGATGAACTTGTTGACGGTCAGCCTTATGAAACCATCGTTGAAATTGCCCGTGAATACATCAAAAGCTTGGGCGGTTTTGAAAAGTTTGCAGAATGGGGGCTGTTCTGATGAAAACTACAAACGAAATGCAGCTTGTATCCATTTCCAAGCTGGTGCCTTACCAAAACAATGCCAGGACGCATTCCCCGGCACAGATACAGAAGCTGCGCTCCTCGCTTCGGGAGTTCGGCTTTGTCAATCCCGTCATCATCGACCGGGACTACAATGTCATCGCAGGCCACGGCAGAATTGCCGCCGCCCGTGAGGAAGGCATCACCGAAGTGCCCTGCGTCTTTGTTGACCACCTCACCGAAGCGCAGAAAAAAGCCTACATTCTTGCCGACAACCGCATGGCTATGGACGCAGGCTGGGATGAGGAGCTTCTGCGCGTAGAATTGGAAGCCCTCGAAGAAATGGGATTTGATCTCGGTATGACCGGCTTTGATGAAAAGGAACTGGCGGCGCTCTTTCCCACTGAGGAAGCCAAAGAGGACGATTTCAATGTGGAAGCCGAGTTGCAGAAGCCGACCTTCACCAAGAGCGGTGACGTGTGGACACTGGGCAGACACAGACTTGTCTGCGGCGACTCCACAAAAGAAGAAACCTATTCTGTTTTGATGGACGGCGTCAAGGCTAATCTTGTCATCACCGATCCGCCCTACAATGTGAACTATGAAGGTTCGGCAGGCAAAATCAAGAACGACAATATGGCAAACGATAAATTCTATGAATTTCTGCTTGCCGCCTTTAAGAATATGGAATCGGTCATGGCGCCGGACGCAAGCATTTATGTGTTCCATGCCGACACCGAAGGACTGAATTTCCGCAGGGCTTTTGCCGATGCAGGTTTTTATTTATCCGGCTGCTGTATCTGGAAGAAGCAGTCCCTTGTGCTCGGACGCTCGCCTTATCAGTGGCAGCACGAGCCTGTGTTGTACGGATGGAAGAAAAACGGAAAGCACCAGTGGTACACGGGACGCAAGGAAACCACCATCTGGGAATTTGACAAGCCGAAGAAAAACGGCGACCATCCAACCATGAAGCCGATCCCGCTCCTTGCATATCCCATCGGCAATTCCAGTATGGCAAACTCGGTGGTGCTTGACCCATTCGGCGGCTCCGGCTCTACGCTCATTGCTTGTGAGCAGACCGACCGCATCTGCCGCACTATTGAACTTGATGAGAAGTTCTGCGATGTTATCGTGAACCGCTACATTGAGCAGGTCGGCTCACCTGACGGCGTGACCGTTCTCCGTGACGGCAAGACCTACAAATATGAGGAGGTCGCTAATGCAACAGAATAAGCCTTTGACCCTCGGAAGCCTGTTTGACGGCTCCGGGGGTTTTCCTTTGGGCGGACTCATCTCCGGTATTATCCCTGTGTGGGCATCGGAGATCGAGCCGTTTCCTATTCGAGTGACCACAAAGCGAATGCCTTTTCTGAAACACTACGGCGATATTTCCAAACTGGACGGCGGAAAGATCGAACCTGTAGATATTATCACCTTCGGCTCACCGTGCCAGGACATGAGCGTGGCAGGGCGCAGGAATGGCTTGGACGGGGAGCGTTCAAGTCTTTTTTATGAAGCTGTCCGCATCATCAAAGAAATGAGGTGTGCCACAGATGGCAGGTATCCAAGATACATCGTATGGGAGAACGTCCCCGGCGCTTTCTCCTCCAATAAAGGCGAGGACTTCAAATCCGTCCTCGAAGAAATCTGCAAAATCAAAAACTCCGACATTACAGTTCCTCGACCTGGCAAATGGCAGTCAGCAGGAGAAATTCTGGCAGACGGTTTCTCTCTCGCCTGGAGAACTCTCGACGCTCAATTTTGGGGAGTTCCCCAAAGAAGAAAACGCATCTACCTTGTCGCAGATTTTACAGGCGGGAGTTCCGGAAAAATACTATTTGAGTCAGAAGGCTTGTCTGGGCATTCTCCGCAGGGCTTCCGCTCGTGGCAAGGAACTGCCGGAAGTGTTGAAAGCAGCCCTGGAGCGTCAGGCATCGACGGCTACAACGGTGATGTAACGGGAGATGTTTCCGCAACCCTCGGTGTTAACTGTGGGATGAGTACCGGTCGCAACGGTGTGGTTCTCAACGACCAAGGTGGAAATCGTATGGATATTACGGATGATGTGACTTGCACACTCCGTGCCGAAGCACACCATCCGCCTTGTGTGATGGATGCGGCAGGTTTTTGTACCGAACACTCTGCGAAAGCAAGGTCAATCGGCTATGAAAAAGAAACTGCTCCGACTTTAAGAGCCGGGACAGTTCCTGCCGCAGTCGCTTTGGAAAATCATCCTACCGACAGCCGTGTGAAGATTTCCGAGGACGGCAAAGTGCAGACACTCACTTCCCGAATGGGAACAGGCGGAAACAATGTCCCGCTTCTTATGAAGATTCGTTCAGGATGTGAGGGCGGCGGCAAGGGCGCGCTGATACAAACGGACAAATCCGCCACCCTTGCTACCAACAATGACCAAACACTGTTTGAACCGTGTGCCTGGGACGGAAGCCAGGTATCTCCAACGCTCACCAAGCAGAACGCCGGCGGCAGTCAACGGATGCCGGATAAGGACAACTTCAATTGTGTCTTACAGCCCTACGGCATTTGCTCCAAGGATTCCAACTCCATGAAATCGGATAATCCTCACAGCGGAATTTATGAAGCTGAAACTGCCAGAATCCTTGACACGGGCGGCGGCAATCCCTCCTGCAACCAGGGCGGCATTGCCATTGTTGCGTTTACGCAGAATCAGCGCGACGAGGTCAGAGATTTGGGCGAACACTCCGCTGCCGTCTGCGCCAATGCCGGAACGAAACAACAGACATTTGTCCTGCAAGGCTCCATGATCGGACGCAAAGACGAAAACGGCCCCCAGGGCAACGGTATAAACGAGGATGTTTCCTTTACTCTCAATACTGCCGACCGTCATGCCGTGTATGCCATGACCACCGGATCGTATATGCAGACAACAGAAAATCAGTCTCCCACGCTGATGGCGAGGGATTATAAAGACCCTGCCGCTGTCGCTTACGGCATTGGACGGGATGCCATGAACCAGGGAAAAAACGCACAGTTTACCCCTTCGGTATCCGAGGAAGTCCAGCCGACTCTCGTTGCTAAGGGTCCCGGAGCGGTCGCTAAGACAATGCCGGAATACACGGTGCGCAGGCTGACCCCAACCGAATGCGCCAGACTACAAGGCTTTCCCGACTGGTGGTGCGCTGACCTCGGCACGGAGAATCCCTCCTACGGCGATATCGATTTCTGGACGGAGGTCTTTGAAACCCACCGAGCTGTTATGGGTGCTTCCACGAAGCCGAAAACCCAGGCACAGATCATCAAGTGGCTGAAAAATCCCTATTCCGATTCTGCGGAATATAAGATGTGGGGCAACGGCGTGGCGCTGCCGTGCGTATGCTTTGTGCTGGCCGGCATTGTCTGGGCGGCACAAAACTGTGACAAATAGTCTGCCGAATCTTTGTGTAGGTTATTGTCTCGAAATGACTGGATATTCAGCACACTTGACGGTAATATGTGCATACAAAAAAACAAGGAGGTCATTTCCATGACACTGAACTACAATGTGACAGGCCCAAAGCGCAAAGAACTGGTAAACCTTATTGCGAATTTCACCGGATGTGACGCCCATTATAATGGTGCACCCAGCTTTGCCTACGAGGTGGACTACTTCACCATCGACCGAAACGGCGCGGTCAGCTTTGACGACAGAGCCGACAGCGAGGTCATCGAGCGTTTGATCGAAATGCTCTACGACAACAGCTTTGCTGCCGAGCCTGCCGATGAACCCACAGGTATTGCCATTCAGATTCCTGCCGCAGAACTCAGCGAAGCACAGCTTCTAAATCTTCACGCCATTTTGGATGCCAAAGGCGGTCTTATCAAAAAGGCGTTGGGCATCAATTCACTTCCGATCAATCGCATCGACAAGCGGCTGGACTTTCCCTGGTTTTCATCAGACAGCACCCCGGAGGAGATACAGGCATACATGAAGTTCATCACCGCCCTGGTGGATATGGCAAAGAATCAGAAACGCATCACCGCCAAGGAAAAAACAGTGGACAACGAAAAATACGCTTTCCGCTGCTTTCTCCTGCGGCTGGGCTTCATCGGTGCGGAGTATAAAGCCGACCGAAAGATACTGCTCCGAAACTTGAGCGGTTCTTCCGCTTTCAAGGCTCCTAAGTCCGTGGAGGTGGAATCATGCGATTAATCAGTGAAGAAACCTTGCAAGCCCTCCGTGAGCGGTTCCCAAAGGGCACACGGGTGGAGCTTATCAAAATGGATGACCCCCAGGCACCACCCATTGGTACAAAAGGCACGGTGATCAGTGTGGATGATATAGGCACGATCCATGTGGCGTGGGACTGTGGCGGCAGTTTGGGAGTTGCCTACGGCGAAGATGTATGCCGAGTGATTCAACAGGAGGATTTTGTATGAACAATGAGTTTCTGAAACAGCTTTATTGGGGCAAGGTGATTCCCTGGGAGCTCCGGCAGACCACACCTGAACTAATAGAACTGAACGGCAAAATTGATGCGGATATCAACGACCTCAAAGCAAGGCTCTCCGATGCAGATAAAAAGGTGTTGGAACGGCTGATCTCCAATTTCTCCACCCTCGAATCGGAACAGATCTGCCGGGGCTATATAAACGGCTTCAAGCACGGTTCGCTCATGATGTTGGAAATCCTTTCTCCCGATAAATCGCTGTAATATACACAATTCACGGCTCAAATCATTGTGTAGTATATTATCGCAAAATGACTGGATATATCCTCGAAATGACGGTAATATACAGCTACCCAAAGAGGAAAACACCTAAACGGAGGATTACACAATGAACGAGAAAACCTTAAACCAAATCGCAGAAATGAAAAAGCAGACCATCGGGGTCGAGGTCGAGATGAACAGCATCACAAGACAAAAAGCCGCTAAGCTCGCAGCCGAGTTTTTCGGCACAGGCAGAAGCCAAAACACCGCAAGCCGCAACGGTTACTGCACCTGGTCGGCTTGGGACGCTGACGGACGGGAGTGGAAATTTCAAAAGGATGTCAGCATAAGCGGCCCTGATGATGAGAAATGCGAAATGGTGACCCCCATCCTCCGCTACGAGGATATGGAAACACTGCAGGAGCTTGTCCGCAGGCTTCGCAAGGCGGGAGCGAAAAGCGACGCCACAAGAGGCTGCGGTGTACATATTCACATCGGAGCAAACGGTCACACACCTCAGAGCCTCCGCAACCTTGCCAACATCATGGCAAGCCACGAAAGCCTTCTTGCCGATGCCCTTGCCATTGACCGAGGCAGAATGAATCATTACTGCAGAACGGTTGACCCTCGATTCCTTGAAACGGTCAACCGCAGAAAACCTCGCACGATGGCACAGCTTGCCGACATTTGGTATTCTTCAAACGGTGCAAACTATGGCAGAAGCAACCACTACAATGACAGCCGCTACCATATGCTGAACCTCCACGCAACCTTTACCAAAGGAACGGTTGAGTTCAGACTTTTCCAATTCGATGCCCCAGCAGACGGCAAGCGGAACGGACTTCACGCAGGACAGCTTAAAAGCTACATTCAGCTTTGCTTAGCACTTTCTCAGATGGCAAAAATGGTGCGCACCGCAAGCCCCAAGCCTCAGCAGAACGAGAACCCAAAATACGCAATGCGGACTTGGCTTTTAAGGCTCGGCTTCATCGGTGAGGAGTTTGCAACAGCAAGAGACCTTTTGACCCGCCGCCTTGACGGAGATGCTGCTTTCAGAAACGGCAGAGCCGCTTGAAGGATTTAGGTTAAATGCCCTGCCCACGACCGCTTCGGCGGTCTTAAGGTGGTAGAAGGACGCTTAACCTAAGTTCTTCAAGAAAGGACGGAAACGATAATGAAAAAACGCTACTACTTAGCCTATGGCTCGAATCTCAATGTACGGCAGATGTGCTTTCGCTGCCCATCTGCTCGGATTATCGGAACAGCGGAAATTCCCGGCTATCAGCTTCTCTTTAAAGGAAGCAAAACAGGTTCTTACCTAACCATTGAACCAAAGGAGAACGGCAGTGTTCCCGTAGGTGTGTGGGAGGTTTCAGAAGATGACGAGCTCCGCCTTGACCGCTATGAGGGCTTTCCAAGTTTCTACTACAAAAAAGAGTTGCGGATTTCCATTAAAGGAATCAAGACAGGTAAAATCAGAGAACGGGACTGCTTCGTTTACATTATGCATGAGGAACGTCCGATCGGAATTCCATCCATGAGTTATTTTACAGTGTGCTGCCAAGGCTACGATGATTTCGGCTTTGATCCGAAATACCTTGTCGACGCCTATGGCATCAGCCACAAGGAGGTCAGAGAATGAAATCGACAAATATTCTTGACATACGAAAATGCCCACTTTGCGGAAAAGCCTATTCCGCACACCCGGCGCTTTCAAGACAGGACAATGAAACCCTTATCTGCCCCGACTGCGGAACACGGGAGGCTCTTCAAAGCATCGGTATAAAGGCGGATGAGCAGGAACAGATTATTAATACTATCCACCGTCATACGGAAAGCGTGTAAACAAACTGCATTAACAATAACAACAGCTCCAACAAGGGGCTGTTTCTTTATGCCCACTTTTAGGAGGTGACCGCATTTGCGCAAGCTGAAAACTTACAAACCCACCCGTTTTAAAGCCAAAGACAGCCGCTACGATAAGGATGCCGCGGATTTTGCGGTCATGTTTATTGAAAGTCTCTGCCACACCAAAGGCACCTGGGCGGGAAAGCCCTTTGAACTCATCGACTGGCAGGAGCAGATCATCCGTGATGTGTTCGGCACAATCAAACCAAACGGCTACCGTCAGTTTAACACCGCCTACATTGAAATTCCAAAGAAGCAAGGCAAATCCGAGCTTGCCGCCGCAGTCGCTCTTCTTCTGACCTGCGGTGACGGTGAGGAACGCGCCGAGGTGTACGGCTGTGCCGCTGACCGCAACCAGGCAAAAATCGTGTTTGATGTGGCAGTGGATATGGTGCGGCTCTGTCCGGCTCTTGCCAAGCGTGTGAAAATCCAGGAGTCGCAGAAGCGGCTGACCTATCTGCCTACCAACAGCTTCTACCAGGTGCTGTCCGCCGATGTTGCCAACAAGCATGGCTTCAACACCCACGGCGTCATCTTTGATGAGCTGCACACTCAGCCCAACCGAAAGCTGTTTGATGTCATGACCAAAGGTTCCGGCGATGCACGAATGCAGCCGCTCTACTTTCTCATCACCACAGCCGGAACGGACACGCAGTCCATCTGCTATGAGACACACCAAAAGGCGCTGGACATCATTGACGGAAGAAAACACGACCCAACTTTTTATCCTGTTATCTACGGCGCATCGGAGGATGAGGACTGGACAGACCCGGAAGTGTGGAAGAAAGCGAATCCCTCTCTCGGTATTACAGTCGGCATCGATAAAGTAAAAGCCGCTTGCGAGAGTGCAAAGCAGAACCCCGGCGAGGAGAACTCCTTCCGACAGTTAAGACTTAACCAATGGGTCAAGCAGGCTGTCCGCTGGATGCCTATGGATAAATGGGACGCCTGCTCCTTTACCGTAGACCCGGAAAGTTTGGAAGGGCGTGTATGCTACGGCGGTCTTGACCTTTCCTCCACTACGGATATTACAGCCTTTGTACTGGTATTTCCGCCGGAGGATGAGAATGACAAATACATCATTCTGCCGTTCTTCTGGATACCGGAAGACAACATCGACCTGCGTGTGCGGCGTGACCATGTGATGTACGACCTTTGGGAGCGGCAGGGATATCTCCAAACCACCGAGGGCAATGTGGTACATTACGGCTTCATTGAAAAGTTCATCGAAGAACTCGGAACAAGATATAACATCCGGGAAATTGCCTTTGACCGCTGGGGCGCTGTGCAGATGGTGCAGAACCTTGAGGGCATGGGCTTTACGGTCATTCCTTTCGGACAGGGCTTCAAGGATATGTCACCTCCGACCAAGGAACTGATGAAGCTGACCCTGGAACAGAAGCTCGCCCATGGCGGGCATCCCGTTCTACGGTGGATGATGGATAATATCTTCATCCGCACTGACCCTGCGGGAAACATCAAGGCGGACAAAGAAAAATCCACAGAGAAAATCGACGGCGCTATCGCCACCATTATGGCGCTCGACCGTGCGATCCGCTGCGGAAATGATAACGGTGCTTCGGTCTATGATGACCGGGGCATTTTGTTTATATAGCGAGGTGAGAAAGTGAAAAAAGGTACAAAACATATTGTTTCGCTCTCCGGCGGAAAGGACTCCACGGCGATGCTTCTTCGGATGTTGGAAGAAGGAATGCCCATGGATGTTATTTTATTCTGCGATACGGGACTTGAGTTTGAAGCGATGTACAGGCACATTGACAAGCTGGAACGGTATATTGGCCGTCCGATCACACAGCTGAAATCGGAAAAGAGTTTTGAATATCTTTTCTTCGACCATATGCCCAAGCGGAAAAATCCCGAACTGGAAGGCAGACACGGCTATAGTTGGGCAGGTCCCCATAACCGTTGGTGTACCGCTATGCTGAAGACACGCATCATTGACCGTTATCTCCGAGAGATTTCAAAGGAATACGATATTGTCCAGTACATCGGTATCGCCGCAGACGAGCCGCAGCGGGTACACGAATTCCGCTATCCGCTTGTGGAATGGGGCATGACCGAGGCGGACTGCCTGTCGTATTGTAAGGAAAGAGGCTTTGATTGGGATGGACTGTACGACATCTTTCATCGTGTGTCCTGCTGGTGCTGTCCGCTTCAATCCCTTGAGGAACTGAGAAAGCTGCGCCGTCACTTCCCGGAACTGTGGGAGCGGCTTCGATATATGGATAAACACACCTGGCGAACCTTCTTAAAAAACTACTCGGTAGAGCAGTTAGAGGTTCGCTTTGCTTTTGAAGAAGAACGGACGGTGAAGGGACTCCCCATTAAAGGAAAAGACTTCTTTGCCGAACTGAAAGAAAAGCTGAAGGAGGTTTCGTAATATGGGCATTTTTTCTGGCTTGTTCAAATCCCGTGACAAGCCCCAGAACAGTACGGCAGGCAGCGCCTACCGCTTTTACATGGGCGGAACGACCTCCGGCAAAGCAGTAACGGAACGTTCCGCCATGCAGATGACGGCGGTATACTCCAGTGTCCGTATCCTTGCGGAAGCCATCGCGGGACTGCCAATCCATCTCTACAAATACAAGCCGGACGGCGGCAAGGAAAAAGCCATCGACCATCCGCTGTATCTGCTTCTCCATGATGAGCCGAACCCGGAGATGAGTTCCTTCGTTTTCAGAGAAACACTCATGACCCATCTGCTTTTGTGGGGCAATGCCTATGCGCAGGTCATCCGCAACGGCAGAAACGAGGTGGTGGCACTCTATCCTCTGATGCCGAACAAGATGACTGTGGACAGAGATGAACACGGTCATCTGTATTACGAGTATCAGCGTTCTAATGATGAAGCGCCGACTATGAAAGGCTCAACCGTTATCCTGAAACCCACGGATGTCCTGCACATCCCAGGATTGGGATTTGACGGTCTGGTCGGCTACAGCCCGATTGCCATGGCAAAGAACGCGATCGGCATGGCGATTGCCTGTGAGGAATACGGTGCGAAATTCTTCGCCAACGGCGCTGCTCCCGGCGGCGTGCTGGAGCATCCGGGTACAATCAAAGACCCCCAGCGTGTGCGTGAAAGCTGGCAGTCTACCTTCGGCGGCTCCGGCAACAGCAATAAGATTGCCGTGCTTGAGGAAGGGATGAAATATACGCCTATCGGCATCTCGCCCGAACAGGCGCAGTTCCTCGAAACACGCAAATTTCAAATCAATGAAATCGCTCGAATTTTCAGAGTGCCGCCTCATATGGTGGGTGACCTGGAAAAGTCGAGCTTTTCTAATATTGAGCAGCAGTCCCTTGAGTTTGTAAAGTACACCCTTGACCCCTGGGTCATCCGCTGGGAACAGTCCATACAGCGCACCCTGCTGACCCCGGAGGAAAAGAAATCGTACTATGTGAAATTCAATGTGGAGGGTCTGCTCCGCGGCGATTACCAAAGCCGCATGAACGGGTATGCCATCGGACGGCAGAACGGCTGGATGAGTGCAAACGACATCCGTGAACTTGAAAATCTCGACCGTATCCCTGCCGAAGAAGGCGGCGACCTGTACCTTATCAACGGCAATATGCTCCCTATGCGTGACGCAGGGGCTTTTGCAAATACACCCCAAACCAATGACGGAAAGGAGGATTCCGAAAATGAACAAGAAGTTCTGGAAGTGGAAGAATCAGACAGCGGCGGAAAAACAGCAAACGGAGAGGACGCTGTTTCTGAACGGCACAATCGCAGAAGAAAGCTGGTTTGACGACGACGTCACACCGCAGCTTTTCAAGGACGAACTGCTCTCCGGCAGCGGAGACATCACTGTGTGGATCAACTCGCCCGGCGGTGACTGCGTTGCGGCGGCGCAAATCTACAATATGCTGATGGATTACAAAGGAAATGTCACAGTCAAGATCGACGGCATTGCGGCCTCTGCCGCCTCCGTCATTGCGATGGCAGGCGCAAAGGTCTATGTATCTCCCGTTTCCATGCTGATGATCCACAATCCCATGACTGTGGCAATGGGCAATGCGGCTGATATGGAGAAAGCCATTGAAATGCTTTCCAGCGTCAAGGACTCCATCATCAATGCTTATGAAATCAAAACGGGGCTTTCCCGTGCAAGGCTCTCCCACCTAATGGATGCTGAAACATGGATGGATGCAAACAAAGCTGTGGAGCTTGGCTTTGCCGATGAGATTCTTTCCCGCCCGAAGCTCGCCGCTCCCCAAAAGGAAGAGGAAACATCCACAGAACCCGAAAAAGCCGAAGAACCGGACGAAGAGAAAGAAAAGCAGGAAGAGCCGAAAAAGGCGTCCATGCTGTTCTCCCGCAAGGCTTTAGAAGCGGAGTTTATGAACAAGCTCCGCAGGTTGACTGAACAGAAACCAGCCGTGCCGGACAGCGCAGAACGCCCCGTCAAGGACATTATGGCACGGCTCGACACCATCAAAAAATTTATGTAATTCAGGAGGATTTTTATCATGACGATTATTGAACTGCGCGAAAAGCGCAATAAGGCGTGGGAAGCGGCGAAGGCTTTTGCCGAAACCCACACCACCGACAAAGGCACCCTCACCGCAGAGGACACCGCCGCTTATGAGCGCATGGAACAGGAAATCCAGGACTTGTCCCGTGAAATCCAGCGCCGTGAACGCCAGGAGGCTATGGACGCCGAGCTTGCAAAGCCTGTGTCCGTTCCCATCACCGGCAAGCCAATGAGCGGCAGACAGGAGGACGCCCCCAAGACCGGACGAGCGTCCGAAGCATATAAGAACGCTATGCTTACCGCCATGCGCACCAACTTCCGTCAGATCAGCAATGTGCTGTCCGAGGGTGTTGACGCCAATGGCGGTTATCTCGTTCCCGAAGAATACGACCGCCGCTTGATTGATGTGCTGACCGAGGAGAATGTCATGCGTTCTCTCGGCACGAACATTACCACCAGCGGCGAACATAAAATCAACATTGCCGCTACCAAGCCTGCGGCGGCGTGGATCGAGGAAGGCGGTGCGCTCACCTTTGGTGATGCGACCTTCGACCAGATCATTTTGGATGCGCACAAGCTCCATGTTGCCATCAAGGTGACCGAGGAATTGCTCTACGACAATGCGTTTGGTCTTGAAAATTACATCATTCAGCAGTTCGGCAAGGCTCTGGCAAATGCCGAGGAGGACGCCTTTATCAACGGCACCGGCAAGGGTCAGCCTCTCGGCATTCTTGCGGCCACCGGCGGCGCACAGGTCGGTGTGACCACCGCTTCCGCCAATAAAGTCACCGCCGACGAGATTATCAATCTTGTATATTCTCTGAAGCGTCCGTACCGCAAGAATGCCGTTTTCCTTGCAAACGATGTCTGTGTTGCAGAACTCCGCAAGCTGAAGGACAACAACGGCCAGTATCTGTGGCAGCCTTCTTTGCAGGCCGGTGAGACGGACCGTGTTCTCGGCTACAAGGTCTATACCTCTCCGTTCTTCCCGATTCCCGCTGCCGGAAAGGCTGCTGTTGCCTTCGGTGACTTCAGCTACTACAACATCGGTGACCGAGGCACCCGCTCTTTTGCGGAACTCAAAGAGCTCTTCGCCGGAAACGGCATGGTGGGCTTTGTCGCCAAAGAGCGCGTGGACGGTAAGCTGGTCTTGCCCGAAGCGGTCAAGCTGCTCACCATGAAGTCTGGCTCTTAATGAAGGAAGGTGGCGGTGATGAACACTCTGCTTGAAAAAGTCAAAGCGAACCTCATATTGGAGCATTCGGCGGATGATGATCTCCTGCAGATGTACATCACCGCCGCTGTTTCCTATGCGGAAAGCTATCAGCATATCCCGGAGGGCTACTACTGCGAAAACCCTATGCCGCCTACCACCGAGCAAGCCGTCATTATGCTGTCGTCCCATTTCTATGAATCCAGGGACGGCAGCACAGGCGGCTTTTTTGCAGACAGCACAAATGCGGCTGCGCAGGTGTGGAACACTGTCAATCTGCTTTTGCGTTTGGATCGGAGGTGGCAGGTATGAGTTACGGACAGATGAATCGCTTTGCGGAAATCCTCCGCACGGTTAAAACCAAGGACAGCGAGGGCTTTGCCCATTCCGAGGATGTGGTGCTGGCAGATATCCGTGTATATCGTGAAGGCAGACACGGCTCCCAGCGGTGGGCAAACCTTGCAGTTTTTTCAGAAGCTACCGACTTGTTTCGTTTTCGAACCATTCCCGGTGTAACGGTCACAACCGACTGCTTCATCCTCTGTGACGGTGATCGCTTTGATATTACCTCCGTAGAGGATGTCAAAGGAAAAGGAATGTACATTGAAGTGCTTGCGAAGAGGGTGACGCCAAGTGGCTAAAGCGCAGATGATGATGCCGGAGGAGTTCCTCCGCAAGCTATCCACCCTTGGCAGTAAAACGGATGAAATCTCCGAAAAGGTGCTGGAAGCAGGCGGCGAAGTAGTTCTCGCCAAGGTCAAGAGCAATCTGTCAGCGGTTATCGGAAGTGGCACAGCCTTTGATTCCCGTTCCACAGGCGAACTGGAACGCTCCCTTGGCCTATCGCCTGTGAAGGTGGATAAAAACGGCAACCACGATATAAAGATCGGATTTGCCGAGCCGCGTTCCGATGGGGACAGTAATGCGAAAATTGCAAACATTCTCGAATACGGCAAACACGGCCAAAGAGCAAAGCCGTTTTTGAAGCCCGCGAAAAGCGCATCCAAATCCGCCTGTGAGGAAGCGATGCAGCGCACCTTTGACGAGGAGGTCGATAAACTGTGAGCATTTTAGAAGAACTGCAAATCGTGCTGGGCAGTCTGCCTGCACCAATCGAAACAGGCGTATTTTCAGAGAAAGCCCCGGATGCGTATATGGTTCTCGTTCCCATGACGGACAGCTTTGCTCTTCACGGAGATAACACACCTCTTGTGGATGTGCAGGAGGTGCGTATTTCCATTTACACCAAGGGTAGTTATACCAAATTAAAAAATGCGGTGGTTCGGAAACTGCTGAACGCAGATTTCACCATCACCGCACGGCAATACATCGGTTACGAAACCGAAACAGGCTACCACCACTACAATGTGGACGCAGCCAAATACTACGAATTTTCAAAGGAGGAAAGCGTGAGCGTTTCGATAAGTGAGTAGATAGAAATATCCTGCTCACGCCCAAAATTGCTGACGCAATTTCCCAAGCAAAGGAGGAACTTTACAAATGGCAACAATCGGTCTTGACAAACTTTACTATGCCAAAATCACCGAAGACGACGCCGGAGAGGAAACCTACGGCACGCCCACTCAGCTTGCCAAAGCAATATCCGCCGACCTGTCGGTAGAACTTAACGAAGCAACGCTGTATGCCGATGATGGCGCTTCGGAAATCGTCAAGGAATTCAAATCCGGCACGCTCTCTTTGGGTATTGATGATATCGGCAATACGGTGGCGTCTGACCTCACGGGAGCGACCATCGACGCAAACAAGGTGGTGGTTTCCGCTTCCGAGGACGGCGGCGAACCTGTGGCGGTGGGATTCCGTGCTAAGAAATCCAACGGAAAATACCGCTACTACTGGCTGTACCGTGTGAAATTCGGTATTCCCGCCACTAATCTTGCCACCAAGGGCGACAGCATCACCTTTTCCACGCCTACGATTGAGGGTACGATCCTGCGCCGCAACAAGGCAGACGCATTCGGCAAGCACCCCTGGAAGGCAGAGGTCACCGAGGGCGATACCGGGGTTACCGCTTCGGTTATTACGGATTGGTACAAGCAGGTGTATGAGCCTGTAAGAACAGCGGCGGCATCGGGAGGTACTAAGTAATGGATAAGGAACGCAGTGCAGTGATCAACATCGGCGGCGAGGAATACACCCTTGTCCTCACAACCAAGGCGACCAAGGAAATCGCCGGACGCTACGGCGGTCTTGAAAATCTCGGAGATAAGCTGATGAAATCCGAGAACTTTGAGATGGCGATCGGTGAGATCGTGTGGCTTATTACACTCCTTGCCAATCAGTCTATCCTCATTTTCAATCTCAAAAATAAGGATGACAAAAAGCCCTTGCTCACTGAGGACGAGGTGGAGCTTCTCACTGTTCCGTCTGACCTGGCAGAATACAAGTCTGCTATTATGGAGGCGCTGTATAAGGGAACGAAACGCAATATTGAAAGCGAGACAGACCCAAAAAACGCAGTAGTCGGGTAACAGACGAAGAACTGTTTACCCGGCTTTTATATTACGGCATCGCCCAGCTTCACCTGACGCAGGATGAGGTTTGGACGATGCCGTTTGGTCTGCTCCTCGACCTGTGGGAATGCCACAAGCAGTATAGCGGGCAGGCAGTCCCCAAACGGGAGCGGTTTATAGACGACATTATCCCGGACGGAATCTGACGAGGAGGTGGTTAGATGGCAGATAACTTCGGACTGAAAATCGGGCTTGAGGGTGAAAAGGAATTCAAAAAGGCGTTATCTGACATCAACTCGTCCTTTAAGGTTCTCGGCTCGGAAATGAAGTTGGTGGAATCCCAGTTCGGCAAAAACGATACTTCGGTGGGCGCTTTGACGGCACGAAACCAAGTGCTGAACAAAGAAATCGAAGCCCAGAAGCAGAAAATTGAGACTCTCCGCTCGGCATTGGAAAACGCCGCTTCCTCATTCGGAGAAAACGACAAGCGAACCCAGGCTTGGCAGATTCAGCTTAATAACGCCGAAGCCGCTTTGAACAATATGGAGCGTGAGGTGTCGGACAATGAAAAGGCTATCGACTCCATGTCCGATGAAATGGGCGATGCGGAAAATGCCGCCGCCAAGCTGGGCGATGAGGTTGAGGAAACCGGGAAGCAGAGTGACGAGGCAGGAGGAAAGTTTGAAAAGTTCGGCTCTGTGATAAAATCTGTGGGCAAGGCTCTGGCGGTTACTATGGCGGCTATCGGTACTGCCGCTGTCGCCGCAGGCAAAGGACTGTGGGACATGGCAAACGATGTGGCCGAGGCCGGTGACGCCATAGACAAGACTTCGCAGAAAATCGGTATCAGCGCCGAGTCCTATCAGGAATGGGATTATGTATTCCAGCGCTGTGGTGCAGACGTCAATAACCTGCAGACCGGCATGAAGAAACTGTCCGGCGTGATTACCGACGCCGCAGGCGGGTCTGACTCTGCGGCACAGAAGCTGTCGGCAGTCGGACTTTCCATCGAGGACCTGAACGGCAAAAGCCAGGATGAACAGCTTTCTATAGTTATCGCCGCTTTGCAGAATATGGAATCCGGCGCGGCGCGTACTGCGGCGGCAAATGACCTGCTGGGCAAATCTGCTGTCGATATGGCGGCAGTCCTCAACATGAGCGCTGAGGAAACTGAAGCCTTAAAGCAGGAAGCGCAGGACTACGGCATGGTCATGAGCAATGAAGCTGTCGCCGCTTCCGCCGCTTTTGAGGACAGCCTTACCAGAATGCAGGGCACCATGGGCGGACTGAAAAACCGAATGGTGGGCGAACTTCTTCCCGGCATTACGATGATTATGGACGGTCTCTCTGACCTTGTTGCCGGAAATGAGCAGGCAGGAGAAGAACTTACAAACGGTGTGACCTCTGTTATTGAGACGGTTACCGAGATGATTCCCCAGGCGGTGGAGCTTATCAGCTTGATTGCCGCCGCCATTTTGGAGAGCGCACCCTCTATTATCAGCGCTTTTGCCGAGGGCATTATCAATGCCATTCCGACACTGCTTCCTGTGATATTGCAGGTCATAACCGAACTGGTGACCGCGCTGCTGGAACTGCTCCCACAGATTGTGGAAGCCGGTATGCAGATTATTGCTTCGCTGATTACGGGCATTGCGACCGCTCTGCCGACGCTCATTCCTCAGATAGTGGAAATCATCGTTCAGATCGTGCAGACCCTCATTGATAATCTGCCGCTGATTTTGGATGCCGCCTTGCAGCTTATCACAGGACTGGCGGAAGGTATCTTAAATGCCATCCCAGTATTGATTGACGCTCTGCCGGAAGTGATCCTGTCTATCGTGGATTTCCTTCTGGACAGCATTCCGCAGATCATTGACACGGGCATTAAGCTGCTGACTTCACTGGTAGAAGCTCTGCCTGAAATCATCACAGCAATCGTGGAAGCGATTCCAAAAATCATCGACGGCATTATTACAGCAGTTATCGACGCCATTCCGCTCATCATCGAAGCCGGCATCAAACTGCTGGTTTCGCTGATTCAGGCGCTTCCTCAGATCATTACCACCATTGTTGCCGCCATTCCCAAAATCGTCAGCGGTCTTGTGGATGCTATTCTCGGCAACCTGGATAAGATCATCATGGCAGGCGTGGATCTGTTCGTTGCTCTGATTGAAAACCTCCCGACCATCATCGTGGAGATCGTCAAGGCTGTACCTCAAATCATTGCGGGCATCGTGAAAGCCTTCGGCTCTCTCATGGGAAAAATCGTGGAGATCGGCGGCAACATTGTCAAAGGTCTGTGGGACGGCATCACCGGGCTTGCCTCCTGGCTGTGGGATAAGGTATCCGGCTGGATTTCCGGCATCTGGGACGGCATCTGCGATTTCTTCGGTATTCATTCGCCTTCCCGTGAAATGGCGTGGGTCGGTGAAATGCTGGTAAAGGGTCTGTCTGGCTCTATCGAGGACAACGGTGATGAAGCGGTGAAAGCCGCCGAGGGTATGGCCGCAGATATTGACGGGGTCATGAATGACCTTGCTCATGATATGCAGACGGCTCTACCCACCGACTTTGATGTGACAGGCAATGTGAAATCTGCTATGGACGGTGCTTCCGGCTTTAGTGGATTTACAATCGCCCTGAATATTGCCACCTTCAACAACTACTCCTCGGAGGATATCCGCCAGCTTACCAACGAGGTCATGGAGACGGCGAACCAATTCGCCATGCGGAAAGGAGTGGTATTTGCATGAGTTTTTTTATCTATAACGGACGAAGCTCCGAGGAGTTCGGTCTGCATATTGAAAAGAAGGATGTGTTTTCTGCACCGGAATACGATGCGGAGTTCACTTCCATTCCCGGCAGAAGCGGCGATTTGATTGTTTCAAACCGCCGTTTTGCCAATATCAAGGTGTCCTATACCTTGTTCCTTGCCCGAAAGAATGTGACCGACCTTTCGGAGGTGCTTCGCGCCGTAAAAGGATGGCTCTACACCGAGCCGGACAGATACCATGCGATCACCGACTCCTACGATACCGGGTATCTCCGATATGGGGTAATCAGCGGTTCGCTGGACATTGAGGAACAGTTTAACAAGCTGGGTTCTTTCCAAGTGACCTTTAACTGCAAGCCTTTCAAATACAGCATGGCAGGCTTGCAGGAAATCTCCATAGAAAATGGCGGCAGCATCTTTAACCCAGAGGCGTTCACCGCAAAGCCAATCATCACTCTGAAAGGAAGCGGCGATTTCTCCCTGACGCTTCAAAACGGCGGGTACAACAAAACATGGAACTTCAAGGGCATTACAGACAGCGTGGTGTGCGACAGCGAACAGATGAATTTCTATTACGGCACTGTACTTTTAAACGACAAGGTCACCGGGGACGGCTTTCCTGAACTGAATCCCGGCGAAACAGTGTTGACAGTGAGCGGCGGTGTGTCCGAAATCAAGGCAACTCCCAGGTGGTGCTGCCTGTAAGCATTTTTTCAGCAGGATTGCAGGCTTCCCTAACAGCACTCCTTGTTTAGTTGAAAATTCAACAAATGAGTGGTATAATATTCTATAATCAGAACGATAAATCAGAATTTGCAAAACGGAGGCTTTCATGATAAAAGATGATAGAGAAAGATGTTCATGGGCAACTACGGATTTATATAAGGAATATCATGACAAGGAATGGGGAAACCCGGTTCATGATGATGGGAAATTATTTGAGATGCTGATTCTTGAAGGCATGCAAGCCGGGCTGTCGTGGCTGACGATATTAAATAAAAGAATGGCTTTTAGAGAAGCCTTTGACCAGTTTGATTACCAAAAAATCGCACTTTACGATGAGGCCAAAATTGATGAGCTGATGCAAAATGCCAAAATCATTCGCAACAGGCTAAAAATCAAGTCAGCAATCGTAAATGCACAGCAATTCATCAAAATACAAAAAGAATATGGAAGTTTTGATGCGTTTATTTGGTCTTATGTCGATAATAAACCTATCCATAATCATTTCAAATCGGAGGCTGAAATTCCTGCAACAACACCGCTTTCGGACAAAATCAGTAAAGATTTGAAAAAGCGTGGTTTTAAATTTGTAGGCAGTACGATTGTATATGCTTATATGCAAGCCATCGGCATTGTAAATGACCATGTAAAAAAATGTTATCTATATGCATCCGAATAATGAAATGCCAACTTCCAATTTATAGAACTGAAAACAGAACAACTATTACCAGCATCGGTTAGAAATAGCCGGTGCTGTTTTTATGTCCTGAAGGAGGTGATCACAACGATTCCAATCCTATACCCGCCGAACGCCGCCGACTTTTCCACCTTTGGTATCGGCACTCTGACGGACACCATATCCTGCGAGATTACGGAAGAGAGAAACGGTCTGTTCGAGTGCCTTTTGAAATATCCCATCACGGGTCAGCACTACGGCAGGATTGCAAAAGAGTGCATCATCAAGGCAAAGACCAACGACACTGCCGTAGCCCAGGCGTTCCGTATCTATCGCATCACAAAGCCCCTAAACGGTATTGTGAGCATTTACGGTCAGCATATCAGTTACGACCTTGCCAATGTTCCTGTAATGCCCTTTACCACAGAGAGCCGCTCTCCGCAGTTGATTCTCTCCCAGCTTCTTGCCGGGGACAGCCGCTTTACAGGCTGGACGGATTATTCCGAAGCAAAGCCGTTTTCGGTCACACAGCCGAAAAGTGTGCGCGCCTGTCTCGGCGGCTCGGAAGGCTCTATGCTCTCAAAATGGCACGGCGAGTTTGAATGGGACAATTTCACGGTCAAGTTCCATACCCACCGTGGGCAGAAAACCGGCGTGGTCATCGAATACGGCAAGAACCTAACCGCTTTGGAGCAGGACGAGGACAACAGCGGCGTATATACACGGCTTCTGCCGTATGCCGTATTCACAGCGGATGGTGCGGAAAGTGAAACCGTGGTCACCCTGACGGAAGAAACGCTCCCCATCGTGTCTGCGGAAATGGTGCGGGAGAAAACGCTGATTATGGATTTCACCGACCGCTTTGACAGCGGTACGGCGATTACGGAAGAAATGCTCCGAGCCTCGGCAAACGACTATATCCGTGATAATCCGCTGGGCGCAGCGATTCCAACGGTCAAGGTGTCCTTTGAACCGCTTTGGAAACAGCCGGAATATGCGGCGCTTCTGGAACGGGTGAACCTCTGCGACACCGTCACCATCCGCCACTCGGCGCTTGGAGTCAGTGTGTCTGCTATGGTGGTTCAAACGGTCTATGACTGTCTTGCCGAGCGGTACTTGGGTCTTACCCTGGGCAGTGAAAAGTCCAGCATGATTACCACCATCTCCGAGGTGCAGTCCTCTGTAAACAAGGTGCAGACCACGGTGGGACGCTTTCCAAAGCTCCTGCAAACAGCAATCGGAAATGCAACCTCACTCATCACAGGACAGAGCGGCGGTTATGTGGTGCTGCACGGTGATGAAAACGGTCAGCCCTACGAGTTGCTGATACTGGATGCACCTTCCATTGAGGAAGCGGTCAATGTGTGGCGCTGGAATGTGGGCGGTCTTGGCTTTTCTCATAACGGCTACAACGGTCCTTTTGAGACGGCAATCACCGCTGACGGGCAGATCGTGGCGGACTTCATCACCTCCGGCTCCCTGGTGGCAAACATCATCAAGGCGGGCGTTATTCAGTCGCAGGACGGCTCGTCCTATTGGGATTTGGAAACGGGTGAAGTCGTACTCAGGGCTTATGCTACCAGCAAAGAGGTCACCAAGGTCAGCGACCGTGTCACCGAGATTGAAGAACAGAAAATGTACCGCCTGGTGATTACCTCATCCAACGGGAACATCTTCAAGAACGGCAATATTGCCACGACCCTTTCCGCACAGGTCTATTCCTGGGATGAGAATATCACCTATAGCCTTGACCCGAACCAGTTTGTCTGGACTCGTGTTTCCGAAGATGCAGATTCCGACAAGCTGTGGAACGCCGCTCACTACGGCGGCGCAAAGCAAATCGTGATTACTGCCGACGATGTAAAGGTCAGGGCCACCTTTTTCTGTGACCTTATCGACACTACAACCAGGCAGAGTTTACTTTAGGAGGAATTTTATATGGCAAACGAACCAACAACTACAGACACCGCTCAACCCGAAACTAACACAAATCAAGGAGGAACTCATATGAGCAAAGCACAAGGTCAATTTACCATTATTGACTACAACGACGCCCTGACCCTGACCGGGTACATCGGCTCCAACCTGGCAAAGACCCAGATGTTCAACCCCGACAACAACACCTATACGCCAAGCTGGGCGTCCACCAATCTGGTGCTGACACCCAGCCTTTATGTTATCGGCACCACCGCTGACAAAATCACCTCCACCGAGGTTACATCGGTAAAGTGGTATGTGGGCAGTTCCACTACGGCGCTGACCACCTCCGGCAGTTATGCGCTCAGCGGTGCAAAGAGCCACATCCTCACCGTCAAGGGCAATGTGATGGCGGGTCTGCCTGGCATCGACTACCGTTGTGTCATCACCTACAAAGACCCGTCCACAGGACTTTCCATTACCCATCCGCTGACGATCAGTTTTTCAAGAGTAGTCAACGGCGGCGGTATCGTGGATCTGCTTGTTACCACGCCAAGCGGAAATGTATTCAAGAATACCGAAGTGGCGACCCTCACTGCCAAGGCGGAGCTTTGGAGAGGCTCGACCGTGGATACCACCAATGTCACCTACAAGTGGGCGATGATGGACCCATCTGTGACGGCGTCCTCTTCCGCAGGTTATGATGCAGACTTCGGTGTTGGCTGGAAGAAGCTGACCGACACGGCAGGCAAGTATACTGGAACGGCAACCGCCACATTAGTTATGTATGCGGCGTCTGTAGACAGCTATGCGGTAGTCAAGTGCATGGCTAAGGATACCGATTCCACTTCCAACACTTACAACTCCAAATTCTTTGATGTCGCCACCTTCATCGACAACTCCGACCCCATTCAGGTCATCGTCACCTCCACGGGCGGCGATGTGTTCAAAAACGGGCAAGGCTCCACCACACTGACGGCAGTCTGCTATCAGGCGGGAGCGGAAATCGATGCCGCCGGGCAAGGCACTTATACCTGGACGAAGTATAACAAAGACGGCGCGATTGACACCGCCTGGGGAACGAACGGCTCGAAAACGGGCAAGACGCTGGCAGTCGGCACGGCGGATGTGGATACTAAGGCGACCTTTATGGTAGTCGTATCGCTTTAAGGAGGTGACGGGATGATTGCATCGGCTCAATTTACCATTATCAGCATCTGCGATGTGGTCACCTCGGATACGCCGCCGGATAACCCCTACGAGGGTCAGCTTTGGGTGGATACCACGGTAACGCCGCCGGAGACAAAGGTGTGGAACGGTTCAGCCTGGGTGCTGCAAAACGGCATGGAAACCATCCGTACTGAGATCGCCACGCTGAAAACCAAAGACGCTGAATTTCAGCAGTCGGTGGATGGGCTGAACAGCTATGTGTCCACCCTGACCGAAACAGTGGAAACGGTGTCAGGAGAGCAAGGAACAGTCTCGGAGCGTGTGCTGAATGCCGAGAACCGAATATCTCAGCTTCAGCACACTATTGACGGCTTATCCGTTACGGTCGAAGAGCAGTATATCGGCGGCATCAACTATGTGCAGAACTCCGCAGGGCTCAACGGCATCACGGACGACTGGTCTTACAGCGGGACGCTCTCCGTGGACAGTTCCACCGATACGCAGAACAACACCATCTCCGATTCCTGCTTTCTTCTTGGTGCGTACACTTCGCTTTCCCAATACATCCGGGGCGTTGTGCCGGGGACTTACACCGTTTCCATCCGGGCAAAGAAAACCTCGACCATGTCCGCCTACTTCTATGTGACCTACAACGGAAACAAAACGAAATACCTGTTCAGCAAATCAACGGCTTTTGACTGGACGGACTATTCCGTTACCATTCCTGACATCACGGACCCGACGCTCCGTATTTACTGTTACAGCCGTGACGCCTTGATGTATGTTTCCGACATTATGGTGACAGAGGGAGCGATTCCGAGAAAGTGGACGCCTGCCCCCAATGAGATATATACCTCGGAAGTGAAAATCGACAAGCGGGGCATTGAGGTTTCCAACAACGCCTCCTCCCAGCGGACGGTGATTACCAACACGGAGTTTGCCGGCTACTACAACGACGAGGTCATTTTTACCCTGAACAAGGACGAAACTCAAACCAAAAAGACCACCGTGGACGGTGAGCTGACCGTGGGCAAAACCAAATTTGTCCCTATGCCCACCGCCTCCGAGGGTCTTAATATTGTCATTCTCGATTAAGAAGGGAGGATTTTATGGCGACATGGCAAAGCGCCTCCTATGAGGGGCGCTATCTGCAATTGACGATTACCGAAACGGTCAATGTAGCGGCGAACACTTCCACGCTGAACTGGACGCTGACATCCACAGGCGGCTCCGCCAACTACTATACGGTGGACGCCACCACAGTTACCATCAACGGCACCCAGGTCTATTACAAAGCAAGAACTGCTTGGGACGCAAAAGTGTTCCCAGCAGCGAAAGGCTCTACAAGCGGCAGTATCACGGTAGCGCATAATGCGGATGGTAAAAAGAGCATTACCGTGGGATTTTCCACCCGTGTCTATATTTACGGTCCGCAGGAGTACGGCGGCAGTATGACGCTGACTGCAATCGACCGAACCGCACCGACTGTTACCTTCAGCACAAGCGCAGTTACGGCTTACGGATTCAAAATCTCTGCTTCTTCCTCCGCCACAGCGGACATCTGGCAGTACAGCACGAATAACGGCTCAAGCTGGACGCAGTTTTCCACCACGGCAGGTACGAGCGCATCCGTAACGCTTTCTTCGCTCTCTCCAAATACCAGCTATACGGTAAAGGTGCGGGCAAGGAAGAAGTCCAACCAGGTTTACGGTACTTCCGGCAGTGCGACTGTGAAAACCCTGGGCGGTGCAGTGGTCAACAGCGTCAGCACGGTTACGGCAGACAACGCCACGGTGAGCATTATCATCAACACCACGGTGTATGAAGCGTCCTATTCTTACACGCTGGCGATCAAAAACGGAAGCACCACCTATCTCACCATCTCCGGGCTGTCCTGGTCAAAAGGCACGGCGAACCGCACGGTCACGCTGACGGCGGCGCAAAGGACAACGCTTCTTAATGCCATGGCTTCCATCAAGTCATTTACGGGGACTTTTGCGGTCACTACCTACAGCGGCTCCACGCAGATCGGCAGTACATCTTCAAAGACTGCCACTGTGCAGACCACTTCGGCAAATTCAGCGCCGACTCTTTCCGGCTTTACCTATGAGGACAGCTACAGCACGACGACGAACATCACTGGTAATAACCAGTTGTTCATTCAGAGCCACTCTACGCTGAAGGTCACGCCGGAAACCGCCACTGCTAAGAACGGAGCTTCCATCTCCAACTACACAGCTTCGTGCAACGGAGTTTCTGTTTCCAATACCAGCGGTTCTGCTATCACAGTGGGCAAGATTGCGAAATCCGGCAGTATTACGGTTACGCTGACAGTTACCGATTCCAGAGGCTATACGGCAAGCATATCGAAAACCATCACGGTGATCGCCTACGCAAAGCCCAAGCTGTCTTCGGTCACGCTGCGCCGTACCAATGAGATCGAGCCGGAGATGCAGTTAAAGTTTAACGGCTCTATTTCCGCCATTTCCGTGGACGGAACACAGAAAAACAGCGTGCAGTATGTGCGCTACCGCTACAAAAAGACAAGCGAGACTTCCTACAGCGGTTACTACAGCATTCTGTCCTCGACCACCCGAAGCGGCACATCCTTCAGCTTTTCCAATCTGGAACTGCTGAATTTGGATGCAGGCTCGTCCTATGACTTTCATCTGCAGATACAGGACAGGCTGTTTTCGCTGAGTTCTCTGGATGTGTATTTTGTGGTGCCGCAGGGTACGCCGCTTGTGGCTCTGAGAAAGCAGAAGGTCGGCATCAACACACCGAATCCGCAGGCAACGCTGGATGTGGGCGGCAATATGCGGGTGAACGGTTCGCCCCTTGCCGACTTTGTTATCCAGCAAGGCACAAGCGGCGTATGGACATACCGCAAATGGAAAAGCGGGATTGCGGAGTGCTGGTGTCAGTATTCTTTCACGGCTGCCATAACGACAGCCTGGGGCGTCCTGTATGAAAGCAGCGCAGTTACTCTTCCATCATTCCCGTTTACCTTTTCGCAGATACCGCAGGTGCATATTTCCGCAGACAACAGTTCTAACGCTCTGTTTATAGAGCGTGGAAATTCGTCGGCGTGGGCGACGGTATCCAGCCCCGGTAAGATGTATGCGGTCAGACCAAAGTCAACCGCATCAACGACCTACAAGGTCGGAATATATGCAATCGGAAAAGTGTGATGCCGCAGGGCGTCACTTTTTTAATATCAATTTTCAAGGAGGAACAACACAATGAAAGAATTATGGACGACCATTCAGCTTATTTTCGCCGGACTCGGCGGATGGCTCGGATGGTTCTTGGGAGGATGCGACGGCTTGCTCTTTGCACTTGTAGCCTTTGTAGTCATTGACTACATTACCGGCATTATGTGCGCCGTGGTGGACAAGAAGCTGTCCAGCGCCGTGGGCTTTAAGGGCATCTTCAAGAAGGTGCTTATTTTTGCTCTTGTGGGCGTCGGGCATATTCTGGACACCCGCGTCATCGGCGAAGGCTCGGTGCTGCGTACCGCCGTCATTTTCTTCTATCTTTCCAACGAGGGCATCTCGCTTCTCGAAAATGCAGGTCACCTCGGTCTGCCTATCCCCAAGAAGCTGAAATCCATTCTGGAACAGCTTCATGACCGCAGCGAAAAGGAGGAAAAGTAACATGGCTTACACAAACAGTCCCATGGTGGTTTACACCAAACTCAGCCCTAACCACTCCGGGCAGAGAACCCATTCAATCGACCGCATCACGCCGCACTGTGTGGTAGGGCAATGCTCGGTGGAAACACTGGGCAATATTTTTTACCCGACTTTCCGTCAGGCAAGCTCCAATTACGGTATCGGCACAGACGGCCGTGTGGCAATGTATGTAGAGGAAAAGAACCGCTCCTGGTGTTCCTCCTCCGCAGCCAACGACCAAAGGGCGATCACGATTGAATGTGCGTCCGACACGAAAGAGCCTTATGCGATGAACAGTAAGGTTTACGAAACGCTTGTAAAACTTTGCGTTGATATTTGCAAGAGAAACGGCAAAACAAAACTGCTCTGGCTTGGGGACAAGGACAAAACGCTGAACTACAACCCCAAGCCGGATGAAATGGTGCTGACCGTCCACCGCTGGTTTGCCAACAAATCCTGTCCGGGCAACTGGCTTTATGCAAGGCTCGGTGATCTTGCATCCAAGGTTACGGCGGCGCTGGACGGTAATACAAAGCCTGCTAAACCCGCAAAGCCGACAGCCTCTGCTGTTAAGGCGGGCGACCTTGTGAAAATCACTGGCACGAAGTATTATGGCGGACAGACGATTCCATCCTGGGTCAAGGCTAAAAACTGGTTCGTTCACAGCGTATCCGGCGACCGTGCAGTCATCAACAAAAGTGAGGACGGCAAAAACGCCATTATGTCCCCGGTGAGGGTGTCCAACCTGGCGCTCGTCAATGCTAAACCCGTCGAAACCTACCGTGTACATACCGTTGTTCACGGAGATACCCTCTGGACAATCGCTCAGAAGTACCTCGGCAAGGGAAACCGCTACACTGAGATCGTGAAACTTAACGATCTGAAATCCAATGTGATTTACAGCGGCATGAAGCTGAAGATTCCGAATAAGTAACCAACATCAACGCCCTCTGCGGATTTATTTTCCGTGGAGGGCTTTATTTTTTTGCCTATTCTTCGTAAAACTGGGTCGTTCGTTTCCATTGCGTAGTGAGGAAACCCCTCGGATTGGAGGTCTCACTATGACCGATTTACAAAAAGATCAAATCAGATTTATGCGTTTACAGGGCATCGGGTATGTAAAAATTGGTCAGGCTCTCGGCATCTCAAATAATACCGTTCGTTCCTTCTGCCGTAGAAATGGGCTTGATGGTGAATTGGGAAAGAACACCGTTCGCTGCCAGCAGTGCGGTAAACCCATCAAGATCACCCCGAAGCAGAAGCCCCGTAAGTTCTGCTCGGACAGATGCCGCACTATCTGGTGGAACAACCATCTTGACAGCGTTGAACGAAAAGCAGTCTATCATTTCACCTGTGCAGCCTGCGGCACGGAATTCACGGCATATGGCAATCAGCATCGCAAGTATTGCAGCCACGCTTGCTACATCGCTGATCGCTTTGGAAAGGAGCGTGCCTGCCATGAATGATGCCTATCGTGCCAAGCTGGAGGGCTATCTGGCGGCGATGCTCCAGGCAAAACGGATGCTGTCGATGGGGATTATAACCCCGGAAGATTACGACAAAATTGATACAATGATGGCCGAAAAATACGGCATATCTTCGTGTAGTTTATATCGCGGGATTGACTTGATAATAGGTGCTTTCAGAGGTAATATGTCACACTACGAGGAGGTGACAAAATGCCAAGAACAGTAACGATTGTACCAAAACCACCAAGACTGGATCAGAAAAAGCGAGTGGCCGCCTATGCCCGTGTATCAAGTGGCAGGGACGCCATGCTCCACTCGCTGTCCGCACAGGTCAGCTACTACAGCGACCTCATCCAGAATCACGATGAATGGCTGTATGCCGGTGTCTATGCCGATGAAGCCAAGACCGGCACCAAGGATTCCAGAGAGGATTTCCAGCGGCTTATTGCCGACTGCCGTGACGGAAAAATCGATATGGTGATTACCAAGTCCATCTCCCGCTTTGCCAGAAACACGGTCACTCTGCTGCAGACTGTCCGTGAGTTCAAAGCGATGGAGGTGGACATTTATTTTGAAGAGCAAAACATTCACACCATGAGCGGTGACGGTGAACTGATGATGACCATCCTGGCATCCTACGCACAGGAAGAAAGCCGCTCCGCCAGTGAGAACCAGAAATGGCGCATAAAGCGGAACTTCGAGGAAGGGATGCCCTGGAACGGGGTCATGCTCGGGTATCGGCTAAAGAATGGTCGATACGAGATCATCCCAGAGGAAGCCGACATTGTGTGCCGCATTTACGATGAGTACCTTTCCGGCGATGGCTACCTTACCATCGCCAAACGGCTGAATGAGGATGGCATCCCGTCACGCTTCGGAAAGCAATGGGGTCAGTCAGTGATTTCCAAGATACTCAGCAATTACACCTACACGGGAAACCTGATTTTACAGAAAACTTTCCGTGAGAACCACATTACTAAAAGGACCATCGTCAACAACGGCGAACTTCCGAAGTACCACGCAGAGGATGCCCACGATGCCATTATCGACATGGAGACCTTCCAGGCGGTGCAGGCAGAAAAAGCACGACGGGCGGCTCGGTTCATCAAAAAGCCAACACCCAAGAAAACATACCCGTTCACAAGCCTTCTGGTTTGTGAGGGCTGCGGCAAGAACTACCGCCGCAAGGTCACGAAAACGAGACCCGTTTGGATCTGCGGTACCTTCAATTCAATGGGCAAAGCCGCCTGCGCTTCCAAGCAAATCCCGGAGGAAACCCTGCAAAGGGTCACCGCAGAGGTGCTTGGGAAGGTGGACTTTCCAGAGGAATTACTCCGCAGGCTGATAAAGAGCATTTTGGTCTGCAACGGAAATGTGCTGATTTTCCGCTTCTTTGATGGCTCGGAGGTCACACGGAAATGGCAAGACCGCTCACGCAGTCAAAGCTGGACGGATGAGATGAAAGATGCGGCTCGGCAAAAAGCCCTGGAGAGGAGAAACCACAATGCCTAAAATTACAATGATACCGGCAACCATAAACCCTTTGACCCGATTGCCCTCTGTGGCGGCTCGGAAAAGGCGCGTTGCCGGATATGCCCGTGTATCTACGGACAGCGATGAGCAGTTCACCAGTTATGAGGCGCAGGTTGATTATTACACCAAGTTCATACAATCCAAGCCGGAATGGGAGTTCGTAAAAGTCTATACGGACGAGGGCATCTCCGGCACTAATACCAAGCACCGTGAAGGTTTCAAAGAAATGATTGCTGATGCCCTGGACGGCAAAATCGACCTCATTGTCACCAAGTCGGTCAGCCGTTTCGCCAGAAATACCGTGGACAGTCTCGTGACGATCCGCAAGCTGAAGGAAAACGGCGTGGAATGCTACTTCGAGAAGGAGGGGATTTTTACATTTGACGGCAAAGGCGAACTGCTCATCACGATTATGTCCAGTCTTGCCCAGGAGGAAAGCCGGAGCATTTCCGAAAACATCACCTGGGGACAGCGCAAGAGTTTCTCCGATGGCAAAGTGCATCTTCCATACAAACGCTTCCTTGGCTATGAAAAGGGTGAGGACGGGCGCCCGGCAGTGATAGAGGAAGAAGCTGCCGTTGTTCGTCTGATTTACCGCCTTTTTCTTGACGGCAAGACACAAGCAGGCATTTGCAAGCACCTGGAGGAATTGGGTATCCCTTCACCGGGCGGTAAACAGACATGGAGCAAGACCACGATCACCAGTATCCTTCAGAACGAGAAATACAAGGGTGACGCGCTGCTTCAGAAGAAGTTCACGGTGGATTTCTTGGAAAAGAAAATGAAGCCCAACGAGGGCGAGGTTCCTCAATACTATGTGGAAGGCAGTCATCCCGCCATTGTTGACCCGGATGAATGGGATCATGTGCAGTACGAATTTGCCAGACGGAAAGCCCTCGGCAAAACCTACAGCGGAAAAGGCAGTCTGACAGCCAAGTTGGTATGCGAGGATTGCGGCGGATTCTTTGGCTCAAAGGTGTGGCATTCCACGGATAAATACCGCCGCACAATCTGGCAGTGCAACAGCAAGTTTTCAAATGAGGAACGCTGCGGAACACCGACCCTTGACACCGAAACTGTTCAGCGTATGTTCATCACAGCCTACAATCAACTGATGCAGAATCGCTCCGAGATCATAAACGACTGTGAGAGTATGAGAAAATTTTTGATGGATTTCACCTCGCTGGATTCCGAAATCGACCGCCAGATGGAGGAAACCCAGGTAGTTGCCGAACTGGTCAAGACAGCGATCAAAGAGAACGCTTCTACAGCACAATCCCAGGAAGCCTACCTCAAGAAGTACGAAAGCCTAACCGCACGGTACGAAACCGCCGCCAAGGAACTGGAACGCCTGCAGGCTGAACGCACCAGGCTCAGTCAGCAGGACAAGGCAATAAGCCTTTTTATACGAACTCTGAAACGCCAGCCGGAACGGATGGACACTTGGGACGATACCATTTGGATGGTGATGGTCGAAAAAGCCATCGTCCACAAGGACAGCAGTATCACATTCATTTTCTACAACGGCACAGAAATCAAGGCCGGAGCGTAACTGCTCCGGCTTTTTTCTTGCAGAGGAATAGTTAAAAGGTGAACATACCTTTCTCCAAAATAGACATACCTAACCCAAAATGCACACCCCACAGACCTTTCGTTAAATTGTGCAGAGGGATAAAACACAACAGGCTCTACAGTAACTATTCCGAAGTTGCCGTAGAGCCTGCTTTCGTTAAATGGTATAGAAAAATCCTTGCAAACAGGGGCTTTTGCAAAAAGAAACTGGACACCCATTCCGATACGCTTTGTATCAAAATTGGTGTCCAGTTATGGTCGGGATGACAGGATTCGAACCTGCGGCCTTTGCGTCCCGAACGCAACGCTCTACCAAGCTGAGCCACATCCCGTAACGCAAAATATGTTACCACAAAATCTAACTTTTGTCTACTGCACTGTTACCAATCTCCCAAATTGCATTTGCGATTTTATCTATATCGCTTTTAGTATTAAAAGGTCCTACACTTATTCTTACTGCACCGCTATCCCATGTACCTATAGTTTTGTGAGCAAGACCTGCACAATGGAACCCGCCTCTAACTGCTATATTATATTTGTTATTCAGTATAGAAGTAACCTCTTCAGCTTCAATATTATCAATGTTAATAAGAGAAATCCCCGTTTTTTTACTGGCTTCAGGTCCATATAACTTTACAAAATTCATATTGCAAAGTTTCTCATCAAGATAACAGATAAGTTCTTCTTCATGTTTTGCTATTACATCTATTCCAAGCCTTTTTACAAAATTAGCGCAATATCCGAGACCTATTATTGCAGGTGCATTTATGGTTCCTGCTTCAAAACCATCAGGAAATGTATCAGGCTGAATACGACTTTTTGATTCTGTACCTGTACCGCCTTGAACTATTGGCCTTAAGTTTATAGACGGCGATACATATAAACATCCTGTCCCCAGAGGTCCTAAAAGACCTTTATGTCCAGGTATAGCAAGCATATCTATATGTAATTTTTCAACGTCAAGATACATTGTTCCTGCGCCTTGTGCACCGTCCACCATAAACGCAATACCATTTTTCTGTGCAATCTTGCCTATCTTCTCAAGAGGCATCTTTGTGCCTGTCACATTGGAAGCCGCAGTCACAACAATCAATTTTGTATTATTTTTTATTGATTTTTCAATGTCGCAAGGATTTATTTGTCCCAGCTCATTACCCATTACTATAGTTTGACTTACACCTTTTTTCTCTAAAAATTTTAAAGGTCTAAGCACCGAGTTGTGCTCCATGGAAGTTGTAATTACATGATCTCCTTTTTGTAAAAATCCATGTATCCCCATATTAAGCGCTTCTGTAGTATTCTTTGTAAAAACAAGGCGCTCCGCATCCTCTATATTAAACAGCTCTGCGATAGATCTGCGAGCATGATAAACTTCCTCTCCTGTCTTCATAGACATAAAATGTCCTGATCTTCCTGGATTGCCGCAATACTTAAGTATGCACTCTTCCATTGCTGCTACCATTCCTTTTGGCTTAGGGAAAGATGTTGCTCCATTGTCAAGATATATCATAATTTATTCCTCATACGATAAAAATAGAGGACCAATCGGTCCTCTATATACTATGCTGCCATATGCTGTTTTGTTACATCTTGCTGCCCTTTAATAAAACAATTATTCTCCGTGGCTTACAACTCCGCTTCCGCTTATTGGAATTGTCTCTCCTCCAAAAGTCGGATTAGCTCTTATGGCTGCTTTTAAAAAGTCCTTATTTCTTGCAAGGAATTCTCGAAAATCTCTATAAAACTGGCCGCTGTACTGTTCTTGATCTGAAGCCACTCCCTTAACTTCAAGTCCCAAGACTTTACCGATATAAAGGGCTCTGTACTCATGATACTTCTGAGTTACAACAACGGCTTTTTTAACACCAAATATGCTCTCAGCCCTGTACATGGATTCATATGTTGAAAATCCTGCATGATCACAAAATATATCATCTTCCGGAACGCCTGCATCTTTAACATAATTTAGCATTACATGTATTTCATTATGTTCAATTTGCCCATTGTCGCCACTCAAAAGAATTTTAGGTGCAACGCCCTTTTTATATAACTCGATACCTACATCAAGCCTGTCTTTAAGCATCGGTGTTGGAGTTTCCCTGTCTTTGATACCTGCTCCAAGTACAATTATACACTCTGCGCCAAATTCGGTTATATCTTCAATTCCTGATTGATTTATTTCTTCTCTTCCTATTACGGTATATATAATATCATCTTTAGTATCACTCTTAACCTTGTAATTAATAAAAACGCTTATCATGGCTACAAGCAATGCTATGGCGATAATTATCAATATACCTTTAAGCAAAATGCGTTTTAACTTTGGCATAATTAAAATAATCCTTTTATCTGTTGTTTCGTATCTCTTCCCATTCCTCCCGCAATATAGAAAACATTAAGTTATCCCTATCACTGCCGTCATAAATGTGATATCCTCTTCTCTGCAATCCCTCATACTTGAATCCACATTTTTCTATAACCCTTTGTGAACGCTTATTAGTAGGAGAAGTACATATAGACATAACTACAAGATTGTATTTTTCAAACCCATAGTCCATAAGCGCTCTTGCCGCCTCTGTCATATATCCTTTCCCCCAGCAATCTTTTGCAAGGGAATACCCCATCTCTCTGCTGTTAACATCTTCTCTTCGCCTGTCAAAAAGCAAAGATATACTGCCAACTATTTTATTGCTTTCCTTTTCTCTTATTGCCCATGTATTTTTTTCAGGAACGAAAAGCTCTTCTATAATCTTTAGAGATTCTTCAACGCTTTCATGGGGCTTCCAGCCTGCATTAGGACCTACGTCAGGGTCCTTTGCATAAGCATACAACCCTTTAGCATCCTCAATACATACTCTCCACGGCGTAAGCAACAATCTTTCTGTATAAATATTTTCCATACAAGTCCCCTACTCTGTAGTACTTAGGATTTCATTTCCCTTCTTTTCAATTTGGCTTACTTTCATATTTTCTGCATCTTCAGGGTCGACATCCTCAAGCAATCCTAAAATATTCTCGCCAAGATAAATGGTCTTCAAAGTTTGACCATCGAGAGTAACTTTACTGTACTCAGTAAAGTTTTTGCCCTTTATATAGTACTTATCTCCTATCTTAACTACATCTTCTATCTTAATATCTTTTACGCCCATCTTCATTTTTACACGTTCAAAAGGATTTTTTCCTCCATAAATATGATAATCTCCATAAAGCATATCATATCCTAAGGCCTTTAAATCAGATAAATAAGTTTCGCTGTTTTTGTGATTCTGCTGATAAGTAAATACTGTACCCACCTGCATATCAAGCATTTCCATCACGTGAGCTGCAAGCTGATATGAATGTAAGTCCTCATCATTTCCCTGAAGACCAAAGTTACTCCATATAACATATTCTGTTCCGTAAAGATTATTATTTGCCAAATCCTCTTCTTTAAGGTCTATAGCCGGAATGTGATCTCCGTACATAACTAAGACTATTGGTTCATCATATTTTTCAAATTCTTTTGTCAGCCTATCTATAAACTGATCCATCTCACGTATTTGATTTGCATAATATTCAAATTTCCATTTTAACTCTTCTGTAGGCGCTGATGTAACAGTTACCTTAGGATTTTGAAGTACTTGTTCTCCCGGATATTTTCCATGTCCCTGAACGGATATCGTATAAATCATATCACGTGATTCTGTAGAATTAAGCGCATCAAGCATACACTCAACCAAACCGTCATCTTTTGCCCAGTTTTTAGGAGTCTTTTCTACATTATTCATGTATTCTATACTCGTAAAAGTATCCATTCCCATGTTTGCAAATACTGTATTTCTATTATAAAATACTGCCCTGTGATTGTGTATCGCATGTGCAGAGTATCCTAAGCTTTTAAGATCATATCCTAAAGTTTCAACTGTTTTCTCTCTGAGAATAGACTTATATGGATATTCTCCCGGACCAAAGAACTTGGCACTCAATCCTGTCATAACTTCAAATTCTACGTTTGCAGTTCCCGCTCCGCACGCCGGAACAGTCAGCTGCCCTGAAGGATAATTTTCAACTAGACGTCTAAACGTCGGACAGACCTCTTCACTAAGTTCAATGCTCTTTATTGTCATAGGATCAATAAAAGATTCGAGCTGCAAAAATATAATGTTAGGGTGCTTATCATCCTCATCTTTTTGCTCTAACAGCATTGCTTTGTCATCACCAAGCTCATCACTGTTAAATATGTCCAGCATAGATTCTTTACTATATCCGTCAGGCTTACTTATACCTGTATTAAGCCATGTATTTGTAAAACAATAAACTACGCCATAATCTCTATAGGCATATGCTAAGTTACCAAAGAAAGTCTCTACTTTACCCGAACTTATCATAAATGATGTAGTGCCAAAAGTAATTACTATTACTAATCCAATTCCTATAAGATTACGTTTCCATTTTACTGGCAAACCTTTTTTAGGTCCTTTTATGTAAAGAAGAACTAAAAGACCTATAGCAATTACAACTCCAACTATCGCCAATGCTATCTCCCATGTAGAAAGATAATTTGTAACTATCGTAAGTCCATCGTCAAGAATACTTAGATCTTTTACTGTAAAAGGCGTCATTCTTTGTGTAAGAATTACTCCGTTTACTATGCCGATTATCAGCCAAAACAGGGAAACTATAGTGTATACAAACACTCTTCTTTTAAAAACAGATGCTATAACCAATGTTGTAAATATAATCATAGCATTATATATAAATACTATCGGTTCATGTAATGCAAACTGTATTCCTCCCCAAATTGATGTAGTAGGAAATCTGCCCAGTGTTTCTATAATCAAATTCAAAATCAAAGACCATAATGCAGCTACAGCAAAACTGTTATGGGTTAATTTGTGAAGTCTTTGCCTATTAGTCATAGTTTCAACTTCTTGTATAGTTTGTTCAACTTTCCGGTCTAATTTTTCAAATTTATCAAACTTTCTTGATTCATTAGTTTCTTTATTCATAATCTCTTGCCCACCTCATTTGATATTTTTCCAAATTCCTCTAGTGATAACGTTTCTGCCCTTCTTCCAGGCTCAATTCCGGCTGCTTTCAGACTTGACGACACTATGTCTTTGCTTATCCCCTGTACTGTCTGCAATGAATTTAACAGTGTCTTTCTTCTTTGTCCAAACCCTGCCCTGACGCACTCAAAAAAAAGCTTTTTATTTTGAACCTCAACTGCCTTTTCCTCTCTTATTTTAAGTTTTAAAACTACAGAGTCTACATTTGGCTGAGGAACAAATACTGATTTTGGAACATCCGCAATTTTTTCTACCAAGCAATGATACTGAACAGCTACAGACAAAGCCCCATATGCTTTATTTCCCGGACTTGCCTTTATCCTATCTGCAACTTCTTTTTGCATCATTATAGTAATACTCTCTGCTTTTACATCTTCTTCAAGAAGCTTCATTATTATAGGCGTAGTTATATAATAAGGCAAATTACCTATTATCTTTACATCGCCTTGGTGTTCGCCTTCAATAATTTTATTAATATCAAGCTTCAAAACATCTTCATTTATAATTTTGACATTTCCAAAGTCTTTTAATGTATAATCTAATATAGGAATAAGAGTTTTATCTATTTCTACAGCTATAACTTTTTTAGCTTTTTCAGCAGCCTCAGCGGTTATTACTCCTATCCCCGGACCTATTTCTATTACAGTGTCTTTATGGGTTATTTGAGTTCCCTCTATTATTTTATCTATTATATTCTTATCTGTGAGAAAATTTTGACCCAAATTTTTAGAAAACTTAAAGCCATATTTTTCTTTTATTTCTCTTATCGTAGACTGCTGGTAAAGCTTCATTCTATTTTTCCTTTATCTTTTTTAACCCTTCGTTAAATTGTTCTTTAGTTATTCCAAAGCGATTAAGCTTTTTTAAAAAAGCATTACTGTTTCCGTATCCTATGCCTAAAATGCTTCCTAAAGTTTCTCTTCTTTCCTTAGCACATGAAGACCCCACAAGTTCAGCCTCTTCCAAATCTTTTAAAGTAAAAACAATACCGCTGTCGTCTCTAGTAAATGAAACTTTCTCCAAAGCTTCTTTGATATCTTCCGGATTTGCGTTTTCTATACCTACATCATCTCTTTTGGTGGCTTTCTTTCTGGGCATATATGCATGTTTGCTCAAAGGAAAACGCTCCGAAATTCTCCGTCTGATCTCTTCTCCGGAAAAGTCCGGATCAGTAAAAATTATTAAACCTTTTTCATTATATGCTTTTTCTAATAACTCCCACGTTTTTCTTGTTATTCCAAATCCGTGAGTTTCTATTATCAATGCTTCTGCCGCCTGTTGCAATGCAGCAGTATCATCCCTTCCCTCTACGACGATAGCTTCTTTAATCTTTAACTTTTTCAGCTTGTCCATCCTTTACTGTTTCCTTATCCAATTCACTAGGCAATATAAAAAGAATCTCATTTTCTTTTATAAGCCTCAAAGTTTTTCTGGCTTGTTGTTCAATATATTCAGCTGAATCTATATGTTCAAGTTCTGCTGTAAGATCTTCTTTTGTCTTTTCCAATTCTGCATTTTTTTCTGCCAGCTTGTCTCTTTCTCCTTTTAACTGCAAAAGTTTAATTGTAGATACGCCAACAGACACGATAAATATTATAATTACCGTGCTGGCGACAAGTCTGCTAATATTTATTTTACGTTTTTTTGCACCTTTATTATCAGAAGAGTTTTCCTGTCTGCGTTGATATTCTTCTAGATTATCTCTAACCTCTTCAAGATGAATCTCCTTTTTTTTGGATTCTCTAACACTGAACTCTTTATTTCTTTTTTCAAACTCTCTGAGCCTTTTTCCTTTTTTGCTCATGCACTCCACCCATATAAACTAGCTCTTATCATCAGTATCTATATCTATTATCATACAAGATTATATGCTGATCCACTTCTATTAAAAGCCGTTGACAAAACTATTGATTTTACATGAATTTTTACAACATTTTTGCTATTTCGTTGACTTTTTGATATTGTTTCTATAGCTTTTTCCAATTGCCCTATCATATTCGACAAATTTCGACGTGATTAAAGCAAAATGTTGTAAAAATCTGCAAAACCCACATTTTTTGTCAATGCGCTTAAAAATATTTCTATATATTCCCGCAGCAACGCCGCAGTATTATCGTGAGGTTATTATACCGTAATTGCGGCATTTATGCCGCATCAGCGGTAGCTGCCTGTGCTGAAAGCACAGAAATTATGATTCAATGTTCTCTCAGGCGCCAAAATCTTTGATTTTGCTAGCGCCGTGAGGTTATTATACCATAGCTGCAAGGATATGTTGCTATGATTCAATGAACGCTTCATTGCGGCAACGCCGTAAACATTATCGTGCGTTCATTATACCATAAAAGAATTTTCGCCACAAGAAAAGCCCAAAGACAAAACATACCATTCCCGTAAAAGTTATTTTGCCATTCTGACAATACATCATAAAATCAGCGGCCATCATTCCTATGACTATATATCCAAACATTCTTACTACAATCTGCATTATTTTGTTCTTTTTAATAAAGCGCATTATGAACAGTGCAAAAAATTCATATATCAATCCGGAAGTTAAGCCGCAATAGGTCATCACAATTATTACCCCAAGCTGACTCTGAATTAAATTTGTCATAACCTCTATCTCTTGCCTGGGAGCCTGAATAATTTACCCTTTTCTTTTATCTTCTTATCTGTATACGCAAAAGAACATATTTTACCGGTTACTATCAATAGGCCTTCCTGTAAATCTAATTTTTCTATATTTAAATTATCTCCGGTGAGCTCTATAGCGCCATCTTTAAGGTTCGCCCACAAAGTATCTTCATCAAAAGCGTCTACATCCAAAACTTGACTTATCGTAATCTTTTCTCTGTTTTCCAAAGATATGTAGTGGTTATCCATATATACATTCTCCTCTCTTACCTGAATGTATATAAATTATATGGAAATACAGGCCGATTAAGAACCGACCTGTATATTTTTAGACATAATTTGCTGGATTTACAGTTTTTCCATTAATCATAATCTCAAAGTGACAATGAGGTCCCGTACTTCTTCCTGTACTTCCTACTGCCGCTATTCTTTGGCCTTGGAATACTTGCTGTCCTGCAGATACATATAATTTGCTGCAATGTGCATAAACTGTCTGTGTATTAGCTCCATGATTTATTATTATCATATATCCATAATTAGAATGCCATCCTGCAAAGCTTACAGTACCTCCATCAGCTGCCTTAATAGTAGTTCCTGTAGGCGCTGCCAAATCTATACCTGCATGAAGTCTTCCCCATCTGTATCCATATGATGAGTATATTCCCACATTTACAGGTCTGATAAACGTTCCTGTTCCTTTCTTAGGAGGTACAGGTTTTGTACCTTTCACAATAATCTCGTTGACAGGTTTTATGATTACTTCTTTCTCTAAATCCTCTCTGTCTACTACTTGTCCATTATGTCTTGTCAGTCTGGCAGTTATACTTGCCTTTCCTTTGGACCCGGATCTGCTTACAATAGATTCTCCTTCGTAATAATAACTGGACTTTTGATATTCAGTTTCATATGGAATACTTTCAGCAATTTTTGAAATTTCAATGGTTTTAAGAGTCAGCAGCGGGATTTCTTTCTGCGAACTTAATTTATCTCCTGCATGGAGCATTGTCTTTTCTGTCAATCCAGGATTCATTTCTTTAAGCTCGCTTAAAGTCACACCAAGTTTATCACAAATTCCATATAAGCTATCTCCGGCAACGACTGTATATTCCATAGCAGCTTGTCCGCCGCTTCTTATTTTCTGAACTGCAGTTTCCATACTCAATACATTCGTAAGTTTAGTACTATATGGTTCTATAACTACATCTTCTACAAATCCCACATATTCATACTCTACAGAACGTTCGTCGCTCAAATAAATTTCTTTTATTTCATCTAAAACATTATTTGCAATTCGTTCATTTTCTACAACTGCAAGAACTTTTCCATCTGCCTTTATAGCGTATGCCTGAGCCTCGATTTCTCCCATATATGTAAATCGTTTCAATACTGTATCAGTATCGTCAATCTCTTTGCCATATGATACTACAGGTCTAAAAGTTATGTCTGTTTCGGGATTGATTTCGATATTCGAACCATACTCTAGAGAAAGTTCATCACTTATAATGTCTAAAATTTCAAGCACATCGCTCTGATTTTTTACAATTCCCAAAGGTCTTCCGTTATATGAATATTCATAATCAGTGGCCCAAGCAAAGACCCCGACTATTCCGATACCAGCTAAAACCAACACTGTAGCCTCTTTTATTATGATATTTTTGTGCTGTATAATTTTGATTCTCATATCATGAGCACGTCTTCCTATCAAAACCAAAGATTTTAAAACAAACCATTCAGCTATATCGATAACCTTATCAATGCTCACAACAAACAATGCGCACACTATAATTAATAAATGCCATCCATCTTGTGCAATTTTAACAATTTCATCATTTATTTCATCTACAGCTTCTATAAAATTCCCAGCAATTTTTACTATTTTATTATAAGTTGTATTTTGCTTTTCTTTCGTTGATTTTGGCTCTTTAGGTGCACTCTCTTCTTTTATTTTTTTTCTGAAGACAAATTTTGCCATAATTCTGCCTCTCCTATTCTTTGTTTTGCGCATGAACAACGGGTTCCTTCTTCGTTTATACCCGTATCACTGCATTTACTGCAAGAATATTTGATATCTGTATAATCCTCTTCAAAATTATTCTCTGTCAATAAAACAGCCCTTTCCTCCTCCAGAAGATTCATAAGCTGCCTTGTATCGCTTCTTGCTTTAGCATCTCCCCCAAGAACACTTCTGGACATCTTTCTGCCCAGTTCAAGCAATTGCTCATCTATCTCTTTAATCCTTGGAAGCTGCACATATACATTTTCCTTTCTGCGCTGTGCTTCTTCCTCCGCTTTTTTTCTCAAATATTCATAATATCTATTTAAAACGGCTTGTGTTACTGTTACCTTGCTGTTTACATTTCTACCGTCTACTTTTGCCTCTTCATACCACTTTTCCAAAATACCATTTACATATCTAACATTAGGGCTTGGTATAAAAGACCCTTTACAACATGCTTCCATGACTCTGTCTGTATTGAAGCCCATTTCATCAAACCATCTATCTATAATCTCTCTCTCTGCTTTTGTAACTCCCCGGTTAATCCCAAGGGTCTGTAAAATACTCTTATATCTTGCAAATTTTTGCTCCAAACCACCTAGATACTCTCTAACATCCTCTGAAGTTCTAAGCCCATCTTCTGTCCATTGCTGTACAACCTTAGACATATAGCTAACACCTGTTTTGCCTTTTTCAAGGCAATATGAAATTGCTCCGAATATTACCTCTTTTGTGGCATTAACATCCTTTATCCATGAAAATACTTCTTTTGTATCTTTAGGAGAGAGTACCTTTCCGAGCATATTTTCTACATTCAAAAGTATATCTTTTAAATCCTCGTCATAAACAGGTTCTTCTTTTTTCTCATAATCTTGATTAATGGAAGATTCATGGCTTAATCCATACATCATTCCTCTAAGCTGTTTATATTCTATATCATAATCCAAAAAGAGACCTTGTCCCTTTGAATGTTTCTCTATTACTCCCATTCGCTGCCAATAGTTCCACGCATCATCAATTTGACGTTCAGACAAATTAAGCTGTTTTGCCATCTCTTTATATGTCATATTGTCCTGTGTCTGACTATACAAAAGCCCATATAAATATACTTTTACATAGTCTCCCGGAGCTGTGGGCATATATTCATTTATAAAAATATTTTCTACTTCTGTAGTCAATAGATAAAAATCTTTTATTTTTTCTTTGGTAAAACTCATTTTGCCTCATTCAAATCATCAATCAATTTTTCTAAATTTACTCCATGTCCCTTAGCTGCTTCTTCAAGTGTCTCATTAGCCGCTCCTGAACATCCGCTACAGGTTAACAAATACTTTTCAAAGACTTTTTCATAGCGCTCTCCCATATCTAATATCTGGGATACTGTCATTTCCTTTGTAATCATATCTTCCCTCCTGTCTAAATAAGCCTTTACAGTGCTTTATCACTAAACTTGGTATATCTTGCAACCCAAGTCAACTCTATTCTGTCCGTAGGTCCGCTTCTATGTTTAGCAAGATGAACTTCACAAACACCAGGTTTTTCTGTATTTTCATTATAGTAATCATCTCTGTAAAGAAAAATAACTATATCCGCATCTTGTTCTATTGAACCTGATTCTCTCAAATCTGAAAGCATAGGTCTTTTGTCTTGTCTTTGCTCCGGTGCTCTGGAAAGCTGAGACAATACTATTACAGGACAATCCATTTCTCTTGCCAATAGTTTTAAATGCCTTGATAAAGCACTTACTTCTTGCTGCCGGCTGTCTGCTCTTCCATCAAATGTCATAAGCTGCAAGTAGTCTATTACAACTAAATCAAGTCCCTGCTCCGCTTTTAAACGTCTGCATTTATTACGCATTTCCATAACAGAAATGCCGGGAGTATCATCAATTACTATTTTAGTTTCATTAAGCTCATCCAGCGCTACATTTATTCTGTCCCAGTCTTTTCTCTCAAGGTCGCCCTTTTTTAACTTTTCTGACTCAACCCTTGCCTGCATGGCTATAAGTCTTTGTCCAAGCTGTTCCTGAGACATTTCTAAGCTGAATATCATTACCGAAGCCTTTGCCTTTACTGCACTTTGGGCAGCAACATTTAATGCAAAAGCAGTCTTTCCCATTCCTGGACGAGCGGCAACTATTATGAGATCAGACTTCTGCAATCCTGAGGTCTTCTCATCCAATAATTTAAATCCTGTAGGCAATCCTACAACGCTGCCTTTATTTCTTTCTGCCTCATCAATCAGTTTTAAATTTTTCATCAAAACGTCCTGAATCTTGGCATAATCATTTTTCTGTCTCTTCTGTGCTATCTGAAATATATCTGCTTCTGCACAATCCACCAAATCTTCAGCGTCAATTTTATCTTCATATCCTTTAGCTGCAATCCCCTCAGACGCATATATAAGCTGCCTCATCATGGACTTTTCTGCAACTATTTTGGCATATTCTCCGGCGTTTGCAGTAGACGGTACCTCTGATGTAAGTGTTCCTATGTAGGTTCTTCCTCCGACCATATCAAGAGCCTTATGTTTTTTAAGCTCTTCACATACAGTTAACATATCTACTGCTGAATTCTCACGATATAGTCTTACTATTGCATCAAAAATTTCTCTGTGACTTTCATTATAAAAATCTTCTGATCTAACCTCTTCTACTACATCCATCAAAGCGTCTTTGCTTAACATGGCAGCTCCAAGCGCCGATCTCTCTGCCTCTTCATTATGCGGAGGTATTCTTTCCATATTTTTCTCCTGTCAATATGACCGAAATCAGCCTTTTTACTACTCTGCTTCAACTATAACGTTTAACGTTGCACTTACTTCATAATACAATTTAATATCTACAGTAGTTTCACAAGTCTGCTTTATAGGTGAATCAAGCTGTATTTTCTTTTTATCTACATCTATTCCATGTTGGGATTTAAGTGCTTCCGCAATATCTTTAGACGTTATTGAACCAAAAATCTTGCCGCCGTCTCCTGCCTTTGTCTTAATTTTTACAGAAAGCTGGCTTATTTTTTTAGCTTGAGCTTCAGCAGCTGCCTTCTCCTCAGCTTTTTTTTCTGCTGCAATGGCTTTTTGCTTTTCTAAATTCCTTATATTTCCCTCTGTAGCTTCTGTTGCATATCCCTTTGGAATAAGCATATTTCTTGCATATCCATCGCTTACTTTAACTACATCTCCCGCCTTACCTGTTCCTTTTACATCTCTATTTAAAATAACAATCATTATTTAACCTCCATTATTTCAAGTACTTTTCTTATTGCTTCTCCCGGCGGCATATCTACCTGAGCTGCTGCAGTTGTCAAATGCCCTCCTCCGTTAAATCTCTCCATCACGGTCTGAACATTTATCTCGCCTAAAGATCTTGCGCTTATAACAGTTCTTCCTTCTCCGTTTATGCCTGCAACAAAGCTGGCTTTGACTCCCCTTACCGTTAACAACTGATCTGCTACTTGTGCGCAAATTACCTGTTCGTCAGGGTGTCTTCTGCTGCATATGGAAACAACTATTCCTTCTTCATAAAAATGTGCCTCAGCCAAAGCTTTAGCCTTTATCTCAAAGCTTTCGAGATCTTCTTGGAAAAATCTGCTTACTTCTGTAGGATCCGCTCCCTGTCTTCTCAGCCATGCAGCAGCCTCAAAAGTTCTAACTCCCGCTTTCACAGTAAAACCATTGGTATCTATAGTTATACCTGCCAACAATGCTTCCGCCTCAAGTTTAATCAGAGTTTTCTTGCTCGTCATATACTGAAGTATCTCCGTTACAAGCTCGCTTGTGGAAGATGCATAAGACTCCATATAAGCAAGTACCGGATTTTCTATAAATTCTTCCACTCTCCTATGATGGTCTATTACTACCACCCTTTCACATATCTCTAAAAGTTCCGGGCACTCTACCATACTTGGTCTGTGAGTATCAAGAACTATAAGTAGACTATCTTTATCCGCCAGTGACTTGGCCTTTTCACTGTTTATAAATCTATACTCGTCGCTCTCTTTTGCTTGTTTAAAGATAACTTGAAGCGCTTCTTTATAATTATCTATTACTATATAAGGCTCTATTTCACGAAGCGCACAAAGCCTCATTACACCAAGCGCCGCACCAAAACAATCCATATCCGGATTCGAATGTCCCATGATAAAAATCTTCTTTGATTGATCTATAAGCTGCTTTAACGCATGCCCTACTATCCTGGACTTTCCTTTATTTCTCTTTTCGACAGTTTGTAATGTTCCTCCAAAGTATTCTATCTTTCTGTTTTTCTTTACAACTGCCTGATCTCCGCCTCTTCCAAGAGCTAAATCTAATGCCGCATCTGCATATTCTTCTGTCTCGGCAGGATTTCTTCCTCCCACTCCTACACCTATGCTAAGACTTGCAGGAAAATCTGCGCTGGTCTCTAAAGATCTTACTTCATCCAAAATACTAAACTTAAGGCTCTTAAGCTTTTCAAGAAAATATTGTTCAAAGGTAATAACATAAATATTATTATCTATCTCATTTATACTGGCGCTTGCTCTCTCTGCCCATCTTCTTATAATTCTGTCTATGGAATTAGTAAGGGATTGCCTTTCTTGGGCTGCCATATCGGCCATAAGCTCATCATAATTATCAACTTGAATCTTAGCAACGCACATTCTCTCATCGTTATATCTTTCTTTGAGTTCTTCAAAAGTAGTAACATCACTAAACAGTACTGACAATAAAGCCTCTTCTTCTGATCCTATTCTTTGAGGTATGAGTTTAAATATTTTCTCATTTCTCCTTATAAGTGGATACTCGTGGCTTATTGCAATCTCATACAAATCTGTCGCCTTAATTCCAGTCAATGTAAAAATATCGCTGTCTACTATTCTATCGTAAATAAATACTTCATTTATTCTATTGCTGGCACTTAAAACCTTTCCTTGCTTATTTATTACACATATAGGCAAGGGAACATAAGACGATATGACTTTTTCATAAGATAATGATGCCATAATACTCTCCGTTCTTTTACACGCTATGACAGATATATTATATTTTAACATCTGCAAGCCAAAGTTAAGTGTTATTTTTGTGATAATCTAAAATAGGTACAAATACCCATAAGACTCCTTTTTTATTTTATCATAAAAGTGTTTTTTTTTCATCTACAAGATGTAGTGTGTTTATGCAACAACTCTAGTTTACCTCCACACTTTCCACATCTATATTTTTTAGGATTTTTTACAAGCGGACAAATTCTTTTTCTTTCATATTTTTGCCCACACTTTTTGCAAACTATTATATATTTAATACTCTCATGCTTATATATATCGCAAGCTGGCAAATTCAATTCCTCTGTTTTAATCATCCTGTCTATAGAATACCCTAAAAAATGCTCAACTTGGCGTCCGTGTTCTTTCCATATTTTACCATGATTAAAGCTGCCGGGACAAGTGTGTAAAATTTCATGTGCAATTATACTACACAATTTTATGTCGTCACACATCAGAGCTTTTGCAGAAATCTCAATAACAAATGACTCTTTCCCATCCTTTGAAAATGTGCGAAAACAAGCTCCCAGCCGCTTTCTTGTCCTATTATTTATAACTACATTTTCTATGTTATCAGAAACCGGTATTCCTATATCTTTAATCTCATATACAACTTTTTCAATTAATAAATTAATCCTGCTGTTATCTGTAAAATCCTTCATAAATATAAAATCCCCTCTTGACGAGGGGATTCCTCCTAAATTATTTTAAAATATATCAGTCCATATATCACTGCTGCATTGACTATCAATGCAACAGGCAATGCTATTCTAAAAAGAGCTTTCTTTGTCTTATGATGAAAAACAATAGCGCCTCCTCCTATGCCTATAGCCCCCATAATAAATGCACTTGTAAGCAATGTCTTTTCGCTTATTCTTTCTGCATCTCTGCGTGCTCTACGCTTGTCTATTCCCATCATTATAAAGGCTATGGTATTCCATATAACCATCAATATAATTAAAAGTTTCATGTGAAACATCCTCCGTCAGTCTAGTGATTTCAACATTTCTATCAGTCTATCCAGCTCATCTTTAGAATAAAAATTTATTTCTATATTACCTTTGTTTCCGTTGCTGTTTATTGTAACTTTTGTTCCTAAAACAGTTTTAAGTTCTTCTTCTACTCTAACTACATCAGGATTTTTCTTTCTTTTTAAAGGCTTCTTTTTTGGTTTTGCCTCAGTAGAAACAAGTTTTTCTGTTTCCCTTACCGAAAGACCTTCCTCGATTATTTTCTTCCAAATAGATTCTCTGGCTTTTTCATCCGATATAGTTATAATAGCTCTTCCATGACCTGCTGTAAGTTTTCCCTCTGAAATACTGTTTCTTATATATTCAGGAAGTTTTAAAAGGCGCATAGAGTTAGTAATATAAGGTCTGCTCTTGCCTACACTTCTGGATACCTGCTCTTGAGACATTCCAAAAGCATCTGTCATTTGTTTTAAGCCTTCTGCCTCTTCTATTGGATTGAGATCCTCTCTTTGCATATTTTCGATAATAGCAATGAGCATATTCTGCTCGTCATTAAGCTCTCTTACAAGACACGGAACTACACCAAGCTCTGCTTTCATGGCAGCTCTCCATCTACGTTCCCCTGCTACTATTTCATATCCTTTTTTATTCTTTCTTACTACAATGGGCTGAATTATTCCATGTTCTTTTATTGATAATGCCAGTTCTTCTATGCTTTCTTCATTAAAAGTCTTTCTAGGCTGATTCACATTAGGCATTATATCATGTATTTTTATATATTTTACAGAATCTGTTTCTTCTTTTTCTGTGGCTTTAACAGGTTTATTTTCTATCACGGGTTCTTTTACAGGAACGTCTGCAAAAAGTGCATCAAGACCTCTTCCCAGCCCTCCTTTTTTCACGGCAGACATTTTTTATTCCTCCTCTAATTCAAGAAACTCTTCTGCAAATTCGGTATATGCCTCTGCGCCTTTAGACTTAGGGTCGTAGGCTGTTATAGGTAATCCAAAACTAGGAGCCTCTGCAAGTCTTACATTTCTAGGGATTACAGTAGAATATACCTTCCCTCCAAAATATTTTTTGACCTCTTGAACAACTTGAGCAGATAAATTGGTTCTTCCGTCAAACATGCTAAGTATTACTCCTTGCACAGTCAACGAAGGATTTAAACTTTTCCTTACAAGCTCTATCGTACTTACCAGTTGACTTACTCCTTCAAGCGCATAGAATTCACACTGAATAGGAATCAGTACACTATCAACAGCCGCCAAAGAATTTATAGTAAGCAATCCAAGTGACGGCGGACAATCTATAAAAATATAATCATATTCTTCTCTTATCTTATCTAATCCATTTTTTAAAGCTTTTTCTCTTCCCTCTATTTGAACCAGTTCAACCTCTGCTCCTGCCAAATCCACGCTTGCCGGAATCAAGTCAAGATTATCTACAGAAGTTCCTGTTATCGCTTCTCTAGGATCAAACTCATTATCAACCAAAATATTATATACTGTCTTATCGAGAGTCTTTTTAGACACTCCAAGTCCACTGGTTGTATTTCCTTGTGGATCTATATCAAGAACGAGGACTTTTTTACCTTTTAAAGCAAGGCAGGCTGCCAAATTAATGTTTGTAGTGGTCTTTCCAACCCCGCCCTTTTGATTGAATATTGCTATTGCTTTTCCCAAAATAACTCCTCCTATTTTTTATATGATGTTATTATATAATATTTTGAATAATATTTCTATAGAAAAAACATAAAAAATAGATGTTTCACGTGAAACATCTATCATTTTTAGGAAGAATAATTTTTACTTCCAGAAAATCACCTTTATCCTCCTGGGATATTTTGGCATTTTCTTCCATTTCCTTTATTTGTCTGAAAGCCTTCCTAATGGTATTTAAGTATATCTTATAGCTTATATAATTTACTTTGCGCCTCTTTCTGAGCGCCTCTTCTTTCTTTTGCAATACATCTTCTATAAGTTTTTCCGTTTGCTTTACATTTAGGCCGTTAGCGATTACTCTATCCATAACCTGATCTCTGTCAACTTCATCTTTTAACTTCAAAAGCGCTCTGGCATGTCTCTCTGTAAGTCTATTTGATATCAACTGTTCCTGTATTTTTTCAGGAAGTGATAAAACTCTTATCTTGTTGGAAATTGTGGACTGGCGCTTATTAACTTTTTCTGCTATCTCCCCTTGTGTAAGCTCAAAATCTTCCATCAGCTTTTTATATGCTCTGGCTTCTTCTAAAAAGTTTAAGTCTTCCCTCTGTACATTTTCTACAAGAGCGATAAGCGCTGCTTCCTTGGTTTCCATCGTCCTTATTATTGCCGGAATTTTTTCAAGACCTGCAAGCTGAGATGCCCTATATCTTCTTTCTCCTGCAATTATAGTATATGTATCATTTTTTTCATCTCTTAAAATAATCGGTTGAAGTACGCCATACTCTTTGATAGAGCCTGTAAGTTCCGCTATGCTCTCATCATTAAAAATTTTCCTGGGTTGCTGCGGATTGGCTTCGATTTTATGTAAGGGAACCATTACTACTTGGCCTTGTGTATTTTGTTCCCCCATAAAACTTAAAATACCCCTTTTCCTTTTCTCCATTTTGTTTCTCTACCTCCTCACCTCTTGGGAAAATCTTAACATTTCCCAAAGGTTTTATGCGAAAAACAATAAACAAAAAACCCCTAAAAAATTTTATTTTAAGGGTTCTTTCGCAGGTATTCCAGCTTTTCTCGGATATTTCGACGGGGTTTTACCTACCTTTTTTACTATTAAAATTCTATGATCCTTTGCATCTTCTCCTATATAAGTCTCTTCCAGTCTATATTCACCGGCGCCTAACTTTTTCATAACATTTTTTGCCAAGTTAATTTCATTTTCAGCCCCTGCTCCCTTGTAGGCAAACATATATCCCCCTGTATTTACAAATGGCAGACAATATTCAAAAAGTACATTCAAGTTAGCAACTGCTCTTGAAACACATATATCGTACATCTGCCTATGAGCGGGATTTTGAGCTAAATCCTCGGCTCGGCCATGAATCGTTTTAACATTATTAATTCCAATGTTCTCACATAATTCTTGTATTATTTTAAGCCTTTTATTAAGAGAATCTACAAGAACAAATTCCTTTTCCGGTGAAAGTATTGCCAGAGGAACTCCAGGAAAACCTGCTCCTGTCCCTAGATCCAAAACAGTATTGGCCTTTTTGTATTCTTCAAGGTTAAAGCAAGTCACCGAATCAACAAAATGTTTAAGCGTAAACTCTTTTGGATCTTTTATTGCTGTAAGATTTACAAATTCGTTCCACTGCAATATACCACCGCGGTATGCATCGAACTTGCGAATCACCAAATCATCATAGGCTATAGCGTTTCTTTCAAAATAATCTATTAACTGCTTCACTGTTTTCCTCTTCTTTTTTTCTCCAAATATATCAAAAGCACGTTTATATCTGCCGGTGATACTCCCGATATTCTTGAAGCCTGTCCCACAGATTCAGGCTTGATTTGTTCAAGTTTTTGTGCCGCTTCAATTCTAAGACCCTCTATATTCTTATAATCTATATTTGCATCAAGCCTTTTGTCTTCAAGTTTTTTAAACCGCTCTATTTGAGCAAGTTGTTTATTTATATAACCCTCGTATTTTATTTGAACTTCCAGCTGAGTTATCTCATGATACGAAAGTGCAGGTCTTGTTTCATCATCTATTTCTTTCAAATCTTCATATGTTATCTGAGGTCTTTTCAAAAGCTCTGCCATAGATATTCTTCCCTGTACCGGAGATGTTTTGTGAGCTTCAAGAAAATCATTCACTTCTGCCGGAGAAAAACTTTTTTCGCCAAGCCTAATAAGCTCAGCTTCAACTTTTTCCTTCTTCTTCAAATATCTTTGATATCTTTCTTCAGAAGCTAATCCAACGGCATATCCTTTATCTGTCAAACGCAAATCTGCATTGTCTTGCCTCAGAACCAGCCTATATTCCGCTCTGGACGTCATTATTCTGTAAGGTTCATTTGTACCTTTTGTTACTAAATCGTCGATTAGAACGCCAATATAAGCCTCGTTTCTTCCAAGCACAAGGGAATTTTTTCCAGAAATCTTCAAAACGGCATTAATTCCTGCCATCAATCCTTGAGCTGCGGCTTCTTCGTATCCCGAACTTCCATTAAACTGTCCTGCGCAAAAAAGATTTTCTATAAACCTACTTTCCAGATTTAATTTTAAATCTTGAGGATTTATACAATCATATTCTATAGCATAAGCCGGTCTTACTATACGAAGATTTTCAAGTCCCGGTATAGTTTTATAAAATGCTTCCTGAACATCTTCCGGCAAACTGGACGACATCCCTTGAATATACATTTCATCTGTATCAAGACCCTCAGGCTCTATAAAAAGCTGATGTCTTTCTTTATCTGCAAATCTATTGACCTTATCCTCAATTGAAGGGCAATATCTCGGACCTATACCTTCTATCTGACCTCCAAACAAAGCTGAACGGTGAAAGTTTGCTCTTATAACATTGTGTGTCTCTTCATTAGTATATGTAAGCCAGCATGAAACCTTATTTGGACCTACTTCATCGTTGAGAAAAGAAAAAGGTACCGTTTTTTCATCACCCTTTTGTTCAATCATTTTAGAATAGTCTAAACTGCTTCCAAGACACCTTGCCGGCGTTCCTGTTTTAAATCTACGAAGTTTCATACCATGTTTCTTGAGATTAGATGCAAGCTCATTGGACGGAGCCAGCCCATTAGGGCCACTCTCAAACACACTGCTTCCAATAAAAATCTTTCCAGCAAGAAAAGTTCCTGTGGCCAAAATAACAGCAGAAGCTTTAAAGCAAGTATTTGTCTTGGTTATAACTCCTTTAACCTTTCCGTCCTCTACAACCAAATCCACAACTTCCCCCTGTTTCATATCAAGATTTTCAGTGGATTCTATGGTTTTTTTCATTTCTATATGATATTTATTTTTGTCAGCCTGTGCCCTCAGTGAATGAACCGCCGGACCTTTTGCAGTATTAAGCATCTTGCTTTGAAGAAATGTTTTATCTATATTACAGCCCATTTCACCGCCAAGCGCATCTATTTCTCTAACCAAGTGACCTTTACCTGTACCGCCGATAGACGGATTGCACGGCATCATCGCGATTGCTTCCAAATTCATTGAAAACATGAGAGTTTTTTTACCCATTCTGGCACATGCTAAAGCAGCCTCACAGCCTGCATGTCCCGCTCCTACTACTATGCAATCATATTCTCCCATCAATATGTGTTCCAACTGTTTACCTCAATTCTCTTAATTACTTTCCTAAACAAAACCTTTCAAAAACTTTTTCTATTATATCATCAGAAGCTGTTTCGCCTATAATTTCTCCCAAAAGTTCATAGCAGTTATTTACATCTATTTCTATAAACTCTAAAGGCTGTCTCATACTAGTCATATCAATGGCATCTTTAAGTGCCAGTGATGATTCTTCTAAAAGCCTTTTATGACGAACATTAGTAACCATTAAGCTATCATTTTGGCTGACTTTTCCGCCATAAACTAATTTTTCTATTTCTTCGGTAAGTTCTCCAATACCTGTGCCCTGAGATACTGAAGTTTGAATTATTACGGCTTCTTTAATTTTTGTTTTTATTTCCTCTGATGAAATTTTTTGTCCCTTATCACGTTTATTTAAAAGAACTATTACTTTCCTATCCCCTATATGGTCGATAATTTCAAGATCTTCTTTTTCCAATTCTGTACTTCCGTCAAGTACCAATATTATAAGGTCTGATTTATTAAATGACTCTTTACTTTTGTTTATACCTATCTTTTCAATTACATCTTCAGTTTCATGAATACCTGCAGTGTCAGTCAATATGACAGGAATATTTTTTATAGAAACAGCTTCCTCTATGGTATCTCTTGTAGTTCCGGGAATGTCCGTAACTATAGCCCTATTTTCACCTATAAGAGCATTCATAAGTGAAGACTTTCCTACATTTGGCTTGCCTACAATAGAAATTTTAAGACCCTCATTTATAATTCTTCCTGTATCCGATGTACTTAAAATACCCTCTATATCGGCTTTTATATCTTTTAATCCACATAAAAGCTTTTCATAGGTCATCTCTTCAATATCTTCATCAGGATAATCTATATTAACAGTTAAGCTTACTAAAACATCAACCAATTTTTCTCTTATTTTTTTAATATGTTTAGAGAAACCACCTTCAAGTTGATTTAACGCTACATCAAAAGTCTTATCAGATTTTGCCTTAATCAAATCTATTACAGCCTCTGCCTGTGTCAAATCAAGTCTTCCGTTTAAAAATGCTCTCTTTGTAAATTCTCCTCTTTCTGCTATACGAGCGCCTTGCCTCAATACAATCTCCAATATTTTTCGGAGCGAAACTATACTTCCATGACACTGAATTTCTGCAACATCTTCTGCAGTATAAGAAAAAGGAGCTTTCATATATACAGCCATAACTTCATCTATTATTTTATTATTTTCAGGATTTATAATATGACCATATGATAAAACTCTAGGTCTAATATTTTGTGCTACGGGAATGAATATTCTTTTTAAAATATTAAAGGATTTCTCTCCGCTTATCCTTACAATACCTATTCCGCCTTCACCTGCAGCAGTTGCTATTGCTGCAATAGTATCTTCTTTCATAGCAATTTCCTTTATTGTTTATCTAAAAATTCCTATATTTTAAAAAGTCCTCTGCCAAATGGCAAAGGACTATAAGTTACAATCAAACTATTAAAATTGTGTAAACAAATTTTAATATGTTAAGACTATTTCAGCTCAATTATAACCCTTCTATAAGGGTCTTGTCCCTCGCTTCTTGTAACCACTTTAGGATGATTTTGAAGTGTAGCATGTATAACCTTTCTCTCATAAGGATTCATAGGCTCAAGCTTAACACTTTTTCTTGTTTTAACAACCTTAGTGGCAAGTCTCTGGGCTAAAGCTTCCAAAGTTTTTTCTCTCTTTGATCTGTAATTCTCAGCATCTACTACTACTCTCGTATATTTTTCTTTATCTTTATTAACTACAAGACTTGTAAGATACTGAATTGCATCTAAAGTTTGACCTCTTTTACCTATTATAGTTCCGGAATCTTTACCTTGTATATCTACATACAGGACTTCTTCCCCTTCTTTTGCGCTTATTTCAAGCTCAAGACCCATTTCACTTGTAACCTCTTTTAAGAAATCAAGAGCTGGGTGACTTTCGCACACTTTAAGGTTTTCTTCAGAAATTTTTTCTTCCTTAGGTCGTCTTTCTTCTTTTATTTCTTTAACCACAGGTTCTTTTTCAACCTGCTTTTTAATATCTTTTTTAGTATTCTCTTTTCTCGGTGCATCTGCCTTTTGTGGCTGAACCTTTTCTTCCGGCTTCTTTTTCTTTTCCACTCTTACCAAAGCAAGCTTGGATCCTATTCCGAAAAATCCTCTGGATGGTTCTTCCAAAACAGTAACATCGACCTCATCTATAGTGAGTTTTAGATCAGCCAGAGCCAACTGAACAGCTGTGTCTACATCCGTTCCCCACTTTTCAGAAAAATCTGCCATGTTTTCTTTTTCCTCCAACATAATCTATGCTCTTGCCGGCTTCTTTTTAACTTTCTTCTTTCCTTGTTCTCTAATTTTTTTCTTCAATTTTGCGAAGCGTAAATTATAGAAAATTTGGATAATTTGGCTTCCTGACCAATAAATAGCCAATCCTGCCGGATAACTTCTTGCCATGAGCAAAATCATAACAGGGAAAACATACTTCATCATTGAAGTCATCATTTTCATCTGTTGAGCATTGCCTCCACCCATTTGATTTGTTTGAGAAAAAGCATAAGCTACAAATGTTGCAGCTCCGGCAACTATAGGAAGTATCCATTTATCTGGCTGTGCAAGGTCGTTAATCCATAAAAATGATTCATGAATTGCCAATAACATTTTATCAGATTCTATATAATTCATAGGATTTCTAAGCAAAGTAAACAATCCCATTATAACAATCATCTGAAATAACATAGGAAGACATCCGCCGTACATATTGACGCCTTCTTCTTTGTAAAGCTCCTGCATTTTTTGGTTCATAAGAGCTTGATTTTTACCGTACTTTTGCTGAATTTCATTCATCTTAGGCTGCAAAGCAGTCATCTTAGCCGTAGATTTAATCTGCTTAGCATAAAGAGGATACAAAGCCAGCTTGACTATCAATGTAAGAATTATTAAGGAAATACCGTAATTTCCTACTAAATCATAAAGCCAAGTAAGTAAATATCCCAAAGGACTTGCTAAAATACCCATTAATTTCCTCCATCATTTTAAAGGATCATACCCTCCTTCATGCCAAGGATGACACTTTAAAATACGTTTAATTCCTAAGTAACTACCTTTTATCACTCCATACTTTTCTAAAGCTTGAATAAAATATGTTGAGCAGGTAGGATAAAACCGGCAGGTAGATGGAAATAGAGGCGAAATAAATTTTTGATAAAATCTGATCATGCAAATCATAATTTTTTTAAAAAATATGCCTATATATTTCATTATTCCTTAATTACTCCGGTTCTTTTAAAAGCAGAATATAGAGATTTCTCAACATCTGCACAACCTTTGCCTGAAATAGTGTTCCTTGCAATAATTATAAAATCATATCCTATAGGTAATTTATCACAAATATTTCTGTAACTTTCTTTCATTAACCTTTTAGCTCTGTTTCTTTTTACACTATTTCCGACTTTTTTACTTGCTAAAAACCCTGTTCTGTTGTAGCCAAGTCTGTTCATGCGATAAAATAAAACAACATATTTATCTCCAACAGACTTACCTTTTTTATAAATATCAGAAAAATCACTATTTTTCCTCAAAACATTATTTTTAAGCATACTTTTCTTTTAAACCTTGAGATAATAAATTAAGCTGAAAGTTTTTTTCTTCCTCTTGCTCTTCTTCTTTTCAGAACATTTCTACCATTTTTTGTACTCATTCTTTTTCTGAAACCATGTTCTTTCATTCTCTGTCTTTTTTTAGGCTGATAAGTTCTTTTCATTATAAAAGACTCCTTTCTAAATTAATATTCAGTGCAAATCTAAATTTCAACGTGCACATAGTTTAAATATTATACTTTAAAAATGTTCAAATGTCAACAAATTGTGATTTATCATTTAATTTTAAAAAGCACATTTACTATTTTTCAATAAATCTATAAATTGCATAAGCTACCCATATAAACCAAGAATAAGCCCAAACATTAAATATAAAACTTATTGATAAATAAACGACAGCAACTACAATAGCTATTATCCAATTCTTTACTTTTTTATTAGTCATAACAAATCCCCTTTAATAATATTACATAAAAATTACTAATAATAGAAAATCATTATATTAATTATATCACTTTTACTTTTAAAAGAGTATATTTTGTAAATTTCTTTCTTTAAATGTTAAAATATACAACACCAATTTCCTTTATTTTGTATAAAAAATAGATATGCACAACTTTATCCACAATATGTGGATTAATTATATAACAGTTTTAATTTTAAATATAATTAATTCACACTTGCTTGTGGATAACTTTTAGAATAAAATATATTTACATAACTAATTAGGAGTTTTTTATATTTATGGACAACAAAGATAAAGTTTGGGAAGAAGTACTTGAAAAAATAAAAGAAAATATCACTCCCATAAGTTTTGAAACATGGTTTAAACCGCTTAAAATAAGAAAGATTGATAAAAATCTCAACATAGTATACATAGAAATAAGTTCAGATAAACGTAACGATTTTATTATAAACACTATTAAAAATCGTTATCTTCAAACTTTGGAAGGAGCTTTCAAATCTGTTTTAAATGATGATTTTCGTGTTGTATTAAAAAATTCCGAACAATATAATTCTGAAGAAATTAAACAAGAACAACCAAAAATAAAACCAAAGAAAAAATCTTTTAATAAAGAAAAAATATTCAATCCAAGATTTAATTTTGAAAATTTTGTAGTAGGAAACAGCAACAAATATGCTCATGCCGCTGCCTTAGCGGTAGCTGAATCTCCTTCAGAAGCATATAATCCTCTCTTTATATACGGAGGATCTGGTCTTGGAAAAACTCATTTAATGCATTCAATAGGAATTTACCTTCTTGAAAGAGATCCTGACTTAAATGTTCTTTATGTATCATCAGAAATGTTTACAAATGAGCTTATAAGAGCTCTAAGAGATCACAATATGAATGAATTTAAATCAAAATACAGAAAAGTAGATGTGCTCTTAATTGATGATATTCAGTTTTTAGAAGGAAAAGAAAATACTCAAGAAGAATTTTTCCATACTTTTAATACTCTCTATGATCTAAACAAACAAATAATAATATCCAGTGACAGAGCTCCTAATAAGCTTGTAAATCTTGAAGAAAGGCTTCGTTCTCGTTTTCAATGGAATCTAATTGCAGATATCCAACCGCCTGATTACGAAACAAGAGTTGCTATATTAGTTAAAAAAGCAGAAAATATGAACATTAATATAGAAGAAAATCCTGAATTTTATGATGTAATATGTATGATTGCAGAAAAAATAAAGGATAACATAAGAGAACTTGAGGGAGCACTTATAAGAGTTGTTTCATTTTCTCAGCTTCTAAAAGAAAAACCGGATAAAAATTTTGCTAAAAAAACTTTAAAAGACTTATTTTCTAATATGGAGAATACAGTTACTCCTGAAAAAATCAAAAAAGCTGTTTGTAAACATTATGGCATAAAAATGTCAGATATGGAATCTTCAAAGAAAACTAATAATATTGCATATCCAAGACAAATAGCAATGTATATAGTAAGAGAAATGACAGATTATTCTCTTCCAAAAATAGGACAATTCTTTGGGGGTAAACACTACACCACTGTTCTTTATGCTTGTGAAAAGATAGAAAATGATCAAAAAATAGATAAGAACTTAAAACAGATAATAGATAATATAAAAGAAATTGTTAAAGAATAAAAAGTTTTCCAAACTATTATAATTTTATTTAAAAGTATTCCACAGACTTATCAACAACCTTATGATAAGTCATTATAAGATTTATAAGAGTTATCCATATAATTCACAAGTACTACTACTACTATTACTACCAAAAATATAAATATTAATAAATAGGCGGAGGTAATTTATGAAATTTTCTTGCAACCAGCAAACATTAACAAAAGCCCTTAATATAGTTTCAAAAGCAGTTACTATAAGAACAACTATTCCAATATTAAAAGGTATATTATTAAATGTAGATGATAATGGTATTTTAACTATGTCAGCTTCAGATCTTGACTTAAGTATTGAAAAGAAAATAAAAGTAGATAACAATACTTCCGGTTCAATAGTTGTACTTTCTAAACTTTTTGGAGATATAATAAGAAAACTTCCTGATGAGACCATAACAATAGAAGAAAATGACGGAAAAGTTAATATAAAATGTTCAAACTCTGAATTTAATATTATAGGACTTTCATCTGATGAATTTCCTAATATAAATCCAAATGAAGAAAATGAAGAAAAAATACTTTTTAATAAAGAATTATTAAAAGATATGATAAAGAAAACAGCATTTTCTGCCAGCATAGATGAGAACAAAGGTGTTATAACAGGAGTTCTTATTGAAATGGAAGAAAATTCTCTTAATATGATTGCTGTTGATGGATTTAGAATGGCAATTACAAAAGAAGCTATGAAAAATAAAGAGAGAGAAGATATTATAATATCTGCTAAGATACTAAATGAAATAAGCAGAATAATTTCAGAATCAGAAGATTCAAATGAAGATATAGAACTCTTATTAAATGATAAAAAAGCAGTATTTTCAATGGAAGATACTAAAGTTATATTAAGACTTCTTGAAGGAAAGTTTATGGACTATAAAAGAATTCTTCCAAGTGAAAGTTCATGCAAAGTAGTTTTAAATAAAAATGATTTTATGAGCAGTGTTGAGAGAGCTTCTTTGCTTGCTAAAGTAGGAAAAAATAATCTTGTTAAATTAGATATAAAAGACAATATTATAGAAATAACATCTAAATCTGATGAAGGAAATGTAAAAGAAAATGTTATAGTTTCTAAAGAAGGTGATGATGTTGTAATAGGATTCAATTCAAAATATCTTATAGATGCTTTAAAAGTAATAGATGATGAAAATATTGTAATTTTATTTAATAACAGCGTAAGTCCTTGTCTTATTAAACCTGTATCAGGAGATTCTTTTGAATATTTAATTTTGCCGGTGAGATTG
>CAJUQR010000002.1:0-4217 GCA_910588185.1 uncultured Peptostreptococcaceae bacterium
CTAAGGTACCTGCAGCAGAGAAGATAGATGTAGATGATGATGGAGTTATCACCGGCTTGTTTTAGACATATTGTTGCTTGAAAACGTTGAAAAACCATCAATGCAACTAGTAGTTGACAAATTTCCAAGTCAGCTTGGTGGAGTAAAGTTCCATAAAGAGCTATTATTTTACCAGAATAAATGTTGGAGGTAAAAAATGATCTTAGCCGATAAAATTATGGAATTAAGAAAAAAACAAGGCTGGTCCCAAGAGGAACTGGCAGAAATGATAGATGTCACGAGACAATCTGTTTCAAAATGGGAAAGCGGAGTTTCCCATAGTTAAAGATACCACACCAAATATGACGAACCCACGCTTATACAGAACTGCAAAAGATATAAAGGCTTGATGTAAGTAATAACTACTGCATCAGGCTTTTTTCTTACACTATTCCGATTTAAATATCTATAACGATGAATTGAAATTTTCACATTTTCATGATATACTATCATGAGTGATTATCATGGCAAGGAGGACTATATGGCTGTAACATATAAAAAACTATTTCACTTGCTGATAGACCGGGGCATCCCGACCGCCGCATTGACGGAGAAAGCTGGATTTAGTGCTAATATTCTAACCCGACTAAGGCGTGACCAGTATGTATCTTTGGATAGTATCGAAAAGATATGTTTTGCTCTTGATTGCAAGGTGGATGATATTCTGGACTTTATTCCCGATGAAAAGGAGAAAGAAAATGGCTGATATAAGAAAAGAACAAGAGCGTGATGAACTCCATCGGGCGATATGGGCGATTGCCGATGAACTGCGTGGAAGCGTGGACGGATGGGATTTCAAGTCCTATGTGCTGGGTATGATGTTCTATCGCTATATATCTGAAAACCTAACAAATTACATCAACGAGGGCGAGATTGAAGCCGGAGAAGTGGGCTTTGATTATGCACAGTTGTCCGATGAAGATGCTGAACAGGCTCGCGAGGACTTGGTTAAAACGAAGGGATTCTTCATTCTGCCCAGCGAGCTTTTCTGCAATGTCAGAAAGAGAGCCGCAAATGACGAAAATCTGAATATGACTTTGGAAGCTGCCTTTAACCACATTGAGGAATCAGCAAAGGGCAGCGAAAGCGAAGATAATTTTGCGGGATTGTTTGATGATATTGACGTCAACAGCAACAAGCTGGGAACCACCGTTGCAAAGCGTAATGCAAACCTCGTGAAGCTGATCGAGGGCGTTGCAAACATGGGCTTGGGAAACTACAAGGATAATTCCATTGATGCCTTTGGCGATGCTTACGAATACCTTATGAGTATGTACGCATCCAACGCCGGAAAAAGCGGCGGTGAGTTCTTCACTCCCCAAGAGGTTTCCGAGCTTCTGACTCGTATGGCTGTTGCTGGGAAAACAGAGGTCAACAAGGTTTATGACCCTGCTTGTGGTTCTGGTTCTCTGCTTCTGAAAGCGGCGAAAATTCTTGGCAAAGAGAATGTCCGTCAGGGATTTTACGGTCAGGAAATCAACCTGACTACATACAACCTTTGCCGCATCAATATGTTCCTGCATGACATTGATTTTGACAAGTTTGACATTGCCCACGAAGATACTTTGTTGTCTCCGCAGCATTGGGACGATGAACCGTTTGAGGTTATTGTTTCAAATCCCCCTTACTCTATTAAGTGGGAGGGCGATGACAATCCTGTTTTGATAAATGACCCTCGTTTCTCTCCTGCCGGGGTGCTTGCACCGAAGTCAAAAGCTGACCTTGCCTTTATCATGCACTCTCTGGCATGGCTTGCCACCAACGGAACTGCGGCGATTGTCTGCTTCCCCGGCATCATGTACCGTGGCGGAGCTGAGAAGAAGATCCGCCAGTATCTGATTGACAACAACTTCATTGACTGCATCATCCAGTTGCCGAGCAACCTGTTCTTCGGTACTTCCATTGCGACCTGTATCATGGTTCTGAAGCGTAGCAAAGCGGATAACCGTACCCTGTTCATTGATGCTTCCAAGGAGTTTGTCAAGGTCACGAACAACAACCGACTGACCGAAGAAAACATAGCTCACATCGTAGACGAGTTTATTTCCCGAAACGGTACGCAACACTTTTCCCACCTTGCCAACTATGACGAGATCAAAGCACAGGACTACAATCTATCTGTCAGTACCTATGTTGAGCAGGAGGATACGAGAGAAGTTATCGATATTGTAAAGCTCAATGCAGAGATTGAAGAAATCGTAGCCCGTGAACAGATTCTCCGTGAGGAAATTGCAAAGATCATTGCAGAAATTGAGGGGCAAAAATGAACAAGTGGGAACTGGCACGATACATAATAGACGGCAAAAAATCTGTTGATACAGTTCTTTTCCTTGTAGAGAATGGCAGTAAAGTGTCCAACATTGATATCCGACAGGAAGTCAATGATGCGAAGCAAAAGTTTTATGTTAGCATCTGTGTGGTAATAGATAAATGCTTTCCAAAGAAGAAAAAGACTATTTGTTCTAACCTCATTATTTCTGCTATTTACTATGAACGTGATAAGAACTTTGCCCACAAAGACGATAATTATACGGCCAAAGAGTACGCATCGCTCCAAGAAATTGCAGACGAAATGATCGAACAAATTCGCACTGTGCAAAAGTTGTGCTCAGAATTTCTTCCCCAAGAACTGAGTTTAGACTTTGTGGCTTTTGATAGCAAACTGTTTAGAATTGCAAACGGCATAACGAAAGACATCGAAGAGGAAGTCTTAAATATTAAACATCCGGGAAAGAATAGAGCTATTTCTACCGATGTACCGACAAAAGAATACAAGATTTTTTACGATACGGAAGACATTAAGAAAATCGACCCAAAAGAATATGCGGCTATTCTCCAAACTGGTTTGTGTATGGAAGAAACTATGCAACATTTACAGGATGGAGTCATTAGAATTAACGTTCTTTATGGAACAGATATTTGGGTGTCGATAAATTTTGATGCTCTAAAAGAAATTATGCGTATGCGAGAACTCGGGCTGTTAGATATTTGTGACATACCATATGTACCAAAAAACAAAAAAGATGAGAAAAGAATCGTTGAGGTTATGAAGAAGGAGGGATTGCTTGATGACCAAACTTGAAGAGCTAATACAGGAACTTTGTCCAGGCGGAGTTGAATATAGAAAACTTGAAGATTGTTGCAATATTCTTGATAAGAAAAGAAAGCCTGTCACAAAGGCGGCAAGAGTAGCTGGTGAATATCCGTACTACGGTGCGAACGGTATTCAAGATTATGTTTCTGACTATATTTTTGATGGTACTTATGTTCTTGTTGGAGAAGATGGAAGCGTAATCACAAAAGCAGGAACGCCTGTTGTGACATGGGCAGAGGGAAAAATTTGGGTAAATAATCATGCCCATATTATCGAAGAAAAGAAAGGTGTTCTTCTTCGTTATCTATTTCATTATATACAGACAATAGATGTAACTTCGTTGATTCACGGAAATATTCCGAAGTTGACAGGTGGAGATTTTAGAGCATTGCAGATTCCTGTACCTCCTGCTGAGGTACAGAGTGAAATTGTCCGTATTCTGGACAATTTCACAGAACTTACAGCAGAACTTACAGCAGAACTTACAGCAGAACTTACAGCGAGGAAAAAACAGTATGAGTATTACCGAAATAAATTGTTAAGCCCTGCTGATGAAATATCAATGGTTCAGCTTGCCGAAATTGCTGATATCGGAACAGGAAGCAGTAATACAAATGAAGGACTTGACGAGGGAGAATATCCTTTTTATGTTCGTTCGCAAGAGCCGCTGAGAAAGAATGAATATGAATTTGATGAAACGGCTATCATCACAGCAGGCGATGGCGTTGGTGTCGGTAAGGTTTTTCACTATGTTGAAGGCAAATATGCGCTACATCAGAGAGCATACCGCATCCATATCAACACTCCGACTGTTTATCCGAAATACTTCTTCTACTATATGAAATCGGCTTTTTTGCCGTATATCGAAAAGACCATGTTTCAAGGTTCTGTCCCGTCCATTCGCAGACCGATGCTGAACGCATTCCCTGTTCCTGTTCCGGCTCTGGATGTTCAGAAACGCCTTGTTCATGTGCTTGATAACTTTGAAGCCATCTGTTCTGACTTGAATATCGGTCTCCCTGCCGAGATTGAAGCAAGGCAAAAGCAGTATGTCTTTTATCGTGATGCCCTCTTGACTTATGTT
>CAJUQR010000002.1:4317-316895 GCA_910588185.1 uncultured Peptostreptococcaceae bacterium
TGAAGCAAGGCAAAAGCAGTATGTCTTTTATCGTGATGCCCTCTTGACTTATGTTGCAACTGGCAAGACAATCTTGACAGACAGACAGACAGACAGACAGACAGACAGACAGACAGACGAGCTTAATGGCTTGATTCTGCTTTGTCAATATGTTTTTGGTTTTGTTTCTGTTACGCTGAACATGATTTCTGAAAACCATGACAGTAAGAGAAAGCCTATCACAAGCGGCAACCGTGAAGCTGGCGAGTACCCGTACTACGGTGCATCCGGCATTGTTGATTATGTGAGTGGTTATATCTTTGATGGAGATTATCTGCTTGTTTCCGAGGATGGCAACAATCTGGTGGCACGAAGCACACCGATTGCGTTCTCTATATCGGGCAAGAATTGGGTAAATAACCATGCTCATGTTTTGAAGTTTGATTGTTATGCAACGAGAAGATATGTCGAGTTCTACTTGAACGCTATCGACCTTTCACAATTTATTTCTGGTGGAGCACAACCGAAGTTGAACCAGAAGAACCTTAACACAATACCTATTCCGCTTCCTGCTATCAAGGAACAGGAGCGTATCGTAGGCATACTTGATCGCTTCGATGCCCTCTGCAATGACATTTCTTCCGGCTTACCAGCAGAGATTGAAGCGAGGACGAAGCAATACGAATACTATCGTGATAAGCTACTGACTTTTGAGCCAGCTAAATAGAAAGGAGTACCATGCTCAGTTCAGATTCATTAAAAGAAATTTCAAACATTTTCTGTGGTGATACGGCGGACTTTTACACATATAAGCAAGGATATAAACTGGTAGAGTTCTTTAACTCTAACTTTGGAACGAAAGATGTCTATCGTTCTGGCTTTCCGTCAAGGTGGGCGTACGTCCACGATAAACTTGTAGATTTAATCAACAGCCATCAAATTGACAAGTTCTTCAATATTGTTCTTGGCAAAAGTTACTTAATGCAAGAACAATCGTTATCAGAAGTCGAGGCTGCCGAAAAAATTGAGACTATATATGCCGAATTCAATCGTATTATCCATAGAGATTTGTGTAAGATAACTCGAAGCAATGGACGCTATCATCTTGTCAGGGAAAACGACGATTTAGAGCCAATCGGAAATGGCGGTTTTGCGAATGTATATCGGCAAAAGTCCACAGGATTCGTAGTGAAGAAGTTAAAGGACGACTATTTGACGGATACAGGTATCAGAAGTCGTTTCAAAAGAGAATACAACATCACAAAATCACTGCAAGATGCGTCTGGAATTATTCAAGTTTATACGTTCGATGAAGGTAATAGTTCCTATACAATGGAATATGCGGAGACGACGCTTGATAAATATGTTAAATCATTCGATTTATCCGATGATATAAAGTTGAATTGTATTCGCCAAATCCTTCATATTATGACGGAAGTACACAAACGTGACATTATTCATAGAGATATAAGTGCGAATAATATCTTTATTATTTCTGGAATGATCAAAATCGCAGATTTCGGATTGGGAAAAGACTTGAATGTCTTTACCTCTCACCAAACAATGCACACCAACGCAGTAGGACAATTCTATTACTGTGCACCGGAACAGTTTATGATGCTTAAAGATGGGGATAAACGTAGTGATGTGTATTCCCTTGGTCGTGTTATAAATTTCATTATGACGGGCGACCCAAGAAATTCACACCATATTTACAGAAACATTGCAGAAAAAGCCACAAATTCAGATGCAGCATATCGTTATGCTGATGCAGGGCAGCTATCCATCTTTTTTGAGAAAGCGGTATCCTATAAGCAACAAGCTGAAAACCAAACATGTATAGACGAAAAAATCACAAGGAAAGTTTTTGATGACGAAATTGAAAGCTATATATATGATTTGAGTGCAGAGAAAATATCCACATCAATTCTCCATGAGAAAAAGGGATTTGTTGACGTGTTACTGGCATTTATGAGAAAGAGTGAAGATCACGCTCAATACGTCATTCAGAGTGTGGATAAGTCGTATCGGGAAGTTTGTGGGAGGTCTTTTGTTGCCTATGACCCATTTGCATCTTTTGCGTACCAAATTCTGTGTGGTGGATTTTCCTATGTGGTGAATGAAACCGCAGCAAATATTTTGCGTTTTGTAGCCAGAGATGTTAATCGCTTCTCCGCACAACATATAATTGACGATATTAAAAATGTCGGGGTTGAGCCGATGATAGAAGAAATTCTAGATTCTTAATGAAAGGAGCGTGAAATCGTGAGTACATATAACATTGTGCTTTCGACCAATGAAAGCACTGTTGTGACCGAATATGAGCCACAAACCAAACGCTCTGATGCCTACCAGAGTGAAGCAGCTTTGGAAGCGGCATTTATCAAAATGCTCGGAGAACAGGGATATGAGTATGTGACGATCCACAGCCCCGATGCACTCATTGCCAATCTCCGCAGACAGTTAGAATTGTTGAACAACTATCAGTTTACGGATAAGGAATGGGACAGCTTTTTCAAAAGCAAGATTGCCAATGCCAATGAGGGCATCGTGGAAAAGACCCGAAAAATTCAGGAAGATTATGTGCAGAACCTGACCCGTGAGGACGGGACTACCATGAACATCTCCCTGATTGACAAAAAGAACATCCACAATAACCGACTGCAAGTTATCAACCAGTATGAGGAAACAGCCGGAAAACATGATACCCGATATGATGTTACCATTCTGGTGAACGGTCTGCCGCTAGTTCATGTGGAATTAAAACGCCGTGGAGTGGCAATCAAGGAAGCATTCAATCAGATCAACCGCTATCAGCGTGATAGCTTTTGGGCTGGTTGTGGACTTTATGAGTATGTGCAGATTTTTGTAATCTCCAACGGCACATTTACAAAGTACTATTCTAACACTACCAGAGCAAGTCACATTAAGGAAAGTGAAAATTCTTCCAAGAAGCACAGCAAGAAAACTTCTAACAGTTTTGAGTTCACTTCCTATTGGGCAGACGGCAATAACAAGGTCATTCCCGACCTTGTGGACTTCACAAAGACATTCTTTGCGAAGCACACCATTTTGAACATCTTGACAAAATATTGCGTGTTCACTTCTGAGGAATTGTTGCTCGTTATGCGACCTTATCAGATTGTGGCAACCGAGCGTATTTTGAACAGGATTGAAGTGTCCACCAACTACAAGAAAACAGGCACTATCGAAGCCGGAGGATATATCTGGCATACCACAGGAAGCGGCAAGACCTTGACTTCCTTTAAAACTGCCCAGCTTGCTACAGGACTGACGTATATCGAAAAGGTTCTGTTTGTGGTTGATCGTAAGGACTTGGACTATCAGACCATTAAGGAATATGACCGCTTTGAAAAAGGTGCTACCAACGGAAACAAGAGTACCGCTGTTTTGCAAAGACAGCTTGAGGACAGCACCTCCCGAATTATCGTAACGACCATTCAGAAATTGGATGTGTTCATTACGAAAAATCCGAGCCACCCTATCCGAAACAAGCATATTGTCCTTGTGTTTGACGAGTGCCACCGCAGCCAGTTTGGAGACATGCACACCCGAATTGTCGGAGGGCAAATCAAAAAGGGCGAAAAGACAATCAAGGTGGAAAAGTATTTCAAGAACTATCATATCTTTGGATTTACTGGCACACCGATTTTCGCAGTCAATGCCGGGACAGGTGGAAATCCGAATCTCCGAACCACAGAGCAGGCTTTTGGTGCGAAGCTCCATACCTACACTATTGTGGATGCAATCAATGATGGAAATGTGCTGCCGTTCCGCATCGACTATATTAACACGGTCAAGCAGAAGGATGATAAGCAGGACATGCAGGTTGCCGCTATTGATACCGAGGAAGCATTGGGTTCGCCGGAGCGTATCACAGAGGTTGTGAAGTACATTCTGGAACACTTCGACCAAAAGACCATGCGAAATTCCTACTACAGTCTGAAAGGTCAGCGAGTAAACGGCTTCAACTCTATGTTCGCCGTCAGCTCTATTCCTATCTGCAAAAAGTATTATCTGGAGTTTAAAAAACAGATTGCAGAACGGCACAGAGATTTGACCATTGCCACTATCTTCTCATTCGCTCCAAATGAAGCGGATAGTGCCGATGGTATTCTGGACGATGAAAGTTTTGACACCGATGACCTTGACCAGAGTTCCCGTGACTTTCTGGATATGGCAATTAAAGACTACAACAAGATTTTCAAAACCAATTTTGATACATCAAGCAAGGGCTTCCAAGATTACTACAAAGACCTTTCCGATAAGGTTAAGAAGCGTGAAGTCGATTTGCTGATTGTAGTCAACATGTTCTTGACGGGCTTCGATGCAACAACACTTAACACCCTTTGGGTAGATAAGAACTTGAAAATGCACGGTCTGATACAGGCATTTTCCAGAACGAACCGTATCCTCAATTCAGTCAAGTCTTTTGGTAATATTGTCTGCTTCCGTGATCTTGAAGAAGCTACCAACGATGCGATTGCATTGTTCGGAGACAAGGAAGCAAACGGCATTGTCATCTTGAAATCCTATGAGGATTATTACTACGGTTGTGTCGATGATAAAGGTCGCGAGCAGAAAGGTTATGAAGAACGAATTGCCGAACTGTTGCAGAAATATCCTTTGGGACAGCCGATTGTCGGAGAGAAAAACAAGAAAGATTTTATTGTCCTGTTTGGCAACATTCTCCGTTTGAGAAATATCCTTGCTGCCTTTGACCGCTTTGCCGGAAATGAAATCCTATCTCCGATTGATTTCCAAGACTACACAGGCACATACCATGATGTGTACGAGGAAATCAAACCGAAACCGGGAAGCAAGGAAAGCATTATGGATGATGTTGTCTTTGAAATGGAGCTTGTCAAACAGGTGGAAGTCAACATTGATTATATCCTGATGCTGGTTGGAAAGTATCACGATGGAAACTGTGAGGATAAGGAAATCCTTGTTGCGATTGATAAAGCAATCAAATCCAGCTTGCAGCTTAGGTCTAAAAAGGAACTGATTGAAAACTTTATTGCTACTATCAACACAAATACCAATGTCAATACTGACTGGCAGCGTTTTGTCAGAGAGCAGAGAGAGACCGATATTCAGACTTTGATCACTGAAGAAAAATTGAAACCGGAAGAAACGAGAAAGTTTGTGGAGAACGCTTTCCGTGATGGCGTACTCAAAACCACCGGCACAGATGTTGATCGACTGATGCCGCCCGTTTCCCGTTTCGGAGGTGGAGGTTCTCGTGATAAGAAGAAACAGACAGTTATTGAAAAACTAAAAGGGTTCTTTGAGAAATACTTTGGACTGGTTAGCCCAGAGGTTTCAAAAGAACCGGATAAGGTTACATATCTTTATGATACAGAACCAACACTATCTATGGTGGCAGAGGAACCGGTACATTACGGAATGAAAAAAGATAATTGAGGTGGTGAAAATATGTTGTATAATGTTTACTGTGATGAGACATGTCATCTTGAATATGATAACAGTAATGTTATGGTGTTAGGAGCCGTGTGGTGTCCACAGGCGAAACTGAGAGAAATCAATGAGCGGATTCGTCAAATCAAAAAAAGAAATAATGTTTCCGAAGCAATGGAAATGAAGTGGACGAAAATCAGTCCTGCAAAAGTTGATTTGTACAAAGATTTGGTTAATTATTTCTTTGATGATGATGATTTACATTTTCGGGGTGTCATTATTCCAGACAAGACAAGACTAAATCACGAACGCTATCATCAAACACACGATACGTGGTATTATAAAATGTATTTTGATATGCTCAAAGTTATCTTTTCTCCAACTGATAACTATGATGTTTATATTGACATTAAAGATACTAACTCTGCTCGAAAAGCAAAAAAATTGAGAGAAGTATGCTGCAATTCTATGTATGACTTTTCTCAAAAAGTGATTCGGCGGTTACAACCTATACGATCTGATGAAGTTCAAATCATGCAGATAGTTGATGTTATTATAGGTGCTATCGGTTATGAAAATCGCAGATTTCCTGATGGATTTGTAAAGAGTAGTGCAAAACAAGAAGTTATTGATTTGATAAAAGAACGTTCAGGCTATACATTGCGAAAAACAACGCTTTTGCGTGAGGAAAAAATAAACCTGCTTTCGTGGGAAGCGGGAGGGACAGTATGACAAGAGATAATTGTTGGTTGCCAAAATTAGAATTTTGGGATGACTATAATAATGACTATCCTCAATATCAAGGAGCGTTATATGAGATTTTTCAGAATGACTTTATAAAATCACGTCCTACATTTGAAGGAAAGCAGGTAAATATTCGCAAGCATCCGATTGAATATGGAAAGGAAGAGGCATTTTTTCATGTAACCTGCCAAGATTATCTAAAAAGTGGAGAACGTGTGCCGGATTTTAGAAGATGCGAGAGAATCAGATGGGTTCGTGCGTTTATCGAGAATTATAATTGTGATATAACGCAATGTGAAGAATGTGAGGGAGTAAAAGTTTGGAGTGAACCGTATCGCAACACAACCAGAGTACATATGCTACTTGAAGAAGAACGCTATATGGTTGTTGTAGAGCGCCGAGATTCATATTGCTTATTAGTTACGGCTTTTTACTTCGAGCAGGATCACTCATTAAGAAAAAAACTTCAGCATTATGAACAATATAAGGCTCAAGCGTAAGTGGTAGGAAATAGTTAACAGATGTTTGCAACCCAAACTTATTGACAAATCACAGAAAATCGCATATACTGATAATAGCTCATCTGCCATGCGTAGAAGGAGTTCCTAAAGACGTCTTGCTTAGCAAGGCGTCTTTTGCTTTGTCTAAATAACTTGCTTTTAGTCAATATTCTGTCAACAACTCCACAATTACATTACTCTGCTGATACAGCCAGTCCGTAAATTCTTTCGGGCTGGCTGTTCCTGTTTTTACAGCCTTTTTTCTCTGCAATGCTTCTTTCTTAAAGTCGGAAAAGGCAGCCTGTATTTTTTCCAGACGGTCAGCCGGAAAGCCTGCGGTATTTTTTACCCGGTTTATTTTGTTGCGCCAGTTCTGGCATTCATTTTTATAAAGCAGGTCATAGTTATTTTCTCTTGCCCTCTCGTCAAATTCCCGCTTGTTTTGAAGCGCCTGTGCTTTTCGGCACTTGTCGCTGCACAGCTCATACCGCTGGCTCTTTGCCAGAAAATATTTCCCGCAGACCTTGCACTGCCGGAAGCAAAGCCCCCAGTCATTCAGCCGGTTCAGATAATAGGTAATCAACGGGTAGAGGGACGCATAGGCAGACACACATTCTTCTGTGCGCCGGTTGTCCGGGAACCAGAGGTCAAGCCGGGTATCTTCTGACGGTGCGCCTTTGAAATAAAGGCTGCCAGCTTGAAAATGTTTCGGTTTTCCTGTCTCCATGTCAAAGCTCATGGCTTCGTTATGGAATACCCCGGTCAGGCTGCTCATTTTATCCATGAAGCGGTCACAGGCAGCGTTACGGTCACGGGGTTCTCTGGCAAGCAGATAGCTGTTCCAAATACGGAACGCCACATACATTTTCAGCGGGTCATTGCTAAGATATTTTCCCCAGAGAAATTCGCTTGCCGCCTGCTCCAGCTCCGGCTGTTTCCATCGGTTGGAGTGGAGGGCTTGCCGCAGCGGAGAAAGCCCGTATAAGTTCCAGTCCCTGTCCGTGTCACGCTCAAAGTTTATCAAAAAAGTTCCCAGCGGGCGTGTCATATCACAAAGTACCTCTGCGTTTTGGCTCCTGTTCAGCCGGAAGCGGATCTGCTGTTCTTCCCCAATCAAAATCCGCTCTTTCATTTTCTTCCTGTCCAGCGTCAGGACAAACAAAATCCTCTCAAAACATGGCTCATGCCGTATAAACTGATTCTCCATCCCTATCCCCTGCCTTTGTTTATGGTAATTATATAATTTAGTTATATCCATTACACTCATGGTATCGCAGAAGCATTGTTTTGTCAAGGATAGTCCGCTATGATGATTGCAGTTGGTAATTTTGTACCGCACAGTACCTTGACAAGTGAATGACCGTCCAAAAGGGATATGACCGGCAGGAGAAGTGACGCATCCGGCGCACCAATGCAGGGAAACACCGCAGGAATGGGGCAGGAAAACGGCTTTTGGGGAGAACGGCAGCAGGAAGCATTTTAACCTATTTGATTTATGGGAGGAACAGAATGAACGATAAAAAGAGATTGAACAGCTACGAGGATTTACCGCTGGTTCTGGATGTGGCGGACATTCAGCGGATTATGGGAATTTCAAGAGCGAGCGCCTATGAGCTGGTACACACACCCGGCTTTCCGGCGTTCCGCAGGGGCAGGCTTATCAAGGTCAGCAAAATTGCTTTCTTTGAATGGATGGCAAAAGGCTCCGAAACCGTACCGAGAAGCGACAAATAAGCGTGAGGTATCATTCCCTGACTGCAATACTGCCGCACTTTCCAAAGGGGCATACAGAGGGAAAAACCTTAAAAATGATACCGAAACGCTACACCAAAACAGCCTATCTGCGTACATCAGATAGAAACGGAGAAAGGAGCCGGTTATGGCAAGAATGAGCAACAAGCGGCGGCTGGAATGGTCTTTCTTCTTAAATGACCGCAGCCGTATCACTTACAACGAACTGTGCCGGAAATGCCAGCACGAATGTAAACAGAGCTTCCGGGCGGTTGTGGTTGACTGCCCGAAGTATCTTTCCAAGCGTTCCAAGAAAAAGGGCAAGACTGCCGGAAACGGCAAAATCCCTTAGGAACTAAGGGCGCACTTCTATACATAGTCTAAAGACCATGTATCGTGCGTCCTGCGGAGCTTACCTCTGCCGCTGATAAAATCAGCAATCCGAGGTCTGCGTTCGCTTCGCTCCGACAAGGTGGCTGCACCCCCTTGCGCCGCTAAAGCGGCTATCCCCTGTGTACCCGCCGCAAAGAGAAATCCGCTCTGCGGTTTTCCCTTTTCATCGGGTTTTATAGAAGCACTGACACACAGACTGTCTGCGGATGGTCTTTCTTTATCTTATCAGTAAAGGATGTGAGAACATGGAAAAATCTTTGGAACAGTTAAAGCAGGAATATGAAAAAACCACTGTCCTGTTGGAACGGGAAAAACGGAAAATGCAGCGTTTGAAAAACCGGCAGGCGTATTTGGAAAGCGGTTCCCGGAAACAGAGGACGCACCGGCTGATTACCCGTGGGGCAGCCGTTGAGAGCATTGCACCACAGACAAAGGAGCTATCCGAAGCGGAATTTTATTCCCTCATGGAAAACATTTTGAATCTGCCGCAGGCGGAGCATTTCATCCGGTCTGCCACAGAGAACCACGCCCGTATTTCCGGGCAGGAGAAAGGCGGTGACTAAGGATAGCACTTTATCATTTTTCAATCGCACAGATAAAGCGCAGCGCCGGTCAGAGCGCCATTGCCAGCGCAGCCTACCGAGCCGGGGAACGTCTTTACAGTAACTACTATGGAGAAGTCAGCGATTACACCAAAAAGGGCGGCGTGATCGCTTCGGAAATCATGCTGCCGCCCCATGCGCCGGAAGTTTATCTTGACAGGGCAGCCCTCTGGAATGCTGTGGAGGGCTGCGAGAAACATCCCAAAGCCCAGATTGCCTATTCCTTTGATATTGCCATGCAGAATGAATTAACGCTGGAAGAAAATATGGAGCTGGCGAGAAAATTTGTGCAGGAGCAGTTTGTGGCAAAAGGCATGATTGCCGACCTTGCTTTTCACAGCCCGGAGAAAGAGGACGGCGGCATCCCCAACCCGCATTTTCATGTAATGACAACCATGCGCCCCTTGAACCCGGATGGCACATGGGGGCAAAAACAGCGGCGGGAATATCTCCTTGATGAAGATGGAAACCGAATCCGGGATAAAAACGGCGATTATATGTTTAACGCTGTCCATACAACAGACTGGCACGAGCCGGAAACGCTGGAACACTGGCGGGAGCAGTGGGCGGCTGCCGTTAATACAAAATTTGAGGAAAAAGGGCTGGATGTGCGTATCGACCACCGTTCCTATGTGCGGCAGGGGCTTGACCTGATACCTACTGTCCACGAGGGAGCTAATGTCCGGCAGATGGAAGCAAAGGGCATCCGCACCGAGAAAGGGGAACTGAACCGCTGGATTAAAGCTACCAACCGGCTCATGCAGGATGTGAGGAAGAAGATCAAAGCCCTGTTTGTCTGGATGGCAGAGGTAAAAGAAGAACTTTCCAAACCCCAGACACCGAACCTTGCCGACCTGCTGATCGCTTATTACAACCAGCGCAACGCAGGGGCATGGAGCAATAAAGCCAGAACCGGAAACTTAAAGCAGTTTGCCGAAGCCGTCAATTATCTGACGGAAAACAAGCTGCTCACATTAGAGGATTTGCAGGAGCGTCTTTCCTCTGTCAGTGAAGAATTTGAAGCATTAAGCGGCTCCATGAAAAAGAAATCTGCCCGGATAAAGGAATTGCAGGAATTGATACGGGAGGGCGAGAATTACCAGCGGCTAAAACCTGTTCATACGGAATTGAACAATATCAAGTTTAAGAAACAGAGGGAGAAATTTGAAACATCCCACGATGCGGAGTTACGGCTGTTTTATGCCGCCCGCCGTATTCTGAAAGAAAAACTGGACGGAAAACCCATTGCCCTGAAAGCATGGAAACAGGAATACGCACAGTTAAAAACAGAGTATGCCGAACTGTCTCCGTAGCACAAGCCGCTCCGGGAGGAAGTCATACGGCTGCGGCAGGTGCAGAACGCCGTAGATACCGCACTGCGCCGGAGGGAGCAGCCACAGGAAGTACAGAGAAAGAAACATGAGATGGAGCTATGACATAACCGGCAGCTTTACCGCTGCCGACATTTTTATGGAGGGAGCATTTGAATGTATTTGAAGCGGTGAAACAGTCTGTTACCACCCGGCAGGCTGCTTCATTCTATGGAATCCGGGTGGGAAGAAACGGCATGGTCTGCTGTCCATTCCACAATGACCGCACGCCCAGCATGAAAGTGGACAGCCGCTTTTACTGCTTCGGCTGCGGGGCTTTCGGGGATGTGATCGACTTTGCCGCTTTGCTGCATGGATTGGGGAAACGGGAAGCTGCGGTCAGGCTTGCGGAGGACTTCGGTGTTTCCTATGAGAAATCCGGCAATGCGCCGCCAGATAGGAAGCGTCACAACAGGTCACAGCCCCGACAAAAATCAGCGGAGCAGAGATTTCAGGAAACGGAACGGTATTGTTTCCGGGTGCTATGCGATTATCTGCGCCTGCTGGAGCATTGGAAAACAGCATACGCCCCACAGCCGCAGGATGCCATCTGGCATCCTCTTTTTGTGGAAGCGTTGCAGAGGATAAGCTACACAGAATACCTTTTGGATATTTTGTTATACGGAGAAATAGAAGAAAAAGCGGCATTGATCGCCGCACAGGGAAAGGAGGTGCTGCGGCTTGAACAGCGAATTTCAGAGCTTGCCGCCGGAAACGCAGGAAGCGGTCAAAAGGACGATGGACACAATGGAACCGGCGCAGACACCGGCAGAAATCCGGGAGACGTTAGAGGGGACGCAGAAAGGCGGCGTGAAAAACAGCATCCGAAACTGCCTGACGGTGTTCCAGCGTGACCCGCTGTTTCGCGGGGCGCTGCGCCTGAACCTTTTGACGGAGCAGATTGACATTGTGAAGCCGCTGGGCTGGGAGCGCACCAGTGCCACGCTGACCGACATGGACATGAACTACCTGCTTTTGTATCTGGAAGAAAACTACGGGCTTACCAGCGAGAAAAAGGTGCAGAGCGCCATCAAGATTGTTGCCAATGAAAACCGCTACCATCCGGTCAGGGATTACCTGAACAGCCTGCAATGGGACGGCACAGAGCGCATCCGTTACGCCCTGCATCACTTTCTGGGAGCCGATACGGACGAATACACCTATGAAGCCTTGAAACTGTTCCTGATGGGAGCCATCCGGCGGGTATTCAGACCGGGGAGCAAGTTTGAGGTCATGCTCTGTCTGGTTGGTGGTCAGGGAGCCGGGAAATCTACCTTTTTCCGGCTGCTGGCAGGCAGGGACGAATGGTTTTCAGACGATTTGAAGAAGCTGGACGATGAAAATGTGTACCGCAAGCTGCAAGGGCATTGGATTATCGAGATGTCGGAGATGATTGCCACAGCCAACGCCAAGAGTATTGAGGAAATCAAGTCATTCTTAAGCCGCCAGAAAGAAACCTACAAAGTGCCGTATGAGACACACCCGGCAGACCGGCTGCGGCAATGTGTATTCGGAGGGACGACCAACCGGCAGGACTTTTTACCCCGTGACCGCACCGGCAACCGGCGCTTTCTCCCCGTGACGGTGTACCCGGAACGGGCGGAGGTTCACATACTGGATGATGAAGCGGCGGCGAGGGCGTATATCGAACAGATGTGGGCGGAAGCCATGACGGTTTACCGCAGTGGGAAGTATAAGCTGTCATTCAGCATAGAAATGAACCGATACCTGAACGCCCACCAGCAGGACTTCATGCAGGAGGACACACAGGCTGGCATGATCTACGCCTATTTGGAGGACTACACCGGAGACAGGGTATGTTCCAAGCAGCTTTATGAGGAAGCGCTGGGGAACTTAAATTCCCCGGCAGACTGGGAGACACGGGCAATCTGCGAGATTATGAATACCGGCATTGCGGGCGGCATCATACAGGGCTGGGCAGCCTACAAAAGCCCGAAGCGGTATAAGAAATACGGTTCTCAAAAAGGCTGGGAGCGTGTCAACCAAGCTCCGCCGGAGGGGGACGGTTTTCGAGAAATCACGGAAGAAGAAGCCCGGCAAATGGAACTGCCATTCTGAAAAGCCACCGGTTGACAGTTTGGTTGACGCTTTGGTTGACAGCCGGTTGACGGGGAAAAGCCTGATATTTGGGGCATTTCTCTCCTTTGTCAACCATGTCAACCAAGAAATCAAAGAAAAAGTAAAAAGTAATAATAGAGCGCCTATGGATTGTTTTCAAAGTCTTTTCTGCCGGTTGACACGGTTTGGTTGACACGGAGACAGTCTGCGGCTGTACACCTGCCTGACATTCCCTTGTCGGGCATATTTCATTTATGGAGGTAACTGCCTATGGCAAAAAGCAAAAACGAGAGCAATAACAAAAACAGCGGCACCCTGCTTACCGAAAAAGACGGCACCCAGTATTTTGTCATGGGGAAAGTCCGTATCAAGGTATCGGAGCATTTTGCACAGGATGGGAAGCCGCTTGACAGTCTGCTGGAAGATGTGATCCAGCACGCTGCCGCCGCTTCCTGAAAAAATACGGAATAACGACTGTCAATCAGCCCACGCTTATGATATACTTGTACCAGCGAGTATTGTATAAGCGTGGGTTGTTTCTTTTAGAAGGAGGATTTTTAACCGTGAAACAACCATACAATACAACGATTTATAACACTGCACTATATTTGAGATTGAGCCGTGACGATGAATTACAGGGGGAAAGCGGCAGTATCCAGACCCAGCGCATGATGCTTAGGCAGTATGCCACAGAGCATGGGCTGACCGTTGTAGACGAGTACATTGACGACGGATGGAGCGGGACAAATTTCGAGCGTCCAAGTTTCCAAAGGATGATTGATGACATCGAGGACGGGAAAATCAACTGCGTTGTCACAAAGGATTTATCCCGTCTGGGGAGAAACTATATCCTGACCGGTCAGTACACGGAAATCTATTTCCCCAGCAAGGGAGTACGCTACATTGCCATCAATGACAATGTGGACACCATCAACGGAGAAAGCGAGCTTGCCCCGTTCTTAAACATCCTAAATGAAATGCACGCCCGACAGACCAGCAAAAAGGTCAAGGCTGCCATGCGCACAAGATTTGCCAATGGCGCACACTATGGAGCCTATGCACCGCTGGGCTATGTAAAAGACCCGGACAAAAAAGGTCATCTTCTGATCGACCCGGAAACACGCTGGATTGTAGAGAAGATTTTTGACCTTGCTGTACACGGGCGTGGAGCCGCTAGCATTACACGGATTCTGGTGGAGGAAAAAGTACCTACCCCCGGCTGGCTGAACTATGAAAGATACGGGACTTTCGCCAATATCTACGCCGGTGCGCCCGCAGAAAAAGCCTATGCGTGGACGATAGCACAAGTCAAGAGCATTTTGAAAGAGGAAACTTACATCGGTCACAGCGTTCACAACAAGCAGAGCAACATTTCATTCAAGAACAAGAAAAAGGTGCGGAAGCCGCAGGAAGAATGGTATCGTGTGGAAAATACCCACGAAGCCATCATTTCCGAAGAAGTGTTCCAAAAAGTTCAGGAGCTGATTGCAAGCAGACGCAGGAAACGCAGAAACGGTACGACACAGATTTTCGCAGGATTGATAAAATGTGCAGACTGCGGATGGTCTTTAGCCTATGGGGAAAACAAGCAGAACAAAAACCCATACGGGTACTACCATTGCAGCAAAAACGGACAGGGATTACGCCAGTGTTCCATGCACTATATCCGCTATGATGTACTGTATGCCTATGTACTTGCAAGACTGCAATACTGGTCTATGCTGGCACAGAAAGACGAGGACAAGCTGCTGAAACGGCTGCTCAATGCCAGCGACAGGGAAAGAAACTCTGCGAAGAAAAAGCAGGCTGCGGAGCTGAAAAAGGCGGAAAAGCGTAAAGCCGAGGTTGACGGGTTGTTTGCTAAAATGTATGAGGACTGGTCTGCCGGACGCATAACCGAGTATAACTTCAATATGCTGTCCGAGAAGTACCAGAACGAGCAAAAGGAGCTTGAAACAAAAATAAGGCAGCTTCACGAAACGATGGAAGCCGCCGTACAGACCGCAGCGGATGCTGAAAAGTGGATTGCCCTGATGAAACAGTATGTCAACCCTGTGGAGCTGACCGCCGAACTTCTGAACACTCTAATTGAAAAAATAACCGTCCACGAAGCTGTCAAGGGCGAGGACGGAAGCCGTGAGCAGGAAGTAGAAATCTACTACCGCTTCATCGGCAAAATCGACTGACCTTTCTTTTTTACCCAACAATATCTTTAATTAAGGGAAACGGGTCAGTCAACGCCAGATCTTGATAAGATTTTAAAGCTTGCAGAAATTTTTGGAGTTACTACTGATTATCTTTTAAAGGATACAGATGAGACTTTATCAGAACCACAAAAGACAGAAAAGCGTTCTAAACTAAATAATAAGAAAGTTGACAGCCGCAAAGTAAGCATGGAAGAAGCAAATACATTTATCAGAATTAGGGAAGAAATAGCCCCAAAGATAGCGTTTGCCGTCTCCCTTTGTATACTTTCACCTATATGTCTCATACTTTTAACGGGTGCTGCTGAATACAAGATAATAGGGGCAGACGAAGATAGGATGGCTATGCTTGGAGTGCTTATATTACTTGTAATAGTAGCGGCAGCAGTGACTATATTTGTTCCGTATGGTATGAGGCTGTCAAAGTACGATTATATAGAGAAAGAGATTCTAGAGCTTGATTCGTATACTGAGAATATGATCAGGGATATGAGAGAGGAGTACAGACCTATATTTGGAAGAAAGATTACTGTAGGAGTGACTTTTTCAGTAATTTCTGTACTGCCTTTGTTTTTAATGGGAGTAATTTTTGACCCTGACGACGGCTTTCATTTTATAGCGGCTGTTGCACTTCTTCTTGCAGTTTTGTCTGTGGCAGTTAACTTGTTTGTAAAAGCAGGAATAACATGGGACAGTTATAATAAACTTTTGCAAGAAGGAGACTATACCAAAGCGGACAAGGATAAAACGCTTGATGCAGTTACATCAGTTTACTGGCTGATAATAACGGCTATATATTTGGCATACAGCTTTATCACATTTAGATGGCATGTCAGCTGGATAATTTGGCCTATAGCAGGCGTAGTGTATGCTATAATAAAAGAAATTTATAAAGCTGTAAAAAATGATTAGACTCTACGGAGCGTTTATTTAACTCCTTAAAAATATCAGATAAAATAGTGTCAGGAGGATATAAGATATGGACCAGGCAAAAACAGGAAGTATAATTCAAAGTTTAAGGCGTGATCTTGGACTGACACAAAAAGAGCTGGCAGATATGGTCGGAATAAGCGACAAAGCTGTTTCCAAGTGGGAGAGAGGAATGGGCATGCCTGACCTTTCATTGCTTCCTAAATTATCTGAAATTTTAAAAGTAGACATGGAATCTCTTATAAGCGGAAATCTTGAGGAGAACCAGTCTCAAGGAGGGAATATGAAAAAACTTAAATTTTATGTATGTTCTGAGTGTGGGAATGTGATAACTTCAACAGAAGATATGAGTGTAAGCTGTTGTGGTAAAAAACTAGCTGAATTAGAAATAAAAAAAGCTGACGATGACCATAAATTAGATGTAGAGGTTATAGAGAACGAATATTATATTACATCTGAACATGAGATGAAAAAAGAACATTATATAGATTTTGTTGCATTAGTAAGCGGAGATACTCTTATATTAAAGAAACAGTATCCGGAATGGGATTTGCAGTCGAGAATACCTAAAATAGCTCATGGAAAGCTTATCTGGCATTGTAATAAACATGGTCTTTTTTATCAACTGATATAAAATAATAAATGGCAGGAGGTAAATACTATATGGAACAAATGAGCATATTTGAGAGTCAAGTTACAAGACCTCTTGCCGAGAGACTTAGACCTAAGACCCTTGAGGAATACGTAGGACAAACACATCTTCTTGGCGAAGGTAAAGTATTGCGCAGGCTTATTGAAAGCGATAATGTTTCATCAATGATCTTCTGGGGACCTCCGGGAATCGGAAAGACAACTCTGGCAAGGATAATAGCAGGAAAAACAAAAGCCGAATTTATAGATTTTTCTGCTGTAACAAGCGGCATTAAAGAAATAAGAGCTGTAATGCAGCAGGCAGAAAATAACCGGCGTTATGGAGAAAAGACCATAGTATTCGTAGATGAAATACATAGGTTTAATAAAGCACAGCAAGATGCATTTTTGCCATTTGTTGAAAAAGGCAGTATCATATTAATAGGCGCCACTACAGAAAATCCATCTTTTGAGGTTAACGGAGCGTTGCTTTCAAGGTGTAAAGTGTTTGTTTTGCAGGCTCTTTCCATATCTGAAATTGTAAAACTGCTTGAGAGAGCAATATCAGATCCTAAGGGATTTGGTAATCAGCAGGTAAATATTCAGTCTGATATGCTTGAAGCAATTGCAGTTTTTGCAAATGGCGATGCCAGAACAGCCCTTTCAACGTTAGAGATGGTCATATTAAACGGTGAAACTGACGACAATACGGTAACTGTTACTAAAGAAACTTTGCAGCAATGTACTTCAAAGAAATCACTGCTTTATGACAAGAGCGGTGAAGAACATTACAATTTGATTTCGGCGCTTCATAAATCTATGAGAAATTCAGATCCTGATGCGGCGGTATATTGGCTTGCACGTATGCTGGAAGCAGGAGAGGACCCTCTCTATATTGCACGGCGAGTTACTCGCTTTGCCAGCGAGGATATAGGACTTGCAGACCCAAGGGCTTTGGAAATTGCAGTAGCTGCATATCAGGCGTGTCACTTTATAGGTATGCCTGAGTGTACAGTTCATTTGACAGAGGCTGTTGTTTATATGTCTATGGTTCCAAAATCCAATTCTTTGTATTTGGCTTATGAGTATGCTAAAAAGGATGCTCTTACCCAATTATCTGAGCCGGTTCCTCTGGTAATAAGAAATGGTGTTACCAAGTTGATGAAAGAACTCAATTATGGAAAAGGGTATCAGTATGCCCATGATACGGATGACAAGCTGACAGATATGCAGTGTCTTCCGGATTCTCTTCTTGACAGAGAATATTACAAGCCTACTGAACAGGGAGTAGAAGGCAAATTTAAAAAGCGTCTTACAGAAATCAAAGAATGGAAGAAAAAGAACAAATAAAGAAATGCTGTATTTTGCCTAATTGACAAAGATACAGCACTTTTGTTTGAATTAACAGTAACTAGAAACAGAATTTTTCTATTGCCTCGGCAATACCAAGAGATCTCTCGCTTTGGCATACGTAAGAGGCCAGATTTTTTAGAGTATCCACTGAATTGGCTACAGCGATTCCCGTACCTGCCCACTTAATCATTTCTGCATCGTTGGTATTATCTCCGCATGCCATAACTTCACTTTTATCTACTTCTAATTCTTTGCAGAGTAGTTCAAGAGAGTGAGCTTTATTTATGCCTTTTGGCATTATCTCTATGAGATATGGCTGAGATTGAGCTAGGTACGCATTTCCGCCAAGAAATTGCTCAAGCTCCTTTTGATATTTATTTACATCTTCTGGCTTAGCTACTATCATGGCCTTAGGGGAAGGAGAGAATTTGTATCCTTCAAAAGTTCCTGCTTCTATGGCTTCAGTATTTGCCAAATCCGGGTCTATTGTAGTTCCTTCGGTGACTTTTTCAACGAGGATTTTATGATTGAGGTAGAACTGACAGTAGAGATTTCTCTCTTTGCAAAATTCGACTACTTTTTCCATGATTTCCACAGACAGCTGTGATGAAAAAATGGATTTACCATCGGAATCAGTTATGAGACAACCGTTATAACAGAGAATTTTGCATTCAGGACCTATTTCTTTGGCATATTTTTCAGCAGACAGAAAGAGACGTCCTGTTGCGATTACTACGAAAATTCCCTTTGAAATACATTTTTTTAAAAGCTCTAAAGTTTTCGGATGTATTTTATTGTCTTTTTCCAAAAGCGTGTTATCCAAATCTAATGCGATTAATTTAATCATATTTTCCCCTTTATAACATTTTAAAAAGTTCAAGAAGAGTACAGCCTATTAGTAAAAATTGTATTATCCAGTAAAAGGCTATGTATAAATTTTTGGTGCGAGGTCTGTACATTAATTCACCTAATTTAGTATATGCAACTGGTTTATGAATTCTAAAACTGTAAAGTGGTATTTCTTTAAGTCCTTTTATAGATTCTGGGTGAGAATTTGTATCGGTAAGTTCACCGCCGTCTCCGAAAAGATTTGTATGAAGAAGCTTATAACATTGCTGAGCATAATACAGATGTCTGTTAAATGCATTATTCCACCTTGCAGTGAGTATCATCGACAAAAATCCCGCCATTGTAAGAGAAAAGTATATACAAAAAGCAATGAATGAATTAAACGCTCCTGCAAAAGCTAGTGCTCCTGCGGCTAAAGCCAGGAATATGCTGTTAAAAGTAAGTCTTTCATTTTCTACATGTCTTGCGTGTTCTAAGTTTTCAGTCATACATTGGGAGACAAAATTGAATTGATTTTCTGTCAATTCTTTACCTTCGAGTCTCTTCCATAAAGAATGTTCGTAGGTTTGTTGTTCTAATATTGCTTGTTTTTGATTACGTTTACTGGTGTGTTTCATATTAATTTATCTCCATTTTTACTATACCAAATTATAACAGAATATATGACGAAAAATCAAACAAATGATGACTAATAGCAGTTATTGCTTTTTTGAGGGTGGAGGGTGTCAGTCAGAGGAAAATTTTACTTTTTCTCACGAAATTCAAAAATTGATATGATTTAAGAGAAATTTCAGTCTATTTTCTCTTGAAATTAGCAGATACGAAAGTTTTGAGAGAAAAATTAAACGGTTTTAGTGCAGGCTTTCTTTCAAAACTTAGATAAATCATTATTTGAGAGAAAAATACAGAGAAAATCCTCCAAATGATAGGAATTTTTTTGATTTAGTGAGAAAACCTTCACAAGCGCAAAGGGTATGCGGTGCTAATTACTTAAAAATATCAGACTTCTCGGAGGCCAGGAATGATGACTAATATTAGTCATTGCAATGTAAAAAGGCCGATGTTATAATGAACGCACGGTTATATTTACAGCTTCGCTGCGAGGAAGCGTTCATTGAATTGATTATAACAGCGTTGTCGTTATATATAGAGGAGATAGGAATATGGAATTACTTAAAGGAAAACCGGTTGCAGATAAAATTAAAGAGAAAGTAAGCCAGACTGTAGAAGAGCTTATTGATAGAGGCATCGTTCCAACACTTGGGATTTTAAGGGTAGGAGAAAACGAAAGCGATATAGCATACGAAAATAGTGCTGTAAAAGTTGCTAAATCTCTTGGAATAAATGTAGAGAAATATATAGTTGATGGCGATGCAACGGAAGAAGATGTACTTGATGTTTTGAAAGTTATGAATGAAGATGATAATATTCATGGAATACTCATGTTCAGACCTTTGCCAAAGCATATAGACGAAGATAGAATTAGAAATCACATTAATCCGGCAAAAGACATAGACGGTATATCTGATGCCAGCGTTGGAAGCCTTTTTACGGGCAATAAGGTAGGATTTCCACCATGTACGGCAGAAGCGGCAGTAGCCATATTAGAGTATTATGGTGTTGCACTTTCAGGTAAAAAAGCAGCGGTAATCGGCAGAAGTCTTGTAATAGGCAAACCTGTTTCTATGATGCTTATGGAGAAAAATGCAACTGTAACTATGTGCCATAGCAGAACTACGGCAGAGGATTTAAAAGCAATATGCAGGGAAGCGGATATTATAGTTTCAGCAGCAGGCAGAATAAATACCGTAGGAACGGAGCATGTAGATGGCAAACAGGTGGTCATTGATGTAGGTATAAATTTTGACGAAGACGGTAAGATGTGTGGAGACGTTGATTTTGAAGCTGTAAGTGAGAATACAGCTGGAATAACTCCTGTTCCCGGTGGTGTGGGAAGCGTTACTACTGCACTTCTTATGTTTCATGTAGTAAGTGCAGCATCATCAAAGTAAGTAATTTCAGCTGATAATTCTTGACTTTTGATAAAAAACTATATAAAATATTTAGAATAATAATTAAATAAAAACTGTGATAAAGAGGAGTAGGTAAAGACCAGCGCTCTACAGAGAAGGAAGCCGAAGGCTGAGAGCTTCCGAGAAAGCGTTTACTGAAGGTTGCTTTTGAGTTTTATTAGATAATGAGCGCTTTTGTCTTGGATATTTGACAGAAGAATAAAGGTGGTACCGCGGAAAATCCGTCCTTTAGTATGGGGATGGATTTTTTTATTGCCGGCAGATAGGATTCATACATAGTTATCTAAGAAAATTAAATTGTATGATACATTCCTGCTTTTAACCCCAAAATCAGCGTTTTTGTATGGGTTTTGCAAAGGGAGTATATGGATAATCTTAGATTATTTTATGATTAGAGAAGCAAAAATCATAACTAGCCGTTGATGATATTAAAATTTGTATGAATTATACCATACAAATTTATAGGGTTAATCGGTATTATTATGAAATTACTCTGTAACAGCATTAGAAAAGATAATTTATAAAAAGGAGATAAAGATGGAAAAAAATTTGGCGAAGAACTATAATCCCAAGGATTTTGAAGAACGAATTTACGAAGAATGGGAAAGAAATGGATGTTTTAGAGCAGATGTTGATAAAGATAAAAAACCGTTTACTATAGTGATGCCGCCTCCTAATATTACAGGACAGCTTCACATGGGACATGCACTTGATCAGACTCTTCAGGATGTTTTGACAAGATGGAAAAGAATGCAGGGGTATAGCGCTCTTTGGCTTCCAGGCTCAGATCATGCCAGCATAGCCACAGAAGTAAAAGTAGTAAATAAGATAAGAGAAGATGAAGGCCTTGAGAAAGAGGATTTAGGAAGAGAAGAGTTCTTAAAGCGCGCGTGGGCATGGAAAGAAGAATATGGCGGAAGAATCACAAGACAATGCCGCAAACTTGGAGATTCCTGCGACTGGAGCAGAGAACGTTTTACTATGGACGAAGGCTGCAACAAAGCAGTAAAAACTTTCTTTATAAAGCTATATGAAAAAGGCTTGATTTACAGAGGGAACAGGCTGATAAACTGGTGCCCTGAATGCAAGACATCTCTTTCAGATGCAGAAGTAGAACACCAAGACAGAAACGGCAAGTACTGGTACTTTAGATACCCTGCGGCAGACGGCGGTGAAGGCATTGTAGTTGCAACATCAAGACCGGAGACCATGTTTGCAGATGAAGCTATAGCTGTTCATCCTAGTGATGAAAGATATAAACATTTAGTTGGCAAAAAAGTAATTCTGCCGCTTGTAGGAAAAGAAATTCCTGTTATAGAAGATATATATCCTGATCCGGAAAAGGGAACTGGAGCAGTTAAGATTACTCCGGCTCATGATCCTAACGACTTTGAAGTGGGAGTAAGAGCCGGACTTGACAGACCTAGCTGTATCAATGAAGATGCTACGATGAATGAGCTTGCAGGCAAATATAAAGGAATGGATCGTTATGAGTGCCGCAAAGCTTGGGTAAGTGATCTTGAAGAAGCAGGATATCTTGTAAAGACAGAGGAAAAAGTAATACCTGTAGGTGAGTGTTACAGATGTCATACTGTAATTGAGCCTATGCTTTCAGACCAGTGGTTTGTAGCTATGGAAGAGCTGGCAAAACCTGCAATTGAAGCGGCTAAAAAGGGAGATCTTACTCATGTGCCTGAAAGATTCGAAAAAACTTATCTCAGATGGCTTGAAGAAATCAGAGATTGGTGTATTTCCCGTCAGCTTTGGTGGGGGCACAGAATTCCGGCATATTACTGCGAGAGCTGCGGAGAAGTAGTAGTAGACTACGACATGCCGGGTAAGTGTCCAAAATGTGGAGGAACTCACTTCCATCAAGATGAAGATGTACTTGATACGTGGTTTTCATCAGCCCTTTGGCCGTTTTCAACTTTAGGATGGCCGGAAGAAACAGAAGATCTTAAGTATTTCTATCCTACAGATGTTTTAGTAACAGGATACGATATAATATTCTTCTGGGTTGTAAGAATGGTATTCTCAGGACTTGAAGTGATGGGAGAAGTACCTTTCCATCATGTTTATGTTCATGGACTTGTCAGAGATGCAGAAGGCCGCAAAATGAGCAAATCTCTCGGAAACGGCATTGATCCGCTTGAAGTTATAGACCAGTATGGAGCAGACGCATTGAGATTTATGCTTACAACAGGTATTACTTTGGGCAATGACATGCGTTTTAAGGAAGATAGGCTTGAGTCGTGCCGTAACTTTGCAAATAAGCTTTGGAATGCTTCAAGATTTGTAATCATGAATTTGCAGGATGAAGAAGGCAATTTTAAAGAAATGGCAAAGTGCTGCAAGGATTGCTGCGGCAAAGCTTGTGGAGATACTACTAACTTTGAGAATATAAATTTAAAAGACGAAGATAAATGGATAATCTCCAAGGTAAATGAGGCCGTAGAATATGTAACCAACGCTATGGAAAAATATGATTTGGCTTTGGCAGGGCAGAAAGTTTATGATCTTATTTGGAATGAATATTGTGACTGGTATATTGAGCTTGTAAAAGCAAGACTTTGGGGCAATGATGAAGAGGATAAAAAAGTAGTAAGATTTACTCTCGTTATGTGTCTTAAGAATATGCTGAAAATGCTGCATCCGTTTATGCCGTTTATTACAGAAGAAATTTGGAGCTTCTTGCCTCACGGTGAAGAACAGTCGGATAATCCTGATAATTATCTTATTAAAGCAGAATGGCCAAAGTTTAGTTTGAGCTGTTCATTCCCTGCTGCTACAAAAACTTTGGAAACAGCCATGGAGACTATTCGCAGTATAAGAAATATAAGGGCAGAAGCAGAAGCGGCGCTGAGCAAAAAACTCAGAGCTGTAATTTTGGCAAAAGGCAGTGAGCTGGATGTTATAAAGGCAGGCGAAAGTTATATTAAGAATCTGGCAAATATAACTGAGGTTACATTTATAGAAGATAAAGGCAAGGCTCCCGAAGAGGCTATGTCAGCAGTTATAGGCGGAGCCGAAATATATATTCCGCTTGAGGATTTAGTAGATTATAATGCAGAATACGACAGACTTTCAAAGGAAAAGAAACGCCTTGAAGGCGAGGTAAAGAGAGTTGAAGGCAAGCTGTCAAATCAAGGCTTTATAAGCAAAGCTCCGGAGAAGGTTGTAAACGAAGAAAAAGAAAAGATGGCAAAATATAAAGAAATGCTTGAAAAAGTTTCAGCAAGACTTGATATGATTGCTTCTAAGGTAGGCAAATAATTATGAACAGTGAAAAAGCTATAGAAAAAATACATGAATTTGAGCGGTTCGGAAGCATATTGGGACTTGAACGCATGACCAGACTTCTTGAGCTTCTCGGAAATCCTCAGGATGATCTTAAAGTAATTCATGTAGCAGGTACCAACGGTAAAGGCTCAGTATGCAGGTATATTTACAGCATGCTTGAAGCCGGGGGGTATAAGACGGGTATATATATATCACCTTTTATAGAAATTTTTAATGAACGCATAGAACTTGACGGAGAATATATAAGCGACGAAGATCTGGCTGTATATACAGATAAAGTCTTAAAAGCCGCAGAGATGATGACAAATGCAGGGAAGCAGTCACCAACCGAATTTGAGGTGATTACGGCCATAGCTTTTCTGTATTTTAAAGAAAAAGAATGTGATTATGTCGTGCTTGAGGTTGGTCTTGGCGGAACAGGAGATTCAACCAATGTGTGCAAATCTCCTTTGATTACCGTAATAACTTCAATATCTATGGATCATATGGATAGACTGGGTAGCACCATTGAGCAAATAGCGGCAGAAAAAGCGGGCATAATAAAAGATGAATGTCCTGTGGTTACCAGTGCAAAGGATATAAGAGCATTGAGGATTATAGAAACTAAAGCTAATGAGCATAAGAGCATGTTCTTTGAAACTGCCAATATTCCTGTTACTATCAAGGAAGAAAGCCTCAGTGGCTATAGATTTGATGCCGACATACAGGGTGTGATGTTTGAAGACCTTCAAATTTCTATGACAGGCCGTCACCAAATTGAAAATGCCGTGGCAGCTATAACTGCTGTAAATATAATGGAAGAGCGGGGAGACCTTAACATAAGCAGAGAAGCTCTATATAAAGGCTTAAAAGACGCCAGACAACCCGGAAGATTTGAAGTGCTTTCAGATGACAGTGATTGTACTGTCATAATAGATGGAGCTCATAATGCTGACGGGGCAAGAGTTATGGCTGAAGCAGTCAGGAATTTGTGCGAAGATAAAAAAGTCCTTATGGTGACGGGAATCCTTGAGGATAAGGACGTCAAAAGCATATCACTGGAGTTTAGCAGGATTGCTTCTGATTTTATAGTAACAGAGCCGGATAATCCAAGAAAGATGGCGGCTGAAAAGCTTGCAAAAGTTTTTGAATCATATGGGGCAAAGTGCACTGTAATTCCTGATTTTAGAAAGGCATGCAAAGCCGCAGTTGAATTAAAGGATAAATTTGACGTGATTATATTTGCAGGATCGTTATATTTGGTAGGAAAGATAAGGAGTATACTTAAACATGCTTAAATTTAAGATTAAGTCTACAGATGAATACGAGAGATTAGTAAAGTTTTTTGTAGAAAATGAACTTGAATTTGATGGTGATGAAGAGGTAGATACTGATATAGTCAAGTGCTGGAAGGTGTTTCACGGTGATGATGAGCTTATTGCCGGATGTGTTTTAGCTCTTCGACAAGGTAAATATATAATAGATGGAATTGCTGTAACCAAGCTGTTCAGGAAGTTTGGCATAGGCAAGATTATGGTAGACAAAGTGGTGAAGGAAGTCAAAGAAAGAGGCGGAGATTCTATATATCTTGTTGCCAGAGCTCCGGGCTTTTTTAGAACTTTAGGGTTTGAAACAGTTGAGCCTGATAATGCGCCTTTGTTTTTTGAGTGCGGGCAGTGTCCTCAATATCAGAAAACTTGCCACCCTGAAATAATGAAATTGGAGATTAGATAATGAACTATGCCAAATTGCTTCAGGCAACTTTAGACATTGCAGAAGAGATGCTTATATGCGGTGCAGAAGTAGGCAGGGTAGAGGACAGTATAGTACGCATGTGCAGCGCTTATGGATGTACCAGAGTCAATGCATTTATAATAACATCTAATATACAAGTTACTTTTGAAGATCCTGAGGGGAATATAGTAACCCAGATAAGAAGAATAATAAGACATGATGTAAATTTTGACAAACTGGATTATCTCAATGACTTGTCAAGATATATATGCAAATACAAGCCTTCTTTGGATGAACTTATAAAAAAGTATGAAGAGGTAATGGCAAGAAAGAATCTTCCTGTGTGGATAGAATATGCAGGAGCTGTATTGATTGCTGCCGGTTTTACTGTGTTTTTCGGCGGCAATATCAATGATGCTGTAACTTCTGCTATTATGGGGCTCATCATAACTATTTCCATGAGGACCCTTGGAAAATTTGAAGAAAATCAGATGGCAAAGGTATTTATTACATCGGTGATTGCCGGATTTTCAGCTATATTATCTGTTAAGATAGGGCTTGGAAATAATGTTGATAAGATAATGATAGGTGGAATAATGCTTTTGATTCCGGGTATTGCAATGACCAATTCGGTAAGAGATATGCTTACAGGAGATATAGTGACAGGTCTCTTAAGGCTTGTTAATTCGCTGCTTACAGCAGCAGCCATAGCTTGCGGTTTTGCATTGTCTCTTATTTTGACGGGAGGCGGTGCAATATGAGTATGATTATTCAGGTAGCAGCTGCTTTTGTGGGCTCCATAGGATTTGCCATATTTTTTAAGATGAAAGGCAGACAGATACTGCTTGCAGGCCTTGGCGGAGCGGCCACATGGGTAATATATCTTTTGTGGCAGCAGCAGATTGAAGGATACTTTATCCCTTATTTTATTGCCGCGATTTTTGTAGCCATATATGCTGAGATAATGGCCAGAGTCAATCGGGCGCCTGCAACTATTTTTCTTACAGCGGCGGCAGTACCGTTGTTTCCCGGAGGAAGTCTTTATTATACGATGGCAGGCCTGGTAAACGGAGACGAGATGCTGTTTAGCAAAAGCGGAACAGATACATTAACCATAGCACTTGCAATTTCCTTAGGATTTGTGGTCGTAGCGTTAATAACTAAATACATTACAGGAATATCTTCCCAAAGAAAATAATAGACTGTACAGTAGCGAGTTTCTTTGGGAGGGAATCTATGAAAAACACAGCTGACAATATTTACGAAACTAATAAAATTATGATTGCAGGGCAGATAAAAAGCTCTTTGCAGTTTAGTCATAAGACTTATGGAGAGGCCTTCTATACCTTTGTTCTGGGTGTAGAGAGAAGGAGCGGTTATGTTGATGAAATAAACGTTATGATTTCTGAAAGGCTTATATACGAAACCCCTTTACAGACAGGTGATTTTGTTGAAATAACAGGACAAATAAGAACGTATAACGAAACAGTTGACGGCAAAAATAAACTTAACGTAGTGGTGTTTGTCAGAGAAATACTGACGAATGAAGATGTAGTTTATTATGAAAACTATGTATTTTTAGAAGGATTTTTATGTAAATCTCCTATTAAGAGAACTTCGCCGCTGGGGAGAGACATATGTGATCTTATGATTGCAGTAAACAGAATGTATAATAAGTCAGACTATATTCCATGTATAGCCTGGGGCAGGAATGCTAATTATGCTGAAACACTTGAAGTAGGCACAAAAATATACATAGAGGGCAGAATTCAGAGCAGAGAGTATAAGAAAAAGTTTGATGACGGTACATCGGAACTTAGAAAAGCTTTTGAAGTATCAATTTTAAAATTAGAAGAAGATTCTGAAGAACCATGGGATGAAGAAGAAACTTTATTTGAGTAATGTTGAATTTGATCATACTCTATGTTAAAATTAACCACATATTAGAGTAACTTATATTTAGAGTAAACGGAGGATAAAAATGTTCGATATTAACGGTAAAGACGATAACAGATATAATGTTGAAAATATTGAATTTATTAAGAAAGCATCACCTATAGTAGGGGGATTTATAGAAAAGGAATATAATCGCCAAAAAAATAATGTGGAGCTTATAGCTTCTGAAAACTACTGCTCTGAAGCAGTACTTGCAGCGTGCGGAAGCTGCTTAAGCTGGAAATATGCCGAAGGATATCCTTATGTTCGCACATCAGGCAATACCAGCAGATATTACGGAGGAACAGAGTTTGTAGATGAGCTTGAGGAGTATGCATGTGATGTTTGGAGAAAAGTATTTGACACTGATTATCATGTAAACGTTCAGCCTCACAGTGGTTCTCAGGCTAATTTTGCAGCTTATAAGGCTATTTTAAAGCCGGGGGACACCATTCTTTCGCTTACTCTTGATAACGGTGGACATTTGACTCACGGTTCATCAGTGAATTTCAGCGGCAATTTATACAATATGATTTTTTACAATGTAGATGAAAAAGGCTATATTGACATGGAAGATGTAAGAAAAAAAGCTATGGAGTATAAGCCGCAGCTAATATTGACAGGCGCTTCAGCATATTCCAGAACTATTGATTTCCCTAAATTTGCTGAAATTGCAAAAGAGGCAGGCGCATATTTTATGGTTGACATGGCTCATATTGCAGGTCTTGTTGCAGGCGGAGCCCATCCGTCGCCGTTTGGATATGCTGATATTATAACAACCACTACTCATAAGACACTTAGGGGACCAAGAGGTGGTTTGATATTTGCCAGAAAAGAATTGGCTAAAAAGGTAGACAGTGCAGTTTTTCCTTATGCGCAGGGCGGACCTCTTGAACACATAATAGCAGGTAAGGCAGTATGTGCAGAAGAAGCTCTTAAACCTGAGTACAAAGAATATGTTCATCAGGTAGTTAAAAACTGCAAAGCTCTTTCTGATGAATTTATTAGTCTGGGATACAAAGTTGTTACAGGAGGTACAGATAATCATCTTATTTTGCTGGATTTATCAGAAGAACCGTTCAGCGGCAGAATTCTTCAGGAAAGATGTGACGAAATCGGTATAACTCTTAATAAAAACTGTGTTCCTTGTGAAAAACGTACGCCTAAGGAAACATCCGGTGTAAGAATAGGCACAGCTCCTATGACTACCAGAGGATATAAGGAAGAAGATTTCATAAAGGTTGTCCATAGGATTGATGAACTCATAAAGAAATTGAGAGAAGAGTACAAATAAAAATGAGATGGATTCTATTGATTGCGGCGCTGTTTTTGACGGTTGCCGCAATATCTTATTATACGTATAGGATAGCCTTTATGGCAAGACGTGACAGACAATCAGGCAGCGATGATTTTCCGCTCAGATGTCCGGAAGAGAAAATTGATACTATAAAAGGATTAATAAACCAATTTAGAGAGATACCTTACGAAGATGTATATATAAAATCTTATGATGGACTTGTTCTTCATGCAAAATATTATCATGTATCAGATAGTGCGCCGCTTCAAATACAGTTTCATGGTTATAACGGCAATTCTATAAGGGATTTTTGCGGTGGAAATAAAATAGGACGTGATGCAGGTCATAATTCTTTGGTTATAGATCAGAGGGCACATGGTCTCAGCGAAGGAAAGATTATAACTTTTGGAATAAAAGAAAGACGTGATTGTTTATCATGGATAGAATATTCTATAAATAGATTTGGAGAGGATATAGAGATTATACTTGCAGGTGTGTCTATGGGAGCTTCTACTGTGATAATGTCAGTGGATTTGGGACTCCCGAAAAACATTAAGTGTATAATAGCAGACTGCGGTTATTCTTCTCCTAAAGATATACTTAAAAAAGTTGCTAAAGACAGGCAACTTGTTCCCTGCCTTGTATATCCTTTTATTTGGCTGGGTGCATTGATATTTGGGAAGTTTGTTTTGACAGAGAGCAGTGCAGTCATGTCAGCAGCAAAAAGCGAGATTCCAATATTGATAATTCACGGTGAAGCAGATGATTTTGTTCCGTGCCATATGGCTCATGAGATATACGATGTATGCACTGCTGAAAAAGAATTGCTTTTAATTCCGGGAGCCGGTCATGGATTAAGCTATATAGTTGATGAAGCGTCATACAGAACTAAAGTTAATGAATTTATAAATAAAAATATTAAAAAATAGAGCGTACATTAAAATGTACGCTTTTAATATTGCAAAAAGCACTTTAAATTAGCTTGACAAAAATATGCGGGGGGGGGGTATCATATATGATACATAAAAGACTTTAGAATCTCTGGAATATGTATTTGGAGGGTAAGATGTATAAGCTGAGAAACAATATTAAATGTATAATAATTCTTGTATTGATAGCGGCCATAGTATGTACAGGCTGGCTGCTTTATCCTAACCTTGCGGCAGCAGATACGGAAGTAATGTTGATAGAGACGGGAACAGAAGTGCCTGTATCAGAGGGAGCGACTACATACAGATTCCCTGAATTAAAATTGACAGTACCTAAGGGAATAGAAGTAAAAAGTGTAACGGTACAGTTTACCAGCGCCATAGACAGCACTGATTCAATAACAGTTACAGAAAAAGACGGATTTACACTTCTTGCAGGAAGTAAACAGGGAAATTTATCCATAAATGCAGATGGCAAGTCAGCAAGCGACTGGGAGAGCTTCTTGAGAGAAAATCTAAATATCTCTCTTAATGGCTCAGGAGCCATAAAGAAGCTGAGATTCAGCGCCAGCGCCAAGAAGGCAGATAACATATATGACTACAATGCAGATAACGGCCACTATTACTTAGCAGTAAATAACCCTGTAGCATGGACGACAGCAAGAGATAATTCAGCAGCAGCTACATATATGGGAATGAAGGGATATCTTGCAACAGTTACGAGTAAAGAAGAGAATGACTACCTTACTTCCATGATACAGATGAATTCATGGCTTGGAGGAACATGCCAGCCATCATATCTTACAGGACTGGATTTAAATATCAATGGAACTCCTACTACCTCCCTTTATGCAGGAGGACAGGGAAGATATTTCTGGGCAACAGGCCCTGAGGCAGGTCAGGCATTCTGGGAAGGCTCTTTTTTAACAGCAGGTACTGCACATATGTATTCCAATTGGTATGGTGTAGAACCAAATAACAATGGTAATGAGCATTGTGTACATATGTGGGGCAAAAATTCAGAAGGGGTATTAGGTGCATGGAATGACTATACTTCATCAACCCTATGTGCATATATCATAGAGTTTGGAGATATGCCTGATGACGAACCTATAACAGATATAATAGGGGTAGAAGCATCAGTAGTAGAAATCAATTTAGACCCAACAGGAAAGACATTGACCACTAAGGCAGAAGATATAGAGGCAGGAGAGCCTGTAGAAGTAAAGACTACCATAAACGGAAAGCCTGTAGAGCCTGATTATACATACTATGAAAAGAAGCCTGACGGAACATGGGAAAAGATAGATGAAGTACCTAAACATCCGGGCGAGTACAAGGTAGTATCAAGTATACCAGACCATAACGACGGAGAAGATACATTTAAGATAGTTCCAAAGAAGATAGATATATCAAAAGAAGCAGAATATGTAAAGGTATATGACGGAAAGACAGAGTACACAGAAGAGATAGTATTCAGTAATCTGGGCGATGTGAGATTAGAGTATGATAAAGCAGAATTTAACAGTAAGAATGTTAAGGAAGCAAAAACAATAACTCTGAATGGAGTAAGATTGACAGGAAAAGACTCAATAGACTATGAGGTGATAGGCATAGTAGATGGAAATATTGAAGTACCTGGAAAGATAGTACCAAGACCGCTTCATATATCCCCATCCTTTGCAGTAAGAGAGAGCTTTGTAGGGATAGCGCTTCCATATGAATATTCAAATGATGCATCAGAATACAGAGGAGACTCAAGTGTAGGAAGAAGTATAAGCCGTATGGTAAGCAAGGCATCAGAGAGAGCAAAACTCCAGAGTATGCTTGCATATGGGGATAAGCTTCTTGATACACTGGGAGAGCCTGTATATACATGTGTGATGTCAGATAAGGAACTTAACAGAGATAACCCGGAGGAAGGGATATATACATTAAGTGTAAGCTTTCCAAATATGAGTGAAGAAGCAAAGAGCAACTATACAATCACATATGATACATGGGAAGTAAAGATAATATCAAAGAAGGCTCCGGAAGTAACGTTATCACCAAAAGAACCGACACCGAAAGAACCGCCTAAGGTAATATCAGTTACAGAGGATACAGACGGAACCAATCATGCAGTAGTAGGAGACAGAGTGGAGGTAAAGCAGGAGGATAAGGTACTTAGCAGAGAAGAGATAGAAGAGTGGATACATGACAGATATGTGATAACACCGGCGAAGAGCGATGGTACTTTAACATATTCAGAAGTAAAGATAGAGAGAGACGGAAAAGAGATAGGAGAGATAGACTTAAGCAAAGCAGGGACATATATAATTAAGATTACTGCTGTAGATGAGATAGGAAACAGTACAGAGTTGATGATAGAGTATGTGGTGGGAGCAGATACAGATATTGTAACTGACATACCTAAGACAGATGATACTATGATGGCATCTATGAGGATATCAGTACTGATGATGGGAATCATGATGCTTATTATGGGAGCTCTTACTGCTTACTATATGAGAAGAAAAGAATAGATTATTATGAATTAAAGCGGATGTACTTAAATGTACATCCACTTTTGTTGTGGGGATATATTCTAAGTTAAGCACGTAAAACATACGAAACAAAGAACCACCCGTTTGTGATTTAATTAAAAGATGGCGGAGTAACCTCCGTATTAGGAAACGGTGTGTTTGCCGGTGAAGGTTCGGACATACTAAAGTACATTTTAGCAGCTTTAGTGGTTCCAAAATCTCTATTTGAGCCTGTATCCTGAACTTTGTTGAATGCTTCTCTAAACATTGCATTATGAGCTTCTTCTCTGTTTAGCAAGAAGTCTATGGTCTCTTTGACTTTTTTATCATTTATTTGTCTGTAAAGATATTCATATACAACTTTTGCACGCTGCTCAGAAGCAATATTTGATAGAAGATCAGCACACAAATCACCCGTTACACTTACATAATCACCTGTCCATGAATAACCTGATGCGTTTATAAGTCCGGGATTCAGTCCCAAAAGGACATGGGACTGTATTTCTCCCGCAGGAACTGCATATGAATCCACATCGTGACCGTTAAGAAGATTGATGGTCTGTGCCACCATTTCCATATGGCCGAGTTCTTCGGCAGCTATATCCAAGAAAAGATCTTTTATTTCAGGATCCTTTATTCTAAAACTCTGAGACATATACTGCATTGCCGCTTTTAATTCTCCGTTGGCGCCGCCAAGCTGTTCCTGCAGTAAAGCTGCATACTGAGGATTGGGTTTTTCTACTGCAACAGGATGAAATAACATTTTTTCATGTTTAAACATATATTAAGACCTCCTCATTAATCTATGATTTCTATTACTTGAACAGGACAGCTTTCTGCCGCCTCGTGAGCTTTGTCTGCGCTTGCAGCAGTAGGTTCTTTTCTTACTTTTGCAAGACCGTCATCTGCCATTTCGAATACTTCGGGACATATTTCTGTGCACATTCCACAGCTTATACATCCGTCACGATTGATTTTTGCTTTCATTTTTTATTACCTCCAAAAATAATATTCTTTAATCATTAATGTCTATTATTTCCGGAAATTTAATTTTAAATCAGTTTAATGGAATTCCATGCAGTTATTAATTTTTCCAATGTCCATGCGGCATTGGCAGGCGAAGTGGACGGCAGACATTCAGCATCAATTCCTATAATATCTTTTGTATATTTATCGTAATATTTTTGTGCTGCTTTTCCGTTGACAAATATCTTTTCTATGGATGCTGTTTTTAATATAGGGGAAAGATCGTTTGGAACAACGTTTTTGATAGAGCTGTCTGAACTGCCTGTAATGTCGCAGGATGCTATTACATCCCATAGAGCGATTTTGTTTTTTAGAAGAAAATCACGTTTTTCTTCGATAGTAGCAGGGGTTTTACATTGGAATACAGCCGAGGTTACTTTCCAAAATCTGTTTTGAGGATGACCGTAAAAAAACTTTTGCTCTCTTGATTTGACTGAAGGAAAAGAACCTAATATTAAGATTCTTGAATTTTCATCGTACAGTGGCGGGAAAGGGTGCAGTATCATAATTAAAACCTCCGTGTATTAATTATTTTTGATTTTTACTTGTAATTGTGTTATATATTCATTTTCATCGCTTGTATCGTGATTATCTATAATATATAGTTCTATGGCATCGCCCTCAGTAAATATTTTTTGATTTTCTGCATACTCTAAAAGCTTTTTCCACGAAGGAGCTATTTTAGAATAGCTGCCTTTTACAGTCATGAATAGATAATCTCCCGCAGGGATAATGGCGTCATATTCTTCTTTTTCGTCTACAATATAGAATGCTGAATCAAAACGGCCGTAATTGCCGCCTTTGAGATAGTTAAGAGGTATGGTAGCTCCAATGTCTCCGTTTCCTATAATGTAGAGTTGATCTTCATATTCTGATTGTAGTTTTTTTATTACAAAATCCAGTTCATCGTCTCTTATGATGTTCTCACTGAGCTTTAGAATGTGTCTTTCGGGAAGATGACAGATTTTAAAGGTTTGAAATTCTGTTTCTTTTTCTGTGTGATAGTTTATTTCATTTATTCTTTCAGTCAGTTGCTTTTTTAGATTGTTGAGCTCTGAAACTTTAAAGTCTATAGTGCTTATGGCGTTTTTAAATAAAGCTTTAGTTTTTTCAAGATTAAAATCAGAAAGATGGTTTTTAATTTCATTTACAGAAAATCCTACGCCTCGAAGCTCTCTAAGTATGTTCAAAGTACGAATATCATTGATGCTGTACATTCTGTATCCGTTATCATCTCGCTTAGGGTTCAAAATTCCCATTTCTTCATAATAGCGCAGAGAATCTGTACCTATATTATATAATTTAGAGATTTCTCCTATTTTATAATATTTTTTCATTTTAACCTCATTTTGGAAAATTTTTAAAAAGATTATTGACCTTAGTATTATACCAAGGTTTATACTTTATATCAAGAAAGGGTGAGTTTAAATGACTAACAATAAAAAGCTTTATATAAAGTCTAAATTTTTGAGTTATGTGCTGCCTTCCGTAGCAGCTATGTGGGTATATACGATTTATACTATGGTTGACGGTATATTTGTAGCGAGGGGAGTCAGTAAAACTGCACTGGCAGCGGTGAATATATCTATGCCTATGATTAACGTTGCCTTCGCAGTTGGAATACTATTTGCAGTTGGGGCAAGTACTAAAGCTTCAATTTTCAAAGGACAGAATAAACCTGAAAATGCAAATAGAGTATTTACATTAAGTACTTTAACTGTAGCAGTTATCGGTATTTTGGTCATGGCTGTCATAAAGCTTAACTTGACATGGACAGCGACCATGCTTGGGGCCACACAAGAGACTATTGAATATGTAAAAGATTATTTAGGTGTAATAATCATGTTTGTACCGTTTTACATGACATCATACAATTTGGAGGTATTGATAAAAGCAGATGGTTTTCCTAAGACGGCAATTAAGACCAGTGTCTTAGGGGCTTTCACAAATATTGTTCTTGACGCATTGTTTGTCTTGGTATTTCACTGGGGCATAACGGGGGCAGCAGTGGCTACGGGGCTTTCTCAAGTCTTAACTTTTTCTGTGTACTTGAGACATTTTTTATCTAAAAGATCGGGATTTTCTTTTGTTAAAATAAAGTGGAAAATTAAAGATGCCGCTGGTATTGCAAAGCTTGGAATAGCAGATTTTATAACGGAGATTTCGGCGGGACTGTGTATATTTATATTTAATCATATACTCCTCAGAGTTTCTGGAAATGACGGTGTCGTAATATATACGGTTATATCTTATTTTTCTCAGCTTATATTGATGACGATGATAGGTATAAATCAAGGGGCGCAGCCATTAATCAGCTATTATCACGGCAAGGAGAAAGGAGAATTTTGCAGTTATATTTTTAAAATAGCGCTTATTTGTGCAGGTGCATGTTCATTAATTGCATTCGCCATAGGTGTTATATATCCTAATCCTATAGTGGGAGTGTATATAGACAAGGCTACTGACGGTTTACTGTTTGAACGTGGGGTGGAGGCTTTCAGGCTTTATTCTGTTTCGTTTTTACCGCTGGGGATTGTAACGACGCTTATGGGATATTTTACTTCAATGAAAATACCAAAGTTTGCTATGAGTATATCCCTTGGAAGAGGTTTGGTATTTATAACAGCGTTTATGATGATGTTTTCATCGTTTATGGGAGAAAAGGGTGTGTGGCTTTCAGCAGCAGCTTCTGAAATATGCGCTTTGATGCTTGGACTTATTTTGTTTAGGAGACAGAAGCGTATCATAAAATGATAACCAAAAGCGTAATATTATATTTCCTTTTAGAAAGTATCAAGCCTAACCCCGAAATTTTATCTTTTTCCTGACATTACCCAGGGTATGACCCCGAAAATCTTTGCTTTTTTGCTAACTTTGCAGGGTAAGAAAGCAGGTAAATTTAGCTTTTTACCTTGTAATACGCCTTATATATTACACATTTTATAAAATTTGGAAGAATCCAACCCTGCAAAAATCATTATTTAGTTATGTTTTTCGGGGCTTTACCCTGTAAATTACTTTAAAATCGTGGGTTTATCGGGGATAAGCCAAATCTCAAATCACTCTTATTTTTTGATTTAGTGAGAAAACATTAATATGTTTCAGCGATTGCGTTCTTACAGCAGAGCAGATATAATAAGTATATTACATATAAGGAGTGTAAATATGGCTTTTGATTACAAAAAAGAGTATAAGGAATTTTATATGCCGAAGAATAAGCCTGGCATAGTAGAGATTCCTAAGATGAATTATATTGCGGTGCGTGGAAAAGGAAATCCAAATGATGAGGAAGGCGAGTATAAAAAATCCATAGGATTGCTTTATGCTGTAGCTTTTACAATCAAGATGAGTTATAAAGGAACACATAAAATTGACGGATATTTTGAATATGTGGTTCCGCCGCTTGAGGGATTTTGGTGGCAAGAGGGAATAGAAGGCATTGATTACAGCAAGAAAGAAAATTTTGAGTTTATTTCTGTTATAAGACTTCCGGATTTTGTATCCAAAGATGATTTTAATTGGGCTGTAGATGAAGCTGCTAAAAAGAAAAAAGAAGATTTTTCGAAAGTTGAGTTTTTAACTTATGACGAGGGATTGTGTGTTCAGTGTATGCACATTGGATCCTACGACGATGAGCCTGCAACTGTTGAGAAGATGCACGATTATGCTGCTCAAAACGGATATGTTCTTGATATAAATGACAAAAGGCTTCATCACGAAATATATTTGAGCGACCCGAGACGCTGTGATGTAAACAGGCTGAAAACTGTAGTAAGACATCCTATAAAAAGTTTGACAAATAAAAAATAGCATGGTAAAATAAAATGTCAATGAGCAAAGGCGTTCATTCATGTTAGGGAATTTTCTGTCCCTTGTTTGAATGAGCATCTTTGCGCTTTTTTATTTACAAAAAGGCAGGTAAATATTATGAAATATTCCAAAGATGAAATTATGCAGTATATTACTGAGGAAGATGTTAAATTTATACGTCTTGCATTTACGGACATTTATGGTAAACAGAAAAATATTTCTATTATGCCGGATGGACTTTTGAAGGCGTTTGAATATGGTATAGCTATTGATGCCTCAGCTATTTCAGGCTTTGGAGGCGATATTCATTCAGATTTGTTTTTAAATCCGGATCCGTCTACCATAACGGTTCTTCCTTGGAGGCCGGAACACGGCAGAGTTGTACGTATGTTTTGCCAGGTTACATATCCGGATGGAACACCTTTTGAAGCTGATACAAGAAATATATTAAAAAAAGCTATAGATGACGCGGAAAAACAAGGGATACATTTCTTCTTTGGTCCTGAGATGGAATTTTATCTTTTTAAGCGTGACGAAAACGGAGAAGCGACAAAGGTTCCTTATGATAATGCCTGCTATATGGATATTGCACCTGAAGATAAGGGAGAAAATGTTCGAAGAGAAATTTGTTTGACTCTTGAACAGATGGGAATCATACCGGAAAGTTCTCATCATGAAGAAGGACCTGGACAGAATGAGATAGACTTTAAATATTCAGATCCGCTGACAGCAGCAGATAATGCAGTGACTTTTAAGAGTGTTGTCAATGCCATATCATGGAGGAACGGGCTTGTGTCTGATTTCTCACCAAAACCTATAAAAAATAGCCCGGGAAACGGAATGCATATAAATATTTCAGCTAAAAGCGATGATGGAAGAGATGTGATGCCTATGATGATTGCCGGAATTCTCGATAACATATGTGACATGACAATTTTTTTAAACACAACAGAGGAATCATATGAGAGATTTGGAAGCAATAAGGCTCCAAGATATATTTCCTGGTCCAGTGAAAATCGCTCACAGCTTGTAAGAATACCTGCAGCTATGGGTGAGTATAGACGTGCCGAGCTGCGTTCGCCTGACCCTTTTTGTAATCCGTATTTGGCTTTTGCGCTTGTTATATGGGCAGGCCTTGATGGTATAAATAAAAAGACGGTGCTTCCGCCCGCGACAGATATTAACTTATATAAAGCTTCAAAAGAAATAACTGATAAATATAAATCTTTGCCTATGAATTTTGCAGAGGCAAGCTTTGCGGCAAAATCAAGCCAGTTTATAGCCCGGTTTTTGCCAAAGTCTATTATAGATGATTACACACTCATTTAGTTAAATATAGATTATAAGGAGGTATAGCAAAATGATGCTTAAAGAACGCCAATACAGCGTACTGCTCGTATCAGCTGCGACAGATTTTAATCGGTCGCTTATTGCTATGCTTCCTGAATCTTATTACGGACCAATTACGGTTGTATCTGACGTCAGTAGCGCTAAGAGAAAGCTGCTTGAAAAAAACTTTGACATAACTATAATCAATACCCCGCTTCCCGACGAATTTGGGACAAGACTGGCGCTTGATATCTGCGCCGGGAGAAGCAGCGGGGTATTGCTCTTTGTAAAAGCAGAACATTACCATGATATCAGTGAAAAGGTAGTTCCAAAAGGAGTGCTTATATTGCCAAAGCCTGCGTCAGGTCATATGATTTCTCAATCGCTTTTGCTTTTGTGCGGCACATGTGAAAGGCTTAAAAATATTAGGAAGAAAACTGTGTCTATTGAAGAAAAAATTGAAGAAATACGTCTTATAAACAGAGCAAAACTATTGCTTATAGAACAGCTCAAAATGACTGAGGCAGAAGCGCACAGATACATAGAAAAACAAGCTATGGATAGATGTACTACCAGGAAAACGATTGCAGAAAGAATCCTTTCAGCTTATAGATGATGGAGGTAATACTATGGCAAAATACATATTTGTAACAGGTGGAGTGGTATCAGGTCTTGGCAAGGGAATTACAGCGGCTTCACTTGGAAGATTGTTAAAATCAAGAGGGCTTAAGGTTGCGGCGCAAAAATTAGACCCTTATATCAATGTCGACCCGGGAACGATGAGTCCATATCAGCATGGTGAGGTATATGTGACAGAGGACGGAGCTGAAACGGATTTGGATCTTGGTCATTATGAGCGTTTTATAGATGAGGATTTGAACAAATATTCTAATTTAACTACGGGTAAGATTTATTGGAACGTTTTAAATAAAGAGAGGCGGGGAGAATATCTTGGTTCTACTGTTCAGGTTATACCTCATATTACCAATGAGATAAAAGAATTTATATATCGTGTAGGTAAACAAACAGATGCAGATGTGGTAATAACAGAAATCGGAGGAACTATCGGAGATATTGAGTCTCAGCCATTTCTTGAAGCGGCCAGACAGATTTCCCTCGAAGTAGGAAAATGCGACAGCTTGTTTATACATGTTACTCTCGTACCATTTTTGAGTGGATCTGACGAGCACAAATCAAAACCGACACAGCATTCTGTAAAAGAACTTCAAGGTATGGGAATATGTCCCGACATTATAGTATTGAGGTGTGATGAGCCTCTTGAAGAATCGATTTTTAAGAAAATTTCTATGTTCTGCAATGTAAAGCTGGACTGCGTAATAGAGAACATAACGTTGCCTTATCTTTATGAGGCGCCTTTGATGCTGGAAAAAGCCAATTTTTCTAAGGTTGTTTGCAGAGAGCTTGGTATTGAGGCTAAAGAACCTGAGCTTTCAGAATGGATAAACATGGTAAGCCGCATAAAAAACAGAGAAAAAGAAGTTCATATAGCTCTCGTAGGCAAGTATGTACAGCTTCACGATGCGTATTTATCAGTTGCCGAAGCTATGCGTCATGCGGGGTATACGTTAAATACTCATATACGTATACATTGGGTGGACTCTGAGATGCTGAATCAGGAAAATTGTGAAGAAATTTTTTCGTGCATAGACGGCATCATAGTGCCGGGAGGCTTTGGAGAAAGGGGAATTTCAGGTATGATTCTGTCAGCACAATTTGCAAGAGAAAGAAATATTCCATATCTTGGGATTTGTCTGGGAATGCAGATTGCCGTTATAGAATATGCCAGAAATGTTGCAGGAATTAAGGATGCCAATTCAGGCGAGTTTGATGAACTTTGTCAGCACAAAGTAATAGATTTTATGCCGGGTCAGAGTGAAGATATAGATAAAGGCGGTACATTAAGACTTGGCGCTTATCCTTGTATAATAACGGCAGGGACTATAATGGAAAAGTGCTACAAAGCTGATTATATATCTGAACGTCACCGCCACCGTTATGAATTTAATAATGATTATCGCCAAATACTTACAAGTAAAGGATTGATATTGTCAGGACTCTCACCTGATGGAAATTTGGTGGAGACTGTTGAATTAAAAGAACATCCTTTTTATGTGGGTGTTCAGTATCATCCTGAGTTTAAGTCAAGACCAAACAAGGCGCATCCACTGTTTCAAGGTTTTATAAAGGCGGCTTTGGACAATGTTGAAAGGAAGGAACAAATACGATGAAAGGTCATTTACATGAGGAATGTGGTGTTTTTGGTATATATTCAAAAGAAGTATGTGATGTAGCCAAAATAGCTTATTATGGTCTCTATGCTCTTCAGCATAGGGGACAGGAAAGCTGCGGTATTGTTGTAAATGATGATGGAGTTTTTGCGTCTCATAAAGATCTTGGCCTTGTAAATGATGTTTTTCCTAAAGAAGTTATGGCTGATTTTCCAAAAGGTAAAATGGCGGTGGGTCATGTCAGATATGGAACTACAGGTGGAACCAACAGAGCCAACTGTCAGCCTATAGAGGTTAATCATCAAAAAGGCAAACTTGCCCTTGCCCATAACGGCAATCTTAGCAACGCTTATGAGCTTAGAAGTGAGCTTGAACTTTCTGGAGCAATTTTTCATACTACCAGCGATACGGAAATAATAGCGTATATTGTAACTCAGGAGAGGCTGAAAAATTCCTCCATAGAAGAAGCCATAAGCAATGGAGTAGACAAGCTTGACGGAGCTTATTCACTTGTTTTTATGTCGCCGGCAAAACTTATTGCAGCAAGGGACCCATATGGATTCAGACCGCTGTGCTATGGTAAAACGACCGACGGCACATATGTTGTAGCCTCAGAAAGCTGCGCGCTTGAAGCTGTGTCGGCAAAATTTGAAAGAGATATTCTTCCCGGAGAGATTTTGACCTTTGATGAAACAGGAGTTCATTCTAATAAGGTTCATTGCGATAAATGTGATAAAAAAATCTGTATATTTGAATACATATATTTTGCCAGACCTGATTCTGTTATAGATGGAATGTCAGTACAGGCTGCCAGAAAAAACGCAGGAAAAGTTTTGGCAAAAGAACATCCGGTAGATGCAGATATAGTGGTTGGAGTTCCGGATTCAGGTCTTGATGCAGCCCTTGGATATTCTGAAGAGTCCGGTATACCTTATGAGATAGGGTTTATTAAAAATAAGTATATAGGAAGAACGTTTATATCTCCCGGGCAGTCGGAACGGCTGGATAAGGTCAGAATAAAGCTTAATCCCATAAGGCAGACAATAGAGAATAAACGAGTTGTCTTGATAGATGATTCCATAGTCAGAGGCACTACAAGCAAACAAATTGTAGGATTACTCAAAGAAGCAGGAGCAAAGGAAGTCCACATGAGGATTTCTTCGCCGCCTTTTCTAAATCCTTGTTACTATGGTACAGATATAGATTCAAGGGAGAATTTAATTGCTTGTCAATATTCTGTAGAGCAAATAGCAGAAAAAATCGGAGCGGATAGTCTAGGATATCTGCCTATTAGAGATTTAAAATATCTTATAGATGATGATAATTATTGCAGCGCTTGCTTTAGTGGTGATTATCCGACAGCGATACCTAAAAATGTAAAAAAAGACCGCTTTGAAATCAAGCTTTCAGAGCGAAAACTTTAATCATAAAATGAGAGAGAGGACCTTGGATAAAATGGAAAAATTGTATGAGGGAAAAAGCAAAATAGTATTCAGCGGAGAAGAAGCAGGAACATGTATAATAAAATATAAAGATACTGCAACTGCAGGAAATGGTTTGAAAAAAGAAGACCTGCCGGGAAAAGGAAAGTTAAATGCCGAGATATCTAATTTGATATTTGAATATTTAATGAAAAACGGTATAAAGACTCATCTATTGAAAGTTATTGATGAAACCACTATACTGGTAAAGAAAGCCGATATAGTCATGGTAGAAGTAATAGTAAGAAATGTTGCGGCAGGAAGCTTTTCAAAGAAGTATGGAGTTGCCGAGGGCAGCAGTCTTAATAACACTGTAATAGAGTTCAGTTATAAGAGTGATGAGCTTGGTGACCCTATGATAAATGATAGTCAGATTACCGCTATTGGGATTTCAACAGAAGATGAGCTTAAAGAACTTAAAGAAACGGCTTTTCGCATAAATGAACTTATGACAAAGTTATTTGAAAAAGCCGGAATACGTCTAATAGACTTTAAGCTTGAGTTTGGACGTGCAGGTGGAGAATTACTGCTGTGCGATGAAATCTCGCCTGATTCATGTCGTTTATGGGATATGAATACCAATGATAAGATGGATAAAGATCGTTTCAGACGTGATATGGGAGGCGTTCTTGAAGGTTATAAGGCTGTACTTGACAGATTAAAAGATTAAGGAGAATAGATAAATGCACGATAAATATGAAAATCCTTTGTGCAAACGTTATGCAAGCAAAGAGATGCAGCAGATTTTTTCCGACGATAAGAAGTTTTCTACCTGGAGAAAACTATGGATAGCTCTTGCAGAGAGTGAAAAAGAACTGGGACTTGATATAAAAGACGAGCAGATCGAAGAAATGAAAGCGCATATATATGATATCGATTATGATATGGCGGCTAAAAGAGAAGCTGAAGTTCGTCACGATGTTATGGCTCATATTTATACTTTCGGAGAAGTTTGTAGAAGCGCCAAGCCTATAATTCACCTCGGAGCTACAAGCTGCTATGTAGGCGATAATACAGATATAATTTTGCAGAGGGAAGCTTTAACTTTGATAAAGAAAAAAGTGCTGACGGCAATTAAAGCTCTTTCAGACTTTGCAGATGAGTATAAAGATTTATCAACTCTTGCATATACACATTTTCAGGCAGCGCAGCCTACTACCGTGGGTAAGAGGGCAACTTTGTGGATTCAGGACTTGATGATGGACTTAGAACACATTGAATTCGCCCTAAAGAGTTTTAAACTTTTAGGGTGCAGGGGAACTACCGGAACAGGTGCAAGCTTTATGGAATTGTTTGACGGCGACCAGGAAAAGGTTAAAAAGCTTGAAAAACTTATTGCTGAAAAAATGGGCTTTGACGGAGCTTATTCTGTAAGCGGACAGACGTACACGAGAAAAGTAGATTATTTTACTCTTTCTGTTCTTTCCGGTATAGCGCAAAGCGCTCAAAAGTTTTCAGGAGATATAAGACTTTTATCACATCTTAAAGAATTTGACGAACCTTTTGAAGCAGGACAAGTAGGCTCTTCAGCAATGGCATATAAAAGAAATCCTATGAGAAGCGAGAGGATTGCTTCACTTTCAAGACTTGTGATTGCAGATGCCATAAATCCTGCAATGACAGCCGGAAGTCAGTGGTTTGAAAGAACTCTGGATGACTCAGCTAACAGGCGTATAAGTATTCCGGAATCGTTTCTTGCGGTAGACGGAATATTATCGCTTTATATTAACATAGTTCAGGGTGTTACTGTATATCCTAAGGTTGTACGAAAACATCTTATGGAAGAATTACCGTTTATGGCTACAGAAAATATTTTAATGTACTGTGTTAAAAAGGGCGGAGATAGGCAGACGCTGCATGAAGCTATCAGAAACCATTCTGTTGCGGCAGGAAAAGCCATTAAAAGAGACGGCGCAGATAACGATCTTTTAAGAAGAATTGCAGATGATCCTGTGTTTGGAATTACTATGAGTGAAATTGAAGAAATAATAGAAAACGGAAGATTTACGGGAAGAGCTAAAGAACAGACAGAAGAGTATCTGACAGAAGTTAGACAGATACTTGATAACAATAAAGAATTTCTTGAAGATAAAGTCGATACAACTATTAACGTTTAAAAAGGAAAAGGGGCGATAATATGCTGACATCTATAGTAGGTATAAATTGGGGAGACGAGGGAAAAGGACGAATGGTAGATCTCTTGTCTTCTGATTACGATATTATATGCAGATATCAAGGCGGAAACAATGCGGGACATACTGTTATAAATGACAGAGGAAAATTTGTGCTTAATCTGCTGCCATCAGGCATACTGAGGGAGACTACCGTTAATGTTATGGGAAATGGAATGGTAATAGACCTTGAGCATCTGGCAGGAGAAATTAAGACACTTACAGATAAGGGTATAAAGATTACTCCTGATAATCTTAAAATAAGCGACAAGGCGATAGTGTGCATGCCTTATCATAAGATGCAGGATATTATGGAAGAGGAGCGTCTTGCAGACAAAAAATTCGGTTCTACAAGACGAGGTATTGCACCTGTATATGCTGATAAATATATGAAAAAAGGCATAAGAATGGGGGATCTTCTCCATATGGATACTCTCAGCGAGAAAGTAAAAGATATTGTGGATTGGAAAAACATCACAGTAACAGGCTATGGACATGAACCTGTCAAGGCAGAAGATATGATTGATTGGCTTAAAAAATACGGCAGCTTTGCAGCTCCGTTTGTAACTGATGTTTCAGAATTCCTAAGTGATGCTGTTAATGAGGGCAAGGATATAATGTTTGAAGCACAGCTTGGAGCTTTGCGTGATATAGACTTTGGAATATATCCTTATACTTCATCATCTCAGACGTTGGCATCTTTTGCACCTATAGGAGCAGGTATACCGGGAACAAAGCTGGATAAAATCATAGGTATTATGAAGGCTTATTCCACTTGCGTGGGAGAAGGTCCGTTTACTGCTGAGATGTTCGGTGACGAGGCAGAAAAGCTTCGCGCTTCCGGAGGAGAATACGGAGCGGCTACGGGAAGACCTAGAAGAGTAGGTCCGTTTGATGTTCCTGCATCGAGATATGGGATAAAAGTTCAGGGTGCAGATTTTATTGCGCTTACCAAGCTTGACGTACTTTCATATATGGACGAGATTCCTGTATGTATAGCTTATGAAATAGACGGAATAAAGACTTTTGACTTTCCTACAGGAGACCGTTTGAACCGTGCAAAGCCGGTAATCGAATATTTTGCCGGTTTTGGGGATGTGTCCGGATGCAGAAGTTTTGATGAGCTGCCGGATGCAGCAAAGAAGTATATAAGGTTTATTGAAGAGTCAACAGGCTGCCCTATAAAATATATTTCCGTGGGTGCGGGAAGAGACGAATATATAGCTATCGATTGATTGGAGGAAAGAAATGAGTTCACAAAGTGTCTTGATTCTTGATTTTGGAGGACAATATAAGGAGCTGATTGCTCGCCGCACTCGAGAATGTAATGTTTATTCGATTGTAAAGCCTGGAGATATTACATTAGATGAGATTAAAGATATAAACCCTATAGGTATTATACTTACAGGTGGTCCAAATAGTGTATATAAACAAGATTCTCCCCATTGTGATAAAAGAATCTTTGATCTTGGATTGCCTGTGCTTGGTATATGTTATGGTGCACAGCTTTTGGCATGGTCCATGGGAGGCACGGTAGAGCCTTGCGTAAACAGCGAATACGGCAAGACTAAGATGATAGTAAATGAAAAATCCACTATATTTGGCGGACTATCGCCGGTTCAAGAGGGGCTCATGAGCCATACAGATCAGATAACTGTTTTGCCGGAAGGCTTTATATCTGTTGCACAGACGGCAGACTGCTTAAATGCTGCAATTGAGAACAAGAATAAGAATCTTTATGGAGTTCAGTTCCATCCTGAAGTAGAAAGCACTCCAAACGGTACATCTATAATACGAAACTTTTTGTATGATGTGTGCAAAGCTAAGGGTGATTATGATCTTAAGAATCTTGAAAATCAGCTTATTAAAGATGTTCAGAATCAGGTTGGCAGTGATCATGTTATTCTTGCGCTTTCAGGAGGGGTTGATTCTTCTGTATGCGCAGCATTGCTTTCAAAGGCTATACCGGGGCAGCTTCACTGTGTGTTTGTAGATCATGGACTTATGCGTAAAGGTGAGGGAGATGAAGTAGAAAGAGCTTTTGAGAATATGAATCTTGACTTTATACGTGTAAACGCTGCGCCAAGATTTCTTAAGGCACTTAAAGGTGTTAAAGAGCCGGAGAAAAAGAGAAAGATTATAGGAGCAGAGTTTATCAAGGTTTTTGAAGAGGAAGCTCTTAAACTGCCGAATGTTAAATTTCTTGCACAAGGTACTATATATCCGGATGTTATTGAATCGGGCGGAAGCAAAGCGGCCACTATAAAGAGTCATCATAATGTAGGAGGTCTGCCTGAAACCATGAATTTTAAAGGCATTGTTGAACCGCTTAGGAACCTCTTTAAAGATGAAGTGAGAGCTCTCGGAAGACAGCTTGGGCTTAAAAAGAGTTATGTTGACAGACAGCCGTTTCCAGGACCGGGACTTGGCGTAAGAGTTTTGGGAGAGATAACGGAAGAGAAACTTGAAATTCTTAGGGATGCTGATGCTATATTCAGAGAAGAAGTGAGGAAAAGACGGATAAAGGCAGACCAATATTTTGCGGTGCTGACTAATACTATGTCTGTAGGTGTAGTAGGAGACTTTAGAACTTATGATTATACGGTTGCACTTCGTGCAGTCAAAACTTCTGACTTTATGACATGTGAATATGTTCCTATATCTCATAAAGTACTTGGCATAGTATCTTCTCGTATAGTAAACGAAGTAAAAGGTGCAGGTCGTGTGGTTTATGATATAACCGGCAAGCCGCCTGCAACTATAGAGTGGGAATAAATGGTAAATATGATATATATGTAATGATATAGTAAAATAAACACAGCCTAATTTGGTTGTGTTTATTTTATGAAAGGAGTATTTTGGTTACAAGATAAGGCTTTTCTTTTTTTATTAAAAAGAACACTTGTTCGAAAAAGCGTAAAGTGATATAATACTATTAAATTGTGATTTAGAAGCGATTTCACATAGACACAGAAAGGAAGAACAATATGCAAAATCCAATTATTTCGGCAGGGCTTGTATATGCTTACATACAAGTATTTCAGAAGATGGTTTTTTGAATATGCAGATAACAGACAGCTATCATCATATTGATGATGGTTTTTATCGGCAAGTGATGGAAAATGCAAGATCAGCAGATGAAGATGACAACATGGTTCATATATTTGCTGTTATAGGAGCTAAAGAAAAGGTAGGGTGTGTTTATAAAGTAATTGAAGATGAATTAAAGAAAAATGTTCAGCGTATTTTGGGACGAAGGAATATTCATAAATCTTCGAATAAATTAGACGATACAGGCAATGAATTTTGCAAATGTGTACAGGAATTTTTTTTTGAGAAGTCCAGTCATTATCCTAAACGTCTTTTTGTAGATTGTGAATCTTTTGTATTAGCCGGTATATATTGCAGTAGCTTGCCGGAAGATATGGCAGATTCCATTGCTGATGATATTTTCTCAATGTGGATGGAGCGTGAGAGTCCTTGTTTATATGGCAAGCAGTTAATGTTTCGCTCCTTTTTTATTAATGATTTTTTAGGAAGAAAAGTTATTGCAAGCATTCCTCATAGCCAAACAGGACAGTGGAATCTTATTTTTGAAGGAGGGATGCAGCTTCCGCTGGAAAGAGAGTTTCCGTATTCAAAGGAAACAATAAATCCGAGAGAACTTGGGGCATTTTGTACTTCCAGCATACAGACAATTCTCATGAATCCTGTTTATTCGTATGGTATATTGCTTGAGCCCGGCGATATTTGCCAAGAATGGCATAAAGTTTTTATTTATCTTTGTGCATCATCAGATTATGTATGGGATAAATATAATTTTGCGGAAGTGTATGAGAAGTTTTTAAAATTTCTTAAGGATAATATTTGTGAGGTTATGGAAGCAGAGCCTATAATTTCAAAAGAAACTTATCATGATGTTTTGCTGAAACATATTGAAAGTTTTCGTAATTTTATGAAAGGTGAAGATGAGACTGTTATTTCGAAAGACTTGCATCAGACATTAAACAGCAGATATGTCTATCTTCCATATATTTGGTCGTTATTACCCCATAAGGAGACGTATGGAGGATTTGCATCATCTGTTTTACATAATATGGTTAATAAGGCAATCACTTCAGAGAATAAACATGAAAAAGGTATTCTTTGGGAAGATGCGGCATCTTATATGTTAGATAATATTAGTGGATGGAAAATCACAGGACGCCGCATCCGTGCAGGTGCGCAGGAAATAGATGTAAGTATAGCAAATGTTTCTTTAGACGATGAGTTATGGAAGCTTGGCGCATACATTTTGGTAGAATGTAAGAATTGGCTTAAACGAGTGGAACTGCACCAGATTAGAAATATTGCATATATTTCCGGCATGAAAGGTAATAAGACCGCCATTCTTTTTACGACAAACGGAATTACTAAAAATGCTGAAAAGGAAATAGTGCGTCTTGCTGCTGAAAATTTATCAATTATATGTATCACAGCTGAAGATCTTTTGAATATTAAAGATTCATCAGATTGCAGAAACTTGATTTTGAATAAGTGGCAGGAGTTACAGGATAAGGTTGACATTAGCAGTATAATGTAAACAACATGGGATACCATAAAAATTAATGTGAGTAAAGGGATGAGACAAAAATGATAATTAATACAGGGGGAAGAACCGATACAGTACAGTATTATACAGATTGGCTGTTAAATAGATTTTCTGAAGGATATGTTATGTCGCGTAATCCTTTGTTTCCCGGCAAAGTTAATCGTTATGAACTGACTCCGGATAAAGTGGATTGTGTCGTATTCTGTTCAAAGAATTATAAAACGATTCTGCCTAGGCTTCATGAAATTACAGATAAATTTAATACCTATTTTCATTATACAATTACTGCATATGGAAAGGATGTTGAACCAGGGGTTCCGTCAATTGATGATAGTATGGAAACTTTGATTGAACTGTCAAAACAAGTTGGAAAACAGCGTGTTTCATGGAGATATGATCCTATACTGCTGACAGAAAAGTATACTATAGAATATCATTTGAAAACTTTTGAACGTATGGCAAAGAAGCTTGCCCCATATATAGACCGATGTGTTATTAATTTTGTGGAAATGTATAAAAAGGTAGAGCATAATATGCCTGAGATTATCATGTTGTCAGAGCAGGATACGGAAATTCTCGCAAGAGAACTTGGAAATATTGCATCGAAATATGGGATTCATATTCAGACTTGTGGCAAGAATGGTGATTTTAGCCATTACGGCATACATGGGTCTGGATGTATTACATTAGATATAATGGGACAAGCAAACGATATTGAGTTTAAAAACTTAAAGCATAAGGGAATGCGTCAGGGATGCAATTGTATCGAAAGCAGGGATATAGGCGCCTATGACACATGCATGAACGGCTGCAAATATTGTTATGCCAACAAAAATCCAAAAAAAGCATTTGATAATTTTAAATATCATGATCCGTCATCTCCTCTGTTGCTGGGTAAAATAAAATCTGATGATGTTATAACGCAGGGAAGTCAAAAATCTTTTAAAAAGAGATAATACTGTTAACACATAGATATTGCCATGATAAGACATAATATTAATTAAAAATGAGATGGTGATATGATTGAACAGGATACTATAAGACTGCTTAGAGAGTGTGATGCAGGTATAAAAATGGGAGTTGCGTCTATTGACGATGTTTTGGAATATGCTCATGATGATGAGTTTCGAAAATATTTGGCAGATTGCAGAAAAGAACATGAAAAATTCAACCATGAGATAGAAAAGCTGCTTGATAAATATCATGATGATGGAAAAGAACCAAATCCGATGGCGAAAGGTATGTCATGGATTAAAACCAATGTGAAGCTGGCAGTAGATGAATCGGACAAGACTATTGCAGGCTTGATAACAGATGGATGTAATATGGGCATAAAGTCACTGAATAAATATCTGAACCAGTATGAAGCGGCAGATGAAAAGTCAAAAGATATTACAAAAAGGTTGATAAATCTTGAAGAAAAACTTGTAATTGATATACGCAAATTCTTATAAGTAAAGTGGTAAATGTATTTTAATATGGAGGAAAGCAGAAGAATCTGCCAAGCTAACGGCTTTGAGTGCGTTAGAGATATGAAAATTGATATTTATAAAAAATAGCAACAATTTATGTTGCTATTTCTTTTATATTAGTAAAATATTATATTTTTATATTATTTGAATACTATTGCATTAAATTTGTCTATAATGGTTTGATCTGCATCGCCTTCACCAGAGTAGATAAGAACTGCACCACTATTTGAAGCTGTTGCCTTGATTACAGTAATACCCATATCATATCCATCGCCCGTAATATCTTTATATGCATCAGAGCTTTCATCATAGATATAAATTTCATATTTACCATATCCGGCACCATCTTTTGCACCAACCATTTCAAATGCTTTTTCCTGCTTTTCGTCAGTAAGACCAAGTTCGGAGACTATTGCCTCTGTAGTTTTTTCAATTTTTTTAACTTCTGGTTCGTTAGTATCAGTGTCTTTATCATCTGAACCACAACCAACCATTCCAATGCACAAAATTAGTGCCATAAGAAATACTAAAATTTTTTTCATTTTTCTTTCCTCCATGTAATTTTGATAACACCAATAAACCGATATGGTGGAGCATAGGGGGATCGAACCCCTGACCTTTTGACTGCCAGTCAAACACGCTCCCAGCTGCGCCAATGCCCCAAATTCTAAATTAAATATCTTATAAAAAAATTATAAAACAATTTTTATATTAAAGCAATAAAAATTTGACAGGTGATTATATTTATTGTATAATAACCTCAAATCAAAAAGAAAGAGGTGAAAGGATGTTTAACTTTTCTTGCAAATAAAATCAGAATATGTAAGGCAGTACAGTATGTATCGTATTGCTTTGCGCTTATTGCGAGAAAGTTAAAAATCTATTTACTCATTATATAGTTTTGTCCCTGATTTGATAGGTGGCATAGTTGTGCTATTTAGAGCTGCAAGAATTTACTTTCTTGCAGTTTTTTATGTTTTAAGACTAGTGAGATGAGGAGGAATTTTTATTATGTCAATGATTAAAGTTGAAAACCTTACATTCTCTTATCCATCCAGCTATGATAACATCTTTGAGAACGTAAATTTTCAGATAGATACAGATTGGAAACTTGGCTTTATAGGAAGGAATGGAAGAGGAAAAACTACTTTTTTGAATATGTTGCATGGCAATCATGATTATAAGGGAAAAATTACATCGTCTGTACAGTTTGATTATTTTCCGTATGATGTTTCAGATAAGAGCAGGAATACAGGAGATATTTTGCATGAGATTTGTCCTCTTGCCGAAGAATGGGAATTTATGCGTGAGTTATCCTATCTTGAAGTAGACCTAGATGTACTTTACAGACCATTTGAAACACTTTCCGGCGGTGAACAGACGAAAGTTTTACTTGCTGCTCTTTTCTTAAACGAGGGACATTTTTTGCTTATAGACGAGCCTACAAATCATTTGGATATAAATGCGAGAAAAATAGTTTCAAAGTATTTAAACAAGAAAAAGGGCTTTATATTGGTGTCTCATGACCGTAGTTTTCTTGACGGCTGTGTAGATCATATCTTGTCTTTGAACAGAGCTAATATTGAAGTGCAGAGCGGGAATTTTTCTTCTTGGAATACGAATTTTCAGCGTCAGCAGGAATTTGAGTTTTCACAGAATGAAAGATTGCAAAAAGATATTAAGCGTTTGCAGCAGTCTGCAAGACGCACTTCTTCTTGGTCTGACAAAACAGAGTCAAGTAAATATGGGGTGCAATCTTGGGGATTAAAAGCAGATAGGGGATATGTAGGACATAAATCTGCGAAGATGATGAAAAGGTCAAAGGCTATAGAAGCCAGACAGCGTAAAGCTATTGAAGAAAAATCAGGGCTTTTGAAAAATGTTGAGACAGCGGAAAGTCTAAAAATTTCGCCGCTTACTTATCATTCTGATGTATTAGTATCGTTTTCTGATGTGGCTGTTTCTTATGATGGAAATATAGTTTGTCAGCCTATTTCCTTTGAAGTAAGGAAAGGAGATCGAGTTGCTCTTGACGGCGGTAACGGCAGTGGCAAAAGTAGTTTGCTCAAGCTCATTGTATCAGAGACTATTGAACATACAGGAGTTATTACTGTTGGTTCAGGTCTTAAGATTTCTTATTTGCCTCAGGACACTTCACACCTGTGCGGCACGCTGTCAGATTTTGCAGAGAAGAGCAATATAGAAGAGAGTATACTTAAGACGATTCTTAGAAAAATGGATTTTGATAGGGTACAATTTGAAAAAGATATAAGTGATTTTTCAGATGGTCAAAAGAAAAAGGTGCTTATAGCAAAAAGTCTTTGTGAACAGGCTCATCTTTATGTATGGGATGAACCGCTTAATTTCATTGACTTATATTGCAGAATGCAGCTTGAACAGCTTATAAAGAAATTTTCGCCTACCATGATAATTGTAGAACATGACAAAATATTCAGAGATATGGCGGCAACGAAAACTGTACAGTTATAAAGAAGTATAATTGGTGTTTGAAATTATAAAATGTATGGGATATAATTAAAAAAATAATTATACTTGAGGGCGAGTAAAATGAATATGAATTTTAACTTTATCAATCCGACTAAGTTGTATTTTGGAAGAGGCTCAATGGATAAGCTCAGCAGTCTTCCTATGCCTGGTAAAAAGGCGCTCGTATTAATATCAAACGGAAAATCAACTAGAAAAAACGGATATCTTGATCGTACACTGCAGCAACTTAATATTGCAGGCGCAGACAGCGTAATATTCGATAAGATAATGGAAAACCCCATAAGAGAAGTTATTATGGAGGGCGCTTCATTTGCAAAAGAAAACAATTGTGATTTTATAGTTGCTTTGGGAGGCGGAGCTGTTATTGATGCTTCGGCGGCTATCTCGGCTATGGCGACTAATGACGGAGATTTGTGGGATTATGTAAGCGTAGGCACAGGAAAGGGAAAATCTCTTAAGAATAAAGGAATTCCTATAATAGCCATTGCCACAACTTCAGGAACAGGTTCTGAACTGAATGGATACGGTGTGTTTTCTAATCTTGAGACTAAAGAAAAAGTAGGCTTTGGAAATCCCGGTCTTACACCGGTGTTTACCATCGTCGATCCTGAGCTTATGAGAACAATTCCTCCTAAATATACTGCATATCAAGGATTTGATGCATTATTTCATAATACTGAAGCGTTAATGTCTAAAAATTCTAACGTTTTGAATGAAGCTATTGCTTTGTCAGCCATTGAAAACATAGCTAAGTATTTGCCTAGGGCTGTAAAGGACGGAAATGACATTGAAGCTCGTGAGCATGTAGCTTATGGAAGCACTATGGCAGGATTTACAATGCATCTTAGTTCTACCATTGCTCAACACAGTATGGAGCATGCTATGAGCGCACATCATCATAATCTTCCTCATGGTGCAGGGCTTATACTTATTTCAAAAGCATTTGCAGAGTTTTTTATAGAAAAGCATGCTTGCGATGAGCAGTTTATTAAAATGGCAAAGGCTATGGGTGTTGAAAATGCCTGTAAAGCCGAAGATTTTGTGAAAGCTCTTGTAAAGTTGCAAGAAGATTGCGGTGTTGCAGATCTTAAGATGAGTGATTTTGGATTTTTACCTGGTGAGTCTATGGAACTGGCAAAGAGTGCACGCAGCATGGAAGACGGACATTTCGACGCATGTCCTTGCCAGCTGACAGACGAGGATTGTGCCAAAATATTTGAAAAATCATACCGATAGACTTATATAATAGGGGAGTATTTTGTGTTAAAATACAATATGTATATGCAGATAATGAAAATAGTAGGAAATAATAATGTTTGAGTTAAAGTATAGAATATTTGAAAAGAAATCTGAAATGCAGGGAAATGATTTGAGTTTATTAGAAGAACAAAGTTCTATTTATGGATTTATCTCATTGAAGTTTAATGAAGAAGAAATAGGTTATATAATAGATGAAAATGAGGCTTTAAGTCCAGAGGATATTAACTGTGAAATGTACTTATATCATGATAATTTAACATGGTGGTTTGAAACGCTGATAGAAGTTTTAAGTTTGTTAGAAAAAAATACATATGTAAGATTTCAAGTGTTAGAATCAGCAGACAGATGGATATCATTTGAAAAAAATCATTCAAATCTTATTGTTACTTTATCCGATTACTTTGATTTAGGAGGTAATATTGTTTCTTTTGATAAAATAATGCCTACAACAGATTTAGAGACAGAAATTATTGATTTTAATAATTTTCAAGAACAATTGCTTATAAATGCAAATAAATTTATGCAAGAAGTAGCAAATATTAATAAAAACCTATTAAAGACAACTAGAATTTGTAATTTATATCAAAAATTAACAAAATTTGAAAAATTAAATAATACTTTAGAATTAGATGCAAATAATTAAATATCTAAAGCTTTAAAAATGAAATTACATAGAAGTAAGAATTATAGATTTTATAAGTAATAAAGGAGAACAAATATGAATCAAGATTATATGCCTGAATTATATGATGATGCGGATTGGGATATAGTTGAACAGCATATATGCAAGTACTTTGGAGACAGCCCTAATGTTTTTCATGAAATTGTGTCGCCGGATATTCATGTGGATATATACATAATACCGCCAAATGATGAAAAAGATTATTATACTCTTGTTACTATGGGCATGGGAGCTCACAAGATGAATGTACCTGAAGAGCTTTCAGAATACAAACTTGAGCGTGCGGAGCTTATAATCACATTGCCGGCAGACTGGAAAATTACAGAAGAAGCCATGAAAGATGAAAAATGGTACTGGCCTATCAGACTTCTCAAAAGTGCAGCTCGTCTGCCGGGAGAATGCGATACATGGCTTGGATGGGGTCATACCGTGGATAATTGTGAGAATTATGCTGATAATACTAAGCTTTGCGGGTCGCTTTTGCTAAGTTCAATGGTGGGTAAGGAAGGCTCTGAAATTTGTCAGCTTTCAAATGGCGAGGTAGTTAATTTTTATCAGCTTATACCGCTATATCGTGAAGAAATGGATTTTAAATGTAAGAATGATGCAGAATCACTGCTTGATATTATGAGTGATGTTAGCTTTGTCGTTGATATCCATAGAGATAATGTTAAAAGTAAATAGATTACACATGTATCTTAAATAAAAAATGTTGTATTATTATTAATACAGCATTTTTGTTTTGGAATCGTTCAGATATGGCAATATCGGCTATTGCCGCAAAATATCAAAAATATTTTATTACTGTTTCTTATAATATACTTCAAAACTCACAGGATGCAGAGGAATGTGTCAACGATGCTTATTTGAAAACATGGGATTCTATACCGCCGTCAAAACCAAGCAGACTGGCTGCATTTACAGGGAAGATAACAAGAAATATTTCTATAGATTGTTATAAAAGAAAACATGCAGACAAGAGGGGAAAAGGTATTGTAGATATAGCGTTATCAGAACTGGAGGAGTGTATTTCGGCTGAATCCGATGTGGAAGCAGATATTGAAAGAGAATTGCTATATGAAAAAATAAATGATTTTTTAGGAGGTCTGCCAAAACGCCAGCGTATGATATTTGTTTGCAGGTATTGGTACTTGAATAGAATTTCAGAAATAGCTAATGATTTTGGAATAAGTGAAAGTAATGTAAAAACAATTTTATTCAGAATTAGGAGAAAATTAGGGGAATATTTGAAGCAGGAGGGGATAGGTTTATGAAAAACGAAAATTTGTTTGATGCCATTGGTCATATTTCAGATGAGTATGTGGAGGAGTCGGCGCCTAAAAATAGGAAGAAAAAACATTCGTTTAGACCGCTTATTGCATTAGTTTCAGCTGCGGCAGTCTTAATGGTTGCGATTTTAGGCAGTTCCTTATTTGGAGCAGATAATACTTTTTCTATAGATGCATATGCTATGGAAACTGATAAAGATGGTAAAATAGAGCTTCATTCTTTTGATCTTGTCGATCAGCCTGAAATATGGAGCGGATATGCCACAGACAGCACAATGTTTGTTAATGTCGGATTCAGATGTAAAGGAGAAAATATAAAGTCAGTTAAGTTTTCAGCTGCTGACGGAGTTTTTGCAAAATTAAGAGTTGATGAAAAAAAGTTGAGACAAGCAAGAAAACTACTGCATTCTATATTAAAAAAAATGAACAGATTCCATTATCCTCTTTTGACTTTGAAGTTGCAGGCAGTGATATGATTGTTGACGGCGACTTGATGACAGAAGATTTGCTGATATTTTGGGGTAAAGATATATATAACATAAAGAATCTTCCTGCTAAAGTAGATATTGATGTTAATGTTACTTTTAAAAATGGTGAAACAGAGAAAAAAACTGTTACTCTCGACTTGTCCGGAGAGGGAGTATATTCACTGCTTGATGTAAACAGAGAAAGATTATTTGGAGTAAACAACGGTGAGACTGTAATAGATGAATCATATATTCCTCAAATAGAAGAGGCGTTTATATCTAAGCTTAATGAAGACGGTACTCTTGAGAGTGTTAAAGTTAATCAGCTTAAACCTAAAGAAAATACTTTATGGCAAAATGTATGGAGCGTGGAATTTGATATTTTGCCTTGTGATGGTAAAGAAGATGAGTGGATTGCAGGCAATGGCAGGCTGGAAGACAGCGGCTGGATAAGAGATAAAAGTTTATTTATTGAGCTTTCTCTTAAAGATAGTGAAATTGAAGTAGAGATAATCGGAACGGGATTATAATAAAACATATAAATATTCTGCCGGGGTGTGCACTTAAATTTGATGAGTGCACACTTTTTTATTGGTTTTTTAAACGTTTTATGATAATATAAACTATGTATGGGTGTGCCTATACAGGAGGAGGATTTTTATGAAAATTATTCTTGACGGAATGGGCGGAGATAATGCGCCTGCATCTGTAGTTGAAGGTGCAATTTTAGCCTCGAAAGAGATTGAACATCAAATACTTATAATAGGTAAAGAAGAACTGATCAATAAAGAACTGAAAAAATATAAATATGACGAAAACAAGATATTAGTGGCTGACGCTACAGAAGTTATTTCTAACGATGATGCGCCTGTAAGAGCTGTCAGATCCAAAAAAGATTCATCCATCGTTAAAGGAATAAATATGGTTAAAAGCGGTGAAGGAGATGTGTTTATATCTGCCGGAAGCACAGGGGCGCTGCTTGCAGGAGGATTGTTTATACTTGGAAGAATACAAGGAATAGACAGGCCAGCCCTCGCATGTATATATCCTATAGTAGGAGGCAATCCGTCGCTTCTTGTAGATGCGGGAGCTAACGCCGATTGCAAGCCTAATAACTTACTGGAATTTGGAATAATGGGCAATATTTATATGGAGAAGGTAATAGGAAGGACTAATCCTAAAGTCGGTCTTGTAAATATAGGCTCAGAGGCGGCAAAGGGCTCAACACTTACAAAGGCGGCTTATAACTTGCTGGAACAAAGTGACATGAATTTTATAGGAAATGTTGAAGCAAGAGAAGTTCCAAAAGGTGCCTGTGACGTAATAGTTACAGATGGTTTTACCGGCAATGTATTGCTAAAACTTACAGAAGGTATGGCATGGAATATACTGCAAGTTTTAAAACGGAAGTTTACAGAAGGAACCAAAGCTAAAATAGGCGCGGCTTTATTATTAGACAAAATAAAAGGACTTAAAAAAGAATTTGATTATTCAGAATATGGCGGCGCTCCAATACTTGGAGTTAAGGGACCTATAGTAAAAATGCATGGGTCTTCCAGTGCGAATGCTGTAAAAAACACCATATTAAAGGCAATTCCTTATGCGGAAGGCAAAATAGTAGATATTATACAAAATTCAGTACTTGAAATTGAGGAGATTACTTTAAGTGAGTACGATAAATTTTAATGATTTTGAAGAACAGATAGGTTATAAATTTAAGAACAAAATGTATTTAGAGAGGGCTTTGACACACAGTTCTTACAATAAAGAAAAGAATACAAAACATCAAGATAATGAGCGTCTTGAATTCTTAGGTGATTCTTTTCTCGACGCTATTATAAGTGAAGAGCTGTTTCAGGAGATTCCGCAAGGGTCTGAGGGCAAGCTTACTAAAACAAGGGCGCTTGTGGTGTGTGAAAAGTCTCTTGCAAGAGTTGCAAATAAGTATGGTCTTGGCAGATATATGTATATGGGTCATGGCGAGGAGACTACAGGAGGAAGATGCAAGAGTTCAATAATTGCAGATGCGGTTGAAGCTGTTATAGGTGCCTTGTATCTGGACGGAGGCTATGAAATTACAAAAAAATTTGTGCTGAAATCCTTTGAAGATATATTGCAAGAGGCAGAAACAGGCAAGCTTTTTTCAGATTTTAAATCAGAAGTTCAGGAAATAATGCAAAAGCGTGATAAGAACGCCATAATAAGTTATGAAACTGATCGCGAGGAAGGACCTGCTCACGATAAGACATTTTTTGTGCATATTTCATGTAATGGCAATATTCTCGGAAGAGGAGAGGGAAAGAGTAAAAAAGAGGCGGAACAGAACGCAGCTAAGGCAGCTATCGCTGCTTTAGAGAGGAGAGAAACATCAGATGTATTTTAAAAGATTGGAGATGCACGGTTTTAAGTCTTTTGCAGAGCCGGCGGTAATTGAATTTCATGAGGGAGTTACATGTATTGTCGGTCCTAACGGAAGCGGCAAGAGTAATATAAGCGATGCTATCAGGTGGGTGCTTGGTGAACAGAGTCCTAAAATGCTCAGAGGCGGCAAGATGGAGGAAGTGATATTTTCAGGAACCGCAAGTAGAAAGTCAAGAGGCATGGCAGAGGTTACTCTTGTTATAGATAATACAGAAGGTATTCTTCCCATTGATTATAATGAAGTGGCAATCACAAGACGTATGTATCGTTCAGGTGAAAGTGAGTATTTGATTAATAACAATCAATGCAGACTGCGTGATATACGAGAGCTCATAATGGATACAGGCATAGGCGTTGATGGCTATTCAATAATCGGTCAGGGAAAGATTTCGGACATAGTAAGCAGTAAACCGGAGAGCAGAAGAGAAATTTTTGAAGAAGCGGCAGGAGTTGTGCTTTATAAAAGCAAAAAAGCTGAATCAGAACGTAAACTTTCATCAGCATCTTCTAATCTTGAACGTGTAAACGATATAATAGGAGAAATAGAAGGCAGAATAGACAGTCTTAGAGACGACAGCGTCAAAGCAAAAGAGTATATCGAGCTTAGAGATAGATTTAAAGAGCTGGAGATTAATATAACTCTTAAAAACATAGATAGACTTGAAGCTTCAAATCAGTCTGTTAAAGATGATATGCAAAGCCTTTCCAAGACTATTGATGAGCTTTCTGCTAGGAAGAAATTTTTAGATGAAAATATAAATAAAAGCAGAGAAAAAAATGAAAATTTAGAGCTTTTAAGCAATGAAGCCAGGGACAAGCTTCTTGCAAGCATAGAAGAGATAAATAAACTTACAAATAAGAGTCAGCTTTCTGCAGAGCGTCTTGGAACTATAGACAGAGATTATGTAAGGATAGAAGATGAAATAGCTGTGCTTACAGAGAAAAAAGACAGAGAACTTAGCAATGCTAAGTCTCTTGAAGTACAAAAAACAGAAATTGAAAAGAATTTGGGGCGAGTACAGGACAAGCTTAACGAAAAGATAGAAGATTACAATGAGGCTACAAGTAAGTATGGGAAATTACTTGAGACCATAGATGAAAATAAGAACAGGATGTATGAGCTTTATAATCAAAGCACTTCAAAACTTTCAGAAGCAAGAAGCATGGAAAGCTATAAAGAATCTCTGAAACAGAGAAAGCAGCAGATAGTGGAAGAACACCGTCAGCTCAAGGAAAACGAGGAAGCTTCAAAAGTTACTTTAGAAAAACATGAAATAGAAAGAGAAAATGCTGAAAAGAATTTAGAAAAATTGAATTCAGAAATAAAGATTTGTAAGGAAACTTTGAGCCGGCTTTCAGAAAGAAACAGACAGCTTGATAAAGAGAGCAGTCATCTTCAAATACAGATAGGTCAGCTTAATGCAAGAAAGAGAACAATTGAAGAGATGGAATCTAACTACGAAGGATACAACGGGGCGGTTAGATTTATAATGAAAAATAATCTAAAGGGAATAGAAGGCGTTGTCGCTGACTTGATGAAGGTTCCTTCTGGCCTTGAGATTGCTGTCGAGACAGCGCTTGGCGCTGCACTTCAAAATATTGTTTGTGCAAAAGATGAAAATGCAAAAGATGCGGTAAGAGCATTAAAAGAAAATAGAGCGGGAAGACTGACATTTTTGCCTTGTGAATCTGTAAAAGGGAATAAAGCTTCTTTGCCTGAGTATATTGTTTCTGCTTCCGGATGCAGGGGAATAGCCTGCGATCTCATCAAATTTGACCGCAAATATGAGGGGATTTTTAATTATCTTTTGGGCAAAACGGTTATAGTGGATAATATGCAAAACGCCATAGACTTTTCTAAAAAGATAGGTTTTGGAGTAAGGTTTGTTACTGTTGAGGGTGAAGTAGTCAATGCCAGCGGAGCAATAACCGGAGGAAAGTATAAAAATGCTACAGCTAACCTGCTTGAGAGAAAAAGCGAGATAGATAGTTTGTCTCAAAAAATCAAATCTCTTGAGAATGATTTTGAGATGAAACAAACTGAGGCTAAAGATGCAGCAGATAAAATAGACAATAGTAAAAAAGAACTTGAAAAATTAGAAAGCGAATTCAACAAAATTCAGATAGAAGTATTAGGTCTTAAGTCCAGAATCGAGGCAGCGCAGACTTTTGTAGATGATATGACTGCCAATAATTCAAGGCAAGAACAACAGCTTATATCCATAGATAAAGATTATTTAAGTGCAGAGGAAATGTCAAAAAGACTTTCAGATGAAGCTGCGATATGTCAAAAAGAAGGGGAAGAACTTCAAAGCAGCATTGCAAGTCTTATGGAAGCTCAAGAGATTGCAAAAAAGCATGTAGATGAAGCATCAGAAGACATAACTGCTGTGAGAATAGAAAAGAACAGCTTGGATGGAAATAAAGAAAATCTTGTACAGATGTTGCAAAGAATAATGTCCGATACTGAAGATTTTGAGATGCAAATTGGTGCTAAGAAAGAGGCACTTGAAGATTTAAAAACGGAGAAAAATCAGATAATATTTGGATCCGGCGATGTTGAAGAAAAGGTTAAACTCAAGACAGAAGAAAAGAATTCTTTAGAAGAGTACATATCTGAACTTTCTGTCAAGAGGTCAGAGTTATCTGCAAATCTTGAGGAAATGCTAAAGGAGCAGACTTCTGCTCTCGATAAGATAAATGCTTATCAGGATCAGAAATATCAGGAAGAAATTAAATTTGCAAAAAATGAAACCCAGCTTGATACTTTGAAGGAAAGACTGTGGGAAGAGTTTGAAATTCCTTACTTGCAGGCCATAGAATTTAGGAAGGCTGATTTTGCATTGTCAGCAGCTCAAAAAGAAAGCCGTGAAATTAAGACTAGGCTAAAAGAGCTTGGTGATGTTAATATAGGCGCCATTGAAGAATATGCGCAGGTAAGAGAAAGATACGAATTTTTAACGAAGCAGCGCAGTGATATAACAGAGGCTATGGATCAGTTAAAATCCATAATAGATGATATGGAGAAAACTATAAAATCAAAGTTTAAAGAAAATTTTGATAAAGTAGTGGTAAACTTTGAGGAAATTTTCAAGTCACTTTTCGGAGGCGGTCATGCAGAACTGAGGCTTGATAATGAAGACAATCCGTTAGAGTCTGGAATAGAAATAATAGCTCAGCCGCCTGGAAAGAAACTGCAGAATATAAACCTCATGTCAGGAGGAGAAAAGACTATGACTGCTATTGCACTGATGTTTGCAGTACTTAAGACTACTCCGACTCCGTTTTGCATTTTGGATGAGGTTGAAGCAGCGCTTGACGATATGAATATAGACAGATTTGCCAAATACCTGAGAAATTTCCATGATATCCAGTTTGCAATCGTTACTCACCAAAAGGCTACTATGGAGCATGCTGACGTTTTATATGGAGTTACTATGCCTGAACAAGGTATTTCCAAAGTACTCTCCCTTAGACTTGGAGACAACTTTAATTTGTAGTATAAAACTGTTTATAAGTAAAATTTGAAAGGGGAAAATATGTCGTTATTTTCAGAAAAGAAGTCTTTTTTTGGTAGACTTTCAGAAAAAATAGGCGATGCCATCATGGCAAGGGCACAAGTGGATGAAGAGCTTATGGATGAACTTGAGGAAATACTCATAACATCAGACATAGGCATGGATACTACCATGACCATCATGGAGAATTTGAGAAGCAAAATAAAAAATAACAATATAACTAATCCTGAAAATGTCACAAAAGCACTGAAAGAGATTATGACAGAACTGGTGGATAAAGGAGAAAGGCAAAAATTATCAAGTGAAAATCCGCTGGTTGTACTTGTAATAGGAATCAATGGAGGAGGCAAGACTACAACTATCGGTAAGCTGGCATATAAGTGCAGGCAGGAAGGAAGAACCGTTATGCTTGCTGCCGCAGATACTTTCAGAGCTGCTGCTGCCCAGCAGCTTGTAATATGGGGACAGAGAAATGAAGTCAATGTAGTAAAGCATGGAGAAGGTGCAGATCCTTCGGCAGTGGTATATGACGCCATTCAGTCTGCGAAAGCAAAAAATATAGACGTTTTGATATGTGATACAGCAGGAAGGCTTCAAAATAAAAAGAATTTGATGGATGAACTTGCAAAGATGAACCGTGTAATAGACAGAGAATTTAGTGAAGCAAGGAGAGAAACTTTGCTGGTTCTTGATGCAACTACAGGTAAAAATGCAGTATCCCAAGCTCAGGAATTTGGTCAGGTTACCGATATTACGGGAATAGTTTTGACAAAGCTTGACGGAACTGCCAAAGGCGGAATTGCAATAACCATTGCAGATCAGTTCGACATGCCTATAAAATTTATAGGCGTTGGAGAAGGCATAGAGGATTTGAAGGAATTTGTTCCTGAAGAATTCATAGGAGGAATTTTTGATGAGTAAGCCTATAGTAGCCATAGTAGGCAGACCTAACGTAGGCAAGTCTACATTTTTTAATAAAATAGTAGGAAGACGTGTATCTATAGTAGAAGATACGCCGGGAGTAACGAGAGACAGGATATATGCTGAGGCAGAGTGGAATTCGATTCATTTTGCTCTCATAGATACAGGCGGTATTGAACCTGAAAGTCAGGATATAATTTTGTCACAGATGAGACAGCAAGCACAGATTGCCATGGATATGGCTGATGTTATATTATTTATTACCGATGGCAAAGAGGGACTTACAACTGCTGATAGAGAAGTTGCTATGATGCTCATGAGAACCGGTAAGAAAGTTATATTGGTGGTTAATAAGATAGATGCGCCGCATAAGCTTCCGGACGATTTTTATGATTTTTATGAACTTGGACTTGGCGAGCCGATTCCTATTTCGGCAGCTAACATGCTGAATTTTGGAGATGTACTTGATGAAATAGTAGAAAGTTTTCCGGAAGGTGCAGGAGAAGAAGATGAAGAGACAATAAAGATTGCAGTAATAGGTAAGCCAAATGTAGGTAAGTCGTCTCTTGTTAATTGTTTGCTTGGGGAAAAACGAGTTATAGTTTCACCTATTGCCGGAACGACAAGGGATTCAATAGATACACCTTTTGAAAAAGACGGAGAAAAGTATATTTTAATTGATACTGCCGGAATAAGAAGAAAGAGCAAAGTTAACGAAGATGTAGAGAGATACAGCGTCATACGTGCTGTAGCTGCCATAGAAAGATGTGATGTTTGCCTCTTGATGATAGATGCGGCTGAGGGATTGACTGAGCAGGATAAAAAGATAGCAGGAGTAGCTCATGAAGCAGGCAAAGGAATTGTCGTTGCAGTTAATAAATGGGATTTAATAGAAAAAGAAACCAATACTATGCGTGACTTTAAACGCGAAATTGAAGCAGAACTTCAGTTTATGTCATATGCTCCTATAATATTTATTTCGGTGACAGAAAAACAGAGAATGAATCAAGTTATTGATATGGCTAAATATGTTGCTGAAAGCAGAGCGATGAGAGTTCCGACAGGACAGCTTAACAGCCTTATTATGGATGCTACAATGATGAAGCAGCCGCCTTCAGATAAGGGGCGCAGGCTGAAGATTTATTATGTAACGCAGGTAGCCGTTAAACCTCCGCTTTTCAGTTTTCAGATTAATAACAGAGAATTGATGCATTTTTCATATGCAAGATATTTAGAAAATAAAATAAGAGAGAGCTTTGGGTTTGAGGGAACATCAGTGAAATTTGTCTTCCGTGAGAAGGGAGAAAAAGGAGAGTAACATGGTTGTTGTAAAATTTGTAATATGGGTTACACTGGCATATTTCATAGGCAATATCTCTCCTTCCATATTGCTTGGAAAAGCGGCCGGAGTTGATATTAAAAAAGAGGGAAGCGGCAATGCAGGCACTACAAACGCTCTCAGGGTGCTTGGAAAGAAAGCGGCAGTGATAACTCTTGTGATAGATATAGGAAAAGGTGCGCTTGCTGTATTCTTAGGCACGCATTTTGGTGACGAGATAATCGGGATGGCATGCGCATTAGCAGTGTTTTGCGGTCATATTTGGCCATGTCTTTATGGTTTTAAAGGCGGAAAGGGTGTGGCTACGGCGTTCGGTGCAATTCTGGCAGTCAACTGGGTTTTGGCCCTTGCTACTCTTCTTATAGTTGGAATAGGTTTAACCGGGACTCGCCGTATGTCGGTAGGTTCTCTTTTAGGAGCAGTGACTTTCCCTATAAGCTGTAGATTTTTTGAACCGGATTTTTTCTATATAGGAATTATTATGGCTGTAATCGTAATTATAAAACATAGTGCAAATATAAAAAGACTTATAAAGGGTGAAGAACCTAAGATGTTTTAAAACTTTATATGCAGAATTATTCTTTTCAAAAGGAAAGGTATTATTTATGAAAAAGATTACTGTTATAGGCGCAGGAAGCTTTGGGACAGCTCTCGCGATTTTACTTACGGATAAGGGATATGACGTTTCAATATGGGGGCGTAGTGAAGAGCAGCTTGCTTTGATGAGAGAAAAGAGAGAAAATCCTCATTATCTTCCAGGTGTAAAGCTGTCTGAAAAGCTTAATATAGAAGGAAATCTTAAATCTGCTTTGATTAATGCTGAAATTATAGTGTTTTCTGTACCGGCTCAGAATTTTAGAAGTGTTCTTGAGTCTTCCAGAGAGTATATTAAAAGCAGCAGCACAATTGTAAATGTTGCAAAGGGGATTGAGAAAAAGTCTTTGCTCAGACTTTCTCAAGTGGCCGAGGATGTTATTCCCGATATAAAATATGTCACTCTTTCGGGACCCTCTCATGCGGAAGAAGTTGCAAGAAATCTTCCGACTACAGTTACCGTTGCTTCCTTGGATAATCAATTATCAAAAGAAATTCAAGAAGTATTTAATACTGAAAGATTCAGGGTGTATACCAATGATGATATAATAGGTGTAGAGCTTGGAGGAGCATTAAAAAATATCATAGCCCTTGGTGCAGGTATATCTGACGGAATGGGATTTGGAGATAATGCAAAAGCTGCTATAATGACAAGAGGCATAACAGAAATGTGCAGACTTGGACTTGCAATGGGTGCGAATATGAATACTTTTTCAGGTCTTACCGGAATAGGTGATTTGATTGTAACTTGTACGAGTATGCATTCCAGAAACCGTAGATGCGGAATTTTAATGGGAGAAGGTATAAGCACAGATAAAGCTGTAGAAAAAGTCGGAATGGTAGTTGAAGGTATATCAACGGCAGAAGCGGCGTATGAATTGGCTAAGTTATATAATATTGAAATGCCTCTTACAGAGTGTATATGCCAAATGATAAAGGGAGAAATAGATGCGCTTGAAGCAGTATCGCTGCTCATGGGCAGAAAGACAAAAAATGAAATGCATATATAGATATGTGTTGGAATGGAGAAGAATTTGACTGAGAAAAAGACTTTTCATATTACAACATTTGGATGTCAGATGAATGAACATGACTCTGAAATCATGGCAGGAATGCTCATAGAAAAAGGGTACGAGCCTGTAGAAGATAGGGACACCGCAAATATTGTAATATTTAATACATGCAGTATAAGAGAAAATGCTGATAAAAGATTTTTTGGCACATTGGGACAACTTAAACGCAGAAAAACAGAGGAAAAAGAGGCATTTACCGTATGCGTATGCGGATGTATGATGCAGCAGCAGCACATAGTAGATCAATTGAAGTCAAAATATCCTTGGGTAGATGTGGTGTTTGGCACGCACAATCTTCATAAACTTCCAAACCTCTTAGACAATCTTTATAAAGAAAAGAAAAAACAGCTTGAGATATGGGAAGATAGAGATGCGATTGTAGAAGACTTACCGGCAAAGAGGCTTTTTAAACATAAGAGTTTTGTAAATATAATGTATGGCTGTAATAACTTTTGCAGTTACTGTATAGTTCCTTATACAAGAGGTAGAGAAAGAAGCCGCAATCCTTTTGACATAGTTAAAGAGGTTTACGCATTAGCAAAAGATGGGGTTAAAGAAATAACTCTGCTCGGGCAGAATGTAAACTCATATAAGGGCGAGGGAGCTGATTTTACAGATTTAATATACATGTTAAATGAAGTAGACGGCATCCAGCGGATAAGATTTATGACAAGTCATCCTAAAGATTTGTCGGACAAGCTTATAGAGGCTTTTAAAAAATGTGATAAACTTTGCAAATACATACATTTGCCCGTTCAATCCGGATCAGATAAGGTTCTAAAGGAAATGAACAGAAAGTATACAAGAGAAGCTTATTTGTCACTGGTTGAAAAGATAAGAAAAGCTGTACCTGAGATAGCTATTTCTACAGATATAATAGTGGGATTTCCCGGGGAAACAGAAGCAGATTTTGAAGATACTCTGGACTTGGCAAGACAGGTTCAGTATGATTCGGCATTTACATTCCTTTATTCAACCAGAAAAGGTACGCCGGCAGCACAAAGAGAGGATCAGATACCGGAGGAAGTTAAGCATCAACGGTTTAATAGGCTAGTTGATGTTATAAATGAATCTTCTGCCGGTAAAAACAGAGGTTATATAGGTAAAACTGTAGATGTTTTGATAGATAGTGTGAGCAGAAATAAAATCGGGACTTATGAAGGCAGGTCTGATAGTTTTAAGCTCGTGAATCTTATAGGTAAAGATATTGTTGATGGGAGTATAGTTCCTGTAAAGATTACAGGAGCAAATACTTTTAGCCTTACAGGAGAAATAATTAAAAATACAAAATAGTAATATTTGCTTATTCAAAGAAAGGATAGAAAAATGGATATTTTCTCATGTATCACTCTTTTGGGTGGTCTTGCAATGTTTCTGTACGGAATGGAAGTAATGGGAGACGGATTGAAAAATGCTTCCGGAAGCGCTTTGAAAAAAGTGCTTGGGAAGGCTACCCAAAACATAGTTTTCGGTGTTATTACAGGTATGCTTGTAACGGCTGTAATCCAAAGTTCGACTGCTACCATAGTATTAACTGTAGGACTGATTTCCGCAGGGATTTTGAATTTAAAACAAGCCGTAAGTATAGTAATGGGAGCTAATATAGGAACTACTATTACAGCTCAAATAATAAGACTTATGGATATCAATTCTGAGGGGAATATTATATTGGAATTTTTTAAACCTCAGACCCTTGCACCAATAGCCTTGATTGTTGGAATAATTTTGATAATGTTTGTTAAAGCAGGCAACAGCAAGACTACAGGAGAAATATTCATGGGATTCGGAATCCTGTTTTCGGGACTTATGAATATGACAGCAGCCGTAGAGCCTCTGTCTGAATCCCAAGAGTTTTTAGATATTATGTCAAGATTCAGCGATCAGCCTATATTGGCTTTACTTGTAGGTTTGGTGCTTACAGTTATAATTCAGAGCTCTTCTGCTATGGTTGGTATGATTCAGGCATTATCAGTCACTGGAGCTATGACATTTAATCTTATTTATCCTATTATAATGGGTATAAACCTCGGAACATGTGTTACGACTGCACTGGTATGTTCAATAGGCTCATCAAAAGATGCTAAAAGAACTGGTATAGTTCATATAGCTTTTAATGTGCTTGGAACGGTTCTGTTCATGATAGTTATGACTATTATAAAGGTTATGGGAGGTTTACCGGATCTTTGGGACAGCGCTGTAAACAGTGGAGGAATAGCTAATTTCCAGACTCTGTTTAATCTTGTGACAGCAATTGCCCTGATACCTTTTGCCGGACTTCTTGTTAAACTCTCACTGGCTATAATTAAACCTGATGTTAGAGATGAGGAAGATAAAGCTGATTTGGCAGTACCTGATGATAAACTCTATGCTGTACCTGAGATGGCTCTTTCAGAAGCTAATAAAGCTATAGCTCATATGGGCTTTGTAGCACTTAAAAACCTTAAACGTAGCTGCAAATTATTAAAGGTATACGATGAGGAACGAGTGAATGTCATAAATGACAACGAAGACAATATCGACTTGTTTACGGATGCTATGGATAATTACTTAGTTAATCTTTCAAATAATGTAGAGACGGATTCTGACAATAAGAAGATAAACTCGTTTATGCAGACTTCCACTAATTTTGAAAGAATAGGAGACCATGCCATAAATATAATGGAGGCGGCACAGGCTATATCAAAAGGTAAACTTGAGTTTTCGGAAGATGCAAGACGGGAACTTGATATAATTGAAGAAGCAGTTATTGAAATTACAGATATTACTGTATCTTCATTTGCAAATATGGACAGCGATGAGGCAAGAAAAATAGAGCCGCTTGAAGAAGTAATAGATGATATGGTTTTAGAGTTGAAAGACAGACATATAGAACGTTTGAAGAAAGGCGGATGCAGTACAGCTACAGGAATAGTATTCATAGATGTGCTCACAAATTTAGAAAGGGTTGCAGACCAGTGTTCCAATATTGCACTGCTCATATTAAGTGATAAGGACAGGAATATACTTGGAAATCATCATGCTTACCTTAAAGAACTCCATAAGGGCGGAGATTTGGCTTATGATTCAGAGCTTGAAAGGCGAAAAGGTCAGTATTTGGCAAGATTGTAAAATTAAAGAGACTATTACATGATTTTGACATGTGATAGTCTCTTTTTTTCGGACTTACGGGCATAAACACCCCCAAGTGACATATATTTTGTATAGCAGTAAAAATATTCTAGGAGGGATTATATGATAAATACAGATATCTATAGGGATATTGGAACCAGAGCGGGAGGAGATATTTATGTAGGCGTTGTCGGACCTGTAAGAACCGGCAAGTCCAGCTTCATAAAGAGATTTATGGATATACTTGTCTTTCCTCACATGGCAAATCCATATGAAAAAACCAGAATAATGGACGAACTGCCACAGAGCGGAGAAGGCAAAACGATTACTACAACAGAGCCAAAATTTATTCCTCCGGAAGCAGTTCAGATCAATACAAAAAGCGGAGCGGGATTTAATGTTAGGCTGGTAGATTGTGTAGGATATATGGTTCCCGGAGTTCTTGGCGACAAAGAAGAGGGAAAGGAAAGGATGGTTCATACTCCGTGGTCTGATGAACAAATTCCTTTTAGCCAAGCTGCCGAAATAGGAACGGAAAAGGTTATAAGTGAACATTCTGTAATAGGTGTGGTGGTGACTACAGACGGAAGTTTTGGAGAGTTGCCGAGAAGTAGTTTTTTAGAAGCAGAAGAAAAAACCATACAACAGCTTAAAGAGTTACATAAACCTTTTGTAATAATACTTAACTCAGCTACGCCTCAAAGCCCTAAAAGCATGGAAATAGCCAAGCAAATGGAAAATCATTATGGCATTCCTGTTATGCTTACTAATTGTCAGCGTATGACAGAAGAGAATTTTGAAGAAATGTTCGATAAACTTATAAATCAATTTCCTGCATGTGAGATTCAGTTTAAGATGCCTGGCTATCTAGATGCTATTTCCGATGAGCACTGGATAAAATCTACTATAATAGACAGAGTTAAAGAATGGATGGGAGCCTTCGAAACAATAGGTCAGGTGGTAGAAAGCTGCAATATGATTGCAGACGGTAAAATCATAAAAGATGTAAAAGTCGTAAGGGCTGATATGTCAAGCGGACTTGTGGTTTTGGAACCTAGACTTGATGCAGCGCTTTACTATAAAGTTATCGAAGAACTTATGAATGCTACTGTGGAAAATGACAGACAGCTTTTTGTTCTTTTAAAGGAATATTCCAAGGCAAAAATAGCATACGACAATATAAAGGGAGCTTTGGAGCAGGTTAATAACTTTGATTATGGTATTGTAGCGCCTAAGCTGACTGAAATGGTTTTGGAAAAACCGGAAGTATTTAAACAAGGCAATAAGTACGGAGTAAGAATGAAGGCAAAAGCACCGTGTCTGCACATAATAAAGACAGATATTTCTACAGAAGTTTCTCCTGTAGTAGGAACGGAAAGTCAGTCTGAAGATTTGGCTCATTCTCTTACAGAACAATTTGAAAATGGAGGAGAAGATATTTGGGAAACAAATCTTTTTGGCAAGTCACTTCGTGAGATGGTGACAGAACAGATGGAGAGTAAAGTAAATGATGTGCCCGATGCACTTAGAGTGAAAGTTCAAAAATCTTTACAAAAAATAAGTGATGAAGGAAAAGATTATTTTATTTGTATCATACTTTAAGTACATAGTATTACTTTTTTGACAAGTGTGTATAATATTAGATATGGAAAAGAAAAAATATACACCACAGCAGAGAAGCGTTCTTTTTGTCTCTGTAGTCACATCTTTTATAACTACATTTATGGGAAGTGCTCTTAACTTATCAGTTCCCAACATAGAAAAAGATTTCGGTATAAGTGCCGCAACTGTAGGATGGGTAATAACGGTTTATATGTTGACCTGTGCGGCACTGGCCGTTCCCTTTGGAAGAATTGCCGATATAATTCAGAGAAAAAAGATACTTTGGATAGGAATTATGATATTCGGTATTTGCTCTGCTATAGGAGTTTTTTCCGGTGGGATGTGGATGCTTATACTATCTCGCCTTGGTCAGGGGATTGGGGCATCAATGATTTTTAGTACTAATATAGCCATTCTTGTCGGAGCTTTTGATGAAAAAATGAGAGGCAGAGTCCTTGGATACTCTACAAGTTCAACTTATGTAGGATTGTCGGCAGGACCTGTTCTAGGAGGATTTTTGAATCATAATTTTGGATGGAGATCTGTTTTTATTGCCGCAGCGGCAGTGTCCGCAGTGGCTTTTTATGGTGCAATCAGAAAACTTCCGGAAGAAAAGAAAGAAAAATTTAAGCAAAGTATGGACTGGAAAGGAAATATATTATATGTTCTGGCAATAGTAGCTCTCATGTATGGCTTATCTACTGTTACTACATCAAAAATGGGACCGTATATTCTTGCAGGCGGAGTGATTTTACTTTTTTTGTTTATTCGTATTGAACTTGTACAAGAAGAGCCTGTAATGGATGTCAGAATTTTTGGTCAAAATTTATCTTATGCCTTTTCCAATTTTGCGGCACTTTTGAATTATGGTGCTACATTTGCCATAAGCTATTTAATTTCAATATATCTGCAAGTAATAATGGGATATGATTCTCAGACTGCCGGGATAATTTTGATAGTTTCACCTGTGATAATGGCAGTTTTATCACCTGTTTCAGGAAGATTATCGGACAAACATTCTCCTTATATAATGTCGTCTATAGGCATGGGATTTTGTGCGGCAGCACTTTTGCTGTTTGCATTTTTGCCTCAAGAAGGCAGTCTGATAAGAGTAATATTAAATTTATCCTTGTCAGGCCTTGGCTTTGCTTTATTTACTTCACCTAATACCAATGCTGTCATGGCATCAGCAGAAAAAGAAAATTACGGTGTTGCATCTTCAATCCTTGCTACAATGCGTTCTATAGGTCATACTACGAGTATGGCAATAGTAACGGTGGTAGTAGGCGCATATATGGGTAGTTCTTCTCTCAATCAGGCATCACCTGAAACTATTATGAGCACAATTCATACATGCTTTTATGTATTTACAGGATTATGTATTATAGGAATTTTTATAGCATTAAAGCGTAAATAGTGGTATAATATTTGCTGTGACTTATGGGCTGCCTAAAAGAACTTTTAGCAGATAAGTTACAACTACAATTACGGGGAAGATTTATGGAAAGCATTTGGAATTTTATTACAGACTCTATTACAAGTATTTTTAGTTCAACTATGACGCTGTATGTAATAAATGCATTATTGATTATTGCAGTTATATTCAATGAGAGAAAGTCACCATCAGCAGTACTTGCATGGGTAATGGCGCTTACATTCCTTCCCGGTATAGGGTTTATTTTTTATCTGGTACTGAATCAGAATATTTCCAGAAGAAAATTAAATAGGATGACGGAGAAAGAAGAACGTATAACCAGCAATGCTCTTAAAAAACAGATGTTCAGCATGGATGAGGGCACTTATGAGTTTAATTGTCAAAGTACAGAAAAGTGGAAGCATTTGATTAAACTCAATCATGTATATGGAAAGTCATATTATACACAAGATAATGAAGTGACATCTTTAACTGACGGAAGAGAAATGTTGGAGTCGCTTATAGAGGATATTAGAAAAGCTAAAAAAAATATAAATATAGAGTTCTTTATAATAAAGAGGGATAAGATAGGAAGAAGGTTTATAGATGAGCTTACGCTAAAAGCGAAAGATGGTGTTGAGGTAAGACTTCTTGTAGATGCTCTCGGCAGCAGATACATAACTAAAAGCATACTGAGAGACTATCTTAAGGCTGGAGGCAAAATAGGTTATTTCTTCAAGCCTAAATTTATATTTTTGGGATTAAAGCTTAACTACAGAAACCATCGTAAGATAGCCATAATTGATAATAAAATAGCATATACAGGCGGATATAACGTAGCTAAAGAATATGTGGGAGAAAAAAAGAAATTCGGATACTGGAGAGACACACATATAAGAATAGAAGGCGGAGCTGTATATGATTTAAATGCCAGATTTATATTGGACTGGAGATTTACGACAAAAGAAAAGATAGAAGCGGTTCCTACAGCTTTCAGCAATGGACAAGCTGGAACAAAAGGTGTTCAGATAGTTTCGTGCGGTCCGGAAGACCCTAAAGAAGAAGTTAAACGTGGATTCATGAAAATGATAACTTATGCAGAAAAAAATGTATATGTTCAGACACCTTATTTTGTTCCTGACCAGAGTATTTTAGAGTCTTTGAAGATGGCGGCGCAGTCAGGAGTTGATGTGAGAATTATGATTCCATGTATGCCGGATCATCCGTTTGTATACTGGGCTACATACTCATATATAGGAGAACTTTTGCGTTCAGGAGCCAGAGCATGGATATATGACAATGGTTTTCTTCATGCAAAAACTTTGGTGGTTGATGGTGAAGTAGGAAGTGTGGGATCTACTAACTTTGATAATAGAAGTTTTAGATTGAATTTTGAAACTAATGCTTTTATATTTGACAATGAATTTGCAGGGCAGATGGAGAGCACTTTTGAGCAGGACATGCTTAAATCTCATGAGCTAACTCTTGCCCAGTATAATAAAAGAAATTTAATTATAAGAATCAAAGAGGTCTTTTCAAGACTTTTGGCAGATGTACTTTAAGGAGGCTTTATATAAATGGAAAACAGACTGCAATATTATATGAGAGTGTTAAAGGGAGCAAGTTTTAGCAAGTTCTCTAAAGTTTTAAATAATGCTCACGAAAGATCAGGAAAAAATAAGATAGCTATATTTTTTGATATGGCTAACTGTACTTTGCGTTATGGCTCTGGATATAACGATTATGTTATCTTCGAATTCTGGAATTTAAATCATAAACAGCGTAATACTTATATGACCAGAATGAGAAGTAAGAAGTTTATCATGTTTATGAATGACCATGATTACGCTCATTATTTTGATAATAAAAATGAGTTCAACGAAAGGTTTAAGGAGTATATAGGAAGAGAGTGTTTGGATCTTGAGATTGCTACAGATGATGATATAAAGGAATTCTTTAAGACCAGAAATAAAGTTTTTGCCAAGATGAAAGACTTAAGCTGTGGAATAGGGTGTGAATCTCTTGAGACTAAGAATTTTGAAGATGCTGACGCTTTTGTTAAGTATGTTAGGGACAAGGGATTTGCAACTATTGAGGACGTAATAGAGAACCATCCTGACATAGCTAAAATTTATCCGTTCTCGGTAAATACTATGAGAATGATAACTATGATAGACGGTAAGGGCGTTCCTCACTGTGTATACGCTGTTTTTAAGATGGGTATAAACGGCAGAGTTGTGGACAATTATGGTCTGCACGGACCTGTAGATGTAGAAACAGGTGAGTTCTTGTATCCTGCACATTCAGGAGATACTACAGCAGGAGTTCATTATACAGAACATCCTTACAGTCATACTCCTCTTATAGGATATAGAGTGCCGTTTATGAAAGAGGCTGTCGAAATGGTAAAGAAAGCAGCTCTTGAGATACCTCAGATGAGGTATGTTGGCTGGGATGTAGCCATAACACCTAACGGTCCTGCCATAATTGAAGGAAATAACTATTGTGCTCATGACTTTTGGCAGCTTCCAGGGCAGACTCCTGGAGGTATAGGAATAATGCCTAAGATAAAGGAACTTATTCCGGAATTCAAGTGTTAAGAGGATGAGAAGAAATGAGTAAAGTCAGATTCTTTATAGCTTTATGGGCAGCAAAGCTGTCAGTTATAGCACTTAAAATAACAAGACATAACGGAACTAATTTCCCGGGAGTAGTTGCTCTTAAATTATGTCCCGACTTTTTAAAAATTGTTAAAAAACCTAAGAAGATAATAGGCGTTACAGGAACAAACGGTAAGACTACAATTTGTAATTTGGCTATAGATATGTTCAGCACCAGAGGCAAATCTGTTTTAAATAACAGTCTTGGTTCTAACATCAATACCGGCATAGCTTCTGCTTTTGCCCTTGGAGTAGGTATTTTCGGAAAACCAAAATATGACACAGCTCTTCTGGAAATAGATGAAAGATCTGCGCCGCTGATTTTTCCAAACATTAAACCGGATGTACTTCTTATAAATAATCTTACAAGAGATTCAATTATGAGAAACGGTCATCCTGAATATATAGGAAGAATTTTAACAGAAGAAATGCAGGAAAAGACCAAGCTTATATTAAACGGAGATGATTTAATCGCATCAAGCATTGCGCCGTCCAATGAGAGAAAATATTTTGGGATAGAAAGTCTTGATACTGATGTAGAAGAATGTATAAACTTAGTTAATGATCTTAGGATATGTCCTAAATGCAGCAGTATTTTAAAGTACAAACATCTAAGATATCATCATATAGGAAAAGCGTATTGTGAAAACTGCGGTTTTGAGTCGCCAAAATGTGATTACGAAGGAAAAAATGTTGATCTTGAAAATATGACTGTAGATATTGCCGAATCAGACGGAGTATATAGCTATAGACTGCTTAATGACAGCGTTTTTAATATTTATAATGTAGTAGCTATTGTGGCTTTGTTCAGAGAGCTTGGATACACTCATGAAGAAATTGAAGATATGCTTGAAAAGATAGAGATAGTTAAGAGCAGATTTGATGTAAAAGAAGTGGGTGAACACAGAATAATAAAACAGATGGCAAAAGATAAAAACTCACTTGGAAATTCAAGAGCTTTTGATTATATAGCGGGAAGACCCAGAGATAAAGAGCTTGTTCTTATGATGAACAGCTTGGGCGACAGCAAGCATTGGTCAGAAAATATATGCTGGCTTTATGATGCTGATTTTGAGTTTTTAAACAGAGATAACATTAAAAATATAGTAGTTACAGGACCGAGAGCAAAGGATTATTATCTTCGCCTTAAACTGGCAGGAATAGAAGATGATAGAATTTCTTTTGTAGAACGTGAAATTGATTCTTATAAAGCTTTAAAGTTTTACGAAAAATCTGATATATACATTTTATATGGTACAGATTCCATAACTTTGTGTAATAATGTGGCCAATAATATTGAAAAGGCCATTTTGGAAAGAGGTGAGACTGCATGAAAATAGAAGTTCTTTTTCCTGAAATATGCAATTTATATGGAGATTTAGCCAATATAACTTATTTAAGCAGGTGCATCCCAGGCGCTGAAATTGTCAATACCAGCTTAAAAGACGAACCTCTTTTTGTTAAAGAAAGACCTGACTTAATATATATGGGAACTACTACAGAAAGAGGACAAGTATTGGCCATAGAAACTCTGTCAAAATACAAGGATAATATAAAAGATTGTATAGATTCGGGTGTTAATTTTTTGATAACGGGTAATGCAATTGAAATCTTTGCCAATGAAATAATAGAAGAGGAAATTAAAGTTTGTGATGGGCTTGGCATTATAGATTTTTCTGCTAAGAGAAAGGCAAGAAAGCGATTCAACTCTTTGTATATAGGAGATTTTAATGCAGGGACAGAGCCGATAAAAATAGTAGGGTTTAAGAGTGTATTCGGCTACGGTTATGGAGATATCACAGATAAATATTTATTTATGACAGATAGAGGAGTTGGACTAAACCCTGAGGTTAAAGAAGAGGGTATAAGAGTAAATAACTTCTTTGGAACATATATAATAGGACCGCTGCTGATTTTGAATCCGCCGTTTACTAAATGGTTTATGCGTGAAATTTTAAAAATCGAAGATGCAAATTTAGCGTATGAAGAAGCGGCAATGGATGCATATCAAACCAGAGTAAAGGAGTATTCAGACTCTAACACAGGTGTTGTTTATTAGATGATTGGAAGTGTTGACAGAATCATTAAAGTATGTTATTTTAATAACAAATAATATTTGCTATTATATGAATAAATTAAATTGTCAGAAAGTAATTGGCTTATTGCTTTTATGAGTTATTTAATAGCATAAATAGAAAAGGACAGTATAATTGATTAAATAAATTAGACGCATAGGCTAATTAAAGAGCCTATGCGTTTTTGTATAAGGAGGGGTGAGATGGATGAATGTTTTAAAATTATTGTAGGTTAAGTGTCTATTGATTAAATAAGTATTTATAGTGAAGGAGTGTGAATAATGAAAGAAAAAATAAGTACAAATAAATTTATTTTAATTGGTTTAGTTATAATTTTGCTTGCTCCTTTTGTACCTGATTTTTTGATGAACATAGTAAATTCAGATTTCTCTATATTCGATTACAGGTATAGTGAAATGAGACTTAAAGAAATAATACCATCATTTCGCATTTTTGGAATTGTTTTAACGATATGGGGATTTACGTTGAAATGGAAGGCGAAATAGATATGAAGATTAGAAAATTTTTAATTTTTATAATAATTTTTAGTTGTTTTTCTCTACCTACTTATGCAAATACACAAAATACAAGTAATCAAATGAGAGGTATAACTTCTTTAGCTGAGTTATCAAAAAATCCTGAAAGGGCAGAAGAATTAATGACATTTGATGAAATGGTAAGTGATATTGCTAAAAAAATCATATTACTTATAGTGAGGCATTAGCAAGTTTACCTGATGAGGTAAGAGAAAATCAATTAAGAAGAGATATAATGTATATTACAAGGGTTGTGTATCTATGTCACTAGTACATATAAACCACAACTTGAATTTTATTGTCAAGTTGCTGCTGGCGGCAACTTTTACAATATACTATCTATATATAATGTAGAGCTTGTTAGGTCAAGTACTAACCTCAAAATGTCAAAACAATTTCAAGGTACTATAAAAGTATGGCTGCGAAGCACACAGCAAATAGAGTATGTTATAAATGGCGATTTTTATAATAATGGAACAACGTCCTCTTCCGGTGGAATTGGTGTAAATGCTGGAATAAATCAATTGATTTCTATTTCGTTTAGTGCAAGTTCAACTACAACGAGTAACCATTATAAATATTTTTATAAACATGATTACTATAATGCTTAAAATATTAACATAAAATATTAATTACTGTGTTTTAAAGATGGGAAACAAATAAAGGGAGCGTATAAGCTCCCTTTATTTGTTTGCTGTACAAATTATTTTATTACATTGGTATACAAAGTTCTGTACCAATAAGTAGATTGTATGGGTCGATATTTGGATTTGCTCTCATGAGATTATCAAGCTTGATATTATGTTTTTTTGCGATTAAGTACAGCGTATCTCCAGGCACTACTGTATGTGTCTGATTACAATTTTCAGGAGCCTGAGGCAGCTGATCTTCAGTACCCGGTATGCACAGTCTGATACCTATTTGAAGGTTATATGGATTATCTATTCCGTTAACCCTCATAAGTAAGCTGACAGGCAAATCATATTTTTCTGCAATGGAGTAAAGTGTATCTCCTTCGTTTACCGTATAAACGTCAATGCAAACAAGAGATGTATTCATAAAAAACCACCTTTCAGTTAGGCAAATAAGCCTTATTTCTTACAATATATTATTTTATAACTGATAAAAATGTGCTAAAATAGTTTTATTATTTTTGAAAAAGGGGAAAAAGATGAAAGAAAAATTTAAAGGAATGTTTCAAAATATAAATCCTGCCTTGTTGATAATAATACTTATGCTGCTTATCAATAATATGCTTTCGTCTACTCAAAGCATCGGGCAGTGGTTTATAGATCAGATATTGATGCTTCCGGGCATAATAATAGGATTGACTTTTCATGAAGCGGCGCACGGATATGTGTCACATTGGCTTGGTGATCCTACTCCAAAACTTCAGGGAAGACTTTCACTGAATCCTATTCGTCATATAGACCCAATAGGATTTTTAGCATTGTTCTTTGCAGGGTTTGGATGGGGCAGACCTGTTCAGATAGATCCGTCTTATTACAAGCACAGAAGAGTGGATGAGATACTTGTGTCTATTGCAGGTGTTGTCATGAATTTTGTAATTGCAGCTCTTTCTGCGGGAGCCATCAAACTGCTAATAAATCATACAGGCGGATACATATATGGTGTAAGTGAAACATTGTTTTATGTGCTTTATTATATGATGACTATAAATCTAGTTTTGATGATTTTTAACCTGCTGCCGGTACCTCCGCTTGATGGATTTGGTATCGTTACACAAATCTTTAATCTGCGAAAGTACAATTGGTATTATACCGTTTATAATAATGGTTTTTATATATTGATGATTCTTATAATTTTTAGAGTGACAGGTAAAATATTGACGCCGATGGTGGGGTTTTTTATACAATTGTTGTTATAGAAGCAAGTAAAGACACTTTCCGATTTTGGAAAGTGTCTTTTGTTATGCTTGAAAATATATTATTGTAGATTATCCATTGATAGATCAAATGGATTTGATTAATTTTAATCATTTTACATGGTAGAGTTCATTAGGCTATACTTTTATTAATAAAGCAGCGCTGCAAGTTAATTCAAAGTCAGAAAAAAGGGAGGAAATACTATGGAACAGGTATTACTTGAAAAAAAGGGACATAAGGCATATTTGATTTTAAACAGACCGGAAAAACTCAATGCGTTGTCAATGGATATGTATAGAAGAATAGGCAGATTACTTGATGAAATTGAAGCAGATGATGAAATAAGAGTAGTAATTTTAAAGGGAAATGGAAAGGCGTTTTCAGCTGGTTATGATCTTGGCCAAGATGAGAGCGATATAACTATATTGAAGGAAAGAAAAGAAATTGGTGTTTCTAATGATAACAGATGGAAGATATGGAATTCAAGCAAGCCTTTTATTGCACAGCTTCATAAATATTGCTTGGGAGGAGCTTGTGAGCTGGCACTTCCTTGTGATTATTTGATAGGTTCCGATGATTTGCTTATTGGAGAACCTGAAATACAGTTTGGGGAAAATCCTGCATTCCTTATGATTCCGTGGGTATGCGGTCTTAGAAAAGGCAAAGAGTTACTGTTAACCGGAGAAAAAATCACAGGTAAAGAGGCAGCGGAGATAGGTCTTATTACAAGGTCATATCCGGAGGAACAGCTTGAAGAAGAGGTTGAAAAGCTGGCAGATAAACTTATAAAAATTTCACCGCCTGCACTGTTTATGCAGAAAAGAGGAATAAATAAAATATTTGAAACAGCAGGATTGAGAACTTCTCTTGAAAGTTGGGTGGATTTGGCTCTATATTTTAAAGTCCTTAAGACGCCTGAAGTAATTGAGTTTAACCGTATAGTTGATGAGCAAGGCGTAAAAGCCGCTTTAGCTTGGAGAGATGAGATGTTTGCTCAAAAATAATCTGATTATAAACGGCATATTTCACCGCATAAAAAAGGAGAATAGCGATGGGAAAGAAGAGAAGGTTTAAGTTCCCTAATACAGCAACTCTACTGTTGATAGTCGTTCTTGTTATGGGAATACTCACATACATAATACCTGCAGGTCAATTTGACAGAGAAATAAATGAAGCAACTGGAAGAGAGGGTGTAGTGGCAGGGTCTTTTCATTATATAGAACAGACCCCTATTTCACCGTCCAAATTACTGGAAGCACCTTATTGGGGATTTTTAGATGTAGTTGACATAATTGCTATAGTATTTATAATAGGAGGCTCTATGGGCGTAATAATACAATCCGGGGCCATTCATGCAGGAATAGGAGCAATAGCCAAGCGAGTCGGCAACAGAAGCGATATAATATTCGTGATACTAATGCTTTTGTTTAGTGCTGCATCTACGTTTCTTGGCATGGCTGAAGAGTTAATAGTGTTTGTTCCACTGCTGGTTTCTATAGCGCTGTCTCTTGGATATGATAAGATAACGGCGGTTGCAGTATTGCTTTTAGGTATATATGGTGCAGGCGGTTTTGCCATAATAGGACCGTTCAACACAATGATTGCACAAAGTGTTGCAGGCGTAGAGCTATTGTCAGGCATGGGACTTAGAACTATAGGCTGTGTAGGTGCTGTTATGATATCTATTCATCATGTTCTTTCTTATGGACACAAGGAAAGGAAAAAAAGGGAGGATATGGGAAGTGTAAAGTTTGATAAAGCTGATCAGACTTTAAAAATAGATGAGGAAAAGATAGAAAAAGAGACAATAGATTTAGCTTCATATCAAATGACATCTCCAAGAATAATTACACTCTTAATATTAGTTTTAGGCATTGCCCTTATGGCAGTAGGTGTATATTCATGGGGCTGGTGGTTTGAGCATATGTCTGCAATATTTTTCGGAATGGCAATAATTGCAGGATTAATTAATAATAAAGGCTCATTTGATGAAACAGTTAAAATATTTTTAGAGCATGCGGCTTCCATGGCATCAGCTGCGATATTGCTTGCACTTTCAAGAGCAATAATATTTGTTATCAGTGAAGGACAGATAATGGATACAATAGTGTATGCCATTTCTATACCACTCAGCCATCTGAACGGTGTTTTTGCAGCTTGGGGAATATATATTTCTCAGATAATTGTAAACTTCTTTGTACCATCATCTACCGGTCAGGCTATGGTAATGATGCCGATTTTGACGCCGCTGGCTGATTTATCTGAATTATCAAGACAAGTGGCAGTCCATGCATTTACTGCTGCTGATTACTTTGGCAATATGATAATACCTACACATCCTACAACCTTGGCATGTTTAGCAATTGCAGGCATTTCATATGATAAATGGTTTAAATTCGTACTGCCTATGTTCTTGAAATGGACAGCATGGACATTCATAATTCTTGCAGTAGGTGTAGCAACAAACTGGGCATTTTAGCCGATTAAAGAACGGAGAGTGAATATGAATTTATTTGAATATCAAGGAAAAAGAATGTTTAAGGAGGCAGGAATTCCTGTACCTGATAGCTTTCTTGCTTCAAATACAGATGAACTTTTAGAATTTGAGAACGGTGGTGTTGTTAAAGCACAGGTACTTACAGGGGGAAGAGGAAAAGCTGGTGCGATTAAAAAATGCTGCAATGACAGTGAAGTAAAAAAGGCAGCAGAAGAAATTTTATCAATGACAGTAAAAGGACATAAAGTTGAAAAAATTTTGATAGAAAGTCTCTGTGATATAAAAGAAGAATATTATTTTAGCGTTTTTATAGACAGAAAGAAAAAATTATTCACTATGATGTTTACTGATCAGGGCGGTATGGATATTGAATCCGTATCGCATGATAAGATAACTTTAGTAGATGTAAATCCGCTCATAGGTTTAAAAGAATATATGATTAAAAAACTTCTCTTCCCTTATGGTCTCGATAGAGATAATGCTCTGAAAGAAGTTATATATAAGTGTTATGATTTGTTTACAGAAAAGCAGATGCAAATGCTTGAAATCAATCCTCTTGCCAGAGCAAATGATGATTGCTTAATTGCCTTAGATTCTAAGATAATTTTAGATGACTGGAATGTAGATGAATCTCTTAAGTCAGATGATATGAAAGCAGGCGATTTGACAGAGTTTGAGAAAAACATGGCAGATTATGATGTTACCGCGGTAGAAATGGATGGAGACATCGTTGTTATAGGAGCAGGAGCGGGAGTGTCTATGGCTACATCTGATAGCATAGCAGGGCGAGGCGGAAGTGTTAGAGCTATTATAGATCTTGGTACTTTACCATCAGATAGTGCAGATGAAGAACTTTCTGATTATGCAGCAGGTGCATTTAGGTTACTTTTAACACTAAATCCTAAGACTATTCTGATAAATGAATATATGCAGGCCGGCAGATTAGATTATGAAGCAAGAACAATAAAAAAAGCTTTTGAAGAATCATCTAAAACAGTCCCCGTTGTATTTAGGTGTAAGGGGAGGAAATCCGAAGAAGCAAAAAAAATACTAAAAGATACAAATATATATATTACAGAATCCTATGATGAAGCAATAGAAGCAGCGCTTCGTAAAGCGAAGGAGGTGAGGTAAATGGCAATTATAGTAGATCGTGATTCTAAAATTATAATACAGGGCATAACAGGGACCACTGGGAGAACTTTTGCAGAGAGAATGAGCAAATATTATGATACTTTAGTAGGTGGAGTTACACCCGGAAAGGGCGGAAGTGACGTGTTTGGTGTACCAGTATTTAATTTCGTACATGAAGCAGTTGAAAAAGTCGGAGCCAATACCTCACTTGTAGCCGTACCTGCTAAATTTGTGAAAGATGCTGTTATGGAAGCAGTAGATGCAGGGATTAAAACCATATGGGCATATACTGATAAAGTACCTGTGCATGATGCAATGGAAATGATACAATATGCGAAGCTTCATGGTGTAAGGCTGATAGGACCTAATTCAGCAGGAGTCGTATCTCCTGGCAAAGCCAGTGCAGCAGAACACAATGAGGAGCAGCTGCCTTTGATTGAGGGCAATGTAGGCATAATATCAAAGAGCGGAAGCTTGAGCTATGAAGTGATAAATTTGATTTATGAGGGTGGATTCGGATTTAGTACTGTTATATGTATAGGAGGAGACCCTATACTCGGAACTTCATGCAGAGATGTATTAAAGTTATTCAAGAATGATGAAGAAACAAAAGCCATAGTTATAATTGGTGAGATAGGCGGTACAGACGAGATTGATTGCGTAGATGTGATTGAAGATATTAAGAAGCCTATAATAGCTTATATAAGCGGGCATACTGCGCCTGAAAAGAAAAAAATGGGTCATGCAGGCGCTATAGTCGGAGGCGCCGCTGAAAGTGCGAAAGGAAAATCTGAAATTTTGAAAAGAGCAGGAGTAGAAGTGGTAGAAACTATAGAAGAGATTCCTAAAGCACTTGAATATTTAAAATAGGTGTATGTAAAACTCTCGGATAACGGGAGTTTTATTATTGTGACTTGAATTTTATATTTTTATTGCATCTAAAAGGTCTTTTACTTTTTCCTTGTTTTTTTTAAGAAAGACTATATAAGCATGATCTACGGGTATAGTGTCTGAATGTTGAAAGCTTAAACTTTCAAGTTGGCCGGAGGCAATATAATTCTTGGCTATTCGGTCAGGAAGAAATCCTATTCCGCGTCCGTTAAGGAGCATATTTACAAATAGTGAAGTTCCGTCAATTTCATAAAAGTGAATCTGAGTTTTATAATATTTGTTATACCAGCCGTTAAATTCAGGTCCCCATTCTATGAGAATTGGATTGTAAATTTGTATATTTTCCGGAGTTATAGTCACATCCTCAGGAACTAGATTTTTTTGAGCTACAAGGTGGAATTTGCTTTGGAAAAAATCTTCTATTTCAACATTGTCGCCATATATTTTTTGAAAGATAACACCTACATCTGCTAAACCTAAAAGTAAATCTTGTACTACAAATTCTGAATAACCACATTTTAGCTTCATGGCAGTATCAGGATGCTCAGACATGAATTTGGAAACAGAAGCTGATAAAGTATACTCCCATACAGAATCAGGAGCGCATATTGAAAGGTAGTTTTTAAATTTATTATAAATAGATATATCTTCTTCACAAGCTCTAAGCATTTCTTGTATTTTTAATGCATGCTCAAAAAAACGTTCTCCTGTAGCTGTAAGTCTCACAGATTTTCCTTCTCGAAAAAACAAATCTACTTTTAATTCTTCTTCAAGACTTTTTATTCTGGAAGTTACTGTAGATTGAGATACAAAAAGAGTATCAGCAGCTCTGCTGAAATTCATAAATTTTACTACAGTAGTAAATGTTTCAAGATTTATTAAGTTCATTAGATTACCTCAGGTGTTTAATGTTTCAAAAAGTGTTTAAAATATAATACCATATAGATTTTTTAATGTCTACAATACAAGAATGTTATTAGCACTCTTTTACGATGAGTGCTAAAAAATGCTTTACATTTGTATTTTGCAGGTGTAAAATATGGATATAAACTGAAAGGGGATGAGTTTATGAACATAGAAAAATATACACAAAATGCACAGTCTGCCATAATAGACTGCCAAAATATAGCCATGTCAGAAGGTCATCAAATGCTTGAAGGAGAACATCTGCATTTAGCTCTGCTTATGCAAAATGATGGTCTTATTCCTAAACTTCTTCAGTACTGTAAAGTAGACGTTACTTCTATGATTGCTGATTTACAAGGAGAGATGGAAAAACTTCCTAAAGTATCAGGTGCTTCTGACAATATGTATTCTTCGAGACGTCTTTCGCAGATTTTGCTGAATGCAGAAAAGATAGCAGAACAGTTTAAGGATGAATATGTAAGTGTGGAACATTTATATCTGGCTTTGATTGAGGAAAAGGGGACTCCGAGTGCAAAAATATTTGCCAAATTTGGAATAACTAAAGACAAGTTTCTGGAAGCTCTTTCTAAGGTAAGAGGTAATCAGAGAGTAACCAGTCAAAATCCTGAAGATAACTATGAAGCTCTTACCAAATACGGAAGAGATTTGGTTCAGATGGCAAGAGATGGCAAGCTTGATCCTGTAATTGGTAGAGATGCAGAAATCAGACATACAGTACAGATTCTTTCCAGAAGAACAAAGAATAATCCTGTCCTTATAGGAGAACCTGGCGTAGGAAAAACAGCTGTTGTGGAAGGTCTTGCACAGAGAATATTAAACGGTGATGTTCCTGAAGGACTTAAAGATAAGACTATATTCGCGCTCGACATGGGAGCACTTATAGCAGGAGCTAAATTCAGAGGTGAATTTGAAGAAAGATTAAAAGCAGTTCTCAATGAAGTAGAAAAATCTGAAGGAAGGATAATTTTATTCATAGATGAAATTCATAATATCGTAGGAGCAGGCAGGACTGAAGGATCCATGGATGCCGGAAATTTGCTTAAACCTAAACTTGCCAGAGGAGAACTTCATTGTATAGGAGCCACTACTTTAGATGAATATAGAAAATATATTGAAAAAGATGCGGCGCTTGAGAGGAGATTTCAAAAAGTACTTGTAGACCAGCCGTCTGTAGAAGATACCATTTCCATATTGAGAGGATTAAAAGAAAGATTCGAAATACATCACGGAGTGAGAATTACTGATAGCGCACTTATTGCGTGCGCTACTCTTTCTGACAGATATATAAGCGACAGATTTTTGCCGGATAAAGCCATAGACCTGATGGATGAAGCTGCGGCAAGAATAAGGACAGAGATAGACAGCATGCCTGCAGAGCTTGATGAAATCTCAAGAAAGATAATGCAGCTTGAAATAGAAAAGCAGGCTTTGAATAAGGAGACTGATAAAGGTTCTAAAGCCAGACTTTCAAGTTTGGAAAAGGAATTGGCTTTGTTAAAGGATGAAGACAGTGTAATGCGTGCACGCTGGGAAACTGAAAAACAAGCTATATCAGAGATTAAGGGAACCAAACAACAGATTGAAGAAGTAAAACATCAGATGGAGGAAGCAGAGAGAAATTATGACCTGGAAAAACTGGCTCAACTAAAATACGGAACACTGCCGGAACTTGAAAAGAAGCTGGAAGAAGAAAAGGAGCAGGCTGCCAAGACCGATGAAAATAGACTTTTGAAAGAAGAAGTCACAGAGGAAGAGATTGCTGAAGTTATTTCAGGCTGGACAGGAATTCCTGTAAGCAAACTTGTGGAAAGTGAAAGGGAAAAATTGCTTAAGCTGCCTGAAATTTTGCATAAAAGGGTAATTGGTCAGGAATATGGCGTAAAGGCGGTGTCAGAGGCTATTTTGCGTGCCAGAGCGGGTCTTAAAGATGAGAACAGACCTATAGGATCGTTTATTTTTCTTGGACCTACCGGAGTAGGTAAGACGGAACTGGCAAAAGCGTTGTCTGAATCTTTATTTGATACAGAGAGAAATCTCATAAGAATAGATATGTCCGAGTATATGGAAAAACACTCAGTTTCAAGACTTGTAGGCGCGCCTCCGGGATATGTGGGATATGACGAGGGCGGACAGCTGACAGAAGCAGTACGACGCAAGCCATATAGTGTAATATTGTTTGATGAAATAGAAAAAGCTCATCCTGATGTATTTAATATCTTATTGCAGCTTCTCGATGACGGAAGACTTACGGATAATCAGGGAAGAACGGTAGACTTTAAGAATACTATTGTTATAATGACTTCCAATATAGGAAGCAGCGATCTGATAGAGAATATGAGAGAAGACGGCACTATTTCAGAGGAAGTTGAAGAATCGGTAACAGGCTTGCTAAAAAATTATTTTAGACCTGAGTTTTTAAACAGAATAGATGATATTATATTATTCAGTCCTCTTACAAAGGGACAGATTATCGAGATAATATCGTTGTATTTAAAAGGTCTTGAAAGAAGATTACTTGACAGAGACATGCATCTTGAACTTACAGATGATGCAAAAGAATTTATTGCAAAAGAAGCGTATGATGCCCATTATGGTGCGCGTCCCGTAAAACGTTATCTGCAAAAGAATGTAGAAACCGAGATTGCTTCTATGATTATAAGAGGCGATATAGTAGATGGCCAAACTGTAATAATAGACAGTGACGGACATAAACTTAATCTCTTTGCAAAATAACAAAATAAAATGTAAAGACTGCTGGCATTTTATAAAAGGTGCCAGCAGTCTGTTAATTTAGTACAAGATAATAATCTGTTGATTATAAGCATAGCTTATTGTATAATAAAAAAACATTTGCGTGAATAAGCTTGGGGGAAACATGGGATTTTTTGAAATACTTATGATAGGAATAGGACTTTCTATGGATGCATTTGTAGCGGCAGTTTGCAAAGGTCTTTCTATGAGAAAAGCGACCATAGAAAATGTATTGATTATAGGATTGTTTTTTGGAGGCTTTCAGGCATTGATGCCGGCTATAGGATATTTCCTGGGAAAACAGTTTGAAGAATATATTATTTCCGTAGATCATTGGATTGCGTTTGTTTTACTGGCATTTATAGGCGGAAAAATGATATTTGATGTGATAAAGGGGGATGACTGTGAGGATTCATGCACATGTCAAATACGCCTTAATATACGGGAAATATTTGTACTTGCCATTGCAACAAGTATTGATGCTTTAGCTGTTGGTATTTCTTTCGCATTTCTGCGTGTGCAAATTGAATCTGCTGTTTTAGTCATAGGTATAACTACGTTCATTTTATCAGCAATAGGAGTAGTGATTGGCAATAAGTTTGGTGCAAGGTACAAAAATAAGGCCACGTTGACAGGTGGAATCATATTGATTTTAATAGGTGTCAAGATACTTCTGGAACATCTTGGACTTATATAGCAATTTTTTATTTACGTCTTAACATGGACTTGTACATATGTATTTCAGTAGCCTCTGCTCCTGCATCAGGATTTTTGGACTTAAATGCTTCGAATATTGCACGATGTTCTTCCAAAACTGTCGGTAGGTAGTTCAGAGGATATTTTACCTCTGCATTGGCGTGTTTAATCAGAAAGTTATATCTGTTTAAACGAGTTTCCAGCTCTTTGTTATGTGCTGAGTTGTAAATTATAGTATCAAATCCTTCGTTGATTCTGAGAATTTTATCAAGATCATTGCTCATAGTATAGAATTGCATAAAGTCAAAGGTTTCTTCCAGAAGATTCATTTGATGTTCATCTATTCTTTCAACTGCCCAGCGTACACACTGAACTTCAAGTATTGTCTTCAAATAAAAAAGGTCGTCTAATGCTTCCTGTGTAAGACCCACAGCAAATACACCACGGTTTGGTATGGATTTTACAAGTCCGTTTCCTTCTATGCGGCGAAGGATTTCTCTTATAGGAGTGCGGCTCATGTTGTAAGCTTTACATAGGCTTTGTTCGTTTATTCTTTTGCCTGATGGAATTCTACCTGTTATTATGTCGATTTCTATATTCTCTTCGGCAATTTGAGCCATAGTCTTTTTTTCTTTGTAATCATTGCTTAAAAAGTCTAAAGTAAGCATCTTATGTACCTCTGTGATTTATTTGAAAATTGTATACAATTTTATCATTTAATGTGGATAGCGTCAAGAAAGATTATGGTATAATGAACGCACGATTATATTTATGGCGTTGCCGAATGGAAGCGTTCATTGAATCATAGCGAAACATCCTTGCAGCTATGGTATAATAACCTCACGGCGCTGGCAAAATCAAAGATTTTGGCGCCTGAGAGAAAATTGAACCACAATTTCTGTGCTTTCAGCACAGGCAGCTTTCGCTGCTGCGGCATAAATGCCGCAATTATGGTATAATAAACGCGCGATAATATTTACGGCGTTGCCGCAAGGAAGCGTTCATTGAATCATAGCAAAATATCCTTGTAGCTATGGTATAATCATTGCATTGATTCAATTACATCGACTTCGTCGCAAGGTAGCAATGATTGAAATCCAGAAAGATATCTTTGCAGCTGGGTTATAATAATCAGAGCTGTTGACAAAAATTAAAATTTTCAAGGAATTTTACAATTTTAGGATTCTAATTGTGTCGAAGCTTGTCGAAAACAGCACGGCTGTTGGCAAAAGTTCTGAAAATAGCATTAAAAAGTCAATGAAACAGGCGAAGTGTTGTCAAAAACTATATAAAATCAATATTTTTGTCAATACCCAATGAATCAAAAATTATTGTACCCGGTTCCCTACCAAAAAAAACATGGGCAGCGGTCATACACTTATGGCAAATAAAAAGGAGATTAAACCATGTATATTAGACAACTAGAAGAAAGACATATAGAAGAAGCTGTAGCTATATGGAACCAAGTTGTTGACGACGGTATAGCTTTTCCTCAGGAAGAGCTATTAACAGAAAAGAGCGGAGAGGCTTTTTTCAAATCTCAATCGTTTACTGGAGTTGCTTTAGATGAAAACGAAATTGTAATAGGATTATATATCTTACATCCAAATAATGTAGGACGATGCGGACATATATGCAATGCCAGCTATGCGGTGAAGAAAGGAAGAAGAGGTCAGCATGTGGGTGAAAGGCTTGTTTTACATTGTATGAACGAGGCGAAAAAGATGGGTTTTAGGATTTTACAGTTTAATGCAGTAGTGTCTACTAATAAACCAGCTCTTTATTTGTATGAAAAATTAGGGTTTGTTCAGATGGCTCAAATACCAGGAGGATTTAGACTTAAAGATGGAAGTTATGAGGATATAATTCCTCATTATATAGAGCTTTAGAGGAGAAGAAATGATAGATATAAACAAATGGATGAAGGAATATTGTGATTTGATGATAAAGACTTTTGGAAGCAGAATTGAGATTATCGGTCTTCAGGGAAGTCATGGAAGAGGAGAAGCAAAAGAAGGCAGTGATATAGACGTTGTTTTGATTCTTGATGAAGTTACAATAGATGATTTGGAACAGTATAACCAGGCTATTTCCGGCATGGAATTCAGAGATTTGATATGTGGTTTTGTTTCGGGAATTGAAGAGTTAAAATCTTGGGACAAGGCGGATTTGTTTCAATTTTGTTATGATACAGAAACAATATTAGGAAGTCTTGATGAAATAAAATCATCGATAGACAGAGATGATATTAGAAGAGCTGTACATATGGGAGCTTGTAATATATACCATGGCTGTATACATAATATGGTTCATGATAAGAGCGCAGAGATTTTAAGCGGATTGTACAAATCAGCAAGGTTTGTACAGCAGGCATTATATTTTTATAATACAGGGGTTTACATAAAGAAAAAGAAAGAACTGGCAGATACGATGCAGGCATATGACAGACAGATTCTTGAAGCTAAGGAATTTAATAATTTTGCAGAAAAATCGCAAATTTTGTTAGAATGGTAAAAAAAATTGATAGAGGAAATGAGACCATGAGCATGTGGAATCCGTGGAGGGGCTGTAAAAAATACAGCGAGGGCTGCATGTTTTGCTATGTACACAAAGGTGATTTTAAGAGAGGCATAGATACATCCAATATTGTTAAAACAGATAATTTTGATAAGCCTGTACAAAGGTTTAAAAACGGCAGCTATAAGATAAAATCAGGACTTGTATATACTTGCTTTTCCAGTGATTTTTTATTGGAAGAGGCAGACTTGTGGCGCAGTGAATGTTGGCAGATGATTAAAGAAAGATCAGACCTTGATTTTCTTTTTCTGACTAAACGTATAGAGCGTTTCAATGACTGCATACCTGAGGACTGGGTAGACGGATATGAAAATGTTATAGTATGCTGCAGTGTAGAGAATCAGAATGCTGTAGATACTAGGCTTCCTATTTTTTCAGAACTTCCCATAAAACATAAGTGTATAACTGCGCAGCCTTTGATTTCGCCAATAAATTTAGAAAAATATCTGGATGATATAGAACTTGTTGTAGTTGGAGGAGAGTCAGATTATAATGGAAGAGAGCTTAATTATAGCTGGGTCTTAGACATAAGAGAGCAGTGCATGAGGAAGAATGTAAGTTTTGAACTCAGGCAGCTTGGCACCAATTTTATAAAAGATGGCAAGAAATATAAAATCAAGACAAGAGATTTGCGCAGCCAGGCTAAAAAGGCTAATATAAATTTTAATGGAGAAAAGAAGTGATTTATTTATCCTATTTTTCTTTTCCTGACAGAGAAAGAGAATATAAATTTTTAATGGACGAAAAAAGGACATGCTACGACAGTTTTTATCCTTTTAAAGTGCTATCTGAAAATGGTCTCAGTAAACTGGACTTTGAGCCTATAACAATCCTTTATGGAGGAAACGGTTCAGGTAAGACCACCGCTCTCAATGTAATTGGCGAAATGCTGGAACTTGATAGAGATACCCTTTATAACAGGAGTAATTTTTTTGAAAATTATATAGATATGTGTGATTACAGCATAGTCAATGAAATACCTGAGGGAAGCAGAGTTATAACAAGTGATGATGTATTTGATTTTATACTTAATATAAGAAGTCTTAATTCGGGTATAGACGCACGGCGAGATGAACTTTTTAAAGATTATCTTGAGAGCAAATATTCTGATTTTAAATTTAAAACTTTAGAAGACTATGATCAGCTTAAGAAAGTAAATTTAAGCCGCAGAACAACTCAGTCAAAGTATGTCAGAAAGAATGTAATGGATAATGTGAGAGAGCATTCAAACGGGGAAAATGCTTTTAAATATTTTGTGGAGAAGATTGAAAAACAAGGGCTTTATTTGCTGGACGAACCTGAAAACAGCCTTTCACCAGACAGAAAGAAAGAATTGCTTAGATACATTCAAGATTCAGCCCGTTTTTTTGGAAGTCAGTTTATAATTGCTACTCATTCTCCATTTTTGCTTTCCATTAAAGGGGCCAGGATTTATGACTTGGATGAGTCACCTGTAAAGATTAAAAAATGGACAGAGCTTGCCAATGTGAGACAGTATTATGAATTTTTTAAAGAACATGAAGATGAATTCTAATATAAATGATTTGGGAGGAAGATAATGAACGAGAAACAAAGTATTGCAGCGAAAAAGGCTATGGTTGAGTGGTTGTCTCATCCTGATGAACTTGGTAAGTCGCCGAGTAAGATCGAACATGCAGGAGAGTTCGATTTATATGATATGCATTATTATATATTCAAATTTAAGAAAGGTCTTTTCGGTGATTGGCTGCTTGGCGTATGCGGCGGTTATGAGGAGGAAAGCCTTGATCATTGCGGACATGTATTCAGCGACATGAAGAAATACGATGAAAGAAGCGCTGTCCGGGATGCTGTAGAAATAGTAGAAAATATCAGAGCTTATTGGATGAATCAGGCCCATATGCAGAAAGTCCAAGAGAGCTTTAAAGAAAATTTAAAATATATAAGTCAAACTGAACTTGATGTTGATATAATACGCAGTCAGTTTGTTAAAACAGAGAATAGATTCTTTTTAAATGTGGGAGAAGTTGATTTACCTACAGGAAATATTGTGGTTGCTGACCCGTTAGCTTATTTGGGAACAGGCAGGTTTTCTCCTGTGATGAATATTACAGTTTTGCCCGGTACATATCCTGTCCAAGTGTCAATATACAGGGATGATTATGTAGGAATACGCATGTGTACTGCAAGACTCAAAGTAAAAGACAGCGAGGCTGTAAGATATGAGCTGGCGGTACCTACAGAAGAGACGGCTTCTGCAAAGTCTGCTGACGGAGTTTTATCTGGATTTGCAGTTGATGCCGGAATGATTTCTTTCTGTGATGTGCAGGTAGAAGAAGAGTACAGGCAATTTCTTTCAGAATTCCACAGTAAAAATAAAGATGCTAATCATTATGACGATTATTTCGCTGCTTTATTTGCAGATAGTTTTAATAAATTGCCTGCTTATCAAAGAGAAGGCGGTGACTTTATCGAGTGGGCTGTTCCAAAAACGGGAAATAGGATGGTTATGGTAGCGTCAGGCTTCGGTGATGGATTTTATCAGTGTTTCTTTGGATATGATGATGAAGATGAAATATGTGAACTGACGGTACCTCTTATCAATCCAAATTTATTTGAAGAATAGGAGATAAAATTTTGAATATAGAAAAGAAGATTTATAATGGAGAAATAGTTGCTTCTGTTACAGGGGCAGATGTTATAATAAAAGATACAAATTCGGCTCTTGATCTTATTATGACAGTCAAATATGAAACAGAAGCCGAAAAGATAGCTATAGAAAAATCATTGATTTCAGATGAATTTTTTGTTCTCAGTACAGGTATGGCCGGAGAAATCCTGCAAAAATTTATAAATTATCATATTAAGGCAGCCATATATGGAGATTACAGCAGATATACAAGCAAACCATTAAAAGATTTCATATATGAAGCTAACTGTGGCAAGGATTTTTTCTTTGTTTCTAGTTTGGAAGAAGCTTTAGAGAGATTGACAAAATAATTATGAATGACTTATATGAAACATTTAAACAATTAAACATTCAATATGAAGAGATAGAGCATGAGCCTATATTCACCATAGAAGAGGCTAAAGCTATAAGCAGAAATATTGAGGGCAAAGGGTGCAAGAGTTTGTTTTTAAAGAATAAGAAGAGATATTATTTGGTTCTCATGGATGAAAACAAACGCGCCGATATAAAAGGAATTGCAAAATTTATAAATGAGTCTCAGTTGTCCTTTGCCAGCGAGGAACGTCTAAAAGAAATATTAGGTCTTGAGCGTGGCAGCGTAACTCCTCTAGGAATAATCAATGATGAAGACAATAAGGTACTTTTGATTATAGATGCCAGCTTGAGAGGTCAAAAGTTGCTGGTTCACCCTAATACTAACACAAAGACTTTATCAATCGCACACGATGATTTGATAAAATTTATAGAGTTTACAGGACGCAGGTATTTGGAAATATGCACAGAATAAAAATCGACAAAAAAACATGGGAAAGACGGGAGATTTTTGACTTTTTTTCTCCTGCCTCAAATCCCTTTTACATGGTCACATTCAAACAGAATGTAACAAAATTACAGAGATATGTAAAAAAACATAATATATCTTTTTATTATGCTATGATATATCTTTGTACTGAAGCAATAAACAGTGTTGAAGCATTTTCTTATTTGGTTGAAAAAGATCAGATATATAAGTTAGAAAAGCGAAACCCCAGTTTTACTGATATGAAAAAAGGCAGCGAGCTGTTTCATATAGTGACTATGGCAATTGACGACGACATATTTGAATTTTGTCGGAATGCCCAAAATAAAAGTATGGAGCAAGTGGAATTCATATCCATGCAAAAAGAAAGTGATGATTTGATATACTTTTCATGTGTGCCCTGGATTGAGATGACTGCGCTTACCAATGAACGAGATTTGTCTTTTCCTGAGGCAAAAGATGATGCGATTCCTCATATTGCATGGGGAAAGTACGAAGATGTCGGAGGAGAAAAAAGTTTAAACATATCTATTGAAGTAAATCACAGATTTATAGACGGAATACATATCGGTAAATTTCATGAAAAATTAACAGAGCTTATAAATGGACTGGAATAAATAGTAAAGGTGAAAGCAATGTTTGAAAGATTTTTAAATAAAAAATTAAATCAGAATAGGGCCAATTCTATTTTACCTACTATATTGGTAAGACGGACAAGACCTATGATAGAAAATTTCAATAAGCTGATGTCATATTACAAATGTGCCATGATGGAGGTAGAGACTAAATTAAACGTTTTAAATGAAGAGTTTTCTCTCCAATATGACAGAAATCCTATAAACGGAATTCAATCAAGATTAAAAAAGCTTGACAGCATAGTTGATAAGCTTGAGAGAAATGATCTTCCTCTTACAATGGAATCCATAGAGGACAATCTGAACGATATAGCCGGTGTTCGTGTAATATGTTCTTTTTCAGAGGATGTTTATACAATAGCGGATGCTTTGCTTAAGCAAGATGATATTACGCTTATACGTAAAAAGGATTACATAGCGAATCCAAAGCCCAATGGTTATAGAAGTTTACATTTGATAGTGACTGTACCTATTTTCCTTGCTAATGAAAAGCGTATAATGAAAGTTGAAATACAGCTTAGAACTATAGCAATGGATTCGTGGGCAGCTTTAGAGCATCAGATAAGATACAAGAAGGACGGAGATTTCACCGAGGCAATAGGGGATGAGCTTTACCATTGTGCAAAGATAAGTGCAGAACTTGACTCAAGAATGAATTCTCTTAGAAATGCCGTTCAAGGTGAAAAAGACAAATCTGACGAAGAAAAGAAACAGTGATTATGAGGGTATCTGAAAAAGATACCTTTTTTATTTGACAAGCAAATCATATGCATATATAATAACATACGTTATATAACTAATGTTATTTTTGGAAAGGGGGGCGTGACGACATGCCGCCGGCAAGAAAAGTGCGAAGAGAGGATATCATAAAGGTGACGCTTGATATTTTAAAAAATGAAAGTATGGAAAGCGTCAATGCCAGAAGGATAGCCAAAGAATTAAACTGTTCCGTGCAGCCTATATTTTATAATTTTGAAAATATGGAAGAGCTGAAAAGCGTTGCATTTAAAGAAATATACAAGATATATATTGATTACATTAGAAAAGGCGAAAGGGAAGAGAGGTCTTATAAAGGCATGGGACTTTCTTATATAAAATTTGCCAAAGATTATCCAAATTATTTTAAAATAATTTTTATGGGCAGAACGGAAATGACAGCAGAAAAATTTATTTCCAATGATGATATAGGTATAGATATCATAAAAAAGGGAATGGAATTTACAGGGTTTTCCTATGAAGAGCAGAAAAAATTCCATGTAAAAGTATGGATATTCACACATGGTATTGCAACTTTAGTTGCCACGAGAACTGTAACTTTGTCTGACGATGAAATCGACCTGCTTTTGACAGACACAGTCAAAGCAATGGTAAGAGGAATAAAGAAAGGGTAGATTTATGGATAACGTAATAGAAGTAAAAAATCTAACAAAAGAGTACAAAAATTTAAAGGCCATAGATGATTTGTCCTTCGAAGTAAAAGAGGGAGAAATACTTGGGCTTTTAGGACCTAACGGAAGCGGAAAGTCTACGACAATAAATTGTATATTGTCATTGCTTAACTTTCAAAATGGAAGTATCAAGATATTTGGGGAAGAGATGAGACCGGATTCCTATGATACCAAATCCAAAATAGGCGTAATATTTCAAGAAGTGGCAGTATTTGAAGAGCTGACAGTCTACGACAATATAGACTATTTTTGTGGCTTATATGTACGAGATAAGCAAATTAGAAAGAAATACGTGGAAGAAGCAATAGAGCTTGTGGGCATAGAAGAATTTAAAAAGTTTTATCCTAAGCAGTTATCAGGAGGACTTTTGAGAAGACTCAATATTGCGTGTGGAATAGCACATAAACCTAAATTGATATTTCTTGATGAGCCTACAGTAGCTGTGGATCCGCAGAGCAGAAATAATATATTAGACGGAATAAAAAAGCTCAGAGATGACGGAGCTACAATCGTATATACTACTCATTACATGGAAGAAGTAGAGATAATATGCGACAGGATTATTATACTTGACAAAGGTAAAATATTGGCTCAGGGCACTTCAGATGAATTGAAGAAAAATGCCAAAATAGAAGAAAAGATAACCGTTGAAGTAGCGGGTATGGAAGAAGATAACATTGAGACAATAAGACAGTTTGAAAATGTAGAGAATGTGTCATTTGATTCTAATGTATTGATTGTTACTTATAAAAAGGGTGAAAATAATCTTGGAGAACTGATAGATTATCTGAGAAATAATAAAATAAAGTATGACAAAATATTCTCAGAAAGACCGACTTTAAATGATGTATTTTTGGAATTAACAGGAAAGGAATTGAGAGATTAATGTTTTTACATAATTTTAAATATTCCCTAAAAACTTTATTCAGAAGTAAAATGCTGTTGTTTTGGACATTTGCATTTCCGATAATACTTGGAACTTTCTTCAATATGGCTTTTTCGGATATAGAAAACAATGAGAAATTAGACATTATAGATATTGCGATAATAGATAACGAAGAATTTGAAAACAATCAAATGTTTAAAGAGGCTTTTGAAACTTTGGGTGATGAAAGCAATGATGACAGAATATTTAACATAAAATATACTGATATTGAAGAAGCAAAGAAGCTTTTGGATGACGAAGAAATTACGGGATATGTATTACTTGAAGAAGACCATAATAATATTACGGTAAAATCTAATGGAATCAATGAAACCATATTGAGATATGTGGTTGATGAAATACAGAGCAAAAAAGAAATTGTCATGACGCTTATGCGCAGTGATATTGCCGAGATCATGGATGGAGCTGAGGCAAAACTCAATAATATTTCAAACAAAAATTTGAGTTATACGATGATTGAATATTACACTCTCATTGCAATGGCATGCTTATATGGCAGCATGATATCTATGTTTATTACCAATTATAAACTTGCAAATATGAATAGTGTAGGTAAAAGAACTGCAGTATCACCTATACATAAAGGAAAGATGCTGGTTGGAAGTTTATTTGCCAGTTATGTTGTAAGCTTGATAGGTATTGCAATTCTGTTTGTTTACACTATATTCGTTTTGAAAGTTGACTTTGGCAATAATTTGGCTCTTGTAATACTTTTGGCATGTGTAGGATCGCTTGCAGGTCTTTCCATGGGAGTTGCAGTTGCTACTTTGATAAAAGCAGGTGAAAATGCTAAGACAGGTATCCTTGTGGCAGTTACTATGTTTGGATGTTTCTTATCAGGTATGATGGGAATTACTATGAAGTATATAATAGACAAGAATGTACCGATTTTGAATATGATAAATCCTGCAAGTATGATAACTGATGGATTTTATTCACTTTATTATTATGATACTTTAGAGAGATACTATTTCAATATAGCAAGCTTGTTGATATTTTCTGCTGTTATGATATTAGTCTCGTACAGAGGATTGAGGAGGCAAAAATATGACAGTATTTAAAACATTTTGGAAAGTAGTAAAGAAATATAAAGGAACTATAATTTTGTATACAGTTATGCTTATTGTCTTTGGCGGAATAAATATGGCTACAGGTGATAATCAAATTGACTTTGTAGACAGTAAACCTGATGTTTTAATAGTCAATCAGGATGAAGAAAAAGGCATAACTGAAAACTTGATAAATTATATTGAGGACAACTGCAATATCATTGATTTGGAGCAAGATGAGGAAGCCATCAACGATGCATTGTTTTACAGAGATGTAAATTATGTAATATACATACCAAAAGGATATCGTAAAGACGTCTTGGATGGAAAGAATCCTGAGCTTGATATAAAGTCTACGGGAGACTATCAGGCAAGTCTTGCAGAAATGATGTTATCAAGATATGTTGAGACACAAAATGTATACGTAAAAGGCCTTGAAAATGAAGCTGATATTATAAAAGCAATAAATGACAATTTTTCAAAGAAGACATCTGTTGAGATGATATCCAAATTGGATACAGGCAAGACAGGAAAAGCTACACTTTACTTTAACTTTGCAAGTTACAGTATCATGGCCGTTGTAATATTTATTATTTGTCTGGTGCTTTCAAGCTTCCACGAAAAGACAGTAAATAAGAGAACTATTATAAGCAGTATCAATTATAAAACACATAATAGACTGATTCTGTCTGCAAGCTTTGCTTATTCGGTAATTGTGTGGGCATTGTTTCTTATAGTTGGCATGATACTGCTCGGAGATATTATGCTGACAACAAGAGGGCTTGTATATATGCTGAATTCCTTTGTATTTACATTCTGCTCGCTAACAATTGCATTGTTTATATCTACGTTGGTTAATGATAAAAATGCAGTAAGTGGAATTGTAAATGTTGTAGCGCTTGGCTCAGCATTCTTGTGTGGTGCATTTGTGCCGGCTGAGTGGCTGCCGGATACTGTCCTTAAGATAGCTCATGTACTGCCGGCATATTGGTATATAAATTCGAATGATCTTCTTGAGAGTATTGAAGTGATAGATATGACCACATTGAAGCCGATATTTGTGAATATGGCGGTTATAATAGGATTTTCAGCTTTATTTATAGTAGTTAATAATATAGTATCTAGGATGAAGCAAAAGGTGGGATAGCCTAAAAAATATATGGTAAAATATGTAAAAATATGATAATATAGAAAAGTCAAGAGGACGAGCGAAAGCGGTTAACCTTCCAAGATTCAAAAGGGATTTTGGATTTAAAGGAAGGTGGTAATATGGTGAGAATCACTATTTCTTTTAAGAAATTCAGAATAACCATTTACATAAAAAAATAACCGCATTAGCCTGCAACTATAGCGGTTATTTTTATAACTACATTGGTTAACCGTTTTCAACGGTTTCCTCTTGGCACTAATATAGCATAATTAGATATAGTTTGCAATAAAAAAGACCAACAATTTGTTGGTCTTTTTTTTGGAGCTGATGAAGGGAATCGAACCCCCAACCTGCTCATTACGAATGAGCTGCTCTACCATTGAGCCACATCAGCATAGTAAGCTGCCAAAATGGCAGCAAAGCTATTATACTACAAGTTCATACACATTGCAATTAAGTTTATCTCCTAGAATTGATAGGAATTTAGTGTGATCTCTGATTATGATTTCTTTTTGGGCTTTTGAAAGACGTTTGATGGCATACTCCAACTTTGAAGCAGAAGAACGACTGGGAGAACTCCATGCAGCTTCTATCTTTAGGGGAAGATGGCTCTTGGTATACTTTGCGCCTGCTTCACTCTGTGCTTTGTGTTCATTGAAACGACGCTGCAAATCAGTAGTTATGCCAGTATATATGGATTGGTCAGAGCACCTGAGCATATAAGTATAGTACATTATATTTCACCTTTTTCCTTGAGCCATGATAGGAAAGTGCTGCATCCCTCCACGATATCATCATATGTGATGTCAAAGTTGCCTGTATACCAAGGATCGGCAATATCTCGTGGATTTTCGCTAAAATCCAAAAGTCCGTGAACTTTTGAAAGGGAAGAATTATTGAACATACGACTGAGATTACGCCGGTTGTTTTCATCCATTATCAGTATGTAGTCATAATATTCATAATCTTTTTTTGTTATCTGAACAGCGGTTTTACCAGTAACAGATATACCAAAAGGCGCAAGTTTGTTTCTGGTCCCGTGATGAACAGGATTGCCGATTTCTTCTCTGCTAGTAGCGGCAGAGGCGATTATAAATTTATCCGATATATTTTCTTTTGAAACCATATCTTTTAAGACAAATTCTGCCATAGGTGAACGGCATATGTTGCCGTGACATACCATCAGTACTTTTATCATTTTTCCTCCTGATTTATTTTACATAATCACAATATTCTTCAATAGGGCAGTCGTCACATTTTGGTTTACGTGCATCACAGCATTGTCTTCCATGATATATAAGACTGTGATGGGTTCTGGACCACCTTTCTTCAGGGATTCTCTCCATTAGTGAAAGTTCAGTTTTTAGAACATCTTTTTCATTTGTCAATCCGATTCTGTTGGCAACTCTGAAAACATGAGTATCCACGGCAATTCTTTGTTGCCCAAAACCTACTGATAATACTACATTTGCAGTTTTTCTTCCAACTCCGGGCAGGGAAACCAAGTCATCATAATTGTCCGGAACTTCTCCGCCGTAATTATCCACAAGAGATTTGGCAAGACCTACGATATTTTTAGACTTTGTTTTATACATGCCTATTCTTTTTATGTATTCCGCAACTTCCTTGGGATCTGCTTCAGCAAGTTCATAAGGAGTAGGATATTTTTCAAATAAAGCCGGAGTAACCAAATTAACTGATTTGTCTGTTGTCTGAGCTGAAAGAGCGACAGCTACTATGAGCTGATATACGCTTTTGTGAGTGAGTGCACATTCAGCTTCAGGGTAAATTTCTTCAAGTGTATCTAATATTTTTTTAATATCTTCATTCTTTACCATAGTTTTTCCTCCGAATATAGTATAATTGTTGCAAAATATACAGCTTGCAGGCTTCATACTTATTAAACGCATAATAATTATACCACAAAACCTTTGTTTTCAAATAAAGGTTTGTGCTAAAATATCTAAAGTAGATTTTAAGAACAGGAAGGTAAAAAATATGATAATTGATTTTGAAAATATGGAAACGCAAGTAATGAATAACTTTAAAGATGGTGAAAAATATACAGAAGCTAAAATGTTTGTAGATGATAATAATCGTATAATGTTTGGAAGATTGATTCCAGGAGCTTCTATAGGCTTACATAAACATGAGGGAAGCAGTGAAATTATATTTGTTCAGGATGGATGCGGCAAAGTTTTATATCAGGGACAATACATAGATATAAAAGCAGGAGATGTCCATTATTGTCCTTGCGGAGACGAGCACAGTTTGATAAATGACAGTAATTCTGATTTGAGCTTTTTTGCAGTAGTACCACAACATAAGTAAAAATTTCTTTAATTTCTTGAAACTTTTTTGGACTTTTCTGCGACTTGTATTATTGAGGTGATAAAATGATCGATCAAAGAACCTTAGATAAGTTCGAAAAGTTATATAAAGAATCCTACGATGAAGTATCCAGATATGTGGTATGCAACTGTAATTATATAGAAGATGTTAAAGATATAATTCAAAATACTTATATGGCTGTTTTTAAAAAGATAGACAGAATAGAAAACAAAGAGTATATATTAGGCATCGCAAAAAATAAAACAAAAGATTATTACAGGTTTAAATATCGCTCCAAAATTGTTGATATTAACGATGATGTCATAAAAGAAGTTGTTCCGGATGATTTTGATTTGGAACAGAGCGTATTTTTGAAGTATGATGCTGAAAAAGTATGGGAGTATCTTAAGAAAAAACCTGTGACAGTAGCTAAAGTGTTTTATCTGTATTTTTACAGTCAAATGACCATAAGGGATATTTCCCGGGAACTTGATATGACTGAATCTAATGTAAAGAACTATATTTATAGGAATCTTAAAGAACTCAATAAGTATTTGCAGAGAGAGGGGAAAGAGTAATGCAGACAATAAAGGGGATTTTCAATGAAAAAATAAATGAAGAAGCTATATATGATGCAGTAATATCAAGAGCTGAGTATAAAAAAGCGAGAAAGCCTGTAATGCGTTATGCTCTTGTGCCGGCTTGTATAGCCATGCTGTGCGGCGTACTTATATTTAATGACGCTGAAAGCAATGAGCCGCTTAAAGATAACCATAACAATATTATAGTAAATGAATACGCTCAGGATATAAGTGCTGTTGAAAGGCTAAAGATTGATGCAGAAATAAAGTATGCAGGTGAGGTAGATGCTATAGGATATGTGGATTTGATTGATATTAAAGTACCGGAAGAGTTGTCAAATATTCAAGTCGCAGATGTGTATACGAAAGATGATAAAACAGATGTATATAATATTTTTGCATGGCATAACTACACTTATACTAATGAGCAAAATGATAAATGGATAACTATGAATTTTTCAGACAAAGACAGACCGGCCAGATGTTATACTTTTGAAGGAGGCCAAATGTCTAATATAAATGGTATAGAGGTTGGCATATATAAGTATGAAAGCGCATTTATCGCTTTGTTTGAATATAATGATGTTTATTATGATATTGAAACTGAGGGTATCAGTGAGGGTGCACTGGTAGAGATGATTAGCTCAATAATAGGGTAGAATAAGGTATTATAAAAAGGCGGAACCTTGGTGCGGGCTCCGCCTTTTTTAGTTAATTTGTAAATGTGGTTTATCTCTTTGCTTTTCCAAACAAGGATAAAAGCCTTAAGAAGATGTTGATAAAATCCAGATACAACTGCATAGCTCCGTAAATATACATTTTTTTATTATCACCGGAAACCATGCTCCATTGTTTTATCTTGTTCATGTCATAAACAGTTATACCGAAAAACAAAAATAATATTCCACAGTCAAGAACTATTTCAAGAACTCCGCTTTTTAGCAAGAATATGTTTATTAAGCTGATTACAACTGCTATGATCAAGGTTATCATAAGCATAGGACCAAAGCGGGTCATATCGCTGGTAGTTTTATATCCGTATATTGCAAAACCACCGAATAGAGCAGCGCCTGCAAGAAACAGGATTACTATAGAACTCATTTGGTACAATATGAATATAACTGAAAGCGTTACTCCGTTTAATACAGCATAAGCGAAAAATAGTATACCTACCGCTATAGGAGGGAGCTTTCTAAATAAGAATGAAAATGCTATAACTACGACTAATTCAATTACAAGAAGTGTAGTGAATGTGTTTTCATAGAAAAAGTACCAAAATAATCCGGATTCATATGTAATCCATGCACATACGGCAGTAACCGCAAGACCTATAAACATCCATAAAAAAGTTCTGAAAATAAAATTATTTTGCTGATTTACAGCTGAAGGATATAAAGTATTCTCTTCGTACATAATTTTCTCCTTTTATTTATTTGCGCCGCAGCATTTTTTATATTTTTTACCTGAACCACAAGGGCAAGGATCATTTCTTCCCGGTTCTTTATCTTTGCGAACTGTTTTAGAACGCTTAAATTCTTTTACTATTTCAATTCTGCACTCTTCTGAAAGCACATCGTCCCATTGAGGCAGAGTGTAAAGGTATTCAGCGTCGGCTTTTAACATATTAAAGAACAGTTTCTCAAAATCAACATCTAAGTCAAGAGATGTATCCTCTTTAATTTTTTCCAAATCATTGGCTTTATTAAGGCTTGTATTGATGCCGTCTAAGAATCCCATGAATATTACAGGATTAGCATCGAATTTTTTTACTAAATCAGAAAAAATACCTGCTAAATTGGTTTCTTTGTTAGCTAAGATATATTCATATATACGTGTTTCTGTTTCACTGTATTCTTTCCAAAAATTTTCAAATGTCTCTTCTGTTTGGCTATCCATAAGGTCGAGCCACTGTTTGTATAATGTCATTTTAAAACCTCCTGATTATTAATATTAAAATCTGTTTTTCATAATGTTGATTATATCTCCGCATATTGCGCTTCCGGTAGGGAGAGGCCCGGCTCCTCTTCCATAGAACATAAGCTCTCCAACCATGTCGCCGGTAACATATACTGCATTGAACTCGTTGCTTACACCTGCAAGAGGGTGATTTTTGTCAAGAAGAGTAGGGGCTACCATATATTCTACCATGCCGTCTCTTAGAGAAGCCTTTCCTATTAGTTTGATTTTTTTCCCTGATTCTTCGGCGGCTTTTATATCGTCTGATGATATACCTGTAATTCCGACTGTAGGAATTGAATCAGGGTGTATATGTTTGTCAAAAGCAAGAGCAATTAAAATTGAAAGCTTGTTAGCTGCATCTATACCCTCGACATCGGCAGTAGGATCAGCCTCTGCAAATCCCTTTTCCTGAGCCTCTTTTAATACTTCATCATAAGGTAAGTTCTCGTCAGTCATTTTTGTGAGTATATAGTTGGTAGTTCCGTTTAAAATTCCCATTATTTCTACAAAATTATTTGCTTCAAGGGGTCCGGTCAGCGATGATAAAACCGGGATGCCTCCGGCAACACTGGCTTCATACAGAAATTCAACGTTATACTCTTTTGCGGTATTTGTAAGAAGTCTGTAGTTTGCTGCGATAGCAGCTTTGTTGGCGCTTACCACATGTTTGCCGGCTTTCATGGCCTGTACCATAAAAGATGTTGCAGGTTCTATTCCGCCTATCATTTCCACAACTATATCTACCTCGGGATTTTGAATTATATCGTCGGGATCTTCTGTCAAAAGAGAGGAATCCGCATCCATAAGGCGCTTTTTGTTTTTACTTCTCTTTAAGATTTTTATTACTTCAGGTGTTACACCTGTTCGCTTTTCTATTATTTTTTTATTTTGCGTAAGTATTTTATAAGTTCCTCCGCCTACATTGCCAAAACCAAGTAATCCGATTTTTGCCGTTTTCATCCATGACCTCCAATTATTTAATGTTTGCAATGGCAAAATTATATAACAGTTTTAAAAATTTGTCTTTACCTTTTTTGAAAATTTGTTATCATTGTCAAGGGGAGGAGGCAGAATATGAGTCTTAATATAGTATTTGTTGAACCTGAAATACCGCCTAATACGGGTAATATAGCCAGGACATGTGCTGCTACTGATACAAAGCTTCATTTGGTTAAACCTCTTGGATTCAGTATAGATGATAAACAAGTCAAGCGTGCAGGACTTGATTATTGGCCGTATGTCCAGCTGGAAATACATGAAAGCCTTGATGCTTTTATGGAAAAATATAAAGATAAAAGAATGTGGCTTGCTACCACGAAAGGCGGAAGTCTTTATGCTGATGTTAAATATGAAGACGGCGATTTTATTCTATTCGGACGGGAAACAAAGGGATTGCCGAGGGATTTTATAAAGGCAAATGAGGAAAAGGCAATACGCATTCCGATGAGTGAAAAGACAAGAGCCAGATCGTTTAATTTGTCTAATTCGGCTAACATAATATTGTTTGAGGCACTGAGACAATTAAACTTCCCGGGGTTGAAATAATATATAGTATTTGGTATAATATTTGCATAGAAAATACTTGAATTAATTGGTGCCAGAGGTGACAGATGAAACTAAGTTATGGTTTGACAATTGAACAGACACAAAAGCTGACCATGACGCCAGAGCTTATTCAAGCAATCAGAATTCTTCAATTCAATACTCAGGAATTGGATAATTTTGTACAGGATGAGTTGGTGGAAAATCCTGTCCTTGAGTTTGACAGAACAGTTGATATTGAGCTGCCTAAGGAACAGCCCGACTTTGACTTACGTGAAAAAGTTAAAGAGGACTATGATGATATAAGTTACAGACAATGGGAATATTCTAAGGATAAAGATAGCTTTTCATTTGAACAGTTTGTTAGCAAAGATGAAACACTTGAGGATTCTTTACTTTTGCAGCTGACTTTTTCTAAGTTAAAAGGCAAGGATTTAAAAATAGGCAGATATCTGATTGAAGCCATAGATGACAACGGTTATCTTACAGTGGAGACAGAGAAAGTAGCAAAATGTTTTAATACTACTGAGGAATGTGTAGAAAAAGTTCTTGATGTAATTCAGACATTTGAGCCTCTTGGTGTAGGTGCAAGAAATTTAAAAGAGTGTCTTATAATTCAGCTTGCTGCAAAAGGCCTTTTAAGTGAAGCAGTAGAGTATATAATATTGAATCATCTGGAGAATTTAGGAGAAAATCGTCTTGGAAAAGTAGCAAAGCAGCTTGGCATTCCTGTAAATCAGGTACAGATGGTATGCGACTTGATAAGGACTCTTGAACCTAAGCCGGGAAGAAGCTTTGCCAATGATGATAATGTAAAATATATAGTTCCTGACGTAATTGTAGAAAAAGTAAATGATGATTATGTTGTATCTACTAACGAAAACAGCATACCGCATCTCATGGTAAGCCCGTACTATACTACTTTATCCAAGGAAACTAAAAATGATGAAGAAGTTTCTAAATATTTGACAGAGAGGTTTAACTCTGCAATTTGGCTTATTAAAAGTATAGAGCAGAGACGGCAGACAATATTTAATGTGGTTACTGCAGTTGTGGAACATCAAAAAGAATTTTTAGATAAAGGACATAAATATTTAAAGACACTGACTTTGAAACAGGTAGCAGATGTTCTTGGGGTTCATGAATCGACAGTGAGCCGGTCAATAAACGGAAAATACATGCAGACCCCAAGAGGAGTGTTTGAAATAAGATACTTTTTCTCAAGCGGAGTTACAGGTCAGGATGGAGAGGGGCTTTCATCTAATAGCATAAAGACATTTATTAAAGAAATTATAGATAATGAAAATCCTAAGAAACCTTACAGCGATCAAGAAATGGTCGAAATTCTAAGTGAAAGAGGAATAGAAATATCTCGTCGTACTGTTGCTAAGTACAGAGAAGGAATGAATATTTTATCTTCATCTAAGAGAAGAAGATATGAATATAAATAAAAACAAGTAATTGTCATAATGAGAGTTTGGAGGATAATTAAAATGGCGATTAAAATAGGTATTAGCGGCTTTGGTAGAATAGCAAGAGTTGTAATTCGTGCATCTATGGATATGCCAGAGATTGAAATTGCAGGAATCAATGTAAGAAATGCAGACCTTGATTATTTGGTGTACATGCTCAAGTATGATACAACTTTTGGAAGATTCCCGGCAAGTTTAGATGTTTATGACAAAGGGATTGTAATAGACGGAAAACAAGTTCCCGTTTACAGCGAAACCGAAGCTATTAACATACCTTGGAAGGAATGTGGGGCAGAATACATAGTAGAAGCTACAGGAGCATATGTGACTACAGAAAAGGCTATGGATCATATTAAAGCCGGAGCTAAAAAGGTTATAATTTCAGCGCCTGCAAAGGATAAAGAAACACCTACTTTTGTTTATGGTGTTAACCATATGGGATATACTAAAGATATGCAGGTTGTATCTAATGCATCATGTACTACGAACTGTCTTGCACCGTTGGCAAAGGTAATCGAAGATAACTGGGGAATAAAAGAGGGCTTAATGTCAACTATTCATTCAGCTACAGCTAAGCAAAAGGTAGTAGATGCTCGTTCCATGAAAGACTGGAGAACAGGAAGAAGCGTTTTTGGAAACGTGATTCCATCCACAACAGGAGCAGCAAAAGCAGTTGGTCTTGTTATTCCATCCCTTCAGGGAAAGATGACGGGAATATCTTACAGAGTTCCTACTGCTGACGTATCAGTGGTTGACTTAAATGTGGTACTTGAGAAGCCGGCTACATATGAAGAAATATGCCAAAAGGTAAAAGAAGCGTCTGAAACATATATGAAAGGTGTTTTGGAATATGTAGATGATGAAGTTGTTTCAGGAGATTTTGTGGGAGATCCTTGTACTTCAATTTTTGACGCAAGAGAAGGTATACAGCTTAATGAACACTTCTTTAAATTTATAGCCTTTTATGATAACGAATTTGGATATTCAAGCAAGATCCTTGAATTGATTAAACATATACATAGCGTAGGCTAAAATATTTAATTAAGAAGGAAGGCTTCAAAATGAAAAAGACCATCAAAGATATATCTGTAAAAGATAAAAAAGTAATAGTCAGATGTGATTTTAACGTGCCGCTTAAGGATGGCAAGATAACAGATGATACGAGGATAAAAGCAGCATTGCCTACTATTGAATATTTGAAAGAACAGGGTGCAGCAGTTATACTAATGTCTCATTTAGGACGTCCGGATGGCCAGGCAAAGTCTGAATATACTTTAGAGCCGGTATCTAAGAGACTTTCTGAGCTTTTGGGAACTGATGTTATATTTGCTAAGTCAGATGTAGTGGTAGATAATAATGTAAAAGGGCAGGCAGAGAAACTTGGATTCGGTCAAATTATGCTGCTTGAAAATGTTCGTTTCAGAAAAGAAGAAACTAAAAACGGGACCGATTTTGCCAAAGAATTAGCATCTCTTGCAGATATTTTTGTAAACGATGCTTTTGGTACAGCTCATAGAGCACATGCTTCTACTGCGGGCGTAGCAGATTATTTGCCGGCTGTTTCAGGATTTTTGATAGAGAAGGAAGTTGAATTCTTAGGAAATGCTGTAGAAAATCCAGCAAGACCTTTTGTTGCAATCATGGGAGGCGCAAAAGTAGGAGATAAGATTTCTGTTATAAGAAATTTACTTAATAAAGTAGATACTCTTATAATAGGAGGAGGAATGGCATATACATTCTATAAATCTATGGGACTTGATATAGGAACGTCTATTTTGGATAAAGACAGTGTAGGGCTGGCTTCTGATTTGCTCAAAGAAGCAGATGAAAAGAATGTTAAAATGCTCATACCTGTCGATGTTGTATGCGGCAAGGAATTTAAAAATGATACAGAAACCGTTGTTTGCAAAAGAGATGAAATTCCATCAGATATGATGGGGCTTGACATAGGCCCTGAAACCATTTCACTATATAAAGAAGAAATATCAAAGGCAAAGACTATTGTATGGAATGGACCTATGGGAGTTTTCGAAATGGAAAACTTTGCAAAAGGAACATTTGAAATTGCTTCTGCCATGGCAGATTCAGAAGCTATAACTGTAATAGGCGGAGGAGATTCTGCTGCTGCGGTTACACAATTTGGTCTTGAGTCTAAGATGACGCATATATCTACCGGAGGAGGGGCTTCTCTTGAATTCCTCGAGGGAAAAACTTTGCCGGGAGTTGCGGTACTGGAAGATAAATAAGAAAGGTAACAGAATATGAGGATTCCATTCATTGCAGGTAACTGGAAAATGTATAAGACAATCGCAGAGGCTAAAGCTTTTGCAAAAGAATTTAAAGCTCTTTATCATGATACGGACGTAAAGACTGCGATTTTCGCACCATTTACTCAGCTTCAGAGTCTTGTTTCGGAGTTTGATGGAAGCGGAATAGCTGTGGGAGCTCAAAATGTTCACTTTGAAAAAGAGGGAGCTTTTACAGGTGAATTGTCTGTACAGATGCTTGAGGAAATCAAAGTTGACTACTGTTTAGTGGGTCATTCTGAAAGACGCCAATATTTTGGAGAGACTGATGAAACGGTAAACTTAAAGCTCAAAGCGTTGCTTTGTTCAAAGATTTTGCCGGTTTTATGTGTAGGCGAAAACCTTGAAGAAAGGGAAGAAGGGAAAGCTAAATTGCTGGTTGGAGCACAGGTAAAGGCAGCTTTTGATGGCATTGATTCAAAGGATGCCGAGAAGGTTACAGTAGCATATGAACCTGTATGGGCTATAGGCACAGGTAAAACTGCTACACCTGAGCAGGCAAACGATATGTGTGCATGTATAAGAGAGACTTTGACAGAGCTTTATGATGAAGAGACTGCTGATAGAATAGTTATTCAGTATGGAGGCAGCGTAAAACCTGAAAATGCCACTGAAATTATGAATATGGAAGAAATAGACGGAGCTCTTGTAGGGGGAGCCAGTCTTGAACCTCTAAAATTTATTGAAATTGTCAACTTTTAGCTTGATTTTTACAGTATTTGTATGATACAATAATCAAGTTACAATATTAGGAGGGACAACATGAAACTTTTCTTAATGATTTTATTGGCAATGGCCAGCATTGTTCTAATTGCAAGTGTATTGTTACAGTCAGGTAACAGTGCAGGATTGTCAGGTTCAATTGCCGGCGGAGCTGAGCAGTTGTTTGGTAAGAAAAAGAGCAAAGGCTATGAAGCAATTTTGTCAAAGATTACAACAATAGGAGCTGTTTTGTTTGTAGTGTTATCTTTAGCACTTGTAGCAATGGACTAGCTTCCTAATAAAAACGTTTACTATTTTATTTAATATTCACTTTGTATTAAGAGGTACTTAGAGTGCCTCTTATTCGACGTTAAAAGTGAGCAGGAGGTACTAAACATGAACATTTTCACTGTGTGTGCAGCTGCTTTTGGTCTAATTGTTGCATTTTGCTTGGCAGCATGGATCTTAAAGGCTGACGAAGGTACAGACAGAATGAAAGAAATTGCCGGATACATCAGCGAAGGTGCTATGGCATTTCTTAAAAGAGAATATAAGACAATGGTATTGGTAATTGTCGTATTATTCTTACTTATAGGTTTTGGTTTGAAGAGTTGGACAACAGCAGTACTTTATCTGTGCGGAGCGTTGCTTTCAGTTCTTGCAGGATTCTTCGGAATGAAAGTTGCCACTGCAGGTAATGTAAGAACTGCCAATGCTGCAAAAGAGTCCGGAATGAATAAAGCTCTGAAGATTGCTTTCAGAAGCGGAGCTGTTATGGGTCTTTGCGTATCCGGCTTAGGTCTTTTAGGATTAAGTGTTGTAGTAGTTGTACTTGACTTAGCTACTGTTACTCAATGTATTACAGGATTTGGACTTGGTGCATCTTCAATGGCTCTCTTCGGAAGAGTAGGAGGAGGTATCTATACTAAAGCAGCAGACGTTGGTGCTGACCTTGTAGGTAAGGTTGAAGCAGGAATACCTGAAGACGATCCTAGAAACCCTGCTGTTATTGCAGACAATGTAGGTGACAACGTAGGTGACGTTGCAGGTATGGGTTCTGACTTGTTCGAATCATATGTAGGTTCAATAATATCAGCAATCACATTGGCATCAGTTGCAGTAATGACATCCGCAGAGACAGCTACTTTCTCAGAAGCTACAGCTGCATTGTTCCCTCTTATCATTTCTGCAATAGGAATTATCGCATCTGTAATCGGTATTATGTGCGTAAGAGGAAAAGAGGGTGGAAACCCTGCAAATGCACTCAATATGGGTACTTATATAAGCGGTATTATTGTTATAATAGCTACTATTTATTTATCAAAGAGCATGCTCGGAGATTACACTTATGCTGCTGCTATTATTTCCGGCCTTGTTGTAGGTATTGCAATCGGTAAAGTTACAGAAGTTTATACTTCAGCAGATTATAAATCAGTTAAGAAAATTGCAGATCAGTCTCAGACAGGTGCTGCAACTACAATTATCAGCGGTCTTGGTGTTGGTATGATGTCAACACTTTGGCCAATCGTGTTCATCTGTGTAGGTGTATTTGTTGCTTATCAGTTTGCTGGATTATACGGAATTGCACTTGCTGCTGTAGGTATGCTTTCAACTGCAGGCATGACAGTAGCAGTTGACGCTTATGGTCCTGTTTCCGACAATGCTGGTGGTATTGCAGAAATGTCAGAATTACCACACGATGTAAGAGAGATTACAGACAAACTTGATGCTGTAGGTAATACTACTGCAGCAATAGGTAAGGGATTTGCAATTGGTTCTGCTGCATTGACAGCGTTGGCATTGTTTGCATCTTATGCTGCTGTAACTAACTTAGAAGTAATCAGCTTACTTGATCCAATCGTAATCATAGGATTGTTCATTGGTGCTATGTTGCCGTTCTTGTTCTCAGCTATGACTATGAATTCAGTAGGTAAGGCTGCAAATCAGATGATTGAAGAAGTTAGAAGACAGTTTAGAGAAGATAAGGGCATAATGGAAGGAACTTCAAAGCCTGACTATGCAAATTGCGTTGATATTTCAACTAAGGCTGCTCTTAAGGAAATGATTACACCTGGAATCATGGCTATAATAGCTCCACTTGTTGTAGGTATCGTATTAGGTCCTCAGGCTCTTGGTGGAATGCTGGGCGGAGCTTTATCTGCTGGTGTGCTTCTTGCTATCATGATGGCTAATGCAGGCGGTGCATGGGATAATGCTAAAAAGTATATTGAAGAAGGTAACTACGGCGGCAAAGGCTCAGAGCCTCATAAAGCAGCAGTTGTAGGCGATACTGTAGGAGATCCGTTCAAGGATACATCCGGTCCTTCAATAAATATCTTAATTAAACTTATGACAATCGTTGCAGTAGTATTTGCACCTTTATTCGTAGAAATCGGCGGATTACTGTAATATATAATATTAAAAGCCTCCCATCTGGGAGGCTTTTTTTTATAAATAAACTAATGATTAATTTTATCTATTTTTGAATTCAGCGCTTCTCTTTTCAAGAAATGCTTTCATGCCTTCTTTTTGATCTTCTGTTCCGAAACATCCGCCAAAAGCTTCTGCTTCAAGAGCAGAACCTGAGAATAGGTCCAGGTGATATCCTTTATTTATGCAAGTCTTTGACATTGCAACTGCGATAGGAGCTTTAGAAGCAATTTTTGCGGCTATTTCTTCGCAAGTTTGCATTAGCGATTCTGGTTCTACGATTTTTTCAACAAGTCCGATTCTGAAAGCTTCTTCTGCATTGATCGTGTCTGCGGTTAAAATAAGCATTTTAGCCATACCTTTGCCGACCAATTTGGAAAGCCTTTGTGTGCCGCCAAATCCCGGTGTGATGCCAAGGCCTACTTCTGGTTGACCGAACTTTGCTTTTGAAGAAGCTATTCTAAAGTCACATGCCATAGCAAGCTCGCATCCGCCTCCAAGGGCAAATCCGTTTACTGCCGCAATCACAGGTTTTTCTATTTTTTCTATAAAATTCATGACTTTTTGACCGTATGCTCCAAATGCTCTGGCTTCAGCTACAGTTAAGGTACTCATCTGGGCGATGTCTGCACCTGCAACAAATGAACGACCTTCGCCTGTGAGTATTACGGCTCTTATTGAATCATCTAAATCAATTTTATTAAACGCATTGAAAAGTTCTTCAAGAACTGTTTTGTTAAGTGCGTTTAGAGCTTCTGGTCTGTTTATAGTTATGTAACCGATGGAGTCCTTCACATCATATTTAATTGTCTGATACATAGTCTGAACTTCCTTTCATTTATGAAAAATATTATACAATGATTTTAACATTTTAACCCGTATATATCAATGGATATAATAAAAGATGTCACAATTTTAACAAATGTGCGTTATAAATTTTTTGTTATATTGATATTTTTAGTTTTTCCAAGCTATTTTTGACGGTTGGAATGTTTAAAATTATAATGGTAATAATTCCTTCTATGCCGATATAGGTGATGTTGTAAAGAAAAGAATACCAAATCACATTCATGTTGTCTGGTGCATATTCTGCAAAAAATATAAACCCTGATAGAAAACTGCAAAAAAATCTTCCTGTAATGCCTATTATATAGCCTGTTATGAGACCATGTTTCTTGTCGGCTGTAATACCTGATAGTCCCATGAGTCCAAACGCCAGAAAATAGTCTAAAAATACTTGTGCAGGATGGATAATGGTAGGACCAAGTATAAAATTTAAAAGTCCCAGAGCTGTACAAGCTATAATTCCTTTTGCAGTTCCGCAGAAATAACCGCATAGTGTTGCAACTAGCATGCTTAAAAGCGTAATTGAGCCTCCGTAGGGAAGATGAAATAATTTAATCATCCCCAGAACTGTTGAAAGGGCAATAAGTATGGCACATAATGCTGTCTGCGATAAGTTTTGTCTTTTCGCTGTCATAAAGTAACACCCTAGTGTGGGTTATTATAGAACTGTTTTATGCCGTTGTCAAATACAGATAAAAATGGTATAATGATTGCTAAGATTTTAGTATATCGGCGTTGCCGTAAGGTAGCAATCATTGAAATCCAGCGACACATCCTTACGGCTGGATTATAATGATTGCTAAGATTTTAGTATATCGGCGTTGCCGTAAGGTAGCAATCATTGAAATCCAGCGACACATCCTTACGGCTGGATTATAATGATTGCTGAGATTCGAGTATATCGGCGTTGCTGCAAGGAAGCGTTCATTGAAACATGACGATACATCCTTGTAGTCATGTTATAATAAATAGTATTTATTTAAAAATTTAATGAAATATATGCAGAAATAAGGAGTATTTATGAATAATAGAATTGTGCTTGAGCCGGCGTTTAAAATACGTGAAATGGCGAGAAGAGCTTTGGCTGATAATTGGCAGAAGATGTTTGTAGGTATGTTTATATACTTTTTCATGTCTGCCGGTATAATGAGTTTGCTGAATTATTTTTTCTCATCTGTAAGACGCATATTGCTTCCTACAGGAGTTTATATGAGTGTCAATGTAGGATATGCAAGTTGGCTTTATGAGCTTGCAGTAAGCGGGGCTTTGATGTATGGCCTGGCGCTATTTTTCTTGAGCTTTTTCAGGACTAAAAAGATTGATTGCGGAACTATATTTGATGGATTCAGCGTATTTGGAAAGACTTTCACATTATATTTGCTTTTTTCAGTCAAAATTTTCTTGTGGTCGTTGCTTTTCGGAATTCCGGGAATTATAGCTGCTTTCAGATACAGTCAAGCATTTTATCTTCAGGCTGATCATATAGATTGGAGTGCAACTCAGTGCATCGAAGAAAGTAAACGCCTTATGGTTGGTAATAAGGGAAAGCTGTTTTACCTGAATTTGACTTTCATAGGCTGGTATTTTTTAGCCAGCATGGCTGATGTAATATTTGAAATATTTGATTTTAATGGGTTGTTTGGCATATTGATTGGATTGATAACCGCCATACCTGTAGTTGTAGTAGACTTGTACAGAGCTATGTCTCAGACCGTATTTTATGAGCTGGTTACAGAAAATTTAGTAGTTTTAGAAAACAACAGATAGGAGATTTATTGTTTATGGATAATAACAGAGTGCTAGAATCATCAAGTAAGATAAGAGAAATTGCCCGCAGTGCAGCAAAGGGAAACTGGTGGAGACTTTTTCTTGGATTTCTAATATTCATGGGAGTTGTTTTTGGTGCAAGTTTTATTTTAGGATTTGCAGGAGCATCCATTCCTTTTTATCGTTATGTGATGATAGATGGATTCTACTATATGATTAATTTTGGACAGTTTATTATAGCGCCGTTTCTTTGGGCTGTAGTAGCGCCGCTTTCACTTGGAGTATGTACTTTCTTAATAGGAGCTTTCAGAAACAGAAAAATATCTTATGGAAGTTTATTTTCCGGATTTAGATATTTTTTGAAGGCTTTTGGGTTGATGCTTTTGATGATGGTCAAAATTTTGGCATGGAGTCTTTTACTTGTTGTGCCGGGAATAATCGCTGCTATAAGATATAGTATGTCGTTCTTCGTACTTGCGGATCATCCCGATTGGAAAGTTACAGAGTGTATTGAAGAGAGTAAAAGACTTATGAATGGAAATAAGGGCAAGTTTTTTTGCTTGATGTTATCTTTTATAGGATGGTTCTTGCTCTGGTATCTTTTCATCATTTTGATTGTGATCATAATTGCAGTTATATGGGCGGCATCCTTTGCGGCTATGGCTTATGAGGCTATGATAATTGTCGGAGGCCTGCTTATAATTGCTGTTCCTATTATGATTATCTCCATGATACCGATTATGACTTATGTATATATGGCTGTTACTGCATTTTATGAACTGGCCTGCGGCAACTTGGTTGTAGTAGCTGATGCAAGACTTGAGTGTAATGATAATGCTAGTTATGAGAATACAGATAAAATTCATATGGAAGACCAATTTTAAATATTAAATAGAACGAATGAAACCTCCTTGGCATAATATAAAGTAAATTGTGTTAAGGAGGTATTATTTTGTCTGTAGAAAGACATTATTTCCCCGGAAATAACACTCCGCTGGGATTTTTCTCATATTATAAATACATTTTAGGACAAAGAGAGGCAAATAGAATAATTTGCATAAAGGGAGGCCCCGGAACAGGAAAGTCTACTTTTATGAAAAAGATCGGCGAATACTTTTCAAGTAAAGATGAAAATTTAGATTTTTTACATTGTTCAGCAGACGAAAATTCATTGGACGGGGTTGTTTTAAAAGATAAAAAAGTTGCGTTTGTAGACGGAACAAGCCCTCATACTACAGATCCTATAACTCCGGGAGCAGTAGACAGAATAGTAAATTTAGGAGAATACTGGAATGCCGACGGTATTGCGGCTAATAAGAACGAAATAATCGATTTAAACGAAGAATGTTCGAGATGGTACAGAATAGCATATAACTACTTAAGTGCAGCTAAAAGTGTCTTTAGAAGCTTAGAAGAGGTATATAATGATGCAATGGAGGCCAGTGAAATATATAGAGTAGTCGCTGATATTGTTGATAAAGAATATGGCAGCTACGATATATCTTTGAGCCCGGGAAAAGCTAAAAAATTCTTTGCCAGCGCCATTACTTCAAGCGGCAACATAAATTATATTACAAGTCTTCTAGGTGATATGGAGAAGGTATATATGATTAATGTTCCTGTTGGATACAGCAATACGAGCTTTATGGAAGTTATTTCAGAAGGTGCCATATACAGAGGTTTTGATATTGAAACTTATTATTGCAGTATGAGCCCGGAAGAGAAGATAGAGCATATCATTATACCGGAACTTAAAACAGCCTTCATAACCGTAAACAGATATCATGATGTAGAGCCTTGGGAAATAGTTAATGTAGATGGCAAGGCAGCGGAAATAGCATTCATTGATATGAATGACTATATGGATGTTGTTACACTGCAAAATAATGAAGAACTTATAGAAGCCTTAAACGATGAATATGATATTCTTCTTAATAAGACAGTGAAGTACTTGGCGAAAGCCAAAGAAACACATCTTTTGGTGGAAGAAATGTATATTCCTAATATGAATTTTACTCAGATAGGAGCATTGCTTGAAGAGCTGATAGAAGAATTTGATAAGTAAAAATTATTTTTAAGACTCATAAGCCTGGAAGAACAATCTGATTTTCCGGGCTTTTTAACTGTTGTCTTTAGATGTATGAGTTGAGTTTTAATGTACATTTTGATTAGCAAGTGCAAAAAATTACAACATGGCAGTTGTATTAAAAAAATTGGACAGGACTATTATGTAGCTAAACCCCGATAAATCTTCGTTTTTAAAACAATTCCCAGGGTTTGACCACGAAGAAAGTGTCCAAATTAGGAATTTTGCAGGGGGAGATTTCCTTGAATTTTATTAAATGTGTGCTATATAAGGCGTATTACAAGTTAAAATGCTGATTTTACCGGCTTTCGTACCCTGTAAATTTAACTAAAAATCAAGGATTTTCGGGGTCTGCCCCTGGGCAATAACACAAAAAAGCTAAAATTTCGGGGTTTTGCCTGATACTCCGTGAAAGGAAGTGTGTTGCAAATACTATAAAAGTGCCAATAGATGATTTTTACTCTTCTTTTTAAGTATACCTCATACCAATTTTTTCGCATCAAAAGGTTGACAAAAAATGTATAGAAAACTAATATTATTTTATAAGAAAAGGCAGAATATTAATTAAAGATATATTGGAAAGGGTGTAAAATACATTGGAAAAGAAGGTCAGTGATTATTTAAAAATACTTGAGAAAAATGGACTTTTGATAAATTATAATATGGATGAAAAAATGTGCGCGGGAATTATTAAGTATGTTTCATATAATTCTATGGACGTAAAACCCGGCACTCTTTTTATATGTAAAGGAATGTCATTTAAAAGAGAATATTTACAAGACGCTTTTGATAAAGGTGCTTTGTGCTATATGTCTGAATCAGAAATCATTCCGGGAATGCCTATGATAAAAGTATCAGATATAAGAAAAGCGATGTCTCTTGTTTCATCGTTATTTTTTGATGAAATATGGAACAGAGAGCTTAATACTATAGGGATAACCGGCACTAAAGGTAAGACTACGACTGCTTATTTTGTAAAATCTATAATGGATTCTTATTGTAAATCAATAGGAGAAAAGGAGATAGGACTTATAACAGGTGTGTATAAATACGATGGTCAAAAGACCGAAAAGTCCAACAAAATAACCACTCCTGAGACTATAGATCTTCATAGACATCTTTCAGCATGTGTGAATAACGGATGTAAATTTTTAGTTATGGAAGCATCATCACAAGGGTTTAAATATGGCAGAACTAACGGACTCCAATTTAAGACGGGGTGCTTCTTAAATATTTCTGAAGATCATATATCTAAATATGAGCATTCTGATATGGAAGATTACTTTACATCAAAGCTTAAGATAGTAGAGCAGAGTGAAACTGTTTGTATTAATCTTGAGATGGACAAGGAATACGAAAAAAGGATATATCAAGCTGCTTCAACGCAAGGCAAAAAAATCATAACGTTTGGGAGAACAGAGGAAGCTGACATCTACGGATATGATATCGATGCACAGATTGACCATATTAAATTGAAGGTAAGATATAAAGACGAAAACCAAGAAATATTTATCAATATAGGAGGATTTTATAATGTAGATAATATTCTTGCTGCTATTGCTATGGCAAAAGCTTTAAATGTTCCTTTTGATAACATAATGGACGGTCTTGCCAAAGTAAAAGTACCTGGAAGGATGGAAGTGTTCACCTTGCCTCATAAGGATGTGAAAGTGGTAGTTGACTATGCTCATAATAAAATGAGTTATGAAGCATTGTTTAAAAGTATAAACATGGCTTGTCCTGAAAGAAAGAAAATGTTCATATTTGGATGTACCGGGGGCAGAGCATTTAACCGCAGAAAAGTTGCAGGTGAAATTGCAGCAAAAGAGGCAGATAAAATAATTCTTACAGAAGACGATTATGGAACTGAACCTTTTGAGAAGATATGTGATGAAATAAAAGCACATATTCCAAAAGGCAAGGATGTACGAGTTATTAAAATGAGGGAAGAGGCAGTGACTTGCGGCCTTGAGGAGAGTAAAGACGGATGGATTGTAATAACTACAGGTTTTAGTTCAGGAAATAAACTAAAGAGGGGTAATAAGTTTGAATATTCTCCTTGTGATTTAGATATTGTTACAAAATATATACAAGAACATCAAGGATAAGAGGGGATAATTATGAGGGAAAAGGTTTTAAAAGAGTACGCAGAGTGTCTAAAGGAAAATGGTTTATTAAGCCGGTGTGACTTGCAAAGCGATGTGCAAAATCAAATTGTAAAGTATGTTTCGTATAATTCTATGGATGTAAAACTGGGCACACTTTTTATATGTAAAGGCGCTGCTTTTAAACAGGAATATCTGCATGATGCTATAGAAAAAGGAGCGATTTGCTATATAGCAGAGAAAAAAATGATAGATGATTTTCCTGTTATATTAGTATCTGATATACGAAAAGCCATATCAGATGTTTCAGCTCTTTATTTTGACGAAATATGGAATGACAAGCTTCAAATGATAGGCCTTACAGGTACAAAAGGAAAGTCAACGACTGTAACTTTTATTAAGGCTATAATTGATGATTATTGCCAGGCAAAGGGTAAGACTTTATGCGGATTTTTATCGGGGATATATAATTATGATGGAGAAAAGAAATACAGAAACAGCCGTATGACAACTCCTGAAACTATAGAACTGCACAGCCAGCTTGCAAAATGTGCCGACAATGGATGTGAGTATTTAGTCATGGAAACATCGTCTCAGGGCCTTAAATATCATAGGACTAAGGCACTTAAATATAAAATAGGATGTCTTTTAAATATAGGCATAGATCATATTTCTTCGGCAGAGCATCCTGATATGGATGATTATATCGATTCTAAGATGATGATTTTTGGCCAAAGTGAAATCGCCTGTATCAATAATGATATGGAAAGAGATTATATAATAAAGGCAAAGGAGGCAGCTAAAAACTGCAAAAAAATTGTTACATACAGCATAAAAGGTGATGCAGATTATAGATGTATAAAGGCAGATATAAAAGCTGATAAAATAGATTTTGAAGTAGAATTTAAAGGTCAGCGTCAAAGTTTATCTCTTAATATGGGAGGAGGCCATAATCTTTCTAATGCTGTTGCTGCCATAGCCATAACTGATTCAATTGGTATACCTTTTGAACATATAAGAGAAGGACTTAAAAATTCCAAGGTTGCAGGCAGGATGGAGATTTATAAACTTCCAAATAAGAGAACCGAGGTAGTGGTAGACTACGCACATAATCAGCTGAGTTATCAGTCTTTAATAAAAAGCGTTAAAGAAATTCATCCCGGCTGGAAAGTTTTATTCCTCTTTAGCTGCGTAGGAAAGAAAGCTTTTAACAGACGTAAAGAAGTAGGAGAGATTGCGAGCAGAGAAGCTGATAAGATAATAATAACTGAGGACAATTGCTTCGGAGAGGATTTTGCTAATATACGAGATGATATAATGAAACATATTTCTGAAGACAAAGATGTAGAAGTTATATATGACAGGGCGGCAGCAGTACGCAGAGCTCTTGAAGTAAGCGGAGATGATTGGGTGGTATTGCTTACAGGATACGGAATAGATGATTATAAGAATTTGAAGGGAACTACAGAAAAAACCATGACAGATGGTGGAATTGTGGAAGAGTACATAAAGATTCATTCCTAAAAAAGAAAGGGAGCTGTAATTTTAAATAGATTACAGCTCTTTATTTTATTGTTTCAATTAATTTTTTAATATCATCTGGTAAAGGTGCTTCAAGCTGAAGCAGTTCTCCTGTTATTGGATGAACAAAAGAAAGGTAATATGCGTGTAAAGCCTGTCTATCTATATAATGTGATGTGCTTATTTCTTCAGCACCCTCGATGCGTCTGAAATCACCGTGAAGCTTTCTGTACAGAAACGGATCACCGTTGTTATAAAGATGATCTCCTGTAACAGGATGACCTATGGAGGCCATGTGAACGCGAATTTGATGTGTTCTTCCTGTTTCGAGTCTTAACTCTACGAGAGTGTATCCTGATTCAAAACGTTCTTTTACTTGGTAGTGGGTAATAGAATCGTAACCGCCGTCTGCGACAGGTAATATCCATCGTTCCACTTCATTTGGATCAGGTCTTCCGATGGGATTGTCTATTGTACCGCAATCATTTGAAATAATGCCGTCTACAACAGCCAAATAGCGTTTTTGTACGGAATCACGTTTCATTTGGCGTATTAAATGTTCTTGTGCAAATCCATTTTTTGCGATTATGAGAAGACCGGAAGTATTCATATCAAGTCTGTTTGCAAAACGAATTTTGTAACGTTCGTTTGAATCAAGCATTTTTTTCATTATACCATTGGCTATGGTATGAGTTGGTTTGCCTTTTGTAGGGTGCACTACGTAACCGGGCTGCTTATTGATGACCAGCAAATTGCTGTCTTCAAATATCACGTCTATAGGAATATCTTCGGGAGGATAATCACAGGTTTCCTCAGGTAGTGTTACGGTCAACTCATCTCCTACGGCAGGAGTCATCCATCCTCTGACAGGAGTTCCGTTAATAGTGACTAAGTCTTGTTGTTTAAGTTTAGTCATCAGTCTTGAAGAAAAGTGAAAATTACGCCGAAGGAGCTCTTTTACAGAGAGCTCCTTATCATTTTCTGTTACTGTATATCTGAACTTTGTCATTATGTAATCCTTTTTATAAAAATTTACTTTTTACTTTTTCCCAAAATTGATAATCATCAAAGCGGATAAGATTTATTTTTTTGCGTGAAAGCTGGATTGTGAGTTCTATGACGTTTTCATATTCTGTCATTAGACCGTCATAAACTATACTGAGGTTTTTATCGTAATTGCTGCAAGGTATTACTGTAAGTTTATCGTTTGCAGGCAATAAAATGCTGGAAGTAAAAGAACGATATGCGGTATTGTGCATAGGCGCAATAGGGGTTACCTGAAGCAGGTTCAATCTGGGGTCTACAATGCTTCCGCCGAGGGCATAATTATAAGCAGTGCTTCCTGCCGGGGTAGCGACACATATACCATCACCGCTAAATCTCTCTATAAAGCTGTTGTTTATAGAGATGTTAAGATGAACAGGGTGGGTCAAAAGACCCCTCACGGTAATATCGTTCAGTGCAATATGCTTTGAAATCCCTGAATCTGTTTTTACTGATACAGTAACACCGTTTAGACTTTGAATAGTGTATCTGTCTTGATTGTAGAAGAAGATAAAATCATCTATCTTTTCAGGCAATACTTCCTGGAAAAACCCCAGGTGTCCGGTGTTGATTCCTACGATAGGAGTCTTTGGAAAGTCAAATTCCTGAACAAGGCGAAGAAGTGTACCGTCTCCGCCTATACATATTATGAGCTCAGTATTTTCATCGTATTTTTCATAAACTCTAAGTCCGGATTTGACCAGTTTGTTTCTTACAGTCTTTTCAATTGTTTTCGACATTTCAGTGTCGTTGGCATAAATATAAATTTTCTTATCCATATCATTGATATTATAACATTTTTTCCAGTTCATCAACAAGGTTTTTGAATGTATCCATTGCCATCTTTACCGGTTCAGGTGAGGACATGTCTACGCCGGCTATTTTAAGAAGTTCTACAGGATAGTTTGAAGAACCGCTTTTTAAAAACTCAATGTAGCTATTTCGTGCTTCTTCGCCTTCTTTTAGGATTTTTGCAGATATTGCCGTGGCTGCTGAATATCCTGTTGCATACTGATACACATAAAATCCCCTGTAGAAGTGAGGTATTCGTGCCCATTCATATTGGATATAAGAGTCTTCTTCCATATCAGGGCCAAAATAATCACTGTTAAGTTTTGCATAAGTCTTATTGAGCCATTCAGCGGTTAAAACTCCGCCTTTTTCTATTTCCTCATGAGCCATAAGCTCAAACTCGGCAAACATTGTCTGACGGAACAGTGTGGTACGGAATTCTTCAATATAATAATTCAGCAGATATTTACGCATTTGGGTATCTTTCTCAGTATGGAGAAGATGTTTAATCAGCAGCGATTCATTTACAGTTGAAGCAACTTCTGCCGTAAAGATAGAATGATCACCGTAAATATAAGGCTGGGTTTTTCGCGTATAATATGAGTGCATAGAATGACCCATTTCGTGAACTATTGTAAATACATCCTTTAAAGATTCTGTATAGTTGAGAAGGATATAAGGCATGCTGTCATAGGAACCAAAACTATAGGCGCCGCTGGTTTTACCTTGGTTTTCATAGATATCAAGCCATCTTTCCTCTATTCCTTTTTTAACTTGTTCTATATATTCTTCTCCTAAAGGAGCAAGACCTTCTTCCATCATTTTAACTGCCTCATCAAAAGAAATTTCTTTTTTAGGAAGATTGATGAGAGGTACATATACATCGTACATATGGAGTTTATCAACGCCCAAAACTCTTTTTCTGAGTTTTATATATTTGTGCAGTACAGGAAGGCTTTTACGTACTTCGTCTATAAGGTTATGATATACTGAAACAGGAATGTTTCCTCCTGAAAGAGCAGCTTCAAGAGAAGAACTGTATTTACGTATTCTGGCAGTTACCACATCAGTTTTTGTGTTGTAGTTATAGTTGGTAGCTATGGTATTTATAAGCTTTTTATAGGATTCATACATATTTGTAAACGCAGATTCTCTTATTTTGCGGTCAGGACTTTCCATAAATTTGATATAATTGCCGTGGGTAAGGGAAACTATATCATTGTCCTCGTCTTCAACTTCACCAAAGGTAAGGTCAGCATTATTTAACATTTTAAATACATCATTGGTAGCGCCGGTGACTTCTGACATCTGTGCCAGAATGTTTTCTTCAGCTTCAGAAAGAATATGAGCTTTTTCGCGAAGGGCTGATTCTAAAAAAAACTTGTATTGGCTTAATTTCGGATTTTCATCCAGAAATTTTTCTATTTTCTCTTCAGAGGCTTCTAAAAGTTCAGGTGTAAAAAATGATGTATAAGCAGCAATTTTAGATATAGCGCTGCTTGCTTTGTCATTCATGGCTTGATATTTGTTAACTCTGTTATCTTCATCTTTTTTCATAGCTGCATATACATAAGCATGCTCGATTTTTTGCCATATAGCGTCTCTGTCCTTGAGTGCAGCAAGAAGAGTGTCTGAAGATTCAGTAAGATGACCTTTATACTTTGCAAAGTCTTCAGCAGCGGCTATTGAATCGGATATATCTTTGTCCCAATTTTTTTCGTCGGAATACATAGCTTCTATGTTCCATTTGTATTCTTTCGGAATTTGGTTTCTCTGCTTTAAATTTTTATCTGACATTTTTACCTCCCTATAGATAAAATATAATTTATGTAGTATAATTTATGAAACTTGAATAAAATAGTATATTAAAATAGTATACCACATTTTTGAAAGGAATATTACATAAAATGGATAATAGACCTATAGGTTTTTTTGATTCCGGATTAGGCGGACTTACCAGCATACCACATTTGTTTAATGCCTTGCCTAATGAGAGGGTAATCTATTTCGGAGATACGGCAAGAACGCCTTATGGCTCCAAGGCTGTTTCTACTATTAGGCAGTATTCGACTCAAATAGCGGATTTTCTTGTATCACAAGATGTTAAGATGCTGGTTATAGCATGTAATACTATAAGCGCTACTTGTCTTGATGAATTGAGAAGTAAGATTTCGGATATTCCTATAGTAGGTATAATTAATCCTACCGCTGATAGGATTGCTTCAGAGTGTGATCAGGATAATAGGATAGGAATAATAGGTACTAAGGTAACTGTATCCAGCGGAGTGTACAGAGATAGAATAAAAAAACTCAATCCTATTCTTAAGGTGTTTGATAAGGCTACTCCGGCATTTGTTCCTTTAATAGAAGAGGGGATAATAGAGAATGAGATAATGGATCTTACCATTCATCATTATATGGATAACTTTATAAGTCAAAATCACATAGATACACTAGTTCTTGGATGCACTCATTATCCTATAATAAGAAAAAATATCGAGAGAATATACCCCAGCCTCAATATAATTAATCCATCTTATGAGATTATAGGGAGTATAGCACAGATTTTAAAAGACAAAGATAATTTGGCAGGTGAAGATAATAACAGAGAAAATGTATTTTATGCCAGTGATTTGTCAGAAAATTTTTCAAATATGATATATAAGATTCTTGAAACAGAAAAGTCGAATCTGATACTTAAATTTAAAAATTTAGATTTATAAACGCAAGGAGAAAAAATGGACAGAGATTTGTTGTATCAAATGCTTGATATAGAAAGTCCGTCGGATTTTCAGTATTTTGAAAATTTATCGGACTTGCTTGAATGTGATGAGCATATAGAATATGATGATTTGTACTTTATTTTTAAAGATGTGAATAAGGAAAATCTGTCTCAGCTTGTTCACGATTATTTTGAGGAGTTATCAGACTTTATTCCCGGCGATGCTGCGGAACTGTTTGTTTTGCTTGAGAAAATCAAACTTTCTCTGATGGGAATGTTAAAGAGTGCGGATGAAGAGAATGTAATTGCAACCTTTACTGAAGAGATTAACAGATTCAGAATTTGGTATTCTACTGATTCATCGGTTATATGTACTTCTCTTGACGGAAATGGGGAAGAGGATGTTCCCCTGAGAGATGCCCTTGCACTTTCAAGACTTGAGGGACTTGATGGCGACAAATATAGTTATGATTTCTCAAAATGTCTTGATTATTCTCTTGATGAATATATTATGTCTTTTGGAGATATAATATCGGCCGCAGAATAGTAACTTAGAGAGAGCCTCCTACATATCATAATAAAAAAGGAGGCTTTTTTATTATGATAGATGAACGTAGATGTATGGACTGCTGTGAGCAGGAATGTAAGGATAAATGCTTTAAAGAATGTTATTGTAACGATAATAACGGCGGTAATCTCATATGGCTTATAATACTGATTGTTATAGTATATTGCCTATTTTGTGGAGATAACAAAAATGGCGGTCTTTTCGGAGGTCTTTTCTAAAATATTCAATTGATTCCGTCTCCTGTTTTCCTTGCAAAATAAGCAAAAAAGAGTTACAATATTAACGATTGGAAGATGCTTTTGCAAGATCGGGAGACTCTGATGAATATTAACAAACTAAACAAGTATATTGGGCAAGTAATGAGGAACTTTCCGAACGTTGACAGTGTAATAATCACTGATACGGATGCTATAGTAAGATACTATTTTTCTTCTTACAGAAATGTTAGCAGAGTTACTGCAAACGAGATTATGGGTAAGCATATTTTTACTTTTTACCCGGAGTTAAATGAAGAAAACAGTTATATATTAAAGTGCATAAAGACCGGCAAAGCATATCTCAACTATGAACAAGAATTGACAGATATAAACGGCAATACGCTTAGATCTCTGTGTTCAACAGTTCCCATTCATGATAACGGAGAACTTGTTGCAATAGCTGAGCTTTCTACTTATCCTGATAAGAGTGTAGAAGAAAAGAACAAAAGGATTGAAGTTGCGGAGTTGTTTAAGCTTGAAAAGGCAAGCAATACTCTTGATGATATAATAACAGTCAATCCGTGTCTTATGGAGATTAAGGAGCATATTAAAGCTGACTCGTTAAGTGATGCCCCGGTTTTGGTATATGGCAAAACGGGAACTGGTAAAGAGCTTGTTGTAAATGCTATACATAAGTGCAGTCAAAGAGCAAACGGGCCTTTTATCGTTCAGAACTGTGCAGCTATACCATCGACACTGCTCGAAAGCATTTTGTTTGGCAATGTTAAGGGAAGTTTTACAGGTGCTGAGAACAGCATTGGGCTTTTCGAGCTGGCTAATAAAGGAACGCTCTTTCTCGATGAGATAAATTCTATGGAAATAGAAGCGCAGGCCAAGATACTGAGAGCTATAGAAGAAAAGAAGATAAGGCGTATAGGTGATAAAAAAACTACAGATATAGATGTAAGAATAATAGCTGCAACTAACGAAGATCCGATTGAATGTATTAAGAAAAAGACCATGAGAGAGGATTTGTACTATAGACTCAGCGTTATAAGATATGATATCCCGCCTCTCAAAGATAGGAAAGAGGATATACCTCTTCTTATGGAACATTTTAGAGAGATGTATAATGAAAAATTTGGAAAAAATATAAGAGAATTCTCCAATGAAGTAAAGACCGTTTTTCTGAGATATGACTGGCCGGGTAATGTGAGAGAACTTAAAAATGTTATAGAAGCTGCTTATCATATGAACTTTGGTTTGACTATAGAACTTGAGAATATACCAAGACATATAGCTGAACGTATGGATATTGAGAGAATAGCATTAGAAAATTTGTCATCCATGACTTTAAGCGAGCTTGTGGAAGAATTTGAAAAAGAAATAATAAAAAGAAAATTTATTATGAATGACCATAAGCTGTCTCAAACAGCTAGAGATTTATCCATATCTAAGCAAAGTTTACATTATAAGTTAAAAAAGTATGATTTGTTGTAATTAGTTGTATTTTGTACACTCAGTTAATAACTGGGTGTACTTTTTTTGTAAAAAAGTTTGCAAACATATACGAAAAGTTTTATAATATGCTTTGCAAAACAGATTCTAGGTAAGGAGGGCTTTGTGTATGGAAGTTAAGGATTTATCCGAAGCCTTAAAGCGTAAAGGATATCAAGTCAGTGTATTTAAAACTAAAGAAGATGCCGCAGATTATATTGCAGGTCTTTTTGACGGTGATATCATTGGCTTTGGGGATTCTCTCACTATGACACAGATGGATTTATACAATCGGCTCTCAGAAAAGAATATAGTTAAAGATCCCAATCAATATAGCGGCAAAAGATTCCTTGCTGCGGCGAAAGAAGCGCTTACTGCTGATTACTTTTTTACATCTGTCAATGCTGTTACGAAGGATGGTGTGATAATTAATATTGACTGTACAGGCAACAGGATTGCAGGATCTCTATTTGGACATAAAAAAGTCTTCTATATTTTTGGGACAAACAAAATAACTGAAGATATAGAATCCGGAGTGTTTAGAGTGCGGAATGTTGCAGCTCCTTTAAATGCCAAGAGGCTGAACTACAAAACTCCTTGTGCTGTTAAAGGTGATAAATGTTATGACTGCAACAGCCCTGCAAGAATATGCAGAGGACTTTTAATACAATACAGAGCCATGGATGATACAGAATCAGAAGCTATAATAATAGAAGAAGAGTTAGGAATTTAACAAAAACGTAAAATAAATTTTACGAACATGTATAAAATCTGTTTTATAAATTGGACAAAAGACAAAAAAGAATGTATTAATATGTCGATAAATTTGAAAATTTCAACATATAGGAATTTGATAAGAAAGTGTTAAAATAATTTTACATGTATAAAACAAGGCGAAAAGGTAGTAAAAGTATTTTGACAACACAAACGTTTCGTGATAGAAATGTGATGAATTGGTGCTCAAAATGGCCCGAAATTGCTCATAATTTGTATAAATTGTGAAGTAACATCTTGGCACATTTTTTGCAATAAATTAAGTTAACAATTTAGATTTGGAAAGGGGGCTTGCTAAAATCTAAAAATTGTTGATACTGGATTGTAACTTGCTTACAATTTAGTATGTAAGTGATCTAAGATTCCTTGGTTAAGATCACTTTTGAGGTTTTTAGTATTATACTCATAATTCAAGTGTTTGAAGGAACCAGTTTTATGGTTATTGACATTTAAGAATTGACACAATTACACTGAGAGGAGAGATGTTAATATTACAAAACCTTTGTTTTGTTGGTATTTCATATTTACAGAAGGTGCTTAGTAAATCTTGCAAAAGATTGCGGCAATGATAGAGTAGCAGAAAGAGTATTTATTCTTTCTAAGCTTTATCACAATGGTATTATAATAATTGTGACATTAAAGTCACTTAGCTTCTGTTAATGATAATATCGACAACCATTGGAAGTAAAAGATTTAGTGTCTTGAGCTTCCTGATAGGTACAATTATGTACTTAGAAAGTAAAAAGTTGAAGTAATTATTTAAAAGTAATAGGAGAAAGTTTTATGGAAACTATTGGTATTTTAAGTTTATTACCACCATTACTAGCTATTATTTTGGCACTGACTACTAAGCAAGTATTAGTATCATTGTTCGTAGCTATTTGGGTAGGTGCAACAATCATCAGCGATTGGAACCCAATCGTAGGTTTATTCTCAACATTCGGAGATTTCGTATTCCCATCACTTGGTAATGCAGATAACGCATCCGTAGTTGTAATGACAGTATTCTGCGGATCATTCTCATATCTGCTTGAAACTGGCGGCGGCGCTAAAGTGTTTGCAGAAACATTGGCAAGCAAAGTTAGCGGAAGAAAAGGAGCTCAGGTTCTGACAGCTGTTGGCGGAACTGCAATCTTCTTCTCAGATTCCACTAACCCAGTACTTATCGGACCTGTATTCAAGCCGTTAACAGACAAATTACAGGTTTCAAGAGAAAAACTTGCTTACATTGTAGACTCAACTTCAGCTACACTGCCTTCAATGTTCTTCTTCACTTCATGGGGTGCATACATATTAGGTATCCTGTCAACAGAAATCGCTGCTGTTGGTGAAACTAAGAGTGGTATCGTTATGTTTACAGAATCTGTTCCTTTCATGTTCTACACAATAGGTGCAGTAGTTTTGGTTTACTTCATCTGTATCACTGGATTTGATTATGGTCCAATGGCTAAAGCTGAGAAGAGAGCCATGGTAGAAGGTAAACTGGTTGCTGACGGCGACGCAACAGAAAGATTATTAAGAACAGTAACTATTCCTGAGGGAGCAACTCCAAAGCTTTCATCAATGCTCGTTCCTTTGGCAGTATTGGTAGTTTGCATCTTTGGCGGACTTCTTTGGACAGGCGGATTCCCTGAAGTTGGAATTGGAGAAGCTATGGCTAACGCTTCATCAATGAAGACTCTTGTAACTTCATTCTTCGTTGCATCTGTAGTAGCTGCTATTTATACAGTTAAAGATAAAGTTTATGATCCTAAGGGAGCTATCGCAGCATTCGTACAAGGTATGGCTCAGATGATGGAAGCTTGTGTTATCTTAGTTCTTGCTTGGTCAATCGGATCAGTATGTAAAGCTGTAGGAACTACTGCTTATGTAATCAGCGTAACAGAAAGCTTCTTAACTCCAACAATGATGTACACAGTTCTGTTCTTAGTATGTGCATTTACTGCATTCACAACTGGTACTTCATGGGGAACATTTGCTATCTATCTGCCAATTTCAATTCCTTTGGCAGCAGCAATCGGAGCACCTTTGGCACCGGCTATCGGTCTTGTAGTAGCTGGCGGTATCTTCGGAGACCACTGCTCACCTATATCCGATACTACAGTATTGTCCTCAATGGGATCAAGTTGTAACCACATAGCTCACGTTTCAACTCAGTTGCCTTATGCAATTACAGCAGCAGCAGCAGCAGCTGTAGCATACTTATTCGTAGGTCTGACTTATGAATCAGTTGGAATTGGCGTTGCAGCAACTATTGGTATCGCAATTACAATCTTAGGATCATGGTTAATTGCTACTGTTGCACACAAGATGAGCAAAAACAAAGTTGACTAATTAACTTAGAACCAAAATTAGGGTTATAAGTAACAGAAGATTAGATCACAAGATTTTAATCAAATATATTTTATATGCTAGGAGGAAATTTAACTATGGAAGACAGAAAATTCGAGATCGTAAATGATTATGGTCCTGAAGTAAACGAAATCAGACTTCGCTACAAAACTAACAACGAAGGAACTCATTATGCAGAAGGAATGCATTCAGGCCCCCAAATCGTTGCTTACGCAGTAGACGCACTTACTGATTTCACAGTAAGAAGAGATAACGGTGATGGTTCATTGCTTGTTAATCTGAACTGCAACTTCCGTGAAAGCCTGTTCGCAGGAGACACAATTGAAGTTATTCTTTGGCTGGAAAGCGAAGGAAAGCGTTCAAGAACATATGGCTACAGAATCTACAAAGTTATTGCAAACCATTCAAAGGAAGACTGGTTTGAAGTTCTTAACCCACCTGTACTCGTTTGTGACGGAACAGGAACTTGCGTAGTTAAAAAACCAAGATCAGAACAAGAAAAGAAATTCTAATCTAAACAGAAGAGTGTGACAATTGCCACACTCTTCTGATTATAAGGCAGAAAACTATTTTTTTAACAACGAAAGGATTTACATACTATGAAACCACTAGAAGGCATTAGAGTGCTGGATTTTTCACAGATTCATGGTGCAACCTTTTCAACAATGTTACTGGCTGATTTTGGTGCAGAAGTAATAAAGGTAGAGAAAGTAAACGAGGGAGATAAGCTTCGTAATTTAGCGCCTAAAATTGACGACTACAGCGCATATCATGCGTATTTAAACAGAGGTAAAAAGAGTATTGCCGTAGATCTTAAGACAGAAGAAGGTAAAGACATAATCAAAGAAATGGTTAAACATGTAGATGTTGTCTGTGAGAACTTCAAATACGGCACTATGGATAAGCTTGGCATCGGTTATGAAACGCTTAGCAAAATAAATCCAAAATTAGTATACGCGTCTCTGACCGGATACGGCAGATCGGGCGAAAAGAAAGAAAGAGCATGCTTTGACAATACAGCTCAAGCTTTTAGCAGTATGCTCGATATGACAGGTTATGGAGGTGGAGCGCCTATAACTATGGGTGCACAGCTTGGAAACCTGTATGGAGGAATGCATTTAGCTCTTGGAATTGTTCTCGCCGTTATAAATGTTAGAAAAGGCGGCGAAGGACAGATGATAGATGTATCTGCATCCGATTCACTGTTTTCTGTATTGGAAGACGGTATGGTAGATATAGAATTCAATGGACATCATCATATAAGAAACGGTAATATGTCTCAGGCAATTGCCCCTTATGATACTTATGCAACCACAGATGGATTCGTATCGATAGGAGTTTCAACTGACGATCAGTGGGAAAAATTCTGTGAGGCACTTGGCCTTGAAGATTTGCTTGGCGATCCTCGCTATGCTACCAATTCACTTAGAGGTGAACACTACCTTGACGGTGGACTGAGAGACAAGATTGAAGCCATAACAATGACAAAAACGAAATTTGAAATCGAAGAAATATTATCTGCAAGAAAAATTCCTTGCGGCTCGGTTTGTACCGCTATGGAAGCTATCGAAAGCGAGCAGCTTAAACATAGGCAGATGGTAATAACAGTATCCGATCCTGTAGTAGGAGAGGTTTCTATGCCGGGAATAGTGGCTAAACTAAGCCAGACTCCTGGAACAGTAACCAAACCTGCACCGGTTCTTGGAGAAGATACCGGTGATTTGCTTAAGGAAATCGGATATGATGATAGTAAGATTGCAGAACTAAAAGAAGCTTCCGTTATAGGAACAGCTAAGTAGAGGAGGGCCTAAGATATGAATAAACCTTTAGATGGTGTAACCGTATTAGATTTTACTCAGGCATTCAGTGGTCCATATTGTACACTCAACTTAGCGGATTATGGAGCAAGAGTAATTAAAGTAGAAAGACTTGGAGTGGGAGATCAGACCAGAGAATGGGCTCCGCTCAGAAAAGATACAGGAGCCAGCGGATACTATGCATTGTACAACAGAAATAAAGAAGGAATCGCTGTTAACATGCGGGCTGAAGAAGGCAAGGAAATCATTAAAAAGCTTGCTGCAAAGGCAGATATAGTAGTGAACAACTTTAAGGTAGGAACGCTGGACAGACTTGGTCTTGGATATGAAGATCTGAAAAAAGTAAATCCTAATATAATTTTTACATCGGTAACAGGATATGGTCAGGATGGACCTATGTCAGGCCTTGCTGCTTACGATAATGTAATCGAGGCTACATGCGGTCTTATGGATCAGTCAGGAGATATCGATAAACAGCCTGTACGTTCAGGATGTTCTATAGGAGACAGTTATACAGGATTGATGGCAGCATTTGGAACTGCTTGCGCATATTATCACAAGATGATGACAGGCGAAGGTCAGACAGTAGATGTGGCAATGCAGGATTCATTGTTTGCTGCTATAGAGGATACTATATTGGAGTATTATGGCAATGGAAGAATGCTTCAGCGTCAGGGTAACAGCCGTACGCATATGTATTCACCTTACGATGTGGTTCAGTGCAAGGATGGCTGGGTTGCATTTTCTGCAATAACTCAAAAGGGCTTTGAAGAATTTTGTGTGGAAGCAGGCAGAGAAGATCTTTTGAAAGATGAGAGATTTTCTACTAACGAATTGCGTTGCCAGAATAATGATGCTTTAATAGACGAGATGAAAAAAGTATTTGCCGATATAGCTATGGATGACATAGAAAAGAAATTCAGCGGCAAAAACTTTGCAGTAGCTCCTGTAATTCATGCAGGACAGACTATAAAGGCAAAACATATGAACGAAAGAGATATGGTAATCGAAATTGATGACCATAATGTGGGTAAATTCCAGGCTGTAGGACACCCTATAAAGTTTGAAAAGACCCCTGCAAACGTTTATAAATGTTCTCCTCTTTTGGGAGAAGAAACAGTACCTGTTCTCAAAGAACTGGGATATACTGATGAACAAATCTCAGAACTTGAGAAGAATGATATTGTCCAGATTGTTTAATTGATGAGGTATATTAAATAATGAAGAATAACAGAGATTTCGATAAAATTATCGATCGCAAAAATACAGGCTCATTTAAATGGTACAGTGAAAATCACGGTCTTGAAGAAGACAAAATTATACCTATGTGGGTAGCAGATATGGATTTTAGGTGTGCTGAGCCTATCGTAAATGCAGTAGTTAAGCGCGCTGAACATGGTATATATGGATACCCTATAAGAGATGATGATCACGGTCAGTGCTTTATCGGATGGCAGAAAAAACGTTTTGGATGTGAGCCTAAACTTGAATGGATAAGCTATGCGCCTCCAGGTGTTATATTTGCTGTTGACATAATGCTTGATATTTTGACTAAGAAAGGCGATAAAGTGTTGCTCCTGATGCCTAATTATGATCCACTTTTTGAGATGATTCCAAAGAGCGGCAGAGGATTAGTTGAATCTCAGCTTATAATAGGTGAGGACGGATTGGTTACAATTGATTTTGATGATTTGGAATCAAAGCTTAAAGCGGGAGATATAAAGATGATGACCATCTCTAATCCCCATAATCCGTCGGGAAGAGTATGGAGCAGAGAAGAGCTTAGCAAAATAGCAGAGCTTACTGAAAAATACAATGTATTTGTAGTTTCTGATGAGATTCATGCAGATTTTATCGCTAAAGAAAAAGGTCACGTACCGTATTATTCAATAAGTGAAAGCGCTGCAAAGAATTCAATGTCATGCTATTCTGCCAACAAGGGATTTAACTTAGGCGGATTTCAAACTTCTACTCTCATTATTGCAGATGAAGATAAAAAGGCCAAGTTCGATGAAAAAATCGTAATCTCACAGACCAGACTTGATAACATATTCGGTTCAATCGCAACAAAGGTGGCATATACAGACCCTGAGTGTGAAGCTTGGATCGATGATGCTATAGAGTATGTCGAAGAAAATAAACAGTATATGTATAATTTCTTCAAAGAAAACATTCCGCAGATTAAAGCCATACCTTCAGAAGGTACATATCTGGTTTGGGTTGATTGCAGCGGAATTGGATATACTACAGGTAAACAACTTGAAGATTTCTTTTTAAACAAAGCTAAGGTAGAGCCTTGTATGGGATATGAATTCGGAAAAGCCGGCGAATTGTTTGTAAGGATGAATTTAGCTTGTCCGAGAACTATACTTGAAATGGCTTTAAACAGAATTAAGAATGCTGTTATGGAAAAGGAGAAATAAAAATGCTCAGACTTAAACATTTATTAGTATTAGGCGGTTGTGGCCTAATTGGAGCAGAGGTAGTAAAGGATTTAGCTGCCACAAGTGAATTTGAGACTATAACGGTCGCTGACGGTAATTATGAAAAAGCCGTTGAACTTGTTAAATCACTGAATGATCCTAGATTCAGCGCAAGAAAGGTAGAGATAAGAAACAAAGAAGAAGTTGTTTCCTTGATGAAAGACGGCTTTGATCTTGTATGTAACTGTCTGCCTTTTGAATTCGATACTTATATCAATCAATGCTGCGTAGATGCAGGAGTAACAGGAACTGATCTTGGAGCTACAAAGGATCAGCTTGAAATGAACGGTCTCCTTGAAGAAAAAGGATTGTTGTTTGTTGTTTGTGACGGTATTTCTCCGGGAACATCAAATATGATAGCAGCATACGCCAATGAAAAACTTGACAGACTTGATGAGGTTCACATTGCTTTCGCATCATTTAGAGCAATTCAGACAGCTCCCGGACTTGTAAGAACCACACTTTGGGAACTTGACCCTAATGAAGGCGGCAGAAGTTATTATGCAGATGGTAAACAGAATTATGTAGGTCCGTTCTCAGGCGAAAAAATTGTAAACTTCCCTGAGCCTTTCGGTCCGCAGCCTGCATACTATGTACCTCATAATGAAGTTTATACCATACCTATGACTATGCCGTCGGTAAAAACTTGTACTATAAGAGGAGCATGGACTCCTCGTCAACACAGAATGCTTAAGTTCTTGCAGGATTACGGATTCTATACTACTCCACCTGTAAAAGTTGGGGATACAGAGATTGCTCCGATTGAGTTTATCGAAAAGTTTATCTTTGCTAATGATGAATTCAAGAAAGAGGAAGTTTGGGGATTCTCCCTTACAGTTGATTGTAAAGGTATCTTAAACGGTGAAGAAATAGAATTACAATTCTATACAAAAACTCCGGGACAAGACGAGTGGGGTGAAATTGCAAGTTATGCGAGAAGCACCGCATGTTCCATGTCAGTAGGCGTGCAGCTTTTGGCAAAGGGAATTGATCAAGTTGGTATTCGTACTCCTGATCAGGTTTATGATCCGCAGGAATACATGGATGAGCTTAAAAAACGTGGAGTTGTGTTACATGAACGCAATGGAATGTTTGGTTTACCAGAATAAAATTATTGTTTACTAATTTATGGAGGATAGAAAATGGATTTTCAATTATCAGAAAAGAGATTGGCTCTTCAGCAGGCTATCAGAGAATTTGCTGAAAATGAATTAGCTCCTGGAGTTATTGAAAGAGATGAGGCAAGCGAATATCCGCTGGAATTATATAAGAAGCTTGGTAAGATGGGATATGTTGGTCTTCCTTACGAAGAAAAATACGGCGGTTCAGGCGGAGATTATCTTGATTATGCTATTGCAGTAGAAGAAATTTCAAAAGTTGATGCTTCAATGGGTATATCATATTCAGTAGCTATGTCTTTGTACGGCGGAAGTGTTATGGCCGCTGCAACAGAAGAGCAGAAACTTGAATTCCTGCCAGATGTATTATCAGGAAGAACTCTTGGCGCATTTGGATTAACTGAACCAAACGCAGGATCAGATGCCGGCGGATGTGTAACTACTGCTGAAAAGAAAGGCGATAAGTATGTGTTGAACGGACTTAAATGTTTCAATACAAACGGTCCTTTGGCAGATCACTTTGCTGTTTATGCTCTTACTCAGCCTGAACTTGGAGCAAAAGGATTATCATGTTTCCACGTTAAGAAGGGAACTCCTGGATTCACAATCGGTAAGATTGAGAATAAGATGGGTATCCGTGCAGCACAGGTTTCCGAACTTGTATTTGAAAACTGTGAAATTCCTGAAACTGCTCTCATGGGACAGGAAGGTCAGGGATTCAAGACTGCAATGAAAGCTTTAGACGGCGGAAGAATCGGCGTAGCTGCTCAGGGTCTTGGTATAGCTGAAGGTGCTTTTGAAATCGCAAGAAAATATTTGATGACAAGAGAACAGTTCGGCAAGCCAATATACAGAAATCAGCATCTTGCATTTAAGATGGCTGAACTTGAATGTGAAATCGAACAGGCTAAATATATGGTTTATAAGGCAGCTCTTGATAAATCAGAAGGCCGTCCTTACACAATTCCTGCTGCAAAAGCTAAATTAGTATGTACAAACGCTGCAATGCACGTTACTACAGAAGCAGTTCAGATGCTTGGCGGAAACGGATTCATGCGTGAGTATCATGTAGAAAGAATGATGAGAGATGCGAAGATAACTCAGATTTATGAAGGAACTAACGAAATTCAGAAACTAGTTATCAGCGGAGCAATGTTCAGATAGTTATAAAAATATGATAATTTAGAAGTCGCGCGGCTTTCGGAGTCGTTCTGATAGCCGTGCAATTTTGGTTGTCTACAGAAAAGTTTATGAAAATTATAGTATTGACAAAACAAGTTAAAATCGGTGATACAGTGAAGTGTGACTTTGCCGGTATAGAAGCGGCAGTAAGAATTAAAGAACATACTAAGGCTGATGTTATAGTATATGTTTTATGCGAAAAATCTGACGGAGTTATGCAGGTTAGAGATGCTATAGCTATGGGATGTGACAGAGGCGAAGTAATTGTAGCAGATGACCTTGGAGAATTGGATATATGGTCATGTGCTAGAATTTTTGCTGAACATGTTGAACCGAAATGTTATGACTTGATAATAAGCGGAGGATTTCCTACAGATGCGGATACTGTTCCTTTAGGACTTTTAACTGCCAATATACTCGGAATTACATCTATATCGCATGTTGAGAATATTTGTATATCAGAAAAAGCAGGATATGTGGACATTGACAGAAGAATTGAGGATAGACTTGAACTTCTCAATGTTAAATTACCGTGTCTTATAAGTGCGCTTTCTCATCCTGAAGACCCTATATATAAAACTGTATCCGGTATAAATAAGGCGTATTCTAAAGAAATACCGGTATTGGATGCAAAAGGTTATGATAATAAGGCTATCGTTTTAGATACCTTTAAACTTGGTGAGAGAAAAAGAGGAGTTTCATTGACTGCTATTTCAACTGATGAAGCTGTAAGCGCAATAATAGATAAGATAACTATGCAGCATTTGCTGTAATTATGGGAGGTTTGAGATGACAGATATTCCAAAAAGCGGAATACTTATCTTTTTAGAAGAGAGAGACGGCAGACTTTCAAATATATCTTATGAGATTTCCGGCGGTGCGTATAGATTGTCCAAAATGGCAGGATGCATCGTAACAGGTGTTTTGCTGGGGCAGCAAGTTTCGGGGGCTGTAAAAGCCGCTGAAAAACTTAATCTCAATAAGCTGATAGTGGCGCAAGATGAAATTTTTAAAGATTATGATTCTTATACCTATGCAGATGTTATGAAAAGTATTATAATCGATATGAAACCGGAGCTTGTTCTATTTGGGTCTACTTCTACAAGTCCAGGTATCTGTACTAAAATAGCTGCTTTGACGGAAAAAGCCTTTATAAGCGATTGCATAGATATTCGTTATGATGAGAATAAAGGATTTCTTTTTATAAGGCCAAACGTTTCAGGTTCGGTACATCAGAGCATAATCGCAGAAACTGGCGGTATAGCTTCTGTAAGACCTGGGACTTTTGCAGAGTATGACGGACAAGAAATCGTCCCGAAAGTTGTAGAACTTCAAAGAGGCAAGGATTATAATTGTTTTGTAAATGATGCTGTTAGACTTGCAAAGATCATATTTGAAAAGAAGCAGAATGTTGATATAACAAAAGCTAAAATCTTGGTTTCCGGCGGCAGAGGAATGGGAAGCCCTGAAGGATTTGCACAGCTTAGAGTGCTTGCGGATTTGCTTGACGGCGAGGTTGCGTGCAGCAGAGCTTGTATAGAATTGGGCTGGGCTGATGCTTCTATGCAAGTAGGGCAGACAGGAAAAACAGTCCATCCGGAGCTATATATTGCTTGCGGGATTTCAGGTGCAATCCAGCATGTTACCGGAATGAAGGATTCAGACTTAATAATTGCTATAAATAAGAATCCTGCGGCGCCTATATTCGATGTTGCGGATTTAGGTATAGTAGGAAATCTTGAAAATATATTACCTGTGCTTATAAAAACTTTACAGGAGAAGAAAGGTGAAGCAAATGCAATTTGAAAAAATCAAAAACTATGATGAAATTTTATCACATGGAGAAGCAGAAGCAAAAGAAGTAGTGCTAAAAGTAACAGATGAAGTACTTAACAGATTGGATATTTATAAGTATCTTAAGAATCTTATAAAATTAGACGGCAATACTTTAACGATTGGTAAAAAAGTTGTTGATTTGAATAATTATGATCGTATTTATGCTTTCTCTTCAGGTAAAGCGGGCAATCATATGGCTCGTGCATTTGAAGAAATATTGGGAGATAAGCTTACTGCCGGTGTAACCATAATAAAAATAAAAGAAGATATAGATGTTCAGTGCTTGAAGAAGACTGAAATTTTTGTTGGCGGACATCCACTTCCAAACGAAGAAGGTGTTGAAGGCTGTAAACGTATGATTGAGCTGGCTGAACAGATGAATGAAAGAGATTTGTTGCTCTTAGGTCTTACAGGAGGATGTTCTGCACTTATGGGATATCCTGTTGAAGGCGTTTCTTTGGATGACCTTAAAGAAGCTACAGATGTTATGCTTAAGAACAGCATGTGGGTAATGGATATCAATGATATCAGAGGTCATCTTTCAAGAATGAGCAGAGGAAGACTGGGACAAAAAATCAAAGGAGCAAAGATTTTCTGTTTCGAAATTTGGGATGCAGTAGGTCTTGATGATATAACTGATTATACTGAACCGGTTCCTATCATGGGAACACCTGTTGGTTATGATACGATTACTTTTGAAGATATAAGAGCTATCATTAAAAAGTATAATATTGAAGATAAACTTCCTGCAAGTGTTGCAAATTATTTGATGAATTCCGGTCCGGAAGAGGAAACTCCGCAGGAAATGACCAATGATGTTGATTACTATGTAACTAATACTCTTCCTGATTCATGTAAACATGCTATGGATATTGCCAAGGAAATGGGCGTTGAAGCTCATATTCTTACTACTTATGCTTCCGGAGAAAGTAAAGATTTCGGAACATTTATGGCTACATTGGCTAAAGAAATTCAGATGACAGGCAATCCTTTCAAAGCTCCTTGCCTGATATTCTCAGCAGGAGAAACCACTACAGCGATAGGAGCTAATGATGAGATTACCGGTCACGGCGGACCTTCTCAGGAGCTGGTTACTTCATTTGCCATTGCAGCAGATGAGCTTGGTCTTAAAAATGTTGCAATGCTTTCTATGGACTCAGAAGGTACAGACGGAACTTGTAAGAATGCAGGTGGAATTACTGACGGAACTACAATGAAGACTGCTCTTGGCAAAGATGTTGACTTAAGAAGATTCCTTGAGGGACACGCTTGTTATGAGGCTCTTACAGCAGTAGGTGATGGTCTCTTTACGGGAAATACAGGAACAAATCTCTGCGACTTTAACGTTTTATATGTAGGTAAAGCTGATAAATAATTTTTCATATATATTAGGAGGCGAAAAAAATGAAAGACACAGCAATTAAAGATTTAAGAGCTCGTGCGATTATAGACTGCAAGGGCAAGCCGCTTTTGGAAGTGGATGTTATTACTGAAGACGGAGTAGTGGGACGCGGAGCATCTCCTTCCGGTATTTCTGCAGGAGAGCATGAGGCTGTTGATTTGAGAGACGGAGATAAATCCTGGTATGATGGAAATGGCGTATTCAAGGCAAAGGAAATAGCTGAGAATGTAATATTCCCTGCAATCAAGGGTATGGATGTTTTGGATCAGAAGGCGATAGACCAAGTTATGATAGACCTTGATGGAACCAGCAATAAATCAAAGCTTGGAGGCAATACAACTTATTCAACATCTATGGCAGTAATGCGTGCAGCTTGCAATATTCTTCATGTTCCGCAGTACAAATATTTGGCAGAGGGAGAAATAAAGACTATTCCGCTACCTACATCTGATTTCTTTGCAGGCGGAAGTTATGAACAGGATACTATGCCGGTTCAGGAATGTACTATTATTCCATATAAAGCTGCAAGTATAGAAGAAGCAACTGCAATTCTGTGCAAAGTATACAAAGTTTTACCTGAAGTAATCAGAGAATTCCAGGGAGGAAGAAGACCTGAAATCGGAGCTATGTCAGAATATATGGCACCAAGCACAGAATTTATGGATTGTCTTGATATCCTCTGGGAAACTTGCAAGAGAGTAGGCTGTGAAGATAAGATCGGTTTCCATATGGATTGTGCTTTCAGTGAGATATACAACGCAGAAAGAAAAACTTACAGATATTGCGGAAGAGAAATCGACACAGATGAAGTTATTGGAATCCTAAAGGAAGCAACAGAAAAATACAATTTCTTATATTTAGAAGATCCTCTTGACGAAAATGACTGGGAAGGATGGGCAAAAGCCGCTAAAATATTAGATAGAACTACCCTGTGCGGAGACGATTTGACTGTTACAAATATCGAGATGCTTAAGAAAGCTGTTGATATGGGAGCTTGTGGCTCCTTTATATTCAAACCTAATCAGGTTGGTACTGTAACTGAGGCTATGGCTGCTCAGAAGTACGCTCTTGAACACGGTATGTTCTCAGTACCGTCAATCAGAGCCGGCGGTGTAAGTGATGATCCTGTAGCAGACATGGGTACTGCAGGCGGTGCTGCAGCAGTTAAGCTTGGACCTCCAAAATTCGGTCATGCAATTCATATTGTAAACTCACTGCTTAGAGCAGAAACCGAAATCGAAGGTTCAAAACCATTTGATTTTACCCCATTTATTAAATGGAACAAATAGTGTATAATAGGAATAACCTATGGGAGAGGTCTCTTTAGGCCTCTCCTGTTATATTATTTTGGAGAAAAACAATGAACAAAAACATTGAAGTTTTAGATGAAAGAAAGTCATATAAACAAGGTATTACATCAGCACTAATGAGCAGTTTCTGGTGGGGAATAATGCCCATATACTGGCAATGGCTCAGGCCAATAGAATCCTCAGTGATAATTTTTTATAGAATTGTTTTGGTAGCTGTCGTATGTTTAATCGGGGCACTGATAATATATGATAAAGAAACTTTGCTTTCACCTTTAAAAGATAAGAAACTTCTTTTTAAGTATGCATTGGCAGGGCTTTTAATAACCGTAAACTGGTCTATATACATATGGGCTGTAAACGCTGATTTTGTAATTCAGACATCTATAGGGTATTATATAGAGCCTCTTGTAGTTTGCCTATTTGGAATAGTGCTTTTTAAAGAGAAGCTGAGTAAATATAAAATAATAGCTCTTGTTTTGGCTGCTATAGGCGTCGCATCTGTTATTTTATACTTTAAGGAAATCCCCTTGATAGCCTTAGGTCTTGCTCTGACTTTTGCCATATATGCTGCTGCAAAGAAAAACTTGTCTTTGCCTCCTATATTGTCGTTACTTTATGAAACAATATTTTTACTGCCTATAGCATTGGCAGTCATAGTATATTTAGAAATTACCGGTCAAGGAGCACTAAGCGTAGCAGGACCGTCAAAATATGCCCTTCTGATGCTGTGCGGACTGTTTACTGCATTTCCGCTTGGTCTCTTTGCTAATGCTGCTCAAAAGCTAAATTTGTTCGTTGTAGGGCTTACGGAATACATATCTCCAACTATTTCATTGTTTATAGGAATATTTTTATTTAAAGAACCTTTTGAAAATATTCAGCTTGTAGCTTTCGGAATAATATGGATAGGACTGATATTTTTCAGCTATGGTGAATTTGTAGAAAATAAGAAATATAAGGGGTCTTTAAACGATGAAACAAATCAAGAAACTTAACTCTTTAAGTGTTGCCGGATTATATGTAGGCGCAATAATGGGAGCAGGTTTTGCCTCGGGCAGAGAAACATGGCAGTTCTTCGGAGTTTTCGGAAAACAGGGAGTATGGGGTATAGCAATCTTTGCTGTCTTGTTTTTGTTAATAGGACATTTTATAAGATACATAGCCATTAAACTTAATACAAATGACATGGGGAAAATAATCGTGCCAGGAAACAACCAAAAGCTTGAAAGTTTTGTCGGATATTTTATGGCAGTTATACTTGCAAACGTGCTGGTTATAATGACTGCGGCGGGAAGTGCTCTTCTAAATCAACAATTTGGTCTTCCTTACTGGGTTGGCGGAATTGTTATAATGGTGCTTGTAGTATTAACTGTACTTGGAGATTTTGAAAGACTTTCAGGTGTATTCAGATATATAATGCCGGTTTTGTGTGTGTCGATGGTAGTAACATGTACAATGGTACTTATTGTAAATCCTGCTGGTGAGGTTACAGAGGAAGTGATAAATCCATCGCCTGTAGCTCCTAATTGGTTTATATCAGCACTTTCCTATACAGCGTATAATGTTCTTGCCCTCATATCAATAGTAGCTACAGCGTCTTTGAATTCTAAGACTGAAAAGACTGCTATAATAGGAACCAGCATCGGAGGGTTATTTTTAGGAATTTTAGCCATCTTGATATTGTTTACGGTGCAATGTGATATGAGTTTTTCACAAGAATCTGATATGCCTGTTTTAGGGTATGCTGACAGGGTATCAGCAAGTCTTGGTTTAGCCTATACAGTAATATTGTTTTGTACCATTTATTCTGCGGCAGCAGGAAATTTTTATGGTTTTACAACTAAGATAAAAGAAAGTCCGAATAAGAAAAAGATAATTGTAGCCGCTGCGTTCTTCGCTTATTTTATCGGTCTGATTGGCTTTAAAAACATAGTCAAATATATTTCACCCATAATGGGATATATGGGGCTTATAATAATCATAATGCTTGTATGCAATTTTATATTTACGTGGAAGAAGGAACATAAAAAAATGGATAAAATATCTTTAGATAAAATATTAGTAAGAGTTACAGGAGGACCGGGAGGCGAAGCGGTACTTATAAAGGGTAAAGATAAAACTGCTTTGCATGACTGTGGAATGGCTTGTTTTAATGAGGAATTGATAAAGAATATTGAGAATGAACTCTTGGATAAACCACTTGATTACGTTATTTTATCACATTCTCATTACGACCATATGGGAGCACTTCCATATATAATAAAAAGATGGCCAGGAGTAACAGTGTGCGGAAGCAAGAAAACCTTTGAGGTATTTAACAGACAGGGAGCAGTAGATATGATAGTATCTATGGGAAAGTCAGCGTCTGAGTTTTATGAACGTGATACGGATGAGATAACGGCAGAGGGTATAAGGGTAGATAAAGTTCTTGAAAACGGAGATATAATTGATCTCGGTGATGAAAAGATTTTGTGCTTTGAAACAAGAGGGCATACGGATTGCTCAATGTCTTATTTTATGCAGCCCTATGGTATATTGTTTACCAGCGAATCAACGGGAGTTTTGGAGAAAGACGGCAATAGTATACATACGTCTGTATTAAAGAGTTTTGATGAAAGTATAGAGTCGGCTGAATTTTTAAAATTACTTCCATATAAACATCTTTTGCTTCCTCATTACGGAATTTTGCCTGAGGAATATAACGATAAGTATTTTGATATGTATATAGAAGCAGCAGAGAAGGAAAAAAAGCTTATAGAGGACCTTATAAAGGACGGATTTACAGTAGAACAAATATTTGAAAAGCATAAAGATGTATATTGGAGTGAAGAAAAAGCTGTAAATCACCCATTTAGGGCTTATAAAATGAATACTGAAATAATAATCAAGAGGATGATAAAGGAGACGAAAAATGAATTATCGTAAACTTGGCAATACAGGATTATTAGTCAGTGAAATTGGCTTGGGATGTGAAGGCTTTTCTGAAGATGGCGGCAAAAATACGTTCCCTATGATAGAGGCAGCAGAAAGACTGGGCATAAATTATATAGACCTTTATACACCAGATCCAGAAGTCAGAGAAGCCTTGGGCACTTCTTTAAAGGGAAAAAGAGAAAAGTTCATTTTACAATCTCATATTTGTTCTGTGTGGAAAGATGGACAATATAAAAGAAGCCGTGACATAGATGAAGTTAAAGAAGCTATGTCTGACATGCTGTCATTGCTTAAAACGGATTATATAGATGTCGGAATGATTCACTATGTGGATTCTATGGAGGATTGGAGAACTATTGCAGAAGGTCCGGTATTAAAATATGTTGTTAATCTTAAAGAAAAAGGTATTATAAAGCATATAGGCCTTAGCAGTCATAATCCTGAAGTGGCCCTTGAAGCTATAAATACAGGACATATAGAAGTACTCATGTTTAGCGTCAACCCTTGTTACGATTTGCTGCCTGCAAGTGAAGATGTAGAATCTCTCTGGGATGAAAAAAATTATGAGAATCACTTGGTAAATATGGATCCTAAACGTCAGGAACTTTATGAGACTTGTCAAAGTCTTGGAGTGGGAGTTACCGTAATGAAAGCATTTGGAGGAGGAGATTTGCTCAGCGCAGAATTATCATTGGCAGGTAAGGCTCTGACGGTTAATCAGTGCATTCATTATGCACTTACAAGACCGGCTGTTGCAACGATTTTAGCGGGTGCACATACTATTTCGGAACTTGAAAAGAGCGCAGCATATGAGCAAGCGTCAGATGAAGAAAGAGATTATGCGGAAGCTTTTGCAGGTTTTAGCAATATAAGCTGGGAGGGACATTGTATGTATTGCAGTCATTGTGCGCCTTGTCCTAAGAAGATAGACGTAGCGACTGTGACTAAGTTTCTTAATTTAGCTAAAGCTCAAGGAACAGTTCCTGAAACCGTGAGAGAACATTATAAGGTGCTATCTCATCATGCAAGTGAATGTATAGGCTGCAGAGCTTGCGAGAAGAGATGTCCTTTTGGAGTACATATAGTTGATAATATGAGTGAAGCAGAGAAAATATTTGGAATATAAAAATAAGCCCTTAATAGAAAGGGCTTATTTTCTTATATTTGATTTAAAGCATTTTTTACATCTTCAATCAGATCGTCTATATTTTCAAGTCCCACTGACAATCTTATCAAATCTTCTGCAACTCCTGCTTCAGATAGCTGAACATCTGTCATTTGTCTGTGGGTTGAGCTGGCAGGGTGGAGACAGCAAGTTCTTGAGTCAGCCACATGCGTTTCAATAGAAGCTAAAGTTAGATGACCCATAAATTCTTCAGCTTTTTTGCGTCCTCCTTTAATTCCAAAACTTATAACTCCACAAGAACCGTTAGGTAAATATTTCTTAGCCAGTTCATGGTATTTATTTGATTCCAAATCAGGATAGTTCACCCAAGAAATTTTATCATTACTTTCAAGGAATTCGGCCATTTTCATTGCATTGCTGCAGTGACGTTCCATGCGTATAGGAAGACTTTCAAGTCCTAAACTAAGTAAAAATGCACTCTGCGGTGATGGAGTAGAGCCAAAGTCACGCATGAGCTGAGCTACTGCTTTTGTTATAAAAGCTCCTTCAAGACCGAAACGTTTTGTGTATGTTACTCCGTGATAGCTTTCGTCAGGTGTGCATAATCCAGGGAACTTATCAGGATATTTGGCCCAGTCAAATTTTCCGCTGTCAACGATGCATCCTCCAATTGTAGCCGCATGTCCTTCCATATATTTTGTGGTAGAATGAGTTACTATATCTGCTCCCCATTCGAAAGGCCTGCAATTTACAGGCGTTGCAAAGGTATTATCTATTATGAGCGGAACGCCGTGATCGTGAGCTGCTTTTGCAAATTTTTCTATATCCAAAACAGTCAGTGCAGGATTTGCAATAGTTTCACCGAAAACTGCTTTTGTGTTAGGCTTAAATGCTGCATTTAATTCTTCTTCAGTACAGTCTGGATTTACAAAAGTAAATTCTATACCCATACGCTGCATTGTCACAGAAAAAAGATTGAATGTTCCGCCGTAAATAGTTGAGGATGCAACTATATGGTCTTTGCATGATGCTATATTAAAAATAGCAAAGAAGTTTGCAGCTTGGCCAGAACTTGTGAGCATGGCAGCTGTTCCGCCTTCTAAAGCAGCTATTTTTTTTGCAACCATATCACATGTAGGGTTTGCAAGTCTTGAATACATATATCCGTCAGATTCTAAATCAAACAGCTTGCCCATATCGGCGCTTGTGTCATATCTGTAAGTAGTGCTTTGAACTATGGGAAGCTGACGAGGTTGTCCGTTTCCGGGATTGTAGCCGCCTTGCACACATATTGTTTCAATATTTTGTTTTTTCATATTTAGTCTCCTTGTAAGCACAAATTATATATATTATAATACTTTACCGGCTTAAATTACAAGAAAAATAAGAGTCGATTTTAATTATATAAACAATAATAAAAGCTAGTGCTCAAACGCACTAGCTTTGTAATAAATTATCTTCTCGGCTGAGGCCTTTGAGGTCTACATCCGCATTCATCTCTTGGCGGTCTTTCTTCACATGAACAGCAATCATCCTGATCACCGCCTACGCCTCCGCAGTTTTCTTCAGTATCCTCTGGTCTAATTTGATTAGGGAACAGAGGAGGGAAGGTTGTGCAGATAGCGTTCTGCTGTACAGCAGCCTGTGCATATCCTGTGGAAAGAACACAAAGCTGTACCGGAACGACGATTTTTTTCTCGCATGTTACACATATAGCTATGATGAGATTGCCGCATACGCATCCATTTGAGTCTACTGTAAGGTCTCTGCCGCAGTTATTTGTCGCAAGTCTAGCTTCGCAAGCTGAGTTACAGAATTCAGTAAATCTAGGTAAGAATGCTGTATCTATTGCAGACGGCATACAAATTTCAAAAAAGTTGGTAAGTACCAGTGGCTGAGATTCTTCTGCAATGTTTACATTGGTGCATACAGTGAATATAACATCATTGTTGCAGCTGTCGCAAAGAAGTAAATCCAGTTCTATAATTACATTACCTGTAATAGCAATGTTTTGAGTACCAAATATAGGGGTACCCATGCATTTATCATCACAGTGATCGGTTTCTGCATAAAGCAGTCTTTCTGAGAAATTGCCGTCGGCGCCTACAACAGTTAGGTATTCACCTTTGCAATTCTGAAGAAAAGTTGCACCTGAAATACTTGTATTAACATCTAACTTTAAGTTACATGGATCATCAACATTGTAAGGGTTAAAGCTTCTCCTGCATCTAATATCTATAACTCTTTTTACTCTGTGTCCCGCAGGAATCTGCGGAGTGAAGGTCTGATTCTGAACAGTTTTCATACCTTGTAAGTTGAATAAAACTGCATCGAATACCTTTTGAACATAGATAGGCTCTGATTTTACGCTATCTAAGTCACCGTTAAATTCACAGAGGGTATTGGCGTTACAGCAATTTTGATAGAGGTCTTGGGAAACCCTTCCACCAAAGCAGCTCATATAATTACCTCCTTAAATAGTCCAATATCTTTCTCTGATAATATATGAAAAACTTTGAAAGTGTGTTACAATACAAATATTATTTCTGTTTTAGGGGGACTTACAGATGGTAAATATTAAAAAGCTTAATTGCGGAGTTAGATTAGTAACCGAAAAGATTTCCCATGTACAATCTGCCGCCATTGGAATTTGGGTAAAAAACGGCGCGGTAGATGAGTATAAAGAGGTTTCCGGAATCTCTCATTTTATAGAACATATGATGTTCAAAGGTACTGAAAATCGAACTGCAAAGAAAATTGCTGAAGATATAGATAAAATTGGTGGTCAGATTAATGCTTTTACCGGCAAAGAAGCTACATGTTATTACGTAAAAGTTATTAATACTCATTTGTTTGACGGAGCTGAAGTGCTTTTGGATATGTTAAATAATTCAGTATTTGACAGCAAAGAGATGACAAAAGAGAGACAGGTAATATGTGAAGAAATTAAAATGATAGAAGACCAGCCTGATGATTTAGCACATGATACTGTATGCGAAATGGTATTTAGAGGTAATGAACTAGGTAATTCCATTATTGGTACAAAGTCATCATTAAAAAGGATTACAAGGCCTGTTATGGTTGATTATAAAAATAAGACTTATACAAAAGATTCTATAGTAATTTCTGCTTCAGGGAATTTTGATGAAGAAGAACTTGCAAAGTATTTGGAAGATAAGTTTGACAAAATTTTTGATTCAAAACCGGCAAGAAAAGAGACAGCAGTAGAGTATAAACCTTCATATAAGGTCATCGTCAAAGATATACAGCAGTCACATATATGTATGGCAACAAAAACCATAGCTTTGGGCGATCCTAGATATTATTCTTTTTCTGTTTTGAATAATATAATGGGAGGAAGTATGAGTTCAAGACTGTTTCAGAATATCAGGGAAGAAAAAGGGCTTGCTTACAGCGTATATTCTATGAACAGTACTTTTAGTACATCCGGATATTATAATATATATGCGGGAGTCAGCCATGATAAAGTGGCGGCTGCCATAGACGGTATTAAGGAAGAACTTGATGTACTTGCGGCTAAGGGCGTAAGCGATGAAGAACTTTCAATGTCTAAAGAACAGTTAAAGAGCAGTTACATATTTGGTCAGGAGAATGTAGCAAGCAGAATGTTTGCCATAGGTAAAAATTTGCTGCTTCTTGGAAAGGTTTTTACTGCAGAAGAAGTTTTAAAAGGAATAGAAGAAGTAAGCCATGAAAGTATAAATGCTATTAAGCCTATGATTTGCAATATAGATAATTACAGTGCAGTTTGTGTTAATAGGGATAAAATTAATTTAAAGAAGATGATCAGGTAACGGAGTAAAGAATGAACCAAAAAATCAGAGAAATAAAGATAATAAGCAAAAGCGGCAAGCTGCCAAGTTATGAGACAGAAGGTTCAGCAGGAGCTGACATAAGGGCTTACCTTAAGGAACCTATTACGCTGATGCCTGGAGAGAGAAGACTTATTCCTACCGGTCTTTATGTTCAGTTGCCGCAGGGAATAGAAGCACAAGTAAGAGCTCGTTCAGGGCTTTCTATAAAACATGGTATAGGGCTTGTCAACGGGGTAGGAACTGTAGACAGTGATTACAGAGGTGAATGGAATGTACCTCTTATAAATTTCAGCGATGAACCGTATATAATCAATGACGGAGATAGAATTGCCCAGGTAATATTTTCAGAGTATACACAGGTAGATTTTAAGCTTACAGAAGAGATAGATGAGACTGAGAGAGGAAGCGGAGGATTCGGTCATACTGGTATCAAATAAAGAAGGTGTTAGAATGTTATTAAGAGAAGATCTGGAAAAAAGAGAAATTGAAATACTTTCACCGTTTGCCTGCAAAAGCGCCATGTCAAGAGGAAGAGCTGTGCCTGAAGAAAAATGTTTAATAAGAACAGAATTTCAAAGGGATAGAGACAGAATTATACATTCGAAGTCATTTAGAAGGCTTATGCATAAGACTCAGGTGTTTTTAGCGCCAGAAGGCGATCATTTTAGAACAAGGCTTACTCATACTATTGAAGTGTCACAGATTGCAAGGACTATAGCCAGAAGTTTGAATTTGAATGAGGATTTGACTGAGGCTATTGCCCTTGGTCATGATCTGGGCCATACGCCTTTTGGCCATAATGGAGAAGAAATTCTCAACATGGTGCACCCGGGAGGATTTGAACATAATATACAAAGCCTCAGAGTAGTGGATGTTTTGGAATCTTCTTCATCGAGAAACGGCATGAATTTGACAGAAGAAGTGAGAGATGGAATTGTCAATCATACCGGAGGAGGTAAACCTTTTACTCTTGAAGGGCAGATAGTTAAAATAAGTGACAGGATAGCATACATAAATCATGATATAGATGATGCGCTCAGAAGCAATGTTATTTCTATGGAAGATATTCCGTCGTCATCATTAAAATTGTTTGGATACAGTCACAGAGAGAGAATAGATAATATGGTGACTGATGTAATTGTCAACAGCCAGGATAAAGAAGAAATTTTGCAGAGCAAAGAGTTTAGACTTGAACTTAATGACTTAAGGAATTTCATGTTTGCTCACGTATATAAGAGCAGCAGAGTAAAAAGGGAAGAAGATCTTGCAAAGGTTGAAGTAGTAATAAAATCACTTTATAAATATTTTCTTAAAAATACTGAAAAATTGCCTTCAGATCTTCAGGAAATTGCCAGAATTGACGGAGCAGGCGAAGCGGTAAAAGATTATGTGGCAGGTATGACAGACAGATTTGCACTTAACATATATACAGAATTATTTGTTCCTAAAAGTTGGAAATAATTAATTGAAAAATAAAAAAAGGAAATTGCTCATTTTTTGCGTATAAAAACATATATTTATGTTTTTGGAGCCTAAAATGAGTTTTTCTTTTAGTAAAGAAGCTGTAGAGGAATTGAAAAGTCAAATAGATATAGTGGACGTTATAGGCAGAGCGGTACAGCTTAAACGTGCAGGCGCTAATTATAAGGGGCTTTGTCCTTTTCATAATGAAAAGACCCCTTCTTTTGTCGTATCTCAGCAAAAACAAATATTTACATGTTTTGGTGGATGCGGTGCATCGGGAGATGTTGTGTCTTTTGTTAAGCGGTATTATAATCTTGACTTTAATGAAGCTGTAGAAAAGCTTGCCAATGAATATGGAATTACTATAAAGAAAAACAATTATAGCGACGACAGGGAAAAATATTATGAAATAAACAGAGAGGCAGCAAGATTTTTTTATAAATCTATGACTGAAAACAAAAATGCAGGGTATACATATATGCAAAGGCGTGGTATTGCTGACTCTACTATAAAAAAGTTCGGATTAGGCTATGCTGACGAAAGTTGGGACAGCCTGTATAATTATTTTAAGAATAAAGGAACGGATGAAAAGATTCTCGTTGAACTTGGTCTGCTTTCTGAAAAAGGTGGAAAATATTACGATAAATTCAGAAATAGAGTCATGTTTCCCATAATGAATACAAGCGGCAAAGTTATAGGTTTCGGAGGCAGGGCTCTTGATAATGAAGCTATGCCTAAGTATTTGAATTCACCTGAAAACAGAGTATTCCAAAAAAAGAATAATTTATATGCACTTAATATAACCAGACAAGATATAGGAAAGGAAGGCATGGCAATAATAGTTGAAGGCTATATGGATGCTATATCCTTATATCAGGGGGGCGTTAAAAATGTAGCGGCTTCTCTTGGAACTGCCCTCACGGAAAATCAGGCTAAACTGGTTAATAGATATACAAAGAATGTAGTTCTTTCTTATGATGCTGATGCTGCTGGGCAAAAGGCAGCTCTTCGAGGCATAGATGTTTTGAAGAATGAGAATTGTAAAGTAAAGGTGCTTCATGTAACAGACGGTAAAGATCCTGATGAATACATAAAGAAAAACGGAAAAGAAGCTTTTTTAGAACTTATAACAGCTTCTATGCCATATACGGACTATAAACTTCAGGCATATAAGAAAAATTTGAATTTAGACACAGAAGAGGGCAAGTTAGACTATATGAAGAGAATTGCGCCTATTCTCAGTGAACTTAGTCCTGTAGAAGCAGATTTATACATAAAAAAAATAGCCAAAGATGTGGGAATTGCAGAGGGTGCAATAAAAATGGAAATCTTAGGCAATAATAATGAAATAGGTGAGAAAAATAAATTTCAGCCAAGAGAAGAAAAGAAAGAAAATGATTATGACATTTCACAGATGGAAGTCACAATTATTAAATGTCTTTTAACAGAACCACAGTTAATAGAAGATGTTCTTTCAGAAGAAGAGATATTCGAAAGTGTTTTGGGTAAAAAAGCAATAAATATTTTATTTGAACTTTATGGTCTTAAAGGAGATTTTCATATTAGTCAGCTGACAGACAGATTGGATCCCGAAGAGAGCCAGACGCTTTTAGAAACTCTTGAAAATGTCATAGTTTCCGGCAATACGGAAGAAATTTTCAATCAATGTATTGACAGATATAGAATAAATAAACTTAAAGAACGTGAAAACAGACTTCTTACGCTTCTTTCACTGGCAGATGAGGAGAATAGTACAGAATCAGCGCGTGAACTTACTATAGAATTGATGGAAGTACAAAAAGAAATAAAGGCACATGGGGGAAAAGATAATGTCAACAGAAAAAATTAATGACTACAATGTGAGCGAAAACATAAAAGTAGATGAAGAGACATCAGCGGATAAAAAACAAGATTTGCTTAATGTACTCATAGAAAAGGGCAAAAAAGATAAAAATCAACTGACATATTCTACTATTGCCGATGTGCTTGAAGCTACAGATTTAGATAAGAATCAGGCAGATGACTTATATGAAGTTCTTATGTCAAAGGGCATAGAAATAGTTTCTGAAACAGAGCCTGAAGATTTTGATGTAATTTTAAGTGAAGAAAACGATGCGGCAGATGATCCCGATTTGGTAGTGGACGAGTCAGGAGAGATAGACCTTGAAGCGATTATACCAAAAGGCATTGCAGTAGATGATCCTGTTCGCATGTATTTAAAAGAGATAGGTAAAGTGCCTCTACTTACAGCAGATGAAGAAATTGAACTTGCAAAGCGTATGGAGCAAGGAGATGAAGAAGCTAAGAAACGTCTTTGTGAGGCTAATTTGAGGCTTGTAGTAAGTATTGCAAAGAGATATGTTGGCAGAGGAATGTTATTTCTGGATCTTATTCAAGAGGGAAATTTGGGCCTTATAAAAGCTGTAGATAAATTTGATTACAGAAAAGGCTTTAAATTTTCTACTTATGCTACATGGTGGATTCGTCAAGCTATAACACGTTCTATAGCTGACCAGGCAAGGACTATACGTATACCTGTTCATATGGTTGAAACCATAAATAAGCTTATAAGAGTTTCAAGACAGCTTTTGCAGACTTATGGAAGAGAACCCAGCCCTGAAGAAATAGGGGTTGAAATGGGTATTTCTGTAGAAAAGGTCAGAGAAATACAAAAAATTGCGCAGGAACCTGTATCGCTTGAGACACCTATAGGAGAAGAGGAAGACAGTCATCTCGGTGACTTTATTCCGGATGAAGATGTTCCGGCTCCTGCAGAAGCTGCTGCATTTTCAATGCTTAAAGAACAGCTTGTAGAAGTTCTCGATACTTTGACCGAAAGAGAACAGAAAGTATTAAAGCTTAGATTTGGTCTTGAAGACGGCAGAGCAAGAACTCTAGAGGAAGTAGGAAGAGAGTTTGATGTAACAAGAGAGAGAATAAGGCAGATTGAGGCAAAAGCGCTCAGAAAACTCAGACATCCTAGTAGAAGTAAGAAATTGAAGGATTATTTAGAATAAAATATGATAAATTTGACCCAAAGGCTTGCTTCTATTGCAAGTGAAATAAAAACAGGAGAAACCGTGGCTGACATAGGAACAGATCACGGTTTCTTGCCGATTTTTTTATGGGAGAGGAACATATCTCCAAAAGTAATAATGTCCGACATAAGCAAGGGATCTTTAAAAAAGGCAGAAGATAATTGTAAACTGCTATATCCGGATGTTAGCTTTGACTTGCGCCTTGGAAGCGGTATAGATGTAATAGAAAAAGGCGAAGTTGACTGTATAACAATGGCAGGAATGGGAGGTCTTCTTATGGCTGAAATTTTAAGCAAGGATATAGAAAAGTCTCATTCATATAATAAACTTGTTTTGCAGCCTAGAAATAAAATCGGCGTATTGCGCCATTGGCTTTATAATAATGGTTTTTCTATTTCAAATGAAAAGCTTGTAAGAGAGGGAAAGTTTATATGTGAGATTATAACAGTGATTCCAAAGGAATGTGCCGTTATAAAAAGCATGGGACCTGATCGTATAGAATATCAATATCCTCACAGCCTTATAGATTTTAAAGGTCCTTTAACAGAAGAATACTTAAATAAAAAACTTAGAGCTGAAAAAATGGTTCTTGAATCAATGATGAAAAGTAAGAATGTTACTTCCGGCGATTTAAGAAAACGTATTTATAGAATAGATTATTTGGAAAGGCTGATTAATAAGTTATGAAGATGACAGAGATTCAAAATGTAATTGAAGCTATGAGTCCTTTAGATTTGCAAGAACAATGGGATAATTCAGGATTTCAGATAATTCTTTCAGATGATGAGGTTAACAAGGTGCTGGTTGCCATGGAAGTGACGCAGGCTGTGGCAGATGAGGCTGTAAGGTGTAATGCAGACCTTATAATAACTCATCATCCTTTGATTTTTAATAAGTTAAATCAAGTTAACAATAATGATGTTATTGGAAATATGATTATTAAGCTTATAAGAGCAGGTATAAGCGTATATTCAACTCATACTCCTTTTGACAAGTGCAGGGGAGGTAACAATGATTATCTTGCAAGACTGCTTCATCTTTGTAATGTTAAAGTAATGGATTCAGATGATGTTGGATATTGCAGATATGGATTTACACAGTGTGAATATAATATTGAAGAGTATATTGATAAGGTGTGTGAATGGCTTAAAATAGATAAAAGTTTTGTAAGATTCGCTGGAGATACTAAAAAAAGACTAAATAAAGTAGGCATTTGCACAGGAAGCGGAGCTGATTTTATTGAAACAGCTTTTAAAGAAAAATGTGATTTGTTTATTACCGGAGATGTTAAGTATCATGCGGCTCAAACTGCCAGAGAACTTGGTATTAATGTGCTTGATATAGGTCATTATGGAAGTGAAAAAATTTTTACTGAAAATATAGCATTATATTTACGTGAAAATACTGATGTATGTGTTATAATGTCCGAAAAGGATTTAAATCCTTTTGTGAAAATATAAAAGAGGTATACTATGAAGAGATGGGATAAAAAATCTTGGGCTAAACTAATTGTTATACTATTGATTGCAGCAGTAGTTATTACATATTCAGTTTCTTTTGTTATGTATTTGTTTTAGTTTTTAATTGGGTAGAGCAGACAGTCGCGTCCTTTTAGGATGAGGAAAGTCCGGGCTCCGCAGGGCAGGATGCCGGATAACGTCCGGCGTAGGTAACTATAGGGAAAGTGCAACAGAAACATTCCGCCGAAACGGGTAATGCCGTGGTAAGGTTGAAATGGTGAGGTAAGAGCTCACCGGCGGCATGGAGACATGCTGGCCGTGTAAACCCCATCTGGAGCAAGACCAAATAGGGACAAAAAGCAGTTGCCCGCTGCTTCCCGGGAAGGTAGGTCGCTGGAGCTTGTCAGTAATGGCAAGTCGAGATAGATGATTGTCTAATACAGAACCCGGCTTATAGCTCTGCCCAGATAAAAATATACTTTATTAAAGAGAGGAATAGCTATGAAGAAAAAGGTTGGATTAATTTTTTTATGCATCTTAATGGTTTTGACAGTGGCAGGATGCGGTGAAAAGAAAGCTGAAGAACCTAAATACCCTGCACTGGAAGATGTTGAAACACCTAGTAATGCAGAGGAAGGCTCATATGGCGGATTTACAGCACAGTATGATGCTGATAACTGGGTCTTTAATACAGGTTTAGGTCAATTTGCCATATATGACAAAGAAGATTTTGAATCTTCAAGCGATAAAGTAACAAATATAAATGTTAGAGTTTCAGGAGAATATGATGGTAAAATCGATGAAGAATTGATGAATGAGCTTATGAAACAGCTTAAAGTCATCGGCATGAACGGTTTTGAAATTACTGATAATAAACTTATGACTTTCAACGGAGAACCTATAATATATTACGAGGCAGAGACTACTCTTACAGATGATATGATAGATTTGTTAATCGAAGAAGGCAGTATCACAGAGGCTGATATAACAGCTTTAGGCGGAAGAGAGAAACTTAAAAATTCCGGTTCTGTAAGTCAAGTTGGTATCAATGCTGTAGTAGATGGAAATATGCTTGCAGTTACAGGTACATATAACGAAGATCCTTCAGAAGTTTTAGATGCCATGAAACTTTTGATAAAAACAGGAAAAGTAGATTAATAAAAAGAAGAGGACATATCAAGTATGATATGTCCTTGTTTTTTAATATTGCTTTACTTCAAGAGCCTCAAGAAGTTTTATATCAGGATGTTTTTCCGCAAAGTAGTTTAGAGTAAACTGATTTGCAAACAGAATTAAAGGCCTTTCAAAATGGTCAAATACCAGCATAGTTCTTGAGTCCAATATTGATTTTAATTTGTCTAAATTATCTGTTTCTACCCAGCGTGCTAAAGAAAACTCCAAGCTGTCCATTCTTATTTTAGCATTGTATTCGTTTTCGAGTCTGTACTGAAAAACTTCAAATTGCAGCTGGCCGACTGCGCCTATGATTACTTCGTTATATTGGTTTCGATAGACTTGTATTGCGCCTTCCTGTGCAAGCTGTGACACGCCTTTTTGAAACTGTTTGGCTTTCATCGTATCTTTAGGAGTGACGAGAGCAAAAAGTTCAGGAGGGAATGTAGGAAGCGGTTCAAAGAACAATTCTTCTTTTCTTGTAGAAAGAGTATCTCCAATTTGATAATTTCCTGTATCATATATGCCTATTATGTCTCCTGCGATAGCGTCTTCTACGTTTTCACGCTGATTTGCCATCAGCATTGTAGATTGAGCAAGTTTCATATCTTTGCCGGTTCTGGATAGCTTAACGGTCATTCCTTTTTTGAATGTTCCTGAACAAATTCTGAAAAAGGCCAGTCTGTCTCTGTGTGCCGGATTCATGTTGGCTTGGATTTTGAATATAAAACCGCTGAAAAATTCATCATCAGGATTGACAATACCGTCTATTGTTTTGCGGGGCGCAGGGGCAGGGGACATGTCAAGGAAATGTTCCAGAAACTGTGTTGTTCCAAAATCAGCTAGAGCTGAGCCAAAAAACACAGGAGAAAGTTTTCCGCAGGATATAGCTTCCATGTCAAATTCGTTGCCGGCTCCTTGTATTAGCTCAACTTCATCTCTTAGAGATTTTAGATTGAATCCTGAGATTTCCTCTTCAAGTTCAGAACCGAAGACACCGTCCTTACCTAGTTTTATAACTTTGCTGGGCTTATACAGAATAACTTCATTTTTAAGAAGATCGTATATTCCTTGAAAATTAAGTCCGCAGCCTATAGGCCAAGTTACTGGTACTGACGGAAGACCGAGAACATCTTCAAGTTCTTGTATGAGATCAAAAGGATCTTTTGTTTCGCGGTCAAGCTTGTTTATAAATGTAAACACAGGTATACCCCTCATGGAACATACCTTGAATAGTTTTCTCGTTTGAGCTTCTATACCTTTTGCTCCGTCTATTACCATTACGGCGCTGTCAACAGAAGTAAGTATTCTGTAAGTATCCTCGCCAAAGTCGTTATGTCCAGGAGTGTCCATTATAGAGATAACTTTATCTGCATATTCAAATTGCATTACAGAAGAGGTTACAGATATACCTCTTTGCTTTTCTATTTCCATCCAGTCAGATGTGGCAAACTTGTCATTTCTGCGGGCTTTTACTGTGCCTGCTTGTCTTATAGCGCCTCCATGAAGCAAAAGTTTTTCTGTTAAAGTAGTTTTGCCGGCATCAGGATGAGATATGATGCCGAAAATTCTTCTTTTTTGTATTTCTTCCTGTCTCGTGGTCATAATATTTCCTTTCTAAAAGTCGCTTAGAATATAATACCATAATTGTTGAATTTGTAAATAATTTGTTGTATAATAACTTTTCATGGGAAGAAAAAAGAGGTAGATAAAATGGAACAAAAGAATGAGTTACATGAAAACAAAATGGGAACTATGCCCATAAGAAAACTTTTGATGAATATGGCATGGCCGGCGATATTATCTATGACCATAAATGCATTATACAACATAGTAGACAGTGTGTTTGTGTCTAGAATAAGTGAAGATGCGTTGACAGCTGTATCCCTGGTAAATCCGGTTCAAATGATGATTATTGCACTTTCTGTAGGAAGCGGAGTAGGTATCAATTCTCTGATTGCAAGAAGACTTGGTGCAAATAATCAAGAAGAAGCAGATAAAGCAGCTAGCACTAGTATCAGGATAGGGTTGTTTAACTACCTGATATTTTTCATAATAGGACTTTTCTTTACAAAACCATTTGTATCAGGATATGCTGAGGAAGGCACTTTTATATTTGACGCTGCATGTCAGTATATGTCAATTATATGTATGGGGTCACTGTTTATTAATATTCAAGTAGTACTGGAAAAAGTTCTTCAGTCTACTGGAAACATGGTTGCTCCGATGATTTGCAGTCTTACAGGAGCCATAGTGAATATTGTTTTAGATCCAATTCTTATATTTGGTTTGTTTGGTATGCCTAAGATGGGAGTGGCAGGAGCAGCTGTTGCTACAGTCACAGGTCAGCTTTGTGGTATGATAATAGGCGTAAGTATAATTATAAAGGGAGAACATCTTGTAAATATTAAAATCAAGGGATTTAAGATGGACTGGAAAGTAGTAGGAGATATATATAAAGTTGGATTTCCTTCAATAATTATGCAGTCTATAGCATCTATTATGATCATATTTTATAATATGATACTGGTTGTTTATTCCACTACAGCAGTTGCTGTTCTTGGCATATACTTTAAGATACAATCTTTTGTATTTATGCCGGTGTTTGGCTTAAATCAAGGCGCTATGCCTATAATGGGGTACAATTACGGAGCTAAGAACAAAGACAGGCTTATTAAAACTTATAAGGAAGCTTTTAAGGTTGCAGTTATAGTTATGGCCGCCGGAACAGTAATATTTCAATTATTTCCGGGACAATTGCTATTATTGTTTGATGCATCAAGGGAGATGCTTGAAATAGGCATACCTGCGCTTAGACTTATAAGCATATGCTTTATTCCTGCTGCATTTGGAATAATAACATCAACATTATTCCAAGGAACAGGTCATGGAATGCTAAGTTTATATGCGTCCCTTATTAGACAGCTGTTTGGAATTTTACCGCTTGCATATATTCTAATAAGAGTGGGAGGAGTCACACTTTCGTGGATGGCATTCCCGCTTGCGGAAATCCTCGGACTTACATACAGCGCAGTGATGTTAAGATGGCTTTATAAAAACGAAATATCTAAACTATAAAGAAAAATCCTCTGGTTATGTCAGAGGATTTTTTCTTTGCTGAAAGGAATCTATATACAATTTCAATAAAATAATTAATATGTTATATAATAATAGCATTATTATTGTATAGGAGATGTTATGAAAATCGAAATATTACAAGGCATTCTGATTCCGTTTTTAGGAACCATTTTAGGCTCAGCCTGTGTATTGTTCATGAAAAATGTGTTAAGCATATCTTTGCGGCATATGCTTACCGGTTTTGCCGCAGGGGTTATGACGGCAGCTTCTGTTTGGAGCTTGCTGATTCCTTCTATGGAACAATCTGATTATATGGACAAATGGAGTTTTCTTCCTGCAGTTATAGGATTTTGGATAGGAATTCTGTTTTTATTGCTTTTAGATATTATTATCCCGCATTTGCATCAGGATAGTGATGAACCAGAGGGAGCAAACATTAGAATTAAAAGGACAACTATGCTGGTATTTGCAGTTGCGCTTCATAATATCCCGGAGGGAATGGCTGTAGGCGTTGTACTGGCAGGATGTATATCTGACCAAAGTACAATTACAATGGCAGGTGCATTGACTCTTTCTGTTGGAATTGCCATACAAAATTTCCCAGAGGGGGCAATCATATCTATGCCGTTAAAAGCAGAAGGGATTGAAAAAAAGAAAGCCTTTTTCTATGGAGTTTTATCCGGCGCAGTGGAACCCGCTTCTGCGATGATAACGATTTTAGCGGCAAAACTGGTAATTCCTGTTTTGCCATATCTTTTAAGTTTTGCTGCCGGAGCCATGATATATGTGGTAGTTGAGGAACTGATTCCTGAAATGTCCTGCGGAAAACATTCTAATTGGGGGACATTATTTTTTGCTGTCGGGTTTACATTGATGATGGCATTAGATGTGGCGTTAGGATGATAGATAGTATCAAAATAAATTTTCAGGATCTTTTCCAAGTCTTTCTCTTCGCAGTTGTGAATCCATTTCAACCAAATCGAATATGAGCGGATCACGTAGTAAATGTGCCCAGGCAGTGTAAGTAGCCTTAATAAAATCTTTATTAAGTTTAAGATTCTTATCGATTAATGGGCATATGTAAGGAAGCTCTTCATCGTTATTTATTAAAGTCAAAAAGCCTTCTTCTGTTATGTGTGGAGCAAGGGGAAATGTTCTGCATTGGAAAGGTCTGAGGTTTCTGGGACAGTGAGGCGGAGTTTTACACTTTACAAAATAAATTTTCCCCGACCATGAATCGGGAAATTCAAAATCTTCAGCTTGTTCGACAGTCCAATCAAGCCACGAATCGTTTTTTCTATGAAGTTTTTCTTCTCCCGGATACAAGTAAATGCCTAATTCTTCTTCGCAAGTATCGCTGTAAGTACAGCAAACACTGCCGCATAATTTGCCGCAGTCATAATCTACAGGAGAAACCTTATCCAAAAGTCTGTATATTGCTTTCCAAGTTCTTTTTTTTGTAATACTTTTCATGAGAAAATTATATATTGTAAATTTGTCAAATACCAGCAAATTTTTAGAAAAACATTAACAAAAAATGAACGCTTGCTGTATATGGTATGGTGATAAAATAAATATGAAAGATTAAATTTGAGGTAAAGGTTATGAAACTTGGAATTGACGTTGGTTCAACTACGGTAAAGCTGGTTTTACTGGATGGGAACGACAAAATAATATACCAGAGATATGAAAGACATATGTCCAGCGTTTTTGACAAAGTTAAAGAAGCTCTCGATGATTTGCTTAAGACTGTAGGAAATATAAATGTTAAATGTATAATAACAGGTTCAGGAGGGCTTGCTCTGGCAGAAAAAGTAAAGACACGATTTGAGCAAGAGGTTGTAACATGTTCCTTAGCTGTAGAGAAACTTATACCACAGACAGATGTGGCAATAGAGCTTGGCGGAGAAGACGCTAAAATTACTTTCTTCGGAAGTGCTGTAGAGCAGAGAATGAACGGCACCTGCGCAGGAGGTACGGGAGCATTTATAGATCAGATGGCTATATTGCTTAATACGGACGGAAACGGATTAAATGAAGCAGCAAAAAGCTACAAAGTGATTTATCCTATAGCCGCCAGATGCGGAGTCTTTGCGAAGACCGATATACAGCCTCTTATAAATGAGGGAGCACCAATAGAAAATTTATCGGCATCCATATTTCAGGCGGTTGTGAATCAAACCATAAGTGGTCTTGCGTGTGGACGTAAAATTAAAGGACATGTGGCTTTTTTGGGCGGACCGCTTACATACATGTCAGAACTAAGAAAACGTTTTATAGAAACTCTTGAATTGTCAGAAGAAGAGGTCATTTTTCCTGAAAATTCAAAATATTTTGTTGCAATGGGCGCTGCATTTATGGCGAATGAATGCGAAGAGATTTCTCTTGCTGATCTTATAAAAAAAATAAATAAGGTGGATAGAAACTCTACTTCAGCGGCCAAAAGAATAGAACCTTTATTCAGCAATGATGAAGAATACAAAGAATTTAAAGCAAGACATGATAAAGCCAAGATTAAGAGAGGAAAAATATCAGAGGCAGAAGGTCCGCTGTTTTTAGGGATAGATGCAGGATCAACAACTACCAAAGCGTGTCTGATAGATAGAGAAAAAAGACTGCTGTATAGTTTTTATAAAGGCAATGAAGGCAATCCTCTTGAGACTACACAGGAAATGCTTAAGCAGTTATATGACATTCTCCCAGAAAAAGCATACATAGGCAATACTACAGTGACCGGATACGGAGAAGGTTTGATTCAGTCCGGATTTAATGCTGATTACGGTATTATAGAAACTATGGCTCATTATAAAGCCGCAGAAGAATTTTTGCCGGGAGTAGACTTTATATTGGATATCGGCGGCCAAGATATGAAATGTATGCGTATCAAAGATAATGCTATATATAATATAATGCTCAACGAAGCATGTTCTTCGGGATGTGGTTCATTTATTGAGACATATGCAAAATCTGTTGATATGACAGTAGAAGATTTTGCTAATATAGGTATAAAATCAAAAAGTCCTGTAGATCTTGGAACTCGTTGTACTGTATTTATGAATTCTATGGTTAAGCAAGCTCAAAAAGAAGGGGCAGATATAAGTGATATAGCAGCGGGACTTTCATATTCGGTAATAAAGAATGCTCTTTACAAAGTAATAAAACTGCGCAATCCTGAAGACGCTGGAGAAAAGATTGTAGTTCAGGGCGGAACTTTTTATAATGAATCAGTCCTTAGAGCAATAGAAAAAGTACTTGGCAGAGAAGTTATAAGACCGGATATAGCAGGAATAATGGGAGCTTATGGTTGTGCGCTGAATTCTATGTGTAACTGGCAGGATGGACATATTTCATCAGTTACCAAAAAAGAAGATTTAGACAGCTTTAGCGCCGGAACTGTAAATGTTCGCTGCGCCGGATGTGAAAACAAGTGTATGCTTACTATTACCAAATTTGCCGATGGTAAAAAGTATTATACGGGCAACAGATGTGAAAAAGGAACGGGTAAGACCGATTGCGATAATGATCTGCCTGATATATATGAGTATAAGCTTAAGAGATTATTCGGATATAAGCCGCTTGAGGAGGAAAAAGCCACCAGAGGTCATGTCGCAATACCTCGTGTGCTTAACATGTATGAGAATTATCCGTTCTGGTTTACTTTCTTTACAAAGCTGGGATTTAAAGTGGTACTTTCACCGGATTCATCCAAAGAGCTTTATGAAAAGGGAATAGATACTATTTCTTCAGATACAGCGTGTTATCCTGCTAAGATGGTACACGGTCATATAAAAACATTGGTAGAAGCAGGAGAAAAGTGGATATTTTATCCTTGTATAAATTATGAGCAGAAAGAAGATGAAAGCGCTCAGAATCATTATAATTGTCCTATAGTTGCCACTTATCCCGAGGTTATCGCCAATAACATGAATGAAATCTTTGAAGAAAATCAAGTGACTTTCAGTCATCCTTTTGTTCCTTATGACGACGATAAGAGGCTTGTAAAAAGGATGAAAGAGCTCCTCGAAGACAGAGGGATTTCTGAAAAAGAGATAAGAGAAGCTGTTATTGCTGCAAGACAGGAAGAAATTAATTTTAAAAAGGATGTTCAGCGCGAGGGCGAAAAGGCTTTAGAGTATATAAAGAAAAATAACAAAAAAGCCATAATTTTGTCAGGAAGACCTTATCATCTTGATAAAGAAATCAACCATGGCATGAACAAGATGATCACGTCTTTTGATATAGCCGTTTTGTCAGAAGATTCAATATGTCATCTCGGCAATTTACCTAGACCTATAAGAGTACTTGATCAATGGACATATCATTCAAGGCTATATAAAGCGGCAGATTTTGCGGGAACAAGAGACGATGTGGAAATGGTTCAGCTTAATTCTTTTGGATGCGGAGTAGATGCAGTTACCACAGATCAGGTGGAAGAGATACTGGAAAATAATAATAAACTTTACACCGTTTTAAAGATAGATGAGGGCACAAATCTAGGAGCAGCTAAAATTCGCATTAGGTCTCTTGCTGCCGCCATGGAAGAAAGGCAAAAGAATAATATTTTACCTGTACATAACAATAATCCTTTTAAGCGCAGACTCTTCACCAAAGAGATGAAGAAAGAATATACGCTGCTCATACCGCAGATGTCTCCTATACATTTTCAATATTTAGAGATTGCACTTAAAGAAAGCGGTTATAATGCAGTTCTGATTCCTACAGTGGACAAAAACGCTATTGACGAAGGCCTTAAATATGTTAATAATGATGCTTGTTATCCTACTTTGGTAACATTGGGAAAGATGATAAGCACTTTAAAGTCAGGTAAATATGACTTAGATAGAACTGCCCTTATAATGTCTCAGACAGGAGGCGGTTGCAGGGCTAGCAATTATATAGCTTTGCTGAGAAAGGCTTTAAAAGACCTTGGTATGGAACAAATTCCTGTAGTCTCATTCAGCATGGCCGGACTTGAGTCAAATCCTGGGTTTAAAATAGATGTGAGTATGGGTAAAAGATTGATAATTGCAGCTATGTACGGTGATTTGATGCAAAGAGTTTTGTATGCGACAAGACCTTACGAAAAAGTTCCGGGCTCTGCGGAAAAATTGATGAAAAGCTATGAATCTTTGATCTTCCAAAACTGTAAGGATGGAAAGATTAAGACATTTAAAAGGCTTATTAAGAAGATCGTAGAGGATTATGATAATTTGCCTCTCAACGATGTTAAAAAACCTAGAGTAGGAGTGGTTGGGGAGATTCTTGTAAAGTATCATCCGGATGCAAACAACAATATAGTCGATATAATAGAAAAAGAGGGCGGCGAGGCTGTAGTTTTAGACCTTGTAGACTTTTTCTTGTATGGAATGTACAGCAAGAAGTTTAATTATGAAAAACTTTCAGGTTCGTACAAGAGCTATAAAATGAACAAATTGGGTATTGATCTTATAGAATGGTTTAGAAAGCCGATGAGAAAAGCGCTTAGAGAGAGCAAACGTTTTGAAGAACCTTCGTATATTGAGCATACTGCCAAAGAGGTCTCAGAGATTGCTTCTATAGGTAATCAATGCGGAGAAGGTTGGCTTTTGACCGGTGAAATGATAGAACTCATAAAAGACGGAGCTACTAATATAGCTTGTCTTCAGCCATTTGCATGTCTGCCGAATCATGTGACCGGAAAGGGCATGTTAAAGTCGCTTAGAGAGCGGTTTCCTAAATCGAATATCGTTGCTATTGATTATGATCCCGGGGCAAGTGACACAAATCAGTTAAACAGAATAAAGCTTATGATGTCTACAGCACATAAAAATATGCAAGAATGATAAAAGAGAGTCTTGCTTGACTCTTTACGAAAGGAAAGCGCCTTGTATATTTATTGTAGATGTACACATTAAGAATTAATATTTAATGTCAAGTTGTGATGTGATATACTATTGACACTGCGAGGTGTGGTTATGGTAACAATTAAAAAGGATGATTATATTTTTTCTGTCGATACCGAAAAAACCGAAAAATATTTTACGATTTCTGTTACAAAAATTAAACTTCCGTGGGTATTAGATGAACCATTTCCTGTGCCAATAACTTGAACACAAAAGAATTTCTCAGAAAATATTCAGGAAATAATATCAGTCAATAAAGCTCCTCTTTATAACACAAGAGGAGCTTTTTGAAAATCATTGCTACTTATCTATCAGTACAACGAGCATCGGATTTTGTGAGAAAAAGTAAATATGCTTTTTTATAAAGACAACTGCTTCATATCAAAAACAATCCAACAGCCAGGTAACCAATTGCAGCCAGTACTGCGGCGCCCATTGCATAAGGCAGTGTAGTTTTTACAAGTCTTAAAGTGGACACACCGGTACCTGCTGATGTCATAAATACAGGATCTGCATAGAAACACAAATTACATCCCAAAGTTACGCCTGACATTATAGCTGCTACTATTATAGGCGGATTTATTCCCATAGAAAATGCAAGAGGTATGAATATAGGAATTGATATTACTTGTATCATCCAATATCCTGATGTTGCAAAAGTAGTAAATGCAACTACTATAAAAACCATAACAGGAAGAAGTGCGGGATGCACGGTTTTGCCTACACTTCCTATGACTATTTCAAACAAGCCAAGCTCCTTGTTTGCAGAGCTGAGCATAAATGCAAAACAAATTACAAGAGCTAGATTTACCATAGATTTTGCTCCGTCAAAGAAAAATCTCATAAAGTCTGATAAAGTCATAATCTTTTTGCCTATATACATTGCTGCCTGAACGACTATAGCTGCGATTATTCCGTGAACCAGGTCGTTATCGTATATGAGAACTACTATGACTAAAACTATTATAGGAATCAATGCATTTGCAGCAGAGCTTTCTTTAGTATTTTCAGGCATTTCTATATTAACTATGGACGATTGATTCTTTTCTTCAAGAAAAGAAGGACCGCCGCAGCGGATTCTTTCGTATGAACTTTTAAGCACTCCCACCTTGGGTATTAGACCAAAATCAAGGATAAGGCAGGTAACGGCAGCTATTATAGGGTAGAACATATACGGCAGTGCATGTATATAATCCGAATAAGAAAGGCCTTGTTCTGAAATCAATCCTACATTAAAAGCTGTCCAACTGGAAAAAGGTATGAGGACGCAAAAACATGCTGCTATTGAATTGGATTGATAAGCTAAATGTTCTCTCGGTATGCCGTTTTTATCCGTAATATCTTTCATTGAAAAGGATATTGCCAGTGTACTGAGGTAATCGTCTACAAACATAATTAAAGCCATGATCCATGATACTATCAGAGGCTTTTTAGGCCCTTTTGCGAATTTATGTACAAGGCTGCCAAAGCCGAGAAGCGCCCCTGATTCTTGCAGAAGTTTTATCATTCCGCCAAAGCCCATAAGTATTATGAGTACAAATTGATATGAAGAATTAGATAATGTCTGATATATCATATCTATGTAACCGGAGAAAAAGTTTGATTTATATAAAAATACTGCACCTAAAAAAGAAGCCACAACCATGGTCTCGGCGATTCTTTTTGTAGTAAGTGCTCCTATTATTAATACAGTTAAAGGAATAAAAGCAATTATTGTTTCTAAATTCATAGACAAAATCTCCTTAGATAATATTAATATAAGTATATCAGTAAGTTTATTTTTTTTCAATGATGCTTGAACACAAAGCCGTATAGTGATATAATATGCCAGTAAAAAATTTAACTACAGTTAGGAGGTGTCTCCATGGGAAGACACGGTACAATCGCTGGCAGAAAAGCGGCACAGGACTCCAAAAGAGCTGCAATGTTCACAAAGTATGCAAGAATTATTACAGTTGCAGCAAAAGACGGTGGAGATCCCGAGTACAATTCAGCATTAAGATTGGCAATAGAAAAAGCAAAATCTATTTCTATGCCTAATGATAATATCACCAGAGCCATAAAAAAGGGTACAGGTGAATTAGCAGGAGAAACATACGAAGAACTTAGATTTGAAGGTTATGGAGTAGCTGGAGTAGCAGTAATAGTTGAAGCTCTTACCGATAATACAAACAGAACCACTTCGTCGGTGAGATCCACCTTTGATAAATACGGAGGTAATTTAGGCTCACCTGGATGTGTTTCTTATATGTTTTCAAGAAAAGGCATTATAATAATAGAAAAGACTGATGATATCGATGAAGATACATTGCTTGAAGCTGCACTTGAAGCTGGTGCAGATGACATGGTTGTCAATGAAGACAGTTTTGAAATCGTTACAGACCCATCAGTTCATACAGAAGTACATCATGCCCTTGTAGATGCAGGATATGAAATTGCAGAATCAGATGTTGAACAAGTACCTTCGATGGAATCAACACCTACTGATCCTCATGATATCAAAATGCTTTCAAAGATGATAGAAATTCTTGAAGACAATGATGATGTTCAAAAAGTATATACAAATTGTTCCATTGATTTATATGAGGAATAATTACGAGAACTTTTGCTTATAATGAGAGTATTCCTGGGTTATTCGTTGAGGAACCATAATTGAACCTACATTTTTGCATTGGGAACTCGGAGTTTTCAAAGCGTTATGTCAGGCCTCCCCATGTGGCTAGAGGAAGACAGAGGCAAGAAACAGAGTACCCACCTATCTTAGATAGGGCATCAATTATCTCCTTGACGGTATCCTGGGGCTTAATTCCAACAGTTTAAGGCTGTTGGTTTTTTAAAATATGAGAATAACAAAGGAAAATATTATGACACATTTGACATCGCAAGAAATAATGGAAACACTTGTGAATTCTGGTATAAACAAAACTAACAGTTCATTGAAGAAGCTGATAATTCTTGGAATTATGGCAGGTGCATATATAGCTTTTGCAGGAGCGGCATCAACTATGGCTTCTTACAATTTGCTTTCCTCTTCAGTCTATTACGGACTTGGACGAGTTATTTCAGGAATGGTTTTTACCGGAGGATTGATAATTGTAACTTTAGCAGGAGCAGAACTGTTTACAGGCAATTCGCTCATAACTTTAACTCTCGTCGAGAGAAAGACTACCTTGGCGAAGATGCTGAGAAATTGGGTAGTTGTTTACATAGCAAATTTAGCAGGAAGCATATTGATAGCTTGGCTTGTTTATAATTCGGGTATATTAGGTGCAAGTCAAGGATTACTTGGCGGAATCACAGTGAAAATAGCGGCAGGCAAAGTAAATATGACATTCATGCAGTGTATTGCTTCCGGAATATTATGTAACTGGCTTGTATGTCTTGCTGTATGGTGTGCTACCGGTTCAAAATCTACAGTAGGCAAAATATTTGCAATATTTTTTCCTATATGTATGTTTGCAACTTGCGGATTTGAGCATAGTGTAGCTAACATGTATTTTATACCGGCCGGGCTGTTTGCTTCTGCCAATGAAGCTTTTGTTTCAATGTCAGGAGTCAGCGGAGAAGTCATGGCTAATTTAAGCTGGGGCAGTATGTTTGCAGACAATTTGCTGCCCGTAACTATAGGTAACCTTATAGGAGGAATCTTGTTTGTTGCTATGGGATATTGGCTTGCGTTAAAGGATAAAAAATAGTATTCGGGAGGACAAAAATATGCCTAAAAAACAGTTGACTGCCAGAGGTCTTATTATAGGCGCAATAGGAAGTATAATTCTCACCATGAGTTCTATGTTTATTGCACTTAAACTCAGTTCAGTTCCATGGCCGATAATGTTTGTAGTATTGGTTTCTATGTTTTTACTTAAACTTTGCGGTAATACCAATCTTCAGGAAATAAATGTTACGCAGACTGCCATGTCGGCAGGCGCTATGGTTGCAGGAGGTCTTGCTTTTACTATACCTGGTATTTGGATTCTAAATCCGGACGCAGACGTAAGTTTAGGTGATTTGCTTGCGGTAACACTTGGCGGAGTAATACTTGGACTTATATTTACAGCTCTTTTCAGAAAATATTTTATAGTAAACAGACAGCTACCTTTTGCTATGGGACAAGCAGCGGCCGAAACTCTCAACGTAAGTGACAGAGGAGGAAAAAAAGTAATACTTTTGTTTGTTTCCATGATTGCGGCGGGTATCTTCACCTGGCTGAGAGACTGGAAGATGAAAATTGCAAGTACTGTTTTAAGTGCTAAGACGGCTGTTTACGGATCATATGTTGGCATATGGCTTTCACCTATGCTTATTTCTATTGGGTACATAATAGGACCTGTAGTAGTCGGCGTATGGTTTTTAGGTGCGCTTATAGGTGATTTTGGAATCCTTATAGGAGGAGTAGAACTAGGTCTTTGGGATTCACAAGTTGCTTCTGATATAAAGTCTTCTCTCGGAATAGGACTTATGGTTGGAACGGGTATAGGAATCTTAATAAAAGGAATAATTCCTAAGGCTAAAGACATATTTGGCTCTATGTTTATAAAAGACCGTTTAGGAGATAATTTTGTCAGCATGAGATGGGCTCCTTTTGTTATGGTTCTTGTTGCATGTGCGTTTACAGTGATAACTGACATGGGCGTTATTGCTTCCATAATAACCATACTTGGAACTTGGCTTACAACATCTATGTCTGCACAGTGTGTAGGACAGTCAGGTATAAATCCTATGGAGATATTTGGTATAATAATTTTAATCGCAGCTAAGGCAGTATCAAGTATAGGACAAGTAGAGGCCTTTTATGTTGCTGCTGTTGTAGCAGTAGCTTGCGGTCTTGTCGGAGATGTTATGAATGACTTTAAAGCAGGGCATATATTGAATACAGATCCAAAAGCACAGTGGATTGCAGAAGTTGTGGGAGGCCTTATAGGCGGAGTAGTTTCAGTGTTTATTCTGTTTATAATATTAAAAGCATATGGAGCAGGCGCATTCGGAGGGGAAATGTTCCCTGCGGCACAGGCATCGGCTGTTGCGGCTATGGTTGGAGGAATATCACACATGCCTGCATTTATAGCAGGACTTATAATTGCAACCATTTTGTATTGTATTAATTTCCCTGTCATCACGTTAGGACTTGGCGTATATTTGCCGTTTTATTTATCAGCTACGGCAGCCATAGGCGGAGCTTTGAGATTTGTCGTAGATAAAATCTGGCCTAAGTTTGAAGCTGACGGTAAAGGAACAATTATAGCATCAGGTTTACTTGGAGGAGAGTCCATAGTTGGTGTAATAATAGCTATGTACTATGCATATCAGATTATAGTTTAACAGTCAAAAGGGAAGAGGTATTTATGGATAAGAAAATTGTTATAATAGATGGCAACAGTTTGATAAACAGGGCTTATTATGCTATGCAAAGGCCCATGATAACAAGAGATGGCATATATACTCAAGGAATATATGGATTTATAAATATGCTTCAAAAAATAGAAAATGATTATGAACCTGAGTATTTGACCGTTGCCTTTGATCTTAAAGCGCCTACTTTCAGACATTTAGAATACGAAGAATATAAAGCTGGCAGAAAAGCCATGCCGACTGAACTTGTTATGCAGATGCCTATAATGAAAGATATTCTTAAGGCTATGAATATCTGTATATTGGAAATGGAAGGATATGAAGCTGACGATATAATAGGTACCGTAGCAAGAATTACAGAAGAAGAGGAAATAACACCACTTATAATAACAGGAGACAGAGACGCTCTTCAGCTTGTAACAGAAAAGACAAATGTGATTATTACAAAGAGGGGAATAACCGATTTTGAGCTTTATGATCTTGATAAGATGAAAGAAAGATATAATCTTACTCCTGCTCAGTTTATAGACCTCAAAGGTCTTATGGGTGATAGCTCAGATAATATTCCAGGGATACCAGGAGTAGGAGAAAAAACAGGTATAAAGCTTTTGGAACAGTTTGGAACAATTGAAAATATGCTGGCAAACACTGAAAACATTTCTTCTGAAAAACTCAGGACTAAAGTTGAAGAAAATGCACAGCTTGCATTAATGAGTAAACGTCTTGCCACTATCAATGTAAATGTTCCTATTGATATCGATATAGAAAAATTAAAACTTGAAGAGCCCGATTATGAGGCTTTAGTAGAATTATATACAAAGCTGGAATTTAATAGCTTTTTAAAGAGACTAAAAGTTCCTGCGAAGGTAAATACAGTTGAACTTAAGGAGCTTGAAGTAAATAAAGAAATAATAGATGATGAAAATATTATACCGAAAAAAATGTCTGTATTTGATAAAAAGGTATATATTAAAGTCTTTGGCAATATAAGTCATATAAATAAGCCTTATATAGAAGGAATTTTTATAATGGATGATGATAATGCCATATATTTGGATACAACAAAAATTCCTATTAAGGTAATTATCAATGTATTAAATAATAAAGCCTTATCTTTTGTAGGCCACGACATAAAGGATGATATCTACAGTTTAATGTTTTTTGGATTAAAAAACTTTGATATATCATTCGATACTGCCGTAGCTGAATATGTTCTTGACCCTTCTAAAAATAATTATAGTTTAAAGAATATTGTCCTTGAGAGGCTTCATTGGGATATTGAAAATTCAGAAGAATTTATATCAGGGAACGGACAGCTTGACTTCTTTGAAGATAATAGAAAAAAGATGCTCGATTACGGGATTAGAGTAGGTTCAGCAATAAAAGAGCTTATTAAAATCCAATCAGAAAAGATTGAATCTGAGAATCTTATTAAGGTTTTCAGTGAGGCTGAATTACCTTTGATAGAGGTTATGGCTTCTATGGAGGTAGAAGGCATCAAACTTAACGGGAAGTTTATCGATGAGTTCGGAAAAGAACTAAAAGATAAAATAGCTGATTTGGAAAAAGAAATATATGATTATGCAGGATGTGAGTTTAATATTAATTCTCCGGTTCAGCTTGGCAATATATTATTTGAAACACTGAATCTTCCTTTTGGAAAAAAGACCAAGAGGGGATATAGTACCAGCGCTGATGTTCTGGAAAAAATAAAAGATAAGCATCCTATAGTAAACTCAATATTGGTTTACAGAAACCTTTCCAAGTTAAACTCAACATATGTTGAGGGAATGAAACCGCTTATATGTGATGACGGCAAAATCAGAGCACATTTTCAGCAGACTGTTACAGCGACAGGAAGAATAAGCTGTACTGAGCCTAATTTGCAGAATATACCTATAAGACAAGAACTTGGAAGAACTTTGAGAAAGGCATTTACTGCTGATAATGAAGGATATGTTCTTATCGGAGCCGACTATTCACAGATAGAATTAAGAGTGCTTGCTCATTTATCAAAAGATGATGATTTGATAGAGGCTTTTAATAACGGAGACGATATACACAAACTTACCGCATCAAGAGTCCTTGGCATACCTTTTGATCAAGTTAATGCCCAGGAAAGAAGCAGAGCAAAGGCCGTTAATTTTGGAGTTATATATGGTATGAGCGGATTTGGTCTAAGCGAAGAATTGCAGATTTCAAGAAAAGAAGCAGAAAACTATATAAAAGAATATTTTATCAAGCATAAAAAAGTAAAAGAATATATGGATAATCAAATTGATTTGTGCAAAGAAAATGGATATTCTGAGACTATATTAGGCAGAAAAAGGCCTATACACGAAATTAATGCTACGGGATATGTCATAAAACAGCTTGGCGAAAGGCTGGCTATGAACAGCCCTATACAGGGAAGCGCCGCAGATATAATTAAACTTGCAATGATTAAAGTTTATGAAAGACTTAAAGAATCTTTACCTGATACAAAGCTTATCTTGCAGGTACATGATGAACTCATACTTTGTGCACCAAAAAAGGATAAGGAGGAGGCAAAAAAACTCCTTAAAGATAGTATGGAGACGGCTGTTGACCTTTCAGTAAAGCTTGTTGCAGATGTAAATGAGGGTTACAGCTGGTATGATTTAAAATGATTAGAAGCAAAATGAAAATTATCGGATTGACCGGTGGAATAGGCAGCGGAAAATCTACAGTGTCATCGTATCTTGAAAAGAAAGGATGTAAAATTCTGGACTGTGATATGATATCAAGAAAGATGACTGAAAAAGGTTCTCCCGCTTTAGAAAAAATAAGACAACAATTTGGCAGCGAGTATTTTTTATCTGACGGAACTCTTGACAGAAAGGCTCTTGGGGATTTTGTTTTTAACAACCGCAGTCAATTAGATGTACTACAAAAAATAATAACAGAAAAGGTCATAGAACACATAAACAACACAATTTCTTACCTAAAAGATTACCAATTTGAGGGTATAATAGTCATAGATGCACCTTTGTTATTTGAGTGCGGAATGGAAAATATCGCAGATGAGAATTGGCTGGTAACCGCATCGATTGATACTAGATTAGAAAGAGTTTCTAAACGTGACGGACTCTCAAAAGAGCAGATTTTGCTTAGAATAAATAATCAAATGCCGGAAGAGGAAAAAGAAAAGCTGTCTAATTGTGTTCTTGATAATTCTACAGATTTAGATGAGCTTTTTAACCAGATAGATATGAATCTTGAAAGGATAAATAATGAATATTAATAAAGAAGCGGTAGAGAATAATAGTCTCTTTAAATTCCTGAAAAAATATTGGATTCCTATTCTTGCTGTAATTGTAACAATTGCAGTGATAATTTCAACTATAGGAATATATAAGGAAGAAGTTTTGCATATAGATCCAAGTGTGGAATATGAAAACGGAGACAAACTTTATTTGGCTTCAAGTGCTTTAGATACTCTTAATCCTATAATTTCAAATTCATCTGACACATACTACATTTCAAAACTTATATATAGCAGTTTATTTGATTATACTGATCAGTTCAATGTTGTGCCTGAACTTGTGGAAAAGTATACGACCGATACTGAGAAAGCACGTATTGATATAACTTTAAAAAGCGGAATCAAGTGGCATGACGGAACAGAATTTACTGCTAAAGATGTAAGTTTTACTGTAAATGCCATAAAATCTTATGGCAGCAAAGGAGTATATTACGATAAAGCTTCAAAGATATATTCAGTTCAAGTAAAAGATAACAGAAACCTCACAATATATTTTAGAAATAACCATGACTGTTCTCTTGATGATTTGGTATTTCCTATTTTGCCAAGCGGACAATATTCCTCAATAAGCAGTTTAATAAGAAACAGTGATGGATTTTCTCCTGTTGGAACAGGGCAGTATAAGTTTCAGTCATATAATTATTTAAAAGAATTGGAGCTTTCGCCTAACGAGTCATATTTTGGAGACAAAGCTTCTATGGGTATACACGTTGAAATTCTTCCTGATAAAAAATTAGCGTCAAATATGATGGAAATACATGCTGTTACATGTTATGCAGACGATAGCTCCGAAAGATATTCTTTAGCAGCAGATAAGAATTTTACCATATGTGATATGACTTCCAATGATGTTGAGTTCATAGTTTTTAATCAGTCAAAAGATCTTTTTAAAGAAAAGAAGGTAAGACAAGCGGCAGCGTATTCAATTGATACTGAAAATATTTTGGAAAAAGGATATATGGACGACGGAGTGCTTACAGACAATATATATTACCCTGGATTTTTAGGAGTTCCGGATACCCTGAGTTATTATCAAAAGGATGCAGATAAAGCCAAAGAACTCTTAAAAGAAGCCGGCTATGAGGATCGCGATTTAAACGGAAAAATTGAAGACAATGAAGGAAAAAATGTAGAAATAACAATTCTTGTAAACAGTAATAACGCCATGCGTAATGCGGCAGCTAAAATCATAGCTAACGACCTTGAAAACGTGGGGTTTTCTGTAAACTTGAATTCATTAAAGTGGGAAGATTATGTAAAAAATATAGAAAGACGTGATTTTGATATCTTAGTTACCGGATATGATATGGAAGCGTCATACGACTTAAGAGAATTTTTTAACGGAAAAAACTTGTGGAAGTACACTAATAACGATATGCTTAAGCAAGCTTCAGAACTGGAGAGACTGCATGATGCCAGTGATTATAATTCCATATATACTGAGTTAAAGAACATGATGATGGATGAACTTCCGTATTATACTTTGTGCTATAAGAAGATGGGATTAATTGGTGTAGAATATTTTGAAGCAGGAAAGATATCTAACTTTGAAAATATTTATAAAAACTGCAATACATGGACTTGGAAAAAGGTAAAAGAAAGTTAAAATACAAAATTTTTTAGAAAACATTTGTATTTTTGAAAACTTTGTGTTATCATTATTACATTGTATGTGCCGGCGTGATGGAATTGGCAGACGTGCAGGACTCAAAATCCTGTGGTGGCAACACCGTATGGGTTCGACCCCCATCGCCGGCACCAATCAATATACGTGTTAAAATCGTTTTTAACTCGAGAGGAGAGACAAAGTATGAATTATTCGAGCCTTATTGTTTTAGTTGTTTTTATCGCTATAATGTATTTTCTGATGATAAGACCTCAAAAGAAAAGAGATAAGCAAATTCAGGAGATGAGAAGCAGCCTTCAAGTAGGCGATGAAATCGTAACTATCGGAGGTATTTGCGGTAAAATTGTTAAGACTAAGGATGAAACAATAGTTATACAGGTTGGTGCAGATAAAGTCAAGTTTGAAATGATGAGATGGTCAGTTTCATCAGTAGTAAACCCAAGCAATAAGCATAAGACCAACATTCTTGACGAAGAAGATACCAAGGATGCACCTAAAAAAGCAATGCCTAAAAAGCTTAAAAAGACTGCAGAAGTTGAGGAAGAAGTTCCTGCAGAACCAGTTGAGACAGAAAATAAAGAACAAGAATAATAAAAACTTAAAGTCCCGGGAATTCCGGGACTTTTTTATTGAAAATACAGTGTTTATGCTTGTAACTATTAGCAAAAAGTAGTACAATATAATGTAAAATAAAATGCCATTTTTGTGCGTTCATATAATATTTATCAGGAAAAGAGGTTTTTGAGAAATGAATCAAACACTAAAGCGAGTACTGGCAATCTTAGTGATTGTTATTACTTTTTTTGCATGGTATGTCAGTGTGTTCGGGATAGGTTCCATAGATTCCGCTAAAGATGCCCTTAAGTATGGTCTGGATATAGACGGCGGAGTTTATGTAGTTATGGAAGCTGATACAGATTTGAAAGGCGAAGAACTAAAAAAGCTTATGGATCAGACCAGAGCTGTTTTAGATAATCGTGTAAATCAAATGGGTGTAGCTGAATCCTCAGTTACCATTGAAGGAGATAATCGTTTAAGAGTAGAAATTCCGGGAGCAGAAAACGCAGAAGAAGCAATAAAGGCAGTGGGTAAAACTGCTCAGCTACAGTTTGTACTTGCAGACGGAAGTGTTGTTCTTGATGGAAGTAACGTGAAAGACGCACAGATAGCTACAGACGGTTCGAAATATAAGATATTGCTTGACTTTGACAGTGAAGGCGCTGCTAAATTTGAATCTGGTACAAAAACGGCTCTTTCAGGTACTGTAACACCTAATATACCTTCTGTTAAAAAGAATCAAATTGCTATAATATTGGACAACGAAATAATAGCGCATCCAAATGTAAACAGCGTAATAAGCAGTGGCAGTTGTGAAATGACTGGAGGATATTCAAGAGAAGAGGCTTCTACTATAGCAGCTCTCATAAGAGGAGGAGCGCTTCCTGTAGATCTTGTAGAAGTTCAGTCTTCAGTTCAATCTGCCAGCATAGGAGCAGATGCCCTTGACAAATCCATAGTAGCAGGCGCAATAGGCATATTGCTTGTGTTCTTATTAATGATAATATTCTACGGAATGCTTGGTATTTTAGCTGACATAGCATTGTCTTTGTACGTCGCTATGTTTATTTGGGCAATGGCTGCATTTGATGTAGTTCTCACATTACCTGGAATTGCGGCATTGATATTATCTATAGGTATGGCGGTAGACGCTAATGTAATTATCTTTGCAAGAATAAAAGAAGAAATTTGCGCAGGTAAAAGTATAAGAGTTGCAGTCAGCGCAGGGTTTAAAAATGCCCTTACAACAGTACTTGATGCTCAGATTACTACATTGATAGCCGCAGTGGTTCTGTATGAAGTAGGAACTACTTCTGTAAAGGGATTCGCATTTACTCTGATAATAGGTATAGTAATAAGCATTTTCACCGCAGTTGTGGTTACTCAGCTTTTCATTTCATTGCTGGCAGAAAGCAAAAAGTTTGCGAAAAACAAATTCTTTGGAGTTAAAGAAGACGGCACACCTAAACAGTTCCTCAATAAAACTTTTAACTTTATAAAACACAGAAAAGTATTTTACATAATAAGTATTGCAGTAATTGTCATCGGTATGGGATTTGCGTTCATAGGCGGAATGAACTATGGTATAGATTTCACCGGCGGAACCATGATTCAAGTTGAAATGGGTAAGGAAGTTCCTATTTCTGATGTTGAAAATTCAATTAAAGAATTTGATATAGACCCGTCCATAATTTATTCAGGAGAAGGCAATACTCAAGTTGTAATAAAGACTACAAATGCGCTTAATAACGAAGAAAGAGCAAAAGTTATAGATGCTCTCGGTGAATCTTTTGGTATAACAGAAAAAGATGTATTGGCTTCAGAACAATTTGGACCTTCAGTAGGAGATGAGCTTAAAGCTAATGCTGTAAAAGCTGTTTTAATAGCTTCAATAGGTATGCTGATATACATAATTTTAAGATTCAAGTCTTGGAAGTATGGATTGTCCGCAGTTGTTGGAGTAGTTCATGATGTGCTTATGGTAATTTCATTCTATGCAATATTCGGATTTACTGTAAATAATCCGTTCATTGCGGCAATACTTACATTGGTAGGATATTCTATAAATGATACAATAGTTATCTTTGACAGAATAAGAGAAAATAAAGCATTGTATAAAAAAGATAACAGTGAAATCAACATAGACAGAAGTATAAACAGCACTCTTAACAGGACTATAATGACATCTCTTACGACTTTAGTCGTAATGGTACCGTTATGTATAATGGTATCTTCAAGCATCAGAGAATTTATAATTCCTTTGATGGTAGGAGTAATAGTAGGATGCTATTCTTCAATTTTTGTTTGCAGTCCAATTTACTATGAATTATGCAAAGGAAATGAAGAATCAAAATACACAAAACAAATAAGCGGAAAGACTAAGAAGAAAAAGAAATAACATACAATCTATTCGGGAGTTATAACCAAATGATGACAAAAGCTGAATTTTTGGAACAATTATTAGAAATTAATTCAAAATATAGCACAGAGTTAATCGGGAAAGCCTTTGATAAGGGTGAAAAATTGCACGACGGACAGTTTAGAAAAAGTGGGGAACCATACTTTATTCATCCGATTAATGTTGCGCTTATATTAGCGCGCCTTGGAATGGACGAATCCACGCTGATAGGCGGACTTTTGCATGATGTGGTTGAAGATACCGAATATACAAGAGAAGAACTGGTAGAAGATTTCAGTGAAGAAATTGCTTTGCTTGTAGATGGAGTAACTAAGCTGGGATCCATAAAATTTGAATCTAAAGAAGAAGTGCAGGCAGAGAATTTTAGAAAGATGTTTCTTGCCATGTCAAAGGATATAAGGGTTCTTATAATAAAACTTGCAGACAGGCTTCATAACATGCGTACCATAGAATATATGAAGCCGGCTAAAATAGAAGAAAAGTGCAAAGAAACATTGGAAATATATGCTCCTCTTGCAAGCAGACTTGGAATTTCAGCAGTAAAATTTGAGCTTGAAGATATAGCACTTAAATATTTATATCCCAAAGAATTTGAAGAGCTAAGTGAAAAGGTAAGTCAAAGAAAGACTCAAAGAGAAGAAACTATAAATCTGGTTATAGACGAGATAAAAGAGTCTCTTGATGACATGAATCTTCACTATGATATATACGGCAGGGCAAAGCACTTTTACAGTATATACAGAAAGATGAAATTTCAAAACAAGCAGATAGATGAAATCTTTGACTTAATAGCTGTAAGAATCATAGTAGATACAGTTAAAGACTGTTATGCAGTTCTTGGCATAGTTCATACCATGTGGAAGCCTATACCTGGAAGGTTTAAGGATTATATAGCTATGCCTAAACCTAATATGTATCAATCTCTTCATACTACTGTAATAGGTGATAATGGAGAACCTTTTGAAATACAGATTAGAACATATGAAATGCATGAAGTTGCAGAGTACGGAATAGCAGCTCACTGGAAATATAAAGAAGGAAATACATCAGGCGATGCTTCAAGTGATGATATGAAGCTGGCTTGGCTAAGACAGTCCCTTGAATGGCAGCAAGATATTAATGATCCTAAAGACTTTTTAGAGACCATGAAGATGGATTTGTTTGCGACACAGGTATTTGTATTCACACCTAGAGGAGATGTTATAGAGCTTCCAGCAGGATCTACTCCTCTTGACTTTGCATTTAAAATTCACTCGGCAATAGGATGTAAATGCGTAGGAGCTAGAGTTAACGGTAAAATGGTTACTATCGACCACACTCTTCAGAATGGAGATATAGTGGAAATTGTAACATCGGCAAATTCTGCAGGGCCTAGTGTAGATTGGCTTAAAATTGCGAAAAGTTCCAATGCCAGAAACAAGATAAGAGGTTGGCTGAAAAAAGAAAACAAATCCGATAAAATCGAAAAAGGCAAGGATCTAATTGATAGAACTATACGAAAAAAAGGATATGATCCGGCTACTTGTGCAAAAACTTCTTATATAAATAAAGCGATGAAAGCAATGAATTTTGCAAGCAGCGATGAAGGATTCACACAGCTTTCCAATGGGGGTACCATTGTAAGCAAATTCTGTAATTTATTGTTTAGCTATTATAATGAAGAGAATAAACAAGAAACCAAGTCTGATGAAAGCATACTTGAAAATATCAAAACACAGGAGGCTCGTCGTCAAAAGTATGGTTTAAGACAAAAGGAAAGTCCAGGAGTAATAGTAAAAGGCGCTGATAATTTGATGATTAAACTGGCAAAATGCTGTAATCCTGTACCTGGCGATGAAATCGTAGGATTTATTACAAAAGGACGTGGCATATCAGTGCACAGATGTGATTGTTCCAATATAAGCAGCTTGCCTGATAATGAGAAGGCAAGATTTATAGATGTAGAATGGGAAGACCTAAAAGCAGGGAAATCCTATGATGCTGATATATGCCTTATAGGCAATGATAGAAAAGGAGTATTGTCGGATATATCTAGAGTGTGCGAGGATCTTGATATTCATCTTTCAGGAGTGAATGCCAAGACCGGAAAAGACGGTAGCCTTACTATGACCATAACTTTATCAATATCCAGTACGCAAGAAATGCAAAAAGTGCTCAGAATATTGAGAAACATAGAAGGTATACAACACGTTTACAGAGCAAAATCTTAAAGGAAATTTTATGAGAGCAGTAGTACAGAGAGTAACCAGTGCGGATGTAACTGTAGATGATACAATCACAGGAGAGATAGAAAAAGGATTAGTAGTCCTTTTAGGTGTAGAAGATACAGATAATGAAAAAGATGCAGATTACATGGCAGATAAGATTACAGGTCTTAGAATATTCGAAGATTCAGAAGGTAAGATGAATCTATCTGTCAGCGATGTATCTGGCAAAGTATTGGCAGTATCTCAGTTTACGCTTCTTGGAGATGTGCGAAAAGGGAAAAGACCAAGTTTTTCTAAAGCAGCGCCGCCAAAAGAAGCTAACGAATTGTACAGATATTTTATTAATAAAGTTAAAGAAAAAGGTATCACAACAGAAGAAGGTATTTTCCAGGCTGAAATGCTGGTCAGAATTTATAACGATGGACCAGTTACAATATTGCTTGACAGTAAAAAATTGTTTTAGAGGTGAAATATGAAAATTACTAAATATATGACCGGACCTATTCAGGCAAACACTTATCTTGTTTGTGATGAAGAGACAAAAAAAGGGTTTATAGTAGATCCAGGCGGATATGAAAAGAAAATAACGACTCAGATAAAAGATGAAAACATTGATCTTCAGTATATAATTCTTACTCACGGACATGGAGATCACATAGGAGGAGTAGAATCATTTAAGAAAGATTTTCCTGGCGCTAAAATAATAGCATGTAAAGAAGAGGAACCTATGCTCAAGAATACTATAGATAATTGTTCTATGGAGATGTTTAGAAGGGTTATAACCATAGATGCTGATATCTTAGTTAAAGATGGAGATTCTCTTGAATTAGGCAACACAACTTTAAACTTTATTCATACCCCGGGACATACGGAGGGAGGAATGTGTATTTATGCTGATAAACATATTTTCAGTGGTGATACGCTTTTCCGCCGCTCAATAGGAAGAACCGATTTCCCGGGAGGTAATTTCAGTGAAATAATCAACTCAATAAAAGGAAAGCTGTTTAATTTTCCTGACGATACGATAGTTCTTCCGGGACATATGGGTGAAACAACTATAGGAGAAGAAAAGAAAGGAAACCCTTTTGTATAGGATAAAATTAAATAATGTAAATGATAAATATGATTATAATGAGCTTGTAAAGATTTTTTTGCAGCCTGATCAATATAAACTTTATTGTGAAGATGATACTTCCATTGTTGAAAATGATGATATTTTTATTGAAGTAAACTATCAAAGATCAGAGGATAAAAATCAAATAAAAAGAGAGATTTTTAATGTATTAAAGGATATTACTGGTAAAAGACCTCCTTGGGGTATTTTAACAGGAGTAAGACCGGTTAAGCTTACAAGAGAAATATTTGAAAAATTAATGGATGATGAGCAGGCCTCAAAAAAATTAAAAGAAGAGTATTTGTTAAGCGAAGAAAAATCGTCTCTGATAATGGATATATACCATTATCAGCAAAGTAATGTAGGCAAATCTGAACCTGATACTGTAGGAATTTATATAGGAATTCCTTTTTGTCCTACCAGGTGTTTATATTGTTCATTTACTTCAAATCAAAAAGATTCTGATGAGATAGACAATTATTTAAAGTCTCTTTATAAAGAAATAGAATACTGTGGCCGGGCGATGAGAGAGCATAGTATATTTGCAGAATCTATATACATAGGAGGGGGAACGCCGACAACCCTTACTCATAATCAGCTTGACGAACTTTTGATAAAGATAAAAAATAGTTTCGATTTGACAAGGCTCAAGGAATTTACCGTTGAAGCGGGCAGGCCTGATACTATAACTTCAGAAAAATTAAAGGTTATTGCAAATCAGGGTATCAAGCGTATAAGCATTAACCCACAGACTATGAAAGATAAAACTCTTGAGCTTATAGGACGTTCTCACAATGTTGAAGATATAAAAAAAGCTTTTAAAATTGCATGCGAGCAGGGTGATTTTATAATAAATGCGGACTTAATAGCAGGATTGCCAAATGAAAGTAGCGAGGACTTCAGCGAAACTTTAAGAGAAGTTATTGCCCTTGCTCCAAGCAACATAACCGTCCATACTCTTGCCGTAAAGAAGGCTTCAAAGCTTATAGAAGCTGATGAAAACTACCATTATAAACAGAGCAATACAGTTGAAGATATGCTTGATATAAGTAAAGATATGTTAAGTGCTTCCGGCTATAGACCTTATTATTTGTACAGGCAAAAACATATGGCAGGAGCTTTAGAAAACGTAGGATACTGCAAAGACGATACGCCTTGTATATATAACATTAGAATAATGGATGAAAGCCAAAGTATTTTGGCTATTGGTGCAGGAGGAATAAGCAAAAAATATTATCCTGCAGAAAACAGACTTGAGAGAGTCCCTAATGTATCGAATTATCAGATTTATATGGAAAGATTGGATGAAATGATTGAAAGGAAAAGGAAAAATTTTTTCGAGGAGGTATAAAACGTGTTAACAAATGCGCCAAAAGGAACAAAAGATCTTTTGCCAAGTCAGGTTTATAAATGGCATTATGTTGAAAGTAAATTTGCCGATATATGCAAAAGATATGGTTTTAAAGAAATAAGAACTCCTATGTTTGAACATACAGAAGTGTTCGCAAGAGGAATAGGTGATACTACTGATGTAGTTCAAAAGGAGATGTATACATTTAATGATCACGGTAATAGAAGTATTACACTTAAACCTGAGGGAACTTCAGGTGCAGTAAGGGCATTTATTGAACACAAACAGTATGCGGAAGTTCAGCCAACTAAATATTATTATAATACTGACTGTTTTAGATATGAAAAACCTCAATCAGGAAGATTAAGACATTTCCACCAGTTTGGCGTAGAAGTTTTCGGAACTCCTAATATGCTTGCAGATGCAGAAGTAATCTGTATGGGATATGATTTTCTTACTAATCTTGGAATAACTGAGATTGAACTTAGAATTAATAGTGTAGGATGCCCTGAGTGCAGAAAAAAACATAGGGAAGCCTTAAAATCATTTTTGCTTCCAAGATATGATGAATTATGCAATACTTGCAAGGATAGATTTGACCGTAATCCAATGAGAATACTGGACTGCAAATCCGAAATATGCCAGGACATAGTAAAAGATGCTCCTAGAATGCTTGATTACCTTTGTGATGACTGCAAAGATGCTTTTGAAGAGCTTAAGTCAAACCTTACAGCTATGGGAATAAAATATACTATAGATCCTAATATAGTAAGAGGCCTTGACTATTATACAAAAACTGCTTTTGAATTTGTAACTACCAAAATAGGAGCTCAAGGAACTGTATGCGGAGGAGGAAGATACGACCACCTCATTGAAGAGCTTGGAGGACCTCCAATCCCCGGAGTTGGTTTTGGTTTAGGTATCGAAAGACTTCTTATGCTTATGGAGGCTAATGATGCATATTTCCCTGAAGAGAACACTGTAGATGTGTTTATTGCAGTTATGGGAGATGCAGCAAAGTCTTTTGGAATAAAGCTGTGTAGAGAGCTTAGACTTAAAGGCGTTACCACGGAGATGGATACTTTAGCGAGAAATTTAAAAGGGCAGTTCAAATATGCCGACAGACTCAATGCAAAATATACATTAGTAATAGGTGAAAATGAGCTTAACAAAGGCGTCGTATCTCTAAAAGATATGGCTAAATCTCAGCAGAGAGAGATAAAAATAGAAGATATTTATACAGAAATTACAAGATAAACAGGAGTTAATAGATAAAATGAGTACTTTATTTAAAAGAACCCATATGTGCGGAGAACTTACAATGGAAGATGTGTCAAAGGAAGTTGTTCTCAACGGATGGGTTGCAAAACGCAGAAACTTAGGCGGACTTATTTTCGTTGATTTAAGAGATAAAACCGGCATAGTACAAGTTACATTTGACGATACTATAAAACAAGAAGTATTTCAGCTGGCAGATTCACTTAGAAGTGAGTATGTAGTTGGAATAAAAGGAACAGTAAGAGAGAGAAGTTCAAAAAATCCTAATTTAAAAACCGGTGATATAGAAATCATTGCCAGTGATCTTGTAATATATTCGGAAGCCGATACGCCTCCTATCTATATAAAAGACGACGATAATGTAGATGACAATTTAAGACTCAAATATAGATACTTAGACCTTAGAAAAGTTAAGATGCAAAGGAATCTTACTTTCCGTCATAAGGTTACAAAGACTGCACGTGACTATTTTGATAGCTGCGGATTTACGGAAGTTGAAACGCCAATGCTTATAAAATCCACTCCTGAGGGTGCAAGGGACTATATAGTTCCAAGCAGAGTTTATCCCGGTTCATTTTATGCATTGCCTCAGTCGCCGCAGCTTTTCAAACAGCTTTTAATGGTAGGCGGAACTGATAGATATATGCAGATAGTAAAATGCTTCAGAGATGAAGATTTGCGTGCTGACAGACAGCCTGAATTTACACAGATTGACCTTGAAATGTCATTTGTGGATATGGATGATGTAATAGAGATTCAGGAAGGATTTTTAAAAAAAGTTTTTAAGGATCTTATGAATATTGACATAAAGACTCCGTTTCCGCGTCTTACATGGGATGAAGCCATGGAAAGGTATGGCTCAGATAAGCCTGACACAAGGTTCGGTTTTGAACTTAAAAAGCTTAATGATTTGGTTTCTTCATGTGATTTTAAAGTGTTTACAGATGCTTTGGCTGCCGGAGGCGATGTGAGAGGAATCTGTATAGACGGAGGATCTGAAAAATTCAGCAGAAAAGATATAGATAAACTTACAGATTTAACTAAGAGCTATGGAGCTAAGGGTCTTGTATGGATAAGGGTTTTGGACGGAGAGTTTAATTCTTCTGTAAATAAATTCTTCTCACAAGAGCAACTTTCAGACATAGCCAAAGTATTTAATGCTAAGGCAGGAGATTTAATATTTATAGTTTCAGACAGACCTAAAGTTGTATTTGACAGCCTTGGTTTTCTCAGAAGAGAAGTGGCTAAGAGAATGGGACTTTTAGACGATAATATCTATAATCTTCTCTGGGTTGTTGATTTTCCATTATTTGAAAAAGATGATGAAACCGGCGAATTAAAAGCTATGCATCATCCGTTTACTTCGCCGAAACTTGATCAAATTGACCTTTTGGATACTGAGCCTGAGTTCGTTAAGGCTGATGCTTACGATATAGTTTTAAACGGTGTTGAACTTGGCGGAGGTTCAATAAGAATACATGACAGAAATCTTCAGGCTAAGATGTTTGAAGTCCTTGGACTTAGCAAGGAAGAATGTGATGAAAAATTTGGATTCCTTATAGAAGCATTCAAATATGGCGCTCCTCCTCACGGCGGACTTGCATACGGACTTGACAGATTGGTAATGCTTTTGCTTGGAGAATCTTCTATAAGAGAAACTATGGCATTCCCTAAAAATCAAAATGCTCAGTGTATGGTAAGTGAAGCACCTGCACCTGTAGATAAAGTTCAGCTTGAGGAACTTGGTATAAGTATAAAATAAACAGATAATATGAATTATTATGTTAGCAAAGAAAGACAAGAATGAGAAAATCATACCGATAACAAAATATTTTAAAGCTGGATTTGATGAGTCAGTAGACGTAATTTCCCAAGTAGGTAATCTTATAGCGATAGGAGATACACGTAAAAGTGATGTAATAACCTCAAAAGATACGAAGATTGTCACTTTTGTATTTGAACGTTTTTTTATCAGGACAACAAGTTCTGCCAGCCTAACTGTAAATATCGTTTTTTCAAATGGTATATCTGTTATAAGTGTCATAGGTGCAGGCGGCGGTCAGGGATTTTTAAATATCGATATGGGAGAAAATGACGCTTTGTCTAAGATATTTTGGAATCGTTTAAACGAACAGTTTGCTGATTTTTGTGCTAAAGAGATAACTCCGAGAATAGGTGTACTGGGCGGCACTTTTGATCCAATTCATTTGGGACATAAAGCTTTGGCAGAAGCTGCCATAGAAGAATTGAGCCTAAGAAAACTCATAATAATGCCTGCCGGTATTCAGCCATTTAAACAAGATAGGAATATAACAGAAGACTTTCACAGAAAAGCTATGGTCAATATGACTTTTGATGACAATTATATTACAGAGGTTTCAGACTATGAGATGAGCAATAATGATATTTCATATACTATAAAAACCTTGGCTTATCTTGGCGAGCAATATCCAAATGATGAAATATTCTTTATATCAGGCACAGATTCTTTTATCGAGATGGAGACTTGGCATAAGGGAAAAGATATATTGAAATCTTATTCATTAGCTGTAAGTATAAGACCCGGCTACAGAGAAGAAGAACTCAATGATAAGATAAAGTCATATACAGAAAATTATGGTACAAACATAATAAAAATCAAATCAAAAATGCCTACTATTTCATCTACAATTGTAAGGAATAGAATTGCATCAGGTCAGGATATTTCAGATATTGTTCCGAAAGTTGTAGAAAGGTATATAAAAGAAAATGGACTCTATAAGTAAAATAATAGAATATATAGATAAAAACTTTTCAGAAAAGCGGAGAGTTCATACTTATGGTGTACGGGACACAGCTATAAAGCTTGCTGAAAAATACGGATGTGATAAAGAAAAAGCAGAAATTGCAGCGCTTTTACATGATATGTACAGAGGAGTGGCAGTTTCTGTGCTTAATTATCATGTAAAACATTTGGGACTTGACAAGAGATATATAGATAATCCCAATCTTTCTCATGGTAAAATAGCTGCTGAGATGATAAAAAAAGACTTTAACATCGACGATGAGGATATTATAAATGCCGTAAGTTTTCATACAACGGGAAGGTCTCATATGTCTCTTTTAGAAAAAATAATATATATAGCTGACGCCGTGGAACCAGGCAGGGATTATCCCGGAGTTAAGGAACTTAGAGAGATTTTAGAAAAAGATTTAGATATGGCATGTCTTGCTTCTATTGATAAGACTATAAATTATGTATTATCAGAAGGAAACTTTTTAGATAAAGATACTATTGATGCAAAAAAATATTTTGAAAAAATAATAAAACAAAAGGAGAAAACAAATGACGAATAGAGAATATGCGTTGCTTGCGGGCAAGGTTCTCTCTGATAAGAAAGGGCAGGATATCGTAATAATAGATATTCAGGAAAAGGCTACTTTCGCCGATTACTTTGTACTGTGTTCAGGAACATCGGAAAGGCAGATTCAGACGCTTACAGACGAAATAGAAGATCAGTTTGCAAAAGAAGGAATTACAGCTCGTTCAATAGAAGGAAAACATGGTTCGGGATGGATTCTAATTGACTTTGGAGATATTATTGTAAACCTATTTACTAGGGAGACAAGAGAAAGATATAGTATAGAAAAAATTTGGGGAGATTGCAAATTCATCGAAATGGAGGAATAAACTTAAAAATGAACGAAAAATATAATTTTGGTGAAATCGAAAAAAAATGGCAAAAATATTGGGATGAAAACCACTGTTTTAAAACAGTGGAGGATGAATCTAAAAAGAAATACTACTGCCTTGAAATGTTTCCGTATCCATCAGGAAAGCTTCACATGGGACATGTAAGAAATTATTCCATAGGAGACGTAGTTGCCAGGTTTAAAAAAATGGATGGATACAATGTACTTCATCCTATGGGCTGGGATTCCTTTGGACTTCCGGCAGAGAATGCGGCTATAAAGCACGGTATTCATCCTAACATATGGACATGGGACAATATTTCAGAAATGAGAAATCAGCTCAAAGAGCTTGGGCTTTCTTATGACTGGGATAGAGAAGTTGCAACATGCCATCCTGATTATTACAGATGGATGCAGTGGATTTTTATTCAGTTTTACAAAAGAGGTCTTGCTTACAAAAAGGAAAACCCTGTAAACTGGTGTCCAAGCTGTCAAACAGTACTTGCCAATGAGCAAGTGGTTGACGGCTGCTGTGAAAGATGCAAATCACCTGTAGGAAAGAAAAATCTTTCTCAATGGTATTTTAAGATTACAGACTATGCAGAAAGACTTTTAGATAATCTTGATACTCTTGAGGGTTGGCCTAATAAAGTTAAAGTGATGCAGAAAAACTGGATAGGCAAATCTGTAGGTGCTGAAGTAGATTTTAAAATCAAAGACAGCGATGAAACATTGACAGTATTTACTACGAGAGTAGATACTATATACGGAACCACATATATGGTTTTAGCGCCTGAATATCCTACAGTACTTTCCATGGTCGCAGGTACCGAATACGAAAAAGCAGCAAAAGAATATATCGAAAAAGTAGAGCATATGAACGATATAGAGAGAACCTCTACTTCAAATGAAAAAACAGGTGTATTTATAGGTAAATATGCTATAAATCCATTTACTAAAAAAGAGATTCCTATCTATATCTCTGATTACGTACTAATGGGATATGGTACAGGAGCTGTTATGGGTGTTCCTGCTCATGACCAGCGAGATTTTGATTTTGCTACAAAATTCGGTATAGATATTATTCCTGTGGTAGATCCCGGTGATCCTGAAATAGATTTAAATAATTTGAAAGCAGCATGTGCTGCTGAGGGAACTTTAATCAATTCAGGTGAATTCAACGGAATGAACAACAGGGAAGCCATAGATAAGTTCATTGAATTAGTTGAAAAAGAAGGGATAGGTAAGAAAACTGTAAATTACAGACTTCGTGACTGGTTGATTTCCAGACAGCGTTACTGGGGAACTCCTATACCTATGATTTATTGTGATGATTGCGGCTGGGTTCCTGAAAAAGAAGAAAACCTTCCTGTAATGCTTCCTACAGATGTTGAATTTACAGGAAAAGGTGAATCACCGCTAACTACGTCAAAAACATTCAGTCAGACAACATGTCCTGTATGCGGCAAACCTGCAAAAAGAGAAATGGACACCATGGATACATTTTTAGACTCTTCATGGTATTTCTTACGTTACTGCGATCCTAAAAATACAGAGGCACCGTTTGATCCTAAAAAAGCAGAATATTGGATGGATGTAGATCAGTATATAGGAGGAGTAGAACATGCTATACTTCACTTGATGTATTCCAGATTCTTCCAGATGGCCTTTTATGATATGGGACTTGTTAAACAAGAAGAACCTTTCAAAAACTTGCTGACTCAGGGAATGGTAAACAAAGATGGTAAAAAGATGAGTAAATCCCTTGGAAATGTAGTAAGTCCTGAAGAAATAATAAAAAAATATGGAGCAGATACTGCAAGATTATTCATACTCTTTGCAGCACCTCCTGACAGAGAACTTGATTGGTCTGACAAGGGCGTAGAAGGAAGTTATAAGTTCCTCAACAGAGTATATCGTCTTGTATATGAAATAAAAGCAAAGTATCCTGAATTCCCTGGAGCCTTTGAAATTAAAAGTGAAGCTGATAAGTCATTAAATTATATGCTAAATGCCGCTATTAAAAAAGTAAGCGAAGATGTAGGCGGAAGATTCAGCTTTAATACTGCAATCAGTTCCATTATGGAATTGGTTAACGAAATGTATAAATATAAAGAAACAGATAATGTAAATGTTGGTTTGCTGGGAAAAGCCACAAAAGATCTTATATTGATACTTTCACCATTTGTACCACATATATGTGAAGAAATGTGGGAACATATAGGTCAAACAGAATCTGTATCTACTATGAGATGGCCGGAATTCGATGAAAATGCACTTGTAAAAGACACTGTAGAAATAGTAGTTCAGATTAACGGCAAAGTAAAAGAAAAACTGATTGTCGATGCCAATGCTGATAAACAAGCATTAGAAAAGATAGCGCTGGAAAATGAAAAAGTTCAGAGCATGTTGGAAGGAAAATCAATTGTTAAGGTAATTGCAGTACCGGGAAGGTTGATTAACGTTGTAGTAAAATAATTTACAATTTCATCAAATGCTATCTTTTCATAAATAGAGAAAGAACGGAGAATTTTATGAGAAGAAGACAAGTTAAAGGAAAAAAGAGTCCAAGTCTTAAGGTTATTCCAATAGGAGGACTGAACGAAATCGGAAAGAATATGACGCTCCTGGAATATAACGATCAAATCCTTATTATAGACTGCGGAATGACATTTCCTGAAGACGAAATGTACGGAATTGATATAGTTATCCCTGATTTTAGCTATATAATAGAAAATAGGGAAAAACTAGTAGGCATGGTGATTACCCATGGTCATGAAGATCATATAGGTGCAATCCCCTATTTGCTTAAAAATGTCAAGCTTCCTATATACGGAACAAGACTTACATTGGGTCTTGTTGAAAATAAATTAAAAGAACATCAGGTCATCGGTGACCTTAGAACTATCGAGGCAGGTGATAAAATACAGCTTGGAGATTTTAAAATAGAAACAATAAGAACTACTCATTCAATAGCTGATTCAATCTGCCTTGCCATAGATACGCCTGCAGGAGTAGTATTCCATTCTGGAGACTTTAAAATAGATTATACTCCTGTAGATGGCGAGCCTATAGATTTTTCCAAACTGGCAGAACTGGGTAAAAAAGGCGTAACACTTATGATGTGTGACAGTACAAATGCTGTCAGACCGGGATTCACATCTTCTGAAAAAGTAGTGGGAAAGACTATAGAAAATATTTTTAGAACAGCGAAGACGAGAATAATAATTGCAACATTCTCATCGAATGTTCACAGGGTACAAAAGATTATAGAAAATGCTGTAAAAGTTGGCAGAAAAGTAGCTATATCAGGAAGAAGCATGGAAAATGTTGTGGCTCTTGCTATAGAACTCGGATATCTTGATATACCTGCCGGAACTCTCGTCGATTTGAAAATGACTAAAAATATACCTGACGACAAGCTGGTTATCATTACTACCGGAAGTCAGGGAGAACCTATGTCAGCGCTGTCAAGAATAGCTTCAGGAGAACACAAAGCTGTAAAATTAAAGCCTGGAGATATGGTAATACTTTCATCTACACCTGTCCCGGGCAATGAAAAAACTGTTTCAAATGTAGTCAACAAACTATTTGAAAAAGGTGCAGAAGTAATATATTCAGATATTGCTGATATACATGTTTCAGGACATGCATGTCAAGAAGAGCTGAAACTTATTCATTCTCTTATTAAACCTAAGTTTTTTATGCCAGTTCACGGGGAATACAGACATCTTATTCAACATGCCAGACTTGCTGAAAGTTTAGGCATGAAGAGCGAGAATATATTTGTCATGGAAAACGGAAGTATTCTCAATGTAGGCAAGAGAAAAGCTTATAAAGACGAACAGAGAATAGATGCTGATGCTATACTTGTAGACGGACTTGGAGTTGGCGACGTAGGTAATATCGTTTTGAGAGACAGAAAACTTCTTTCTGAATCCGGTCTTATAATAGTAGTTGCTGCCATAGACAAGGAAAGTCGAATGGTAGTATCAGGTCCTGATATCATATCAAGAGGATTTGTATATGTAAGAGAAAACGAAAGTCTTATAGAAGAAGCCCGTCAAGTTGCTATTTCTGCCATAGAAAAGTGTCAGGATAAAAATATCAAAGACTGGAATACAATGAAATCTAAAGTAAGGGATTCTCTAAGCTCATATATCTATGACACTACTAAGAGAAGTCCTGTAATTCTTCCTATTTTCTTGGAAGTATAAACATAACGAGGAGGTAATTAGATGAACGTATATGATCAAGCTCATGGCTTAGCTCAAGCTATAAAAGCTTCTGAAGAATTCAAACAATATGATGAAATAAAGAAAAAGATAAAAGAAAATCCTGAACTGGATAAAATGATTAAAGATTTTCAGTCTAAACAAATCGAACTTCAGGCTAAACAGATGATGGGTGAAGAACTTACACCTGAAACTATGAGTGCAGTGCAGGAGCTTTATGGAATTTTACTGAAAGATCCTATTGCAGCTCAGTATATACAAACCGAAATGCGTTTTTCTCTTATGATGAAGGATGTTTATGAAATTATAGGGGAAGTTACAGGAATGGGAGATATGCTTGGATAATATTAAAGAATTTTGATAAGCATATTGAGGACTTGGCAATCAATGCATATTTTGTTATAATAATATGAGTATGTTTAAGTGTAAAAAAATATCTATATTTAAAAAGTTGCTAATTTGAAAAGAATGGAGAGATAAAAATGATTTATGCTAGTGATTTCAGAAAAGGTATTACTTTTGAAATTAATGGAGAGCCTCATGTAGTTTTAGACTTTCAGCATGTTAAACCTGGCAAAGGAGCTGCATTTGTTAGAACCAAATACAGAAATATTCTTACCGGTGCTACAAGAGAAGAAGCCTTTAACCCTAATGATAAATTCCCTAAAGCTCACATTGAAACAAAAGTTATGCAGTACTTATACAATGATGGCGAACTTTACTATTTCATGGATCAAGAAACTTATGAACAAGTTCCTTTGATGGAAGAACAAGTAGAAGATGCTATGAGATTCCTTAGAGAAAATGATGAAGCTACTATCAAATTCTATAAAGGAAACGCATTTCTGGTTGAAGCTCCTAATTTTGTAAATTTAAAGGTAATCGAAACAGAACCTGGAGTTAAGGGTGACACTGCAACTAACGTTACTAAAGCGGCAACAGTTGAAACTGGTGCAGTTATCCAAGTTCCTATCTTTATCGAAGAAGGAGAAATCGTACAAATCGATACTAGAAGCGGAGAATACTTAGGAAGAGCAAAATAAGCAGATAAATTAAAAGGGCACGGCATTTTGCTGTGTCCTTTGTTGATAAAAGAGGTATACGATGGACATTAAAGATGCAGTAACAAATCTTTTAAATACTAAAGCAAAAAAAATAACAGTAATTGTCATAGCCGCAATCATATTAGTTCTTATTATAGGTCTAATAACTTTAGGAACAATGGGAAGACCAATGGATCCAAACAATACTGAAACTGTAAAAGTTAAGATTGAAGCAGGTTCTGGAACTATACAGATTGCTCAGACTTTAGTTGAAAATAACATAATAGATAATCCTACAAGTTTTAGAATTTGGTCTAAATTAAAAGGTCATGACGGTAATTATAAGGCCGGAACTTATTCACTGTCTCAATCTATGAGTTTCAGTGATATTGCAGAAATAATAGTAGGGGGCAAAGTAGATGCAACGGTCTTTGGAATACCGGAAGGATACACCATATATCAGGTGGCAGATAAACTGAGCAAAGATGGTTTAGTAGACAAAGAAAAATTTATAGATTTATTGGAAAACGGTGATTTTTCTTCAGAATACGAATTTTTAAAAGGAGCTCAGAATAATAAAAACAGGTTGGAAGGATATTTATATCCTAACACTTATTTTGTAGATGAAGATGCTTCCGAAGAAGCATTCATAAAAGTAATGCTGGATCAATTCGGAAAAGAAGTTACAGAGGAGCATTACCAAAAAGCTAAAGATATGGGTCTGACCATGAACGAAGTGATAACCATAGCTTCAATAATCCAGCGTGAATGTGATGTTTCAAAAGAAGGGGACAAGGTGGCAAGTGTAATATATAACAGACTAGAGCTTGGTATGCCGCTTCAAATGTGTTCTACAGTTCAATATATTTTGGGAGAGCCTAAACCGGTGCTTTCAGTAGCAGATACAAGAATTGAATCACCATATAACACTTATCTGCATACAGGACTTCCTCCAGGACCTATATGTTCACCTAATATAGACGCCATAGAAGCAGCTTTGAATCCGGCAGATACAGATTATTTGTATTTTGTTTTAAGCGAAAAGCTTGACGGAACATCTAATTTTTCAAACAATTATGAAAAATTCAAAAGAGATTCAGAAAACTATTCAAGGGCTTATGATGCCGCAAACAAATAGAGGACAAAATGAATATAACAAACGATATTGTAACCGAATATATACAAAAGTTTTATGTTCCTATAGATGAAAACTTTTCAGCCCTTCGCCAAAATGCAGAAAAATGCAAAGTTCCAATAATTTTAAGAGAAACAGAAAGTTTTCTTACATTTCTTTTGGGTCTTTTAAAGCCTAAGAATGTACTTGAAATCGGTACTGCCATAGGTTATTCTGCAATGGTATTTGCATCTTTTGGAGCAAATGTTATTACCATCGAAAAAGATCAAGATATGGTCAAAACGGCTATAAATAATATAAATACAATGGGATTTTCTGATAAAATAAAAGTTCTCAATGGAGACGGAGAAGTTGCAATTAAAGAAAACTTAGATGAAAATGATATGTTTGATTTAATTTTTATAGATGCTGCAAAAAGCCATTATCAAAGATTTTTAGACGCCGCTATACCATTTTGCTCAAAAAACAGTATTATAGTATCCGATAACGTGCTTTTAAAAGCGGCTACAGCCTCAGATCAATTCGATCCAAAAGGAAGATTCAAAACTAATATAAGGAAAATGCGTCAGTACTTGGAATATATATCCGATCATCCTAAACTAGATACTATTATTTTATCATGTGGAGATGGGTTGGCGCTGAGCAGGTACAAATAATGAATAAACCAGAATTACTTGCCCCGGCAGGGGATTTGGAAAAATTAAAAATAGCAGTCATGTACGGTGCAGACGCCGTATATTTTGGCGGTGAAGGATTTTCGCTGAGAGCAGGAGCCGGTAATTTTACTTTAGAAGAATTAAAGGAAGGCATTGAATTTGCTCATTCTCATAATGTAAAGTGCCACATGACCTTGAATTTTTTTGCACATAATGAAGATATTGGTCCGTTTATAAATTATCTTAAAAGTGTAAAAGATTTAGGAATAGATGCGTTTATAGCTGCTGATCCCGGCGTAATCGATATGATTTTGGAGATAATACCGGATGCTGAGATACATCTGAGCACTCAGGCGAATATGACCAATTACAGAACCGCTAAATTTTGGTATAATAGAGGTGTAAAAAGGCTGGTTCTGGCAAGAGAACTTAATCTTGATGAAATAAAAGAAGTACGACAAAATATTCCTGATGATATGGAAATCGAAAGTTTTGTACATGGAGCTATGTGTATATCATATTCGGGAAGATGTCTGCTCAGCAATTTTATGATTGAAAGGGATGCCAACAGAGGCATGTGCGCACACCCTTGCAGGTGGAAATACGCACTTGTTGAAGAACAGCGTCCAGGCGAATATTATCCTATAGAAGAAGATGACAGAGGCACGTATATATTAAATTCAAAAGATCTCTGCTTAATAGAACATATACCGGAACTTGTTAAAAGTGGCATATCTTCTTTTAAAATTGAAGGAAGAATGAAAAGCGTGTTCTATGTTGCCGCTGTCGTTTCAGCTTACAGAAAAGCTATAGACAGTTATTTTAGCGATACTGAAAACTATAAGTTTAATTTTGAGTGGATGGAAGAATTATGTAAAGTAAGCCATAGGGAATTCACTACAGGATTCTATTTTCATACTCCTGATAATAAAGATCAAAATTACAGGACAAGTCAATATACAAGAGAATATTCTTTTGTCGGAATAGTAAAATCTTATGACGAAGCTACCGGAATGGCTACTGTTGAACAAAGAAATAAAATGGTCCTTGGTGATGAGATTGAAGTCTTTGGTCCCAATACAGATTTTTTTGTTCAAGATATTAAAAAAATGTACAACGAAGAAGGAGAGGCCATAGAGTCGGCGCCTCATCCACAGCAAATTTTAAAAATAAAAATGAAAAACCCCGTTAAACCGTTTTTCATGATTAGAAAAAGAAAGGATACAAAATGTTAACAGACCCCGACAGTTTACCTATACGAATAAGTATTATAATTTTGCTTATAGCAGTTCACGGATTATTTGCCGCAATTAACACGGCGCTCAGCACTTCAAGCCGAATAACAGAAAAATATCAGACAACAAACAGATTGATAATGATTGTCTGCACGGCTTTTTCTGCATGGATAGCTTTCTATGATTGGCGCATAGGTATAGGATATATGGCTTTAATGTTGATTTTAGGTCAATATTTTCCCCATAAAATCGGTTTACAACACAGCGATACTATATCCAAAAATTGTATGTGGCTTATCAATGGAATTACAGTTATACTAAGTCCGCTTACAAAGCTTCTTATAATTATAACCAATCTTCTTTTAAGACTTTTCCAACAGGAAACCCATGTGGAAGAAGAGGCGTTCTCTGAAGAAGAGGTTATGTCAATGCTTGAAGCGGGTCAAGAATCGGGTGTTTTAAAAGAAGAGGGCAAAAAAATGATAAATTCAATTTTTGCTTTTGACGATAAGCTTGCTTATGAAGTAATGACTCCGAGAACGGATGTGTTTATGATAGATTTAGAAGATCCTGTGGAAGAATATTTCGATGACCTTATGACTCTTCGGCATTCCAGAATTCCTGTATGCATAGGAGAAAGAGATAATATCATAGGAATCCTTCATATAAAAGATTATCTGATTAAAGCAAGAGAAGAAGGCTATGATAAAGTAGATATAAAATCAACATTGAGAAATGCATACTTTATACCTGAAACAAAAAATATAGATTCTTTACTTGTAGAACTGCAAAAATCAAAGCAGCAGATAGCCATCCTTATAGACGAATACGGCGGATTCAGCGGTATAGTAACAATGGAAGATATCATTGAAGAAGTTGTGGGAAATATAGACGATGAATATGACGAGGAAGCTGAAATCATAGATAAAATCGATGAAACCACTTATCTGGTAGACGGTGATGTGGATCTTGACGATCTTGATGATGAAATTGGAATAAATCTGCAATCAGATAACAGTGAAACAATCGGCGGATTTATAATAGATATATTAGGTGAAATTCCAGATGAAAGCGATGTTGGCAGAATTGTAGAGTTTGAAAACTATAAATTCAAAATCATGTCCATAGGCGAAAGAAGAATAGAAAGAGTCAAGATATATATTCTCGATAAAGAAGAAGCTGAGGACGAGGAAGAAAAGCATTCATCTATTGATTTTAAGGCTTAATTTTGTTATAATTAATAGTTGTACTATAGATGTATTTTATTTTTGAGAGGTACTAAAATGAGTGAAAAAGTTTGTAACTGCAATGCGGCCGAAAACAGAAAAGAACAGTTCAAAGAACTGCAGCCTGTTTTGGATCAGTATGCAAAAGTGCCGGGTAGTTTGATAACTATCTTGCAAAAAGCCCAGGATATTTATGGCTATCTTTCCATAGATACCATAAACTACATATCCGACGCAACAGGAATTAAACCTGCTAAAATTTATGGAGTAGCTACTTTCTACGCACAGTTTAGACTGCAGCCTATAGGCAAGTATCTGATAATGCTTTGCCAAGGAACTGCATGCCATGTAAACGGATCTGAAATGATCGAAGAAGCTGTATGCGAACATCTTAACATCAAAGATGGTGAAACTACTGAAGATGGTATATTTACCCTCAACAACGTTGCATGTCTTGGATGTTGTTCACTGGCTCCTGTTATGATGGTAAAAAGTGCTGATGGAGATGAAACTTACGGAAGCCTGACAAAGGATAAAGTAAAGCAGATTCTCGATGAAATCAGAGAAAGAGCATAGGAGGTGAAAGCATGAGAGTAGTAGTAGGACAAGGAAGCTGTGGTATTGCAACAGGCGCAAAAAAAACTGTAGCCGAATTTGAAAAGCAGATTGCTGACAAAAACCTAGGCATCAGCGTAGACACTACAGGTTGTGTTGGTACTTGTTACCTTGAACCTATTGTCGATATTTATGACGATAACGGTGAAATGACAAGATATGTCAAAGTTCAGCCTGAAAAGGTATCAGAAATAGTTGAAAGTCACCTGGTAAACCACAAGGTTGCAGAAGATGTGGCAATTTCTGAAGAAGACAAAGAATTTGTAGCAAAACAGCAAAGAGTAGTTTTAAGAAACTGCGGAGTTATCAATCCTGAGGATATAGATGAATACATAGATGTTAACGGATACAAAGCAATAGAAAAAGTTCTCAAAGAGATGAAACCTGAAGATGTTATTGAAGAAATCAAAGTTTCAGGTCTGAGAGGAAGAGGCGGCGCAGGATTCCCTACATGGTTTAAATGGAATGCTGCAAAGCAAAGCCCTGGAAAAGAAAAATATCTGGTATGCAATGCCGACGAAGGAGACCCAGGCGCATTCATGGACAGATCAGTACTTGAAGGCGACCCACATTCACTTATTGAAGGTATGATCATCGGCGGATACGCAATGGGAGCATCGCAAGGTGTTATATATTGCCGTGCCGAATATCCACTTGCAATCAAGAGACTTGAAATCGCTATGGCTCAAGCAAGAGAAAAAGGATTCTTAGGCAAAAATATCTTTGGAAGCGGTTTTGATTTTGATATATATATCAAAGCAGGCGCAGGTGCGTTCGTATGCGGTGAAGAAACAGCTCTTATCGCTTCTTTGGAAGGTGAAAGAGGAATGCCTAGACTTAAACCGCCATTCCCTGCTGCTAAGGGATTCTGGCAGAAGCCTACAGATATCAACAACGTTGAAACACTTGCAAACGTACCTTGGATTATATATAACGGCGGCGCTGCTTTCGGCGCTATGGGAACTGAACAGAGCAAGGGAACAAAAGTATTTGCTCTGGCAGGAAAAATCAAAAAAGGCGGTCTCGTAGAAGTACCTATGGGAATGACTTTGAGAGAAGTATTATACGGTATCGGCGGCGGCATCAAAAACGATAAAAAGTTCAAAGCCGTTCAGATGGGCGGACCTTCAGGCGGATGTATACCGGCAGAGCTTATAGATACTCCTGTAACTTATGAAGACATCAATAAGACGGGCGCTATCGTAGGTTCCGGCGGTATGATTGTAATGGATGAGGATACTTGCATGGTAGATATGGCAAGATATTTCTTAAACTTTACTCGTGACGAATCATGCGGTAAATGTAACTACTGTCGTATCGGTACTAAGAGAATGCTTGAAATCTTAGAAAGAATCACAAGAGGAGAAGGTAAAGACGGCGATATAGAAAAGCTTGAAGAACTGGCAATGAAAATCAAAGACGGTTCTCTTTGCGGACTTGGTCAGACTGCTCCAAATCCTGTTTTGACAACTCTTAAATACTTTAGAAACGAATATGAAGATCATATTTATAACCATAAGTGTACTGCAGGTTCATGTAAAGCTCTAATCAGCTATACTATCACAGACGCTTGTAAGGGGTGTACAGCATGTTCCAAGAAGTGTCCTGTAGGGGCCATCACAGGAACAGTTAAAGAAAAACACGTTATTGACAAAGAAAAATGTATCAAATGCGGCAAGTGCCTTGAAACTTGTAAGTTTGGTGCAATAGAGAAGAAATAGGGGAGGAGGAAAAGTAATGAACAAGTTTAGACTTAACATAAACGGCAAAGAAGTTACAGGAGTTGCCGGCCAGACCATTCTGGAAGTTGCAAGAGAAAACGACATTTTTATTCCTACTCTTTGCTATGATGAAAGAACTAAAATTTACGGTTCATGCGGTCTGTGCATGTGTGAAGTTGAAGGAAATCCTAAACTTTGCAAAGCTTGTGCAACAGAAATCGCACCTGGAATGGTAATAAGAACAAATACAGAAAGAGTTGTAGAATCAAGAAAAACAAACCTTGAACTTCTTCTTTCAAACCATATTGGAGACTGCAGACCTCCATGCGTACTTGCTTGTCCCGGACAGACAGACTGTCAAGGATATGTAGGTCTCATCGCTAACGGAGAATATGAAAAAGCTCTTGAACTTATAAAAGATAAGATTCCGCTACCTGCGGCACTTGGAAGAGTTTGTCCTCATCCTTGTGAAGAAGCATGCAGAAGAGGTCTTATAGATGAGCCTATCTCAATACAGCAGTTAAAGAGATTCGCAGCAGACCTTGACCTTGAAGGTGACCAAGTATTCGTACCTGAATGTGAAGAAGATACAGGAAAGAGCGTTGCCATCATCGGCGGCGGTCCTATGGGATTATCAGCAGCATATTTCTTAAGACAGATGGGTCATGCAGTTACTATATTTGAATCAATGCCTAAAGCAGGCGGAATGCTCAGATATGGTATTCCTGAATACAGACTTCCTAAGGCTGTATTAGATGAAGAAATAGCTACCATCGAAAGCATGGGCGTTGATATAATTACTAATACTAAAGTTGGCGTTGACATTCCTTTCGAAACAGTTAAAAACGATTACGATGCAGTTCTTCTTGGAATCGGTGCTTGGGTATCAACAGGTGTTGGCTGTAAAGGCGAGGATGCTGAAGGCGTCATCGGAGGTATCGACTTCCTGAGAAGAGTAGTAAGAAACGAAGAAATCGGCATGGGTGAAAAAGTTGCCATCGTCGGCGGCGGTAACACAGCTATGGATGCTTGCAGAACAGCTGTAAGGCTGGGTGCTAAGGAAGTTTATAATATCTACAGAAGAACTAAAGATGAAATGCCGGCAGACATGGTAGAAATCGAAGAAGCAGAAGAAGAAGGCGTAATCTTTAAGAACTTAACAAACCCTATAGAAGTAGTTAAGGACGAAAACGGTCACGTTAAAGAAGTAATTCTTCAAGTTATGGAACTTGGTGAACCTGATGCTTCCGGCAGAAGAAAACCTGTCCCTGTAGAAGGAAAAACTGAAACTTTAGCTATCGATACTATGATACTTGCTATCGGTCAGGCTGTAGATGCCAGCGTTTTCGATTGTGATAAGACAAGAAAGAATGCCATCGCATATGACCCTGATACATTTATGACCAGCATAGAAGGTGTATTTGCAGGTGGTGACTGCGGTAATGACAAGATTTCAATTGCAATTGAAGCTATCGCTGATGCAAGAAAAGCTGCTGACAGTATTGACGCTTATCTGTATGGCGAAGTACTTAAATATGAAAAACCTTTCGTTGTAGAAAGAGATGATATAACAGAAAAGACATTTGAAGACAGAGAAAGAATGTGCAGACCTGAAATTCCTCAACTTTCTGCAGAGGAAAGAAAGAACAACTTCAGCGAAGTTATTCCTTGCGGATTCACTGAAGAACAGGCTGTAGCAGAAGCTTCAAGATGTCTTGAATGCGGATGTCACGACTATTTTGAATGTAAACTGATTGATTTTGCTAATCAATATGACGTTCATCCTGAAAGATTTGCAGGCGAAAAGAATGCTATTGAATTTGAAGACGATCATCCGTTCATCGTACGCGACCCTAACAAATGTATCCTTTGCGGACTTTGTGTAAGAGTATGCGATGAGGTTATGGGAGTTGGCGCCCTTGGTCTTGTACATAGAGGATTTGACACAGTTGTTAAGCCTAATATGGAAAAACCTCTTATCGAATCAGGTTGTATCTCATGCGGACAGTGCGTAAGCGTATGTCCTACAGGCGCACTCCAGGAAAGAACTACTATGATTAAGGAAACTCCTGTTGAAACAGAAGAAACAGAAACAACTTGCTCATATTGTTCAGTAGGATGCAGCCTCAAACTTGAATCTTGCGGAGATATGCTTATCAAGGCTAACCCTGACAAGGACGGAATTGTAAATAAAGGTTTAATCTGCGGAAAAGGTAAGTGGGGATTCGATTGCTCAATGCTCGAAGATAAGCTTGAAGATCCGTTTGTTAAGGAAGATGGACGTTTCAGAGAAGCTGACTACCATGAAGCATTCGTTCTTGTTGCTAAGAGATGTCAATCCATCGCTGCAAAATACGGTAAAGATGCAATAGCTGTTTCAATTTCAGACAGGTATACAAACGAAGAAGCTTATGCTATGAAGAGAATGGCAGAAGCTATGGGAGCTAAAGTTCTCTGCATGAACAACAGAGAAAGCGGACTTGAAAAAGTTACAGGTCTCAACGCTTCACCTAATACAATAGATGAACTGCTTTCAACTAACGTTATCTTAAAAGTAGGATTCAATGATGAAGATTCAAGAGTAATCTCACTTAAGATTAAACAGGCAGAAGAAGCAGGTGCAAAGGTTATAACTGCATGTAACGGTGAAAACAGTCTTGGTTTCCTTAAGGAAATTGCTAAGGCTATCATCGACAGCGGCAAAGCTAAGAAAATAGCAGGCTATGATGAATTTGCAGCTTCAGTTGCAGACGTTAAAGTTTCAGACGAAGCTAAAGCTATTGCAGATACTTATCTTGCTGCTAAAAAAGCTATGATCGTTTATCAGCAGAACTTCTTAACAGTAGACGGAGCAACTTTGGTAGCTGATATCGCAATGCTTTCAGGCCATATCGGAACTCCTAGAGACGGTATACTTCAAGTTAAAGCTAAGAACAATTCTCAAGGTCTCATAGATATGGGAATTACAGCAGGAAAAGAAGCGCTTGACGGAGTTAAGGCTCTTGTAGTATTTGGTGAAAACGCTGATATCGATGTAAGCGGTTTAGAATTCCTTGCAGTATGTGATACTCATATGACTGAGCTTGGAGCTAAGGCTGACGTAGTTATTCCTGGAACAGGATTTGCATCCATCGACGGTACATTTACCAATACTGAAAGAAGAATGCAGCTTGTACAGGCAGCTATCGACGAAGATATCCTGTTCAATAACTGGGAAGTTGCAGTTGAAATCGCACATGTATTCGAAGTGGATCTTGACTGGGAAGGAACTGATGATATTTCAGACGAAATGGCTGATACAGTTGACGCATATAAATATGCTCAAATCGGCGAAGTTTTAGGCGGAGTTCTTGCTCCGGAAAGCGGTGCTGCACTTATTACAGTAGCAGACGGTCCTGCTTTTGAACAGCTACCTTGTACTGACAGCTTGATGCAAGTAATTGAAATGAGACTGCCAAAACCGGCAAATCCAACAGCATAAGTGATTTAAGCAGAAGTAAAAGGGTCTTCCGTAAGGAAGACTCTTTTTTATGTAATTAAACAGAATGAACCCATATGCTGTATGATTTGAAATTTTCCATGGATTTTACAGCCATTTTTCGAAAAAAGTTACAGAATGGCTTTAATTATTTTTAAGCTCTGCTTTTTAATTGTTAAAAAATTACTTGTTTATATTGACTTTAAAGTAAATTCATGTTTAAATAATGTTAAATAAATAACGAAAGCGGTGATGCTTATAAGAGATACTTTTTTTAACATCTTTGATAAACTCAAAAAGTTTAATATTCTATTTATTAGAAAGGAGAAAAAGAATGAAAAAGTTTATTTGTTTTCTACTTGTAATTTTATTAGTTATTTCAAGTATTAGTTTTTCCTTTGCTAGTGAACAATCACCTGCACGCATAGGTGAAAAAAATAATTTAAATGTACCATTATATCAACAAAGTCAAACTTATACTTGTGGTCCTGCATGTATAAGAATGGCTTTAAAAAAGTTTGGTATATCGAAAAGTGAATCGACACTAACTTCACAGTCAGATACAACAAAAGAAAATGGAACTTATGTATATAAAGTAAAAGATTGCTTAAATTCAAATTTAGGAAAAAATTCATATAAATATTATTTAACTGATAATACAGATTTTGATAACAAAGTATTAGCAAGCATTAAAGCTGGATACCCTGTAATCTGTCATGTTAAACCTAAAAATTTACCCAACTATGTTAATCAAAGAGTACCAGAAGGGCATTATATAGTAGTAAGTGGATATACAATACAAACGGGGGGGCAATTACACAAATATCTTTAACATATAATGATCCTCATTATGATAATAATATTTTTGGTACTTATAATGTGAGTTCAAGCGAAATGAAAAAAGCAATAAACTATAGAGCTCATTATTATATATCATATTAACTTTTTTATGGTGATTTACAATGAAAAACAAAACATTAAGCCTCATATGCATATCTCTTATATTTGCCATTTTATGCGGATGTTCTGATAATAAAACAGATAAGACTGCTTCAACATATTCAGAACCTATCAATGCCAATCTAAAAGAAATAGATATTCCGTTTGCACTTGTGACTAAAGAAGAAACAGGTAAAAATCCCAATATGTATACAACCTGCTATTCTGATGAAAATGTACTCATAATTGCCAATGTATATGACGATATATATACTGCAGAAAGCATAATACCGCCTGATATAAGGACTAAAGGAGTATATTTGATAAACTATAACGAAAAAGGAAAATACACCTTATTTGATATAGAAAGTGATGGAGTAATATATAGTGCAGTACCTTATAAAGATGGTATAATCTATGCTGAGTATAAAACATCTGAAGATGAATTCATAAGCGATAATACAATTTGTCAGTGGAAAATAGCTTATTTTGATGAAAATAAACATATAGATATAGACTCAGGTTATTGCAAAAATAAACTGTCCGCAGAAATTGTACTTATTGATGAAATTCCTATTTATATTTGTGAAAACAACAGTAAAAATTTCACGCAAATTTCAGTAAACAAAATAGTAGATTTCAAAATTAAACAAATTAAAAAATTTGAAAATTGTGAGACTCTTAATTTATTTGAAACTAACGGAAAATACTATTTTGCAGATATCCATAACAGTTCCCAACAGAAGAGTTTTTTTATAGCAGGTGATTCAGAAAAGATTTATATAGAAGAGGATAGACCTGAACCTTGCAGTTCATTTAGCATAACAGAAAATTATATCGTATGTGCAGTCGGAGGTGAAATGGGAAATACACAAATAATAGGTATACCTCTTAATAATTCCGAAGAAAAAAAGATGCCGCAGACTAAACGATGGTGGCGCATGACAGGTTCAAGCGGAAAATACTGCACAGTAGTAGATGATGGTTTTAATTTATACTATATAAACATTGAAGAATGTAAAGCAGGGCAAATTATTCTGCCTGAAAAAATCCAATCTGTGTTTACAACCAAGATGTTTTTTCCTGCAGGAAAAGACAGATACATAATAGAGCTTGAAAGTGAAGAAATCGGTGATAAATTTTATGTTATGGAATTCTCGTAAAATAATTACTTGTTAACTTATTACATAAATTAACATATAATATGTGTATCACGAAAAGCAAATAATATTTCATGATTGACAACAATGCAAAACCTCCACAGTCGCTGCTGTGGAGGTTTTATGTAGGTTAGCTGTCTTTTTTATTCCTGTTTAACCATTTCATTATAACATAATATGTAAAATTTTACAGTGCATACATGCACTTTTTTTATTGTCATAAAACCTTGTCCCAGTCATAGAATGTAATAATCAAAAGAAAAGGGGACGCACAAGATGAGTACATTCAGAGAAATTTTAAGCAGACTGCCTTCTTCAATGTGCAGAGAACTGGAAATGCTTCCCGATGCAGATATCAAAGACTTAGAAGAAATACGTCTTAGATGTGGACAGAGAGTACTTCTCAGATGTGCAGGAAGAGAAAAAAGCCTTACACAACTGACAAGTAAAGAAGATCTCCAGAAAATACTTAACAATTTAATCAAATACTCTTACTACGCTTATGAAGAAGATTTAGCAAAAGGATTTGTAACTATAGAGGGTGGTCACAGAGTTGGCATATGCGGCAAAACAGTTGTAAAACAGGGACAACCATCTCTAATAAAAGAAGTCAGTTCAATGAATATAAGATTTACAAAAGAAATAAAAGGCTGTTCCAATATACTTCTTCCTATCATGATTAAAAACAATGCTCCTCAAAACATATTGATAGTTTCTCCTCCGGGATGCGGCAAAACTACACTTCTAAGGGACATGGCCCGCAGTATTAGCATGAGACACATCCAGGTCGCAATATGTGATGAGAGATCTGAAATAGCCGGAATGTACAATTCGTCCCCGAGTTTTGATCTCGGACCGAGGACAGACGTTCTTGACGGCTGTGATAAAATACATGGAATACCTATACTTATACGTTCTATGGCTCCGCAAGTTATAATAACAGACGAAATAGGAAAGCAAGGTGATATAGCGGCAGTAGAGCAATGCGTCAATGCCGGGGTGGCTCTGATAACTTCAATACATGGAAACTGTAGAAATGACATAGAGAATTCCAATATTTCATCACTTATTAAAAAGAATTTTTTTCAAAGTATAATATATCTTTCAGCAGAACATGGTCCCGGAACAATAAAGGAGATAGAAGATGCTTAAATTTGTAGGACTCATAGGCATCGTATTATCTCTCGGTCTTGTAGGAATCATGAAATACGAACAATTAAAGACAAGAGTCAATCTTTTAGAAGATTTTTTACAGATGATTCTTGAACTAAAAGGACAAATCGGGTATTTTAAAGAACCTTTACCTTTAATATTTGCAAGAGCGGAGAAAAAAGGCGATTCGAAAGCTTTTAAGCTGCTTGGCAGTGTAGAATCAAAACTTAACCAAAAGGACGATGAAATCGCTAAAATTTGGCCGCTGGCAGTATCAGAGATTTATAATGATATGCCGCTGCAAAAAGAAGACTTTGATACTATAAAATATCTCGGTACATTCATAGGTCAGACAGACTATGATAACCATATTTTTCACTTTTCATATTTGGAAGAAAAACTTGCTAATCAGATAGCAGACGGAAAAAACAGCTTAAAAACAAAAGGACCTATGTATAGGAAAATCGGTTTTTTTCTTGGTGCTATATTAGCAATACTGCTTATATAAGGAGGCAAAATGACTTTTGGAATAGATATATTGTTTAAAATCGCAGCAATAGGTATTGCTATTGCACTGCTTAATCAAATTCTCACAAAAGCCGGAAGAGACGAAGAGGCCATGATGATAACTCTGGCAGGTGTTATCATAGTTCTCACCATAGTTATAAAAATGGTAAGTGAGTTTTTTCAGGAAATCAGAGTGTTTTTAGAGTTTTAAGATGGTTACGTTAATTAAAATATGCGCAATAGCTGTTATATCAATCATCATCATAGCTCTTGTAAGACAATACAAACCAGAACTTACTGTAGGCGTTTCTGTATGTGCATCAATTATAATGCTTCTTTTTGTAATAAGCAGCTTAAAAGACGGGTTTGAATTCATATCAAATATCTACAACCAGTTATCCTACGGCAAAGAATACTTTCCGATAATCTTAAAAGTACTGGGAATTGCATATGTAACAGAATTTGCAGTGGCGCTCTGCAATGACGCAGGAGAAAAGTCAATAGGAAACAAGGTAGAACTTGCAGGCAAAATAGCTATTTTTTTCGCTGCGATACCTATATTTGTATCCTTACTTGAATTACTTAACGGTTTAATATAATGGAATACGAAAAGATATTAGAAGAACAATTTAATAACGTCATAGAAGACGGTATGATGGATGATGTGGCCAATACAGCCAGCAATATTACATATGGTCTTTCTGATCAGTTTTCTTTAGAAAATATACTTAACGCCACAATAGAAGGCAAAAGTATATTTGACAATCCCATACTCATAGAAGAAATGAAAGATTTATTCTTTTATGAAATAAAAAGCGCTTTGATTTTAAGTGTGGAAATAATCAGCGTGTGTATAATCATAGGAATATTAAAGAATCTATCTACATCATTTAACAGTAAATCAGTAGCAGATATAAGTATGCTCATATGCACTATGGTGATAATAGGAATTACAATAAACAACTTTCGTATTTCATATAATTTAGCAATAGACTCTGTAGGAACAATGGCAGATACAATGGCAATAATAACTCCTGTATTGATTGGAATCTTAATTTCCACGGGAGGAATAACATCCGGCACAATTTTAAGTCCTATGATTATAGGTTCCATATCAGGTATAGCTTTTATAGTAAAAACATTCATTTTGCCGGCTTTATTCACTTCCACAATACTTTCGTTGATAAATTGTTTAACAGAAAAGAATTATGTAAACAAAATTGCTAAACTTCTCAGAAACGGAGCAGTTGCAGTCATGGGGCTTCTTATGGTTGTACTGACAGGAATAATTTCTATTCAAGGCCTTTTAACAGATACATCTGACGGGCTTTTGATAAATACGGCAAAATATTCTTTAAGCGCTTTTATTCCAATAGTAGGAGGCTTCACATCAGACACTGTTGATTTATTTTTGAGATGTATGTCATCCATAAAAAGTGTAGTAGGTATTTTCGGTATAATAATTTTGCTGTTACTCATATTGGTTCCTTTGATAAAAATTATAATTATAGCAGTAATATATAAAATAACCAGCGCTTTATGTGAGCCTATAACAGAAAGTAAAATTTCAGAAGGTTTAAACGATATGGGAAGCTGTCTCATATCTATCGGAGCAATCATGTTCTTCAACGCCTTACTTTTTATAATGTTTATCTCAACTATTATGAAAATAGGAGGTGGATAATGGAGCAGCTTTATACATGGGTAAAAGATGTATTCTTGATAATAATTTCTCTCACATTTTTTCAAATTTTAGTGCCAAATTCAAATATGACCAAATACTTAAAATTCATATTTTCTATGGTGATTTTAGCTGTCATCTTACAACCCATCGTTAATTTAATAGATATGAAGTAATATTTCATATTAACTTTCATATAAATAGGAGTGAGATTATGTTTGAAAAAATAGCAGGCAAGGAAAACTTCATTAAACTTATAACATTTCTTCTGATAGCATCTATCGGAATACTGGCTATAAGTATCTTAACCGATTCTTCTGACAGCAGAAAGCAAATAATAGACATGGACGGCGGTTCAGAAGAACAACTATGCAGCGCACTGTCAAATATCAAAGGTGTGGGCGAAGTAGAAGTATTGGTAAAACATGATACTGAAGGCAACGTATCCGGAGTTATTGTTATCGCAGAAGGAGGTTCTAATCCTATAACCGCCAACAAACTAACACAGGGAGTTTCCACCTTGTATAATATTCCGGTTTCAAACGTAATAGTTTTTGAAAAAGAACAGGAGGAGTGACTTTGAAAAAGAAGTTTAGTTATAAGGACATTTTGTATAAAAGTAAAAGACTTACAGTACTTGGGCTGGTTGTGGTATTAGGCGCCGGAATTATTGTTACATCAGGACTTGACAAGAAAAGCGAAATACCTGCACATGACGGCGAGGTACTGGTGGACAGTCTTGCTGTTGAAAAAGAAAACAGCACAAAACCGGTAAGCGGCGATTTTGATGAAATGCGTGCCCAGATGGAATTAGAGAGAAATAAATTAATATCGACTCTCGATTCTACTATTAACAACAGTAACAATGATAACGAAAAGAAAAATGCATCAGACGAAAAGAAGCGCATAATGGAATACATGGAAACTGAACTTGCCATAGAAAGTATAATAAAACAAAAAAATCTTCCTGATTCCTTTGTGCTGATTACTGAAAGCAGTATAAGCGTTACCGTCGACCAGCAGGAACTTGACACTAATACTGTTGCTAAAATATGCGATATAGTCATGAGAGAAACCGGAAAATCTGCTGACAAAATTATAATTCAAAGTAAATATTGATTTAATAATTTACATAATTAAATATCATTTCAAAGCCTCTGCTAATATGGCAAATATAATTGAAAAGCAGAGGCTTTTCTGTTATAATTTTTTTGAGGTGATCGTATGCCAGACAGACAGGCAGTAAACAAAATTTCAGAAGAAATAATATGTATGACTGCCATGCGTGCAGTTTTAAATGTTCCCGGTGTAAACCATTTATGCGATACACTTGCCGATAATATAACAAAAAAAATAGTCGGCAAAGATACATCATATAAAGGGATTAAGCTTTCTCGTGATAAAGATATAATTTCCATAGATATCTTCATCGTTGCAGACTATGGAATCAAGATACCACAACTTGCCTGGGATATACAAAATGCTGTTAAAAAAAGCGTCAGTATCACCACCAATCAGATATTAAATGCAGTGAATATCCATGTTCAAGGAATAGCACTGCCTAGTAAATTCAGGAGTACTAATGAATAGAAGAGATGCAAGAATATTGGTTATGCAATATATTTTTCAAATGGATGCACAGAAAGACTTTACAGTATGCGCCCTAGATGGATTTTTATCTGACAAGAATATCACCAATCAAAAGGCATATATACTTAATACAATTGATTGTGTTTGTCAGCATATAGATGATATAGACTCCAACATAAATCAATGTGCAGAGGGTTGGTCCGTAAACAGAATTGCAAAGGTTGATTTATCGATTTTAAGGCTTGCAACAGCAGAAATTTTATATGTCAGCGACATTCCAAAGTCTGTTTCAATAAATGAAGCCGTTGAATTGGCCAAATTATACAGCGATGACAAATCTCCTAAATTTATAAACGCTGTTTTAAAAAATATAGGACAATAATACATTTATGGCAAGTGAAAAATTATCACTGGGTATAGATACAAGCAATTACAAAACTTCTGTAGCTATAACCTCAGAAAACGGACAAATAATTTTTAACGAACAAAATTTTTTAAACGTTAACAGGGGAGAAAGAGGGCTTAGACAATCTGACGCCCTGTTTCAGCATGTTAACAGGCTTCCTGATGTAATTGCTAAAGCATTGACTAACGATTCTATAAGAAAAAGAATAGGCTGCATAGCAGTTTCTAATAAACCAAGACCAATAGAAGGTTCTTATATGCCTGTGTTCAATGCAGGAATCGCAGTGGCAAAAACTTTGAGCGCTGCTTTAAATATTCCTTTATATTATTTTTCACATCAAGAAGGACACATTGAAGCAATACGTTATTATTCCAATATGAAAAATATTAATCCAATCATATGTTTTCATTTTAGCGGGGGAACTACAGAAGCAGTATTGGTAAATGAAAAAGAAAAAATATTTAAAATAGTGGGAGGTTCTAAAGACATATCATACGGACAAGTTATAGATAGAGTGGGTGTTTCATTAGGTATTGATTTTCCTTGCGGCAATTTTATGGATTCTTTAGCATCATGCAATGAAAACGCTGATATTTTAACACCTATAAAAGTCTCAGACGGTTATTTTAATCTGTCAGGAATTGAGACTCAATGCCAGAGAATTTTAACTGAACACTCAGATAAAGAAATAGCTTGTTGCTTGTTTTTTAGAATTTCTCAATCAATAGAAAAAATGACGATTCAGTTGTCAAAAAAATACAATATAAATAATTTTATCTTTGCAGGAGGAGTATCTTGCAGTACATATATAAGAGATTATATAAAAGAGAACTTAAAAGATAAAATAAACTATACATTCGGAAAACCTGAACTTTCAGCAGATAATGCTGTTGGAATTTCATTGCTTGGAGGAAAAAATATATGGCTTTAAAGCCCGTAACAGTCTCACAACTCAATGAATATATAAGCAGGATATTATCTACAGATCCTTTGCTTGGAAACATCTCTGTAAAAGGAGAAATTTCCAATTTAAAATATCACAGTTCCGGGCACGTATATTTTTCTATGATAGATGAAACAAGCAAAATTAACTGTTTTCTGCCTGCCTCATATGTTAAAAATATAAATTATCAACTAGGCGATGGCCTTGAAATAATAGTTCATGGATATTTAAACGTATACAAAAAAGGCGGAACATATACTTTGTTTGTCAGGTCCATAGAGGTATCCGGAGAGGGTAACCTTTCTATGGCATTTGAGCTAATAAAAAACAAACTCAACCAAGAAGGTTTATTTGACCTGGCACATAAAAAGCCTATACCTAAGTTTCCTAAAAAAATAGGTGTAGTTACTTCTGAGACAGGAGCGGCCATAAAGGATATCCTAAAAATAATAAAAAACAGAACTAATCTTGTAGATATAATAATATTTCCTGTACTTGTACAGGGAGAATCAGCAGCTCAAAATATCTCAGAAACTCTTGATATGATAAATGATAACTTCCGCGATATTGATGTTTTAATCGTTGGAAGAGGCGGAGGTTCCTCTGAAGATTTATGGGCGTTCAATGAAGAAAAACTTGCCCGTGCAGTATACAGATGTAAAATACCGATAATTTCGGCTGTAGGGCATGAGATAGATTTCTGTATCTGTGATTTTGTCGCCGATATGAGGGCTGAAACTCCAACAGCAGCAGCTGAAGCAGCAGTCCCTGATGATAAAATTTTAAAAGATAATATCAATAATTTAAAAACTCAATTATCATCTTGTTTAAAAGGGAAACTTGAATATTCAAAACTTTTGTCCGACACATATATAAAAGAGGCAGAGAACTCCTTGATACGAAAAATTGATGGGTTAAGATACAGCCTTGAGAGATATCTGCTGACTTTACAAGAGAACAATCCGCAAAAAATACTTTCTGGAGGATATGCAATAATTGAGGATTTAAACGGTAATGTAGTATCTTCAGTATCACGAATAATTCCAGAAAACATATATAAAATATCGTTGAAAGATGGCAGCGCACAAATAACTGTATCTGCCGTAAAGATAGAAGGTGAATAGAATTGACTTTTGAAGAATCAATGAAAAAACTTGAAGATATGTCTCAAAAAATAAAAAATGAAGATACTACTTTAGAAGAAGCTATAAAATATTACGAAGAAGGAATAAAGTGCTATGAGGCATGCAATAAAATACTAAACGAAGCTCAAGCTAAAATTCAAATTTATAGACAAGAAACGGAGGAGTAATCTCATGGAAAGAAGTTATGAAGAATATAAGCAAATTGTCGATTCACATCTGACTGATTTTATTCCTAATATAGATAACAAGAGTCTTTCTCTTTATGACTCCATGAAATACAGTCTTCTGGCAGGAGGCAAACGTCTGCGTCCCGTGTTGCTTTTGGCAGCATGCGAGTTTGCAGGAGGAAATATAAAAGAAGCTATTCCCTATGCCTGCGCCATAGAATATATACACACATATTCTCTGATTCATGATGATCTGCCGGCTATGGACAATGACGATCTCAGAAGAGGACTGCCTACCAATCACAAGGTATATGGAGAAGCAATAGCTATCCTGGCAGGCGACGGACTTCTTACTACAGCGTTTGAAGTAATAAACAAAGATATGATGCTTTATTTTGATTCTCCGGAAAAAATCATAAAGCGTGTCAATGCTGCATATCAGATTGCCAGCGGCGCAGGATGCAGAGGCATGGTTGCCGGTCAGGTTTCAGATATAGAAGCAGAAAATGCTGTAGCATCAAGTGAAATGCTGGAATATATACATCTTAACAAAACAGCTGCCTTATTTAAGTCTGCTATTAAAGCAGGTCTTTATCTTGGCAACTATAACGATAAAATGATAACAGATCTAAGTAAATATGCTGACAATTTGGGACTGGCTTATCAAATCGCAGACGATATTTTAGATGTAGTAGGTAATCCCGATGAACTTGGCAAAGAAACAGGTTCAGACAAGAAAAAAAGCAAAAATACTTATATATCTATAAATGGTCTTGAAAAGGCTTATGAAAGACTGGAAGAACTGACAGAAAACGCAGTAGAAGCAATTGCAGATTACTACGATAACGCAGAGTTTTTCAAAAATCTTGTTTTGAAGTTAGCAAAACGAAATCATTAATTATTAAGAAAATGAAGGCAATTCAATGAATTCAAATATTACAGAATATAATTTCCCGGAAGATTTAAAGAAGATGTCTTTGGAAGAAATGGAACTTTTATCTTATTCAATAAGAGAATTTTTAATTGATAAAGTATCAAAATCAGGAGGACATCTTGCATCTAATCTGGGAGTTGTTGAACTTACCATAGCGTTGCATAAAATATTCAACACACCTACAGATAAAATCATATGGGATGTGGGTCATCAAGCCTATGTTCACAAGATTTTAACAGGAAGAGCAAAAGATTTTGATACCTTAAGAAAATTAAATGGTTTAAGCGGCTTTCCAAAGCAAAATGAAAGTCCTCACGACTGTTTTGACACAGGTCACAGCAGCGTTTCAATATCAGCAGCAGCAGGAATGGCAGCTGCAAGAGATATAAAAGGAGAAAAATACGAAGTCATTGCAGTTATAGGTGATGGTTCACTTACCGGCGGAATGGCATACGAAGGTCTTAACAATATAGGCGACAGCAAGTCAAAAGTAATAGTAATATTAAACGACAACGGCATGTCTATATCTCCGAATACAGGCGGAATATCAAAGCACCTTGGTAATCTAAGAACATCTAAGGGATATCTGGGCATCAAAAAATTCATAAAAAGCCACTTCAGTTCCAAACAGAATTTCGGCGGTACGCTGGCAGCAGGTCTGGCAGATTTTAAAAACGATATCAAATATTCCATAATGGATCATGGCGGAGTATTATTTGAAGAGCTTGGATTTACATATTTTGGTCCTGTAGACGGTCACAACATCTCAGAATTGATGGATGTTTTAGTCAAAGCCAAACATCTTGATGAACCTGTTATAATTCATACTATAACTAAAAAAGGCAAGGGATATATAAATGCCGAAAAACATCCTGGAAAATTCCATGGAATAGGGCCATTCGATCCTACCACAGGAGCATCTTTGGAAAAAAGCCAGGGAATTTCATATTCAAAAATTATGGGAGATGTAGTTTTAAAAAAAGCTTTAGATGATCCAAGAATTGTGGCAGTAACAGCAGCTATGGGAGAAGCTACAGGTCTTGGGTCATTTGCCAAACACCTGCCGAGCAGGTTCTTCGATGTAGGAATAGCAGAAGAGCACGCTGTAACTTTTGCAGCGGGTATGGCAAAAGAGGGTATGAGACCAATCGTAGCCATATATTCTTCCTTTCTTCAAAGAGGATATGACCAGATGATGCATGATGTATGTATGCAAAATCTGCCCATAGTATTTGCCATAGACAGAGCCGGATGCGTAGGAGCTGACGGAGAAACACATAACGGCATGTTTGATCTGTCATATTTATCATCTATGCCTAACATGACAATTCTTACTCCCAAAGACGGCAATCAGCTTGAAGCTATGATAGATTACGCATTTACTTTAGACAGTCCTGTTGCAATCAGATATCCAAGAGGTAATACAGATTACGATAAAAATATTACGTCTACTTTTGACGGTAAAAATATTAGAATTAAAACTGCCGGAAAAGTCGATATATGGGCTTGTGGAAAAATGTTTTCATACGGAGAACAGATAGTCAATCTTTTAAATAATAAGGGTATAAACGCCGGACTAGTAGATGTAGCTACAGTTAAACCGTTTGATATAACTCCCTTTGATGAATGTAAAGGTCGTACTGATCTCATTCTAACTTTAGAAGACCATTCTATAAATGGTGGTTTAGGACAGCAGTTATCTGCACTTGTCTCCGGCGAAAATGTGCATGTTATAAAATTTGCCTGGCCAGATGAATTTATACCTCAAGGCAATTTTGATCAGTTAATAGATAAATATAACTTAACACCGGAAAAAATAACCGAAAGGATATGTGAAGAACTTGAAAGAAAGGCTTGATATACTTTTAGTCCAAAGAGGTCTTTTTTCATCCAGGGAAAAAGCAAAGGCTTCCATAATGGCAGGGATAATTCTTGTAGACGGACAAATAAGTGATAAAGCAGGAAATCTTATAGATGAAGATTCTCAGATTACAATAAAAGAAAATATATGTCCATATGTAAGCAGAGGTGGATTAAAGCTTGAAAAATCAGTAAAAACATGGGGACTGGATTTATCCCAAAACGTATGTATGGATATAGGTGCTTCTACAGGAGGATTTACAGACTGCATGCTTCAAAACGGAGCCACAAAGGTTTATGCAGTTGATGTCGGTTACGGACAGCTTGATTATAAATTAAGATGTAATCCAAAAGTCATAAATATGGAAAAATGCAACATAAGATATATTGATAAGACTTCCATAGATCCGTTAGATTTTATAAGTATAGATGTGTCTTTTATATCCCTGAAACTTGTATTTCCTGTCGCTGCACAGCTTCTCAAACAATCCGGAAAGATCGTATGTCTTGTTAAACCTCAGTTTGAAGCAGGCAGGGAACAAGTAGGAAAAAAAGGCATTGTACGTGATAAAAAGGTTCATATACAGGTCATAGAAAATGTGGTAAAATATGCAATTGAAAGCGGTTTAAATCCAGCAGGGCTTACATACAGCCCTGTAAAAGGTGCAAAAGGTAACATTGAATATCTTCTTTACATAGATGGAAAGTCAAACGAAAATTGTCAGGATATTGTTTTGCCAATCATTGATATAGTCAACGCCTCCCATGAGGAGCTTGAATAAAGAAAGTATTAGTATAATTAAAAGGAGAGAAGAAGATGAAATTATCAAAAAAGGTACAGGCTATGGAACTTTCTCCAATAAGAAAGTTCGTTCCTTATGCTGATGCAGCCAGAGCTGCAGGAAAGAAAGTCTACGGATTAAACATTGGTCAGCCGGACATTAAGACACCTACGGCTTTCTTCGATGCAATAAAGAATTATGATCAAGAAGTTCTGGCTTATGCCAATTCTCAAGGAGTTGCTTCTTTGTTGGATGCTTTAGTTGGATATTATAAAAGAATAGGTCTTGATTTTGAGAAAAAAGATCTAATGATCACTAATGGTGGTTCCGAGGCTATCAACATGCTTATGACTGCTATCCTTGATCCCGGTGATGAAGTTATAATGGCTGAACCTTTTTACACCAATTACAGAACTTTCGTAGGTCAAGCAGGAGGAAACATAGTCGCAATCCCTACTACAGCAGAAGACGGTTATCAATATGCTGTCAGAGAAAAAATAGAGAACGTCATAACGCCTAAAACAAAAGCTATATGTATAATAAACCCTGGCAATCCAACAGGAAAAGTTCTTACTAAAGAAGAGATGAAGCTTATTGTAGATATAGCACTCGCTCACGATCTGTTCATAATAGCTGATGAAGTATACAGAGAATTTGTATATGATGGTAAAGAAATGACTACATTTGGCTCATTCAAAGAAGCTGAGCAAAACGTAATTATTGTAGACTCTGTTTCAAAAAGATTCTCAGCTTGCGGAGCAAGAGTAGGTTCTATCGCATGTAAAAATGAAGAACTGATGATGAACATAATGAAGATGGCACAAGCAAGACTTTGCTGTCCAACTATTGATCAAATAGGAGCTGCCGCACTTTACAATCTGGATCCTTCATATTTTAACGACATAAAAAAAGAGTATGAACATAGAAGAAATGTTTCTGTTGAAGCTCTAAATGAAATTGAAGGAATCAAATACGGCGTACCTGAAGGCGCTTTTTACATAACATGTCAGCTTCCTGTTGACAATGCAGAAAAATTCCTAATGTTCTTGCTTGAAGAATTTGATGTTGACGGCGAAACATGCATGTTTGCTCCTGCAGGAGGATTTTTCAGCACTCCGGGAGTAGGTCAATCTGATATGCGTATCGCTTATGTATTAAATGCAGAAGATATGAAAGCAGGAATCAATATAATTAAAGAAGGTATCAAAGCATACAACAACAGATAAAAGGAGAACAATATGAAGCTATCCCCAATGATGGAACAATATATGGAAATTAAGAACAATTACAAAGACTGTATTTTGTTTTTCAGACTGGGCGACTTCTATGAAATGTTTTTTGATGATGCAATTTTGGCATCTAAAGAATTGGAACTAACCCTTACGGGTAAAAATTGCGGTCAAGAAGAAAGGGCTCCCATGTGCGGAGTCCCTTTCCATTCCGCAGAAAGCTATATAGCTAAACTTGTAGAAAAAGGTTATAAAGTTGCCATATGTGAACAAATCGAAGAACCTTCTGCCGCAAAGGGAATTGTAAAAAGAGAAGTCATACAAATAGTAACCCCAGGTACTGTAACAGCACAATCAATGCTGGCAGAAAAAGAGAATAATTATTTAGCAGTAATTTACTTAGATGAAAAAGATCGTGGTATGTCTATAGCTTATTGCGACGTGTCTACAGGAGAGGTCAATGTCACCGAATCAAGCGGTGATGATATATATGAAACATTGATAAATGAGCTTGTAAAAATAAAGGCAAGAGAAATAATAGTTACGCAGAGTTTTTCAGAAAAGTATTCTACAGAAGAAATCGCTCTCATAACAGAAGCTTATATCAATATTGTAAGTGATGATTTTCTTTCGCGTAAGGCCTGTTTAGAGGCTGTAAAAGCACAATTTAATTGTATTTCTACTGTATCTCTTGGTCTGGAAGAAGATAGTTTAGCTGTATTATCACTTGGCGCTCTTATAAGCTACTTGCTTGAAACACAAAAACACAGCCTAAAGCATCTGACAGGCTTTAATTTTTATGAAATGGGCAAGCATATGTCCTTGGACAAGGCAACACTTCGTAATCTTGAACTTACTGAAACTTTGCATGATAAAAAAGTTTCCGGTTCTTTGCTTGGAGTTCTCGATAAAACTCACACTGCAATGGGAAGCCGTAAAATGAAACAATGGCTCAGAGAACCTCTCAACGACGTATATGAAATAAACTTACGTCTTGACGGAGTAGAAGAACTGTATGGTCAAATAATACTAAGAAACAATATAAAAGAATCATTGAAAGGAATATATGACTTCGAAAGACTTGCAGGACGTATTGCATGTGGCAATGCAAACGGCAAGGATTTAATCGCATTGAAAAACTCAGTTTCTCTGCTTCCTGAAATAAAGGAAACATTATCATATGCAAATTCTGAAATATTAAAAAAACTAAACAGTGAAATCAATCCTCTAAATGAGGTTTATACTATAATTGAAAATTCCATATGTGATGAGCCGCCTTTCTCAATAAAAGACGGAGGTCTTATCAAGGAAAATTATTCTAAAGAGCTTGATGAACTGAAAGATTCAATCAAAGACGGAAAGTCTTGGATTTCAAACCTGGAAAGTTCTGAAAGAGAACGCACAGGTATCAAAAACTTGAAAGTCGGTTACAACAGAGTATTTGGATACTATCTGGAAGTTACAAGATCGTACTTTGATCTCATACCTGAAAATTACATAAGAAAACAAACATTAGCTAACGCAGAAAGATTTATAACACCTGAATTGAAAGAGATGGAAAATCTCGTTTTGAATGCTGAAAACAAGATAAATCAAATGGAACACGATATATTTGTCAGCGTTAGAAAGCATATCGAAACATACATAAAGGAAATTCAAAAGACTTCTTTATCTATAGCTCAGCTTGACGTTCTTTGCTCCTTTGCTCAAGTAAGTGAAAAGCTTGGATATGTTAAACCGGTTATAGATAACTCCATGGAAATACAGATTCTAAAAGGAAAACACCCTGTGATAGAACAGACAGTGTCAGGGGGACTTTTTATATCAAACGATACTTATGTCAATGACAGTGACTCCAGCATGTTACTGATTACAGGACCTAATATGGCAGGAAAATCCACATATATGAGACAAACTGCACTCTTGGTCTTAATGGCACAAGCAGGATGTTTTATACCTTGTGAAAGTGCGCATATAGGAGTTGTAGACAGAATATTTACAAGAATAGGCGCATCAGACAATCTGGCTCAAGGGCAGTCTACATTTTATGTAGAAATGAGTGAACTGTCATATATATTAAATTCAGCCAGTCCAAGAAGTTTAATAATTCTTGATGAAATAGGCAGGGGGACAAGCACTTATGACGGACTTTCCATTGCATGGGCTGCAGTTGAATATCTCTGTAATGAAAAAACTCATATAAGAACGTTGTTCGCAACTCATTACCACGAGCTTACAGTTCTTGAAGAACAAATTTCAGGAGTCAAAAATTTAAACGTAGATGTATCAGAAGTGGATGGGAACATCGTATTTTTACATAAGATCGTAGAGGGTTCTGCAAGCAGAAGCTATGGCATACATGTAGCAAAACTGGCTGGAATTCCAAGCAAATTACTCGAAAGAGCCAGGGAAAAACTATATGAGCTTGAAACAGGCAAAAGCGATTATAATAATAAAACTGCTAATATTGCCGCAGTCGAAGAACAACAAATATCTTTCTTTACATCAAAGCCTAATCCGGCAGTTGAACGACTAAAATCTATAAATCTTATGGATGTAACTCCTTCACAAGCTATAAAAATATTAGAAGAATTAAAGGACTCTATCGATGATTAATATTTTAGACAAGCAGATTGCAGATAAAATCGCAGCAGGGGAAGTAATAGAAAGACCTGTATCAATTATTAAAGAATTAGTCGAAAATTCTATAGACGCAGGTGCCGATTCCATTGTAATAGAAATAAAAAAAGGCGGTAAAGCTTACATACGCGTTACAGATAACGGCTCTGGTATCTCATGGGAAGACACGAAAAAAGCTTTTCTTCGTCATGCAACCAGCAAAATCTCTAAAGTATCTGATCTTGACTCAATTGAAACCCTAGGTTTCAGAGGAGAAGCTCTTGCATCTATAGCTGCAGTCACAAGAACAGAATTACTTACAAAGCGAAGAGAAGATAAAATCGGCAGCAGAGTTATAGTTCACGGAGGCGAGATAATATCAAATCAGCCTGTAGGCTGTCCTGACGGTACTACATTTATAATAACAGATCTGTTCTATAACACACCTGCTCGTCTCAAATTTATGAAAAGTGACGCTGCGGAAAGCAGTCTAATAATAGATCTGGTATCACAACTGGCACTGGCTTATAAAAATGTATCTTTTCGACTTATAAATAACGGAAATGTGCTTTTTGCAACTTCAGGCGACGGTAACAGGCTCAATATTATATCCAGAGTTTTTTCCAACATAGATACTAAAAATTTAGTCTCTTTAAAATATGAATCTGACGGGTTATCAATAGAAGGCTATATTTCTACGCCTGCTATGAGCAGAACAGGTAAAAACGGACAAATATTCTTTGTAAATGGCCGTGTAGTAAACAGTAAAGTAATTGAAAAGGGAATATCAGAAGGATATAGAGAGCGTTTATTTGACGGCAGGCATCCGGTAGTATTCCTATTTCTTAATGTAAACTCCTCAGACCTTGATGTAAATATACATCCAAACAAAAGAGAAGTACGTTTTGATCATGAGAATGAAATAGAAGAATTTATAAGCACTGCTGTTAAAAACGCTTTGGGAACTAAAGAAGCCATAGTAAGAGCAGCAAATATTTTTAAAGAATCTATAGGTGAAAGTAAAACTTCTCAAGTAAAAGAAGAACAGGTATTCATTAAAAATATTATGTCAACTAATCGGGGGCCTGAAAAGAAACTTTCGCCAGCCATATTTGATAGCGAAATCATAGAAACGCCAAATGAACCTAAACAAATAACCGAAATTCCTGAAGAAATAGAAGAAGAAAAAGACTTTATTCACATCCAGGAGCCATTTATAAAGCCTTTTGAATTTGATAATCTCATAGTTCTTGGAGTATTATTCAATACATATATCATGGCCGTTGATGAAGATAACTTTTATCTGTTTGATCAACACGCAGCACACGAAAGAATATTCTATGAAAAATTAATTTCAGAATATGATAGGGAAGAAAAGGTCTCGCAGCCTATTTTAATGCCTATATTGCTCAACGTTTCCACTTCAAGCCGCATTTCAGAAGAATCTTGGCTTGCCCCTTTAAGAAATATGGGATTTGTTATTGATAATTTTGGGCAAAATAGCTATAGAATATCAGAAATTCCAACCTTTATGGGACTACAGGAAGGGGAGACTTTTGTAAAAGACTTTACCGATAACCTTGATAAACACCAAGATTTAAAAAATACAGTAGTAATAGACAAACTCATAATGAAATCTTGTAAGTCAGCTGTAAAAGCACATGATCATCTTAAAGACGAAGAAATATCGGCTCTTATGCAAGACTTGAAAACTTGCATAAATCCTTTCAGCTGTCCTCACGGAAGACCAACATTCATCAAACTTTCCAATTACGAAATAGAAAGATTATTTAAAAGGGTATAAATGAAACAAATAATAGTTATTGCCGGTCCTACGGCTGTAGGTAAAACTAAATATGCTATTGAAGCGGCTTGTGCTTTTAACGGTGAAATTGTATCATGCGATTCTATGCAGTTATACAAATATATGAATATAGGAAGCGCTAAACCTACATTAGAAGAATTATCTAAGGCAAAACATCACCTTGTTGACATAATAGATCCTTCCGAAGCTTTTTCCGTAGCTGAATATCAAAAGCTGGCTAAAAATGCTATTTCTGAAATATTCAAAAAAGATAAAACTCCCATTATTGCGGGAGGAACAGGTCTATATCTAAATTCTATACTATATAACATGGATTTTAGCAATACACCGCAAGATTTAAGCTTTCGTCAGGCTCTTGAAGAAGAAGCCGACATTTTCGGTTCAGAATATATCTATAAAAAGTTAGAAAAAAGAGATCCTGATGCTGCCGGAAGAATCCATCCCAATAATGTCAAAAAGATTATACGAGCCTTAGAAGCTGTTGAATTTGGAAATAAAATACAGGATTTTAAAAATTGTACCGAATATTGTAAGGATTATGAAAGAATCTTCATATGTCTGACCAGAAACAGAGAAGAACTTTATGATAGAATAAATAAAAGGGTGGATTTGCTTGTAGAAGCAGGATTATTTCAAGAAGTTGAAAATCTTTTGGAACGCGGTCTTACGGAAGAAGATATTTCAATGAAAGGTATAGGCTATAAAGAGATAATTGCATATTTTGACGGCAAGTATGATAAAGAACATGCAGTAGAACTGATAAAAAAGAATACGCGCCATCTTGCAAAGAGACAAATTACGTGGTTTAAACGTTACGAAGATGTTCACTGGATTAATATAAGTGATTATCAAAATGATGAATCTGCAATAGAGGAAATGTTAACATGGCTGAAAAACAAGTTAGAATACACAACAAAAGCGATAAACCCGACAACATAATAAAAAAAGAGAACGACATATATTTTCAGTGTGAAGATATTGAGCGTCAAATGCCCAAATATCTCAGGGGATTTTTTGCATATCTAAAGGGTAATATACTTCCTATGAGCAGACTTGCTTATCTGCATGATATTCGCTTTTTCTTTCAATATCTCATAGACGAAACTGACCTTACTAAAGCAGAAGATACTACTAAAATCAAGTTAGACGAACTTCAGGAAATTCAGGCTGTAGATGTAAATATGTTTATAGATTACTGCCGCAAATATAAAGTTGAAACTGATAAAACGACGTATATATACGAAAATGCCAACAAAACTCTCGCAAGAAAAAAATCATCTGTTTCTGTTCTATTTAAATATCTTTACAGAGACGGTATGGTTGAAAAAAATATAACAGATGGTTTTGATCCTATAAGAGTTCCTCGTCCCGGAGAAAAGGAAATAAAGGCTCTCCAAGATGATGAAGTCATGATAATGCTTGATTCTGTATCCACAGGAACCGGTCTTACTGACAAAGAAAGGCTCTACTGGGAAAAAACAAAACTTCGCGATAAAGCCATACTTATAATGTTTTTGACTTATGGTCTTAGACTTTCTGAACTTCAGCAGCTCAATATTTCTTCCTTTAACTTTGGAAGAGGGGAATTTAAAATATACAGAAAACGTGGGAAAGAGTCAATAATGCCTCTAAATAAATCTGCAACATCCGTCATACACGACTATATAGATAACGAAAGAATATCAGACGAAAAAGTAGAAGAAGAGCATAAAGACGCATTGTTTCTGTCACTTCAAGGCAAAAGAATGACAGAACGCCAAATAAGAGAATTAGTAAAAAAATACACCTCAATAGCACTTAAAACTTCAAGAAAAGGGGGATATAGCCCTCATAAGCTTCGTGCTACAGCTGCTACAAGCTTAATAGGCCGGGGGAATTCCATCTTTGACGTAGCTGCTCTTCTTGATCATGAACAAGTAACTACTACTCAGCTTTACGCACGTCACAAAGCCAACGTTAAAAGAGATTTAGTAAAAGATATGGAATGGGAAGAAGAAAGGAAAGAATAAATGAGTTATACCGATAAGTTATTGCAAGACAAGTTCAAAATTGACCCAAAAGTTATTAACATAATTGAAGAATCTGAATCAGAAGTAAGCAGCCAGTTTAAAGAACTGGACGATATAATGGCATATAATCAGTACAAAATATTATCTGCATTTCAAGAAAATAGGCTTAGCGATATGCATTTTAGCTGGAACACAGGTTACGGTTACGATGATCCAGGAAGAGATGCAATTGAAAAAGTTTATGCAGATATATTTCACACAGATAAAGCCCTTGTCAGACCAACCATAGTAAATGGAACACATGCGCTGGCAATAACGCTTTTAGGTATATTAAGGCCTGGAGATGAACTTATTTATTGTACCGGAAGACCTTATGACACTCTTGAAGAAGTCATAGGAATTCGCGGAAATGGCAACGGTTCTTTAAAGGATTACGGCATAACATATAAGCAAGTAGAACTTTTGCCTGATGGTTCAATAGATCTTGAGGGTGTTAAAGAAGCCATAACAGATAAAACAAGAATGGTCACTGTCCAAAGAGCTACAGGATATGGATGGAGAAAAGCCATTACCATAGACCAAATTGCAGAATGGGCAAATCTCGTTTCTAATATAAATCCAAATATAGTAAAGATGACAGATAACTGCTATGGTGAATTTTTGGATATCAAGGAGCCTACAGACGTAGGGGTTGATGTTATTGCCGGCTCTTTAATAAAAAATCCGGGAGGCGGGCTTGCTTTGACAGGAGGCTATGTCGCCGGAAGAGAAGATTTGATAGATAAAATTCAATATAGGATGACTTGTCCCGGAATAGGAGGAGAATGCGGCCTTACTTTCGGTCAAACAAGATCTATGTTTCAAGGTCTTTTCCAAGCTCCCAAAGTCGTAAATGGAGCTGTTAAAGGTGCTGTTTTATGCGGAAAAGTATATGAAAAACTAGGTTATGAAGTGTGTCCTAAAGCTGAAGATAAAAGAAGTGATATAATTCAGGCAATCAAACTCAACAGTCCTGAATCTCTTGAGATTTTCTGTCAAGCCATTCAAGCAGCAGCACCTATAGATGCTCATGTTGCTCCTGTTCCATGGGACATGCCCGGTTATGAATCTCAAGTAATAATGGCTGCAGGTGCATTTGTTCAGGGCTCATCTATAGAACTTAGCGCTGACGCGCCAATGAGAGAACCTTATATAGTTTATTTTCAAGGCGGTCTTACCTATGAACACTCAAAATTTGGCGTCATAAAATCACTTGATGCTTTACATAAAAAACATTTAATAAATTTATAATTTGTAACAGGGGTTTTGGTTATGAGTATTAATGAATTAAAACGGCAAGAAGATAAACGTAAAGTAATTATTTCTATATTAAAAATCGTTATCTTAATAGGTATTGTTATTGGAATTCCTTTATATATTTATTTTTTCCAAAGAGATTGGCTTGAGCAATTTAAAGACTTCAATGACGTAGTTGCATACCTAGAAAAGTATCAATCTGAATCAATACTTATATACATTGGCTTGCAGATTCTGCAGATTGTTATATCTGTGATTCCAGGACAGATCTTCCAGTTGGCTGCAGGATATATGTATACATTCTTCCCGGCGCTTTTATATGCTATGACAGGTGCTTTTATAGGAACTACCATAACATTCTACCTTTCAAAACTGCTTGGAAGAGATTTTGTTCATCTTTTCTTTGGTAAAGAAAAGACTACACGTTATATAGAACAGCTAAACTCTAAGAGAGCTTATACTATAGTATTTCTCTTATATTTGATTCCCGGCATACCAAAGGACATGGTAAGCTATGCAGCCGGAATTTCAGAAATAAAGTTCAAACCTTTTTTAATTCTTTCACTTGTAGGAAGACTTCCAGGTATGATGGGAAGTATAATGATAGGGAGTATGTGGCATAAAGAAGAATACATCGGTATGATAATTTTAGGTGCGGTTGCTGTAATATCATTCATATTATGTATCATATTCAGAAGTAAAATTCAAAATATACTTAATAATCTATATGATAAAATCACACATTAATTAAGTTTTAAATAAGAACCTCTTGGAGTTTTTCCTGGGTTCTTATTTTTTTCGAACAAATGTTTATTTTTCTATTGACTGCGAACATTTATTCTGTTATATTATATAAAAGAACAAATGTTTGAAAAGGGGTTTAATCCATATGACAGCCAAATTCAGAATTCAAAATAGAATAAGATTTACATTATTCGTTGTAGCTTCAATTATATTATTTACAGTTACAATTAACTTTGCATTAGATTTAAACACAGCCAGCAGTTCTACCAAACAAGAATACACTCAAGTAAAAGTTGTATCCGGCGACACGCTTTGGTCAATTGCCGATACCTATATGCCTGATAATCCCGATATAAGAAAATCAGTATATCAACTATGTCAATTAAACGATATAAATGCTGATGAGCTATATGCAGGCATGACTATATTGGTCCCAATTTGTAATTAATCATAGAAAAAACGACTGTTACTCAAATCAGGCTGAGAACGGTCGTTTTTTCGTAATATAATTTATCAACAATTCAAAAAAAATCGCTTAAAACGCAAAATAGAGCCTCATGTTTTCACACATAATCCAAGGCAATATTATTATAAAAATAAGTTCCTCAAATCATAGTATATTAGCCTTATTACCAAAACTATATAATAAGTAGTACAATAAACGATAAGTAAAAATTTCATAATATCTAAAAGAGGATTGGCACAACCAAAGAGATAAAGTTCATTTTTAAAACTCCTAAAAATAATATTACAAATTAAATTTACATTATATTTAATTTCATAATATATTAAACATAACGCATGTAGAATCCGAAAATTTATTTAAAAAGCCTGAAATGCCATTGATAAATGCTTTAAGTCATTTTGTCCCGGTTTAACTATTCCCAAAATTGTGATTTTAGGAATAGTAATTTTGGTTTCTCGAGGCGAATTTTTTATTACCCTATTTATCTTTGGAGGTTTGTGTTATGACTGAATTGTTAGATTATTTAGTAGAAGTTGAATTTATACAAGATAACAGTATTGATTTTATTCATTTTACTTCAAGTTATCCTGTAGGTTCTACTTCTTTTTTTGATGACTTGTATGATTGTATTTTGTCACGTGGCTACGATTATCTTGATTTTCGTGTTTTAGGATTTGAGAATGGTTTTTAAACGCAATCGGCCCTGCCGTTGCGTGAGTGCGCCGCACCTGCTTACAGCGGCGCACAGAAAGGATTTTAATATGACTTGCTACCATCCCCTTAAAGCCTTTCGAATTGGTACTACTGATAGTGGTAAGGCTAAGATGAAGATTTGTTCGTATAAGACTGATTTTGTTCGTTTTGACGGTCAGCATTGGCATTGTCATTCTGGTGTTCCCCCGTTTGGTGATTTTGTTAGTGAATTTACTGAAATTCCTTGCGGCCAGTGTATTGGCTGTCGTTTAGATTATTCCCGTCATTGGGCTAATCGTTGCATGCTTGAGGCGTCGGAGTATGAATCTAGTTTTTTTTTAACGTTGACATACGATGATGAGCATTTGCCCGTTAATGAGATTGTTAGCGTTGAAACTGGTGAAATTAAACAGTCCCCTGTTCATACATTGGTTAAGCGTGATTTTCAAAATTTCATGAAACGTTTGCGTAAGAATACTTGTCAGAAGTTACGATTTTACGGTTGCGGTGAATATGGTGATGAAACATTCCGTCCCCATTATCATATCATTGTTTTCGGACTTAAATTGGACGACCTTGTTTATTATAAGCGCTCCCCTGCTGGATTCTGGTATTACAATTCTGAGACCGTTCAGAAATGTTGGCCTAATGGATTTGTTGTTGTATGTAATGTTTCCTGGGATACATGTGCGTACACTGCTCGTTATGTTACTAAAAAACTTAAAGGCGAACCCGCTGAAATTTACAATTATTTCAATCTTACGCCGCCGTTTGTGCTAATGTCTCGTAGGCCTGGTATCGCTCGTAATTATTACGAGGAACATAAGGATAATATTTACAAATATGACTGCATTAATTTAATGACTGAAGACGGCGGATTACAGTTTAAGCCGCCCTAAGTACTTTGATAAGATTTTTGAACAGGATTCCCCTCTTGCGTCTGATGAGTTAAAGGCAAATCGTTTGTCCGTCGCAGAGATGAATAAATTAAACAAACTAAAACAATTTAATAATGTGGACTACGAAGAATTTTTGAAGATTCAAGAGGAGAATCACTTAGAACGTTTAGGACACATTAAGGAAAGGAATTTGAAATGAAACGAATGAGAGTTAAAAGAAGAAAAGACAAAAAGGTTTTTGCCCATACTGCTGGCAAGACCAAGGCTATTAATGTGCGCCCTGGTGAATGGCGCGGAGGTATTCGTTTATGATTTGTAATGTTAGAGATTATATTTCTTCTATTAATGATAAAGTTGAAGAAATTCATGTTTTATTATCTGATATTGTTTATTGTATGTATCAGATTGATGTTTTGAGTAATTTGTCTAAGACTGATGGTGAGCGTTATGTTGATTTTTTAAATAAGGAGGAAGAAGAATAATGATTTATGGAGTTTATGCGATTAAGGATGAAAAGGTTGGTTTTTTGCAAATTATGCAGGATTCAAACGATTTTACTGCCATTAGAAATTTTAATTTTGCTATGTCTAGGCCTGACAGTTTGTATCAGGCTAATAAAGGTGATTTTAAGCTTTATAAGTTTGCCAATTTTGATTCTGTTACTGGCGAGCTAGATTTGTTACCGTCTATGCAGATGATTGCGGATGGTTCCGCCCTTTCGGAGGTGTAATATGAAATTTAGGTCACAATTTGAAAGACCTGACCGGGATTTGTTTCGTACGAATCCCGGCAGAGATGAATATGATACGTATACCTCCGACGAGAATGATAAGCCTGTTTTATCCGGACGAAAGAATCGTTACGAAGAGATACAATCACACCGTCAATCTGTTGAATTGGCCACGTTGTTACAGCGCTACGCCATGGGCGACGAAACGGCTTTAAACCAGCGTACTGGTGTCTACGAGGATTTGGTTGACGCGCCCAGTAGTCTTGCAGAAATGTATGAACGATTTGCAGACGCAGAACAGCAATTTTATAATCTCCCAGAAGGATTTAGAGAACTTTTTGGAAATTCTGTCGTTGATTACTGGAAACAGGTCGGAACCTCCGAGTATATGGAAAAGATTGATAAGTTCATGGCCACTTTCGCCAAAAAGGAGCCTGATAATAACGATAATAGCGACAATAATAACCCTTATGATAAGACTGGTAGAGATGGAGGTAATATAGATGAATAGAAATAGTAATGCGCATTTTTCCAAAAATCCGCAAGCTGATATAAGACGTTCACGTTTTAGACGTAATCAGTCAGTTAAGTTTTCTTTTAATGCCGGCGAGTTAATTCCATTTTATGTTGATGAGGTTTTGCCTGGCGATACAATGCAGATAGATACGTCAAAATTGGTGCGTATGCAGACGTTAGCAACGCCCGTAATGGATAATATCTATTTGGATACATATTATTTTTTTGTACCAAATAGATTGGTTTGGTCACATTGGAGGAATTTTATGGGTGAAAACACTAATGCCCCATGGATTTCAGACGTTGAGTATTCCGTTCCCCAGGTCAATGCTCCTTCGGATGGTTGGCCTATAGGTTCTATTGCTGATTATATGGGCGTACCTACCCAGTTGAATAATTTTAGCGTTAGTGATTTGCCATTTCGTGCATATGGTTTAATTTGGAATGAATGGTTCCGTGATCAGAATTTGCAGACACCTCAGTACATTCCTACTAATGACGCTACTATTAATACTGGTAAGGATGTTCCTAATAGAGGTGATATAGAATCCGCCGTTCAAGGTGGTTGGCCGCTTCCGGTTGGTAAATATCGTGATTATTTTACTAGTTGCCTCCCTGCCCCACAAAAAGGTCCCGATGTGTTATTACCTTTGGGTTCTGTTGCGCCTGTATTTTCCGATACTATTTTAGGTTCTGATCAGCCTGGTTTGGTTCCTAAAGATTTATATTTAGATCGTGCTGGCGGAAGTGAATCAAAATTAGCTGCTATGTCTGCGTCATGGTATCGTTATACGCCTGGTTCTACTGATTTAACGCTTGAGAATGGACCTGCTAATATGGGCGTTAATGGTTCCGGAACTGCTGTTTCTGATGGTACATTTAATGCTAATGGTAAATTATTCCCTGCTAATTTGTGGACGGATTTGTCTGTTGCTACAGCCGCTACTATTAATCAGTTACGTTTGGCTTTTCAGATTCAAAAAATCTATGAGAAAGACGCTCGTGGCGGCACAAGATATATAGAAATTATTGCTAATCATTTTGGTGTTACGTCCCCAGATAGTAGAATGCAGCGCCCTGAGTATTTAGGTGGTAACCGTATGATGATTAATGTAAACCAGGTAGTTCAAAATTCAGAATCCGCTACTACCCCACAAGGTACTACTACAGCATATTCATTGACCGTTGATACACACAGTGATTTTACTCATTCGTTTGTCGAACATGGATTTTTAATCGGTGTAATGTGTGCTAGATATGACCACACCTATCAGCAAGGTCTTGAACGTTTTTGGTCACGTAAGAATAGATTTGATTACTATTGGCCTACATTAGCTAACATTGGTGAACAGCCAGTTTATAACCGTGAAATTTATTTACGTGGTGACGCTAATGATGATGGCGTTTTTGGCTATCAGGAAGCTTGGGCAGACTATAGATATAAACCGTCCCGTGTAGCTGGTGAAATGCGCTCTAGTGCGCAAAATAGCTTGGATGTTTGGCATTTGGCTGATGATTACAATACGCTTCCGAAGTTGTCTCCAGAATGGATAGCAGAAGATAAGACTAATGTTGACCGTGCACTTGCTGTTACTTCCACAACTGCGAATCAATTTTTTGGTGATATTTTCATCGAGAATATTAGTACACGTCCAATGCCTATGTTTAGCGTTCCTGGTCTTATTGACCATCATTAGGAGGTTATTATGACTAATCTTAATCCCCAGAACTATTTAAATTCAATCAAAGAGACTGCCGCCGCAAATACGGCGCAGTCTCAAGCGTTTGCTGAAAAACAGATGGCTTTTAACGCTGAGCAAGCTGCCTTGAATCGTCAGTGGCAAGAAAACATGTCCAACACAGCCCATCAGCGCGAAGTAAAAGACCTAATCGCCGCCGGATTGAATCCGATTTTGGCTACAGGCGGCCAAGGTGCCGCTGTTCCGTCCGGGGCTACTGCCGTTGGTGCCAGTGGTAAGGTTGATGAATCATACGGTCAAGCTCTTGCTGGTTATGCTACTAGTTTGATTAATACTGCCGCTAATTTAGAAATGGCTAAGATATCCGCTAGTGCTACTTTAGGCGCTGCATCTGCTTCGGCTGCTGCCAGTAGATATAATGCAGATCAAAATTTAAGTGCTGCACTTCAAACATCTTCTAAGAATTTAATATCTAATATTTTATCAAGTAAGATTTCTGCTAGTGCTAATAGATATAGTGCTTATAAGTCTTATTCTGCTACTAAGTATAAAGCTGATAAGGATGAATATATAAAAGCAAATTTCCCATCTACTTCTTGGGGATTTGCTTCATCCGTTCTTAATGGTTTAGGAAATTTTGCTGATAAGATTTTTAGTATTTTTTAAATTGAGGTCTTGGAACAGTTGCCTTCTTGATGTAACTGTTCCAAGTGACACCTTTTTGAAAAAAAAGTGTTATTTCTATTGACAATATATATTTTAATTATTATATTTTAATTATGGATATTATATTAAGTTTATTATTTTTAATTTTTTCTATATTTATTATATCTAAATTTTTTGTTACTTTGTATTATAATAGTAAACGTAAATTTTTAGATTTTTTTAGAGGAAAACGACTATAATTTTTCAATTAAATAAACCAAAATGACTATTCCCAAAACTTCGGTTTTAGTAATAGTTGTTCCAACTCTTTCCCAAAACCGAGTGATTTTAGGAATAGTAATATCTATAAATCACAAATCTTTCCTCTTAGCATTTAGATCCTCTCTCAATTTAAAATCTATATGTTCGAGTCCAAATAACTCTGCAAAATAATAACTGCTGCTTGCTTATCAATTACTTGTTTTCTTTTAGCTCTTGATACATCAGCTTCAATTAAAACTTTTTCTGCCATAACAGTTGTAAGTCTTTCATCTTGCCACACGATTTTGACATCTTTTATTCCGGTACTTCTCATTTTGTTTTCAAGCATATTTTTGAATTCGTATACTTTTTCAGTTTGGATACTGTCTGTACCATCAAGTTTTTTAGGTAAACCTATAACCACAGTATCACATTCATATTCTTTTATCATGTCTATTATTTTGCCTGTATCTTTCCTTATACCTACTCTTTCAAGAGTCATTATACCTTGAGCTGTATATCCAAGAGGATCAGATACTGCAATTCCAACTGTTTTATCACCTACGTCAAGTCCTATTTTTCTCATATTTACTCCTTCTAATAAAAAATCGGACGTTTTAAGGCGTCCGATTTTCATTTTTGCTTTATTCTACATTGATATAAGCTTTAAGCATTTCTGCGACCAGCTCGTCACGATCAACACCTTTAATTAATGTTCTAGCATTGTTAAAGCTAGTGATGTAAGACGGGTCTCCGGAAATAATATATCCGACTAACTGATCAACAGGATTATAGTCTTTTTCTTCCAAAGCCAAATAAACTTCTTTTAATATCTGTCTATTTGTCTTTTGATTTTTAAATGAGTCAAACATCTTAGTGCTTTTATCCATTATGATCCTCCTATTCCGGTTAAAGTAACTACTGCCCTTGTCTTGATTATACTATGATAATAGCTTTTCTGCAACACTAAAGGCATCTTTTATTTTAGAAACATCCTTTGCGCCGGCTTGCGCCATATCAGCCTTGCCGCCTCCGCCGCCTCCGGCAGCCTGGGCAATTTCTTTTATCATTTTACCTGCATGAAGTCCCTTTTCAACTAAATCATCTGTAAGTGATACTAAGAAAGTAACTTTTTCACCATTTACAGCCGCAAACACCATGCATATATTTTTATTTGACGCCTTAATATCATCAGAAAGACCTCTAAGATCATTGATATTATAATCGGCAAACTCTTTCGTAATTAGCTTAATACCGTTTATTTCAACAGCAGCACTAGCAAGTTTATCTGCTTCACCGCCCATAGCAGCTTTCTTAATATCTTCAAGCTCTTTCTTTAATAATTTTAATTCATCTGATATATTCTTTGCTTTATCTGCTAACAAATTTTTATTACATTTAAATATCTGTGCAGTATCTGATATTATTTTTTCTGCTTTTTTTGCTTCTTCAAGAACATTGGTTCCGGTAACAGCTTCAATTCTACGAACTCCTGAAGCAATTCCGCTTTCGGATATAATTTTAAATGCTCCTATCTCACCTGTATTGTTTACATGAGTACCGCCGCATAGTTCGATAGACCAATCGCCCGCATTGACAACTCTTACTTTATCGCCATATTTTTCGCCAAACAATGCCATGGCACCGGATTTTTGTGCTTCTAACATGGACATTTCAGCTATAGTTACAGGCAAAAATTCATTTATTTTTTCGTTAACTTTATTCTCAACCAACTGAATCTCTCTATTAGTCATTGCCTCAAAATGACTAAAATCAAAACGAAGAACCTTTTCGTTAACACTTGAGCCTGATTGCTGAACGTGAGAGCCTAAAACCTCCCTCAAAGCTTTTTGTAACAAATGAGTAGCTGTATGATTTCTTGCTGTACAATTTCTCTTAGGAACATCAACAATACATTGTATTTCATCACCTAAATTTATAGTACCATTCAGCAATTCGCAGCAATGAGCTATGACTCCGTCATTCTTCTCAACAGAGAATACATGGGCTTTTCCTGTAGAAGTTGACAGAATACCATTATCGCAAACTTGCCCTCCTCCTTCAGGGTAAAACGGCGTTTTATCAAGGAATATCCTAACATTTTGCCCTGCTGCAGCTTCTTCAATAGTTCCATTTTCATCTATTATTGCAATAACTCTTCCTATACCTTCAGTTAAGCTGTAACCATTGAATTCAGTCTCTTCTAAATCGACTAAATTCCTATTTTCTTTCCATGCTTCACATTCTGTATTTTTGCGGCGGCTTCTTCCTTGCTCTTTTTGTCTTCTCATATTTTCGGCAAATCCGTCAGTATCAGCCGTCATACCATTTTCTTTAAGAATTTCTTCTGTAAGTTCTAGAGGAAATCCATAAGTATCATAAAGTTTAAATGCTTTTTCCCCGTCCAAAATCGTTTTATCACAGGCTTTAAGCTGAGCTACATATTCAGATATTATTGCTTCGCCTTGGTCTATAGTGGAAGCAAACTTTTCTTCTTCAACAGAAATTATCTTTTGTATATAATCTTTTTTCTCTACAAGTTCAGGATACGCTTCACCTGATACTTCAATTACTTTATTTGAAAGTTCTGATAAAAATGCGCCTTTTATTCCAAGCAATCTGCCATGCCTTGCCGCTCTTCTTAACAGTCTCCTCAGCACATATCCTCTTCCTTCATTGCTAGGCATTATGCCGTCTGCAATCATAAAGGTCATTGAACGCAAATGGTCGGTTATAATACGTATTGATACATCTGTCTGCGCTTGTCCGTCTTTATATTCAACACCGCACTTTGCAACAACTCCGTCTAATATATGGCGAATAGTATCTATATCAAATATTGAATCTACTCCTTGCATTATACAAGCCATTCTTTCAAGCCCCATACCTGTATCTATATTTGGGTGCTCAAGTGGTGTATAACTTCCGTCTTCTTCCTTTGAAAATTGAGTAAACACATGATTCCAAAATTCCAAATATCTGTCACAGTCACAGCCCGGCTTGCAAGTATCTTTGCCGCATCCATATTCCTCTCCCCTATCAAAATAAAGCTCAGAACATGGGCCGCATGGACCAAGACCGATCTCCCAAAAATTATCATCTTTTCCTAAACGAACTATTCTGTCCTCAGGCATACCAAGACTTTTCCATATTTCAACTGCTTCATCATCATCCTGATATACTGTAGCCCAAATCTTCTCAAAAGGCATATTAAGACATTCTGTCATAAATTCAAGTCCCCATCTAAGCGACTCTTTCTTAAAATAATCACCAAACGAGAAATTGCCCAGCATTTCAAAAAAAGTGCCGTGCCTTGCTGTAATTCCTACATTATCTATATCTCCGGTTCTTATACACTTTTGACATGTGGTCATTCTTTTGGCAGGAGGAGTTTCAACGCCTGCAAAATATTTTTTTAAAGGCGCCATGCCTGAGTTTATTATTAAAAGACTTTTATCATCTTTAGGAATTAAAGATGCACTTTTTGCAGCATAATGTTCTTTACTTATATAAAAGTCTCTGAATCTTTTTCTTATCTCATTTAATCCTAATTTTTCCATGTGTAAAATCCTCCTAAATAATATTATATTTTACCACATTATGACGAAAAAGTCTATTTATAAAAATACTCTCCTCAAGTTTCCCTAAGGAGAGTATCTTCCACAAAATTTACATCTGTTTTTTTAAATTGCGTGCCATTTCAGTAACGTCCTGCCCTACGTTAAGCATCTCTTCTTTGACCCCATTCATATCTTCAAAAGCATTCTTTGCGTCCCTCTTAAGTTGCTGTTTAGCAGCAGGCTTCATACATCCATAAGCAATCGCCGCTGCAGTTCCTACTGCAGCAATGGCAGTTATCGTAGTTGCCATCTTATGCATTAAAATCACTCCCTTTCAAACTTATTATCTGAAATTTTAAGTGTAATTATGCTTTGAACAATTAACCATTTTTAATTAATTAAAAATACTATACCCAGCCTTGATCTCTCATTGCTTTTACTACACGGCGGAATCCTGCAATGTTTGCGCCTGCCACATAATTTCCTGATCTGTTGTAATCATCAGCCGCAGTTGAAACTTGAGCCCATATATCTTTCATTATGTCATTAAGCTGTTTGTCAACTTCTTCAAAGCTTCTTCTTATTCTCATACTATTTTGAGACATTTCAAGAGCCGAAACGGCTACGCCGCCTGCATTTGAAGCTTTACCAGGCATAAACAATACTCCCTGTGACTGAAGGTATTCTGTAGCTTCCTCTGTAGTAGGCATGTTTGCTCCTTCAGCAACAGCTATACAGCCGTTTGATACAAGTTTTTTTGCATCTTCAAGCTCAAGTTCATACTGAATTGCACAAGGAAGTGCTACATCACACTTAACATCCCAAACTTTTTTACCCTGGAAGTACTCAGAACCTGCAACTTCTTTAGCATAATCGCTTATTCTGCCTCTTCTTTCTTCTTTTATATCTTTTACGACTTCAACTTTTATTCCGTTAGGGTCATATATATATCCATCTGAATCACTGACTGTTACTACTTTCGCTCCCATTTGCTGTGCTTTTTCAACAGCATATGTAGCAACATTACCTGAACCTGAAACAGCAACTGTTGCTCCTTTGAGAGTTTTGCCACTTGCATTGAGCATTTCTTCTGTAATATATACCAATCCGTATCCTGTAGCTTCAGTACGAACAAGGGAACCGCCATATCCAAGACCTTTTCCTGTTAACGTTCCTTCATACTGATTTGTAAGTCTCTTATATTGTCCATAAAGATAACCTATTTCACGTCCGCCTACGCCTATATCTCCGGCAGGAACATCCTCGTTAGGTCCAATATACTTAAAGAGCTCACTCATAAAGCTTTGACAAAATGCCATAATTTCTCTATCGGATTTTCCTTTAGGATTAAAGTTTGCTCCACCTTTACCACCACCAATAGATTGTCCTGTTAAAGCATTTTTAAAGGTTTGTTCAAATGCTAAAAAGTTAAGAACACTTCTATTTACAGTAGGATGAAAACGCAACCCTCCCTTGTAAGGACCAAGTGCACTGTTAAACTGCACACGATATCCCCTGTTTATATGAAGATCGCCTTTGTCATCTACCCAAGGAACTCTAAAAGATACGCTTCTTTCTGGTTCAACTAATCTTTCAAGTAACTGACTTTTTCTATACTCTTCTTCATGTGCAGCAACTACCGGTTCTATTGATTGCAAAACCTCTTTTACTGCCAACTGGAATTCCGGTTCACCGGGATTCATCTTTTTGACTCTGTCCATTACTTCTTCTACATATGTCATATTCGCCCCTCCTAAGTCGTTATTAATTAACGTAAGTAAATTTAAAAAACAATCATAGAATAAAAATTTGGTTATGTCAATATAAAATAATCAAATATATTGTATATTAAAACAAAAAATCTCATCCTACTATTCTATAAATCCACCGCCTATGACTCTGTCTTTGTGATAAAATACTATAGATTGACCTGGAGTTGCAGCCCTTTGTGGCTCATCAAATAATGCAGTAATAACATCACTTTGTATATTTATAGTTGCTGTTGACATTTTAGCAGAGTACCTGGTCTTTGCTAAAACATGTTTATTATCGTATTTTAAAGGATTATTTCCAGGGAAAAAGATATCTTTACATAAAACTTTTTTCGTAAACAAATCTGCGTTATCACCTAAAGTTATACAATTATTTTCACAATCTATCTTTGTTATAAATGACGGTTTTCCTAAAGCTATCCCTAGGCCTTTTCTCTGACCTATAGTATAATTAACTATTCCCTTATGGTTTCCAAGAATGTTTCCATCTTTATCAATAAATTTTCCAGGCATGGATTCAAGACCATATTCTTTTATATAGTCAACATAATTCATACCGGGATCTACAAAACAAAGTTCTTGACTATCTTTTTTTTCCGCATTTAGCATATTATTTTCTCTTGCCACATCTCTTATATCCGATTTGTCTGTAAAATCGCCCAGAGGGAAAATTAAACGGCTTAAAACATCTTGTCCAAGTCTATATAACATATATGATTGATCTTTTTTTTCATTTGCGCTGCGGCAAACATAATATAGATCATCTTTCTCGTCATATTCAAGTCTGCAATAGTGCCCCGTCGCAATATAATGCGCGCCTATTTCATCTGCATGTTGTATAAGCTTTTTAAATTTTATATTTGGATTGCAAACTATACAAGGATTAGGTGTCCTGCCTTTTAAATATTCGCTGCAAAAATTATCTATGACAATCTTCGAAAATTCTTCTGAAACATCTTCACATATGAGTTCTATACCAAGTTGCTCGGCTGTCTTCATAGCTTCTGATGCTGCATCTATATTATCCCCAGTTACGTCAAAATAATATCCTATAACTTCAAAGCCTTTTTCTTTTAATAACAAAGCAGCGGTAGTGCTGTCCACTCCGCCGCTTAAACCAAGTAATACTTTATTTTTATTCATCTTCACTGACTTCATGATCGTCATCCTCATCTTCGTTTGGATCATATCCCTCAAGGGCATCATAATGTTTGCCGTTCTTTTGTGCATAATCATATATTGCATTTTTAATAGCTTTATCTGCCAGCACAGAACAATGCACTTTAACCGGCGGAAGACCTCCAAGATTATCTATTATCTGCTTATTGGTAACATCAAGAGCTTCCTCAATGGTTTTACCTATAATCATAGAAGTAGCCATACTGGATGATGCTATAGCGCTTCCGCATCCAAAAGTTTTAAATTTTGCATCAGTGATTTTTTCATCTTCTACTTTTATCTGAATCTGCATCATATCTCCGCATACAGGACTTCCATATACTCCTGTACCGTCAGGATTTTCAAGTTCTCCTACATTTTTAGGATTCAAAAAGTGATCCATTACTATATCATTGTATAAAGCCATAATCCCTACCAACCTTTCACTGAATTAACTGAAGAAATTCCTCTCAGTCTTTCTACTATTTTTTTCAAATTATCTACTACATAATCAATATCTTCTTTAGTCGTAAAATCACCTATTGTAAATCTAACAGTTCCGTGAATCATCTCCACAGGAACACCAAGCGCAGAAAGAACATGCGACGGTTCAAGTGAAGTCGACGAACAGGCAGACCCGGTAGAAACGCTTATTCCGAACTGATTAAGAAGAAGCAATATGGATTCGCCCTCTATATATTTAAATGTTACATTTAAATTGCCCGGATGTCTGTGTTTTAGAGTTCCGTTTACATACGTATCAGGAATTTCATCTAAAATCCTGTCTCTGAGATAATCTCTAAGCTGACTACAATGTTCAACATGCTCATCAAAATTCTGGTTTGCTATTTCAGCAGCTTTTCCGAATCCTACTATACCTGTTATATTCTCAGTACCTGCTCTTTTTCTGGTTTCCTGTGCGCCGCCATACATATAATTTGAGATTGCAACGCCTTTTCTTATATACAGTGCTCCTGTTCCCTTAGGACCATAAATTTTATGAGAAGACATAGACATAAGATCAATTCCCATATCTTTTACATCAATAGGCACATTCCCAAGTCCTTGAACTGCATCTGTATGAAAAAGTATTTTATGTTCTTTCGCAATAGCCGCTGCTTCTTTAATAGGTTGTATAGTTCCTATTTCATTATTGACAAGCATTATACTTATCAATATAGTTTTATCGGTAATAGCAGATTTTAGTTGATGCAAATCTACAACACCATCTTCATTTATATCTAAGTAAGTAACATCAAATCCTTGCTTTTCCAGCTCCATACATGAATGAAGCATTGCATGATGTTCTATCTTTGTAGTTATTATATGATTACCTTTATCTTTTAACTTTTCTGCGGCTCCAAAAACTACCCAGTTATCTGACTCAGTCCCGCCGGCAGTAAAGAAAATCTCTGTAGGTTTTGCGTTTATTAATTCAGCGACTTGTTCGCGAGCTTTAATAATCGCCTCCTTAGACTCAAGCCCTTTATCATATAAGCTTGAAGGATTGCCAAATTTCTCTGTAAAATATGGTATCATTTCTTTTACGACTTCTTCCTTGACAGGAGTAGTTGCTGAATAGTCCAAATATACGTTTCTCATCTTGTATACCGCTCTCCTTTTTTATAATCCTATTTATTATACCAAAATTACAGAGAATTTAAACAGTTCTTTAAAAAAATTGTGCTAACTTATATGTTTCCCCTTCTTTTATGCATATTATATTATAATCACACATAAATGAATCATTTCCTGTTAACGTCTCCACATCCCATCTTATATATATATCCGCACATATCATTTCGTCACTGGACTCAGTTATATCAATATTTATAAGTTCAAATTCTTTGATTCTATCTATATCGGTTTGAAAATATCTATCTATATTATCTAAGTCCTGTTCCATCAAGTTACCTGTCTCTATTTTTCTTATAACAGAAGCTGCCTCTTCTCTTTGTAAACTGCCGTCATAATAATTATTAAGAGTTTCAGTCCTTTCATTTATCAAATCTCTTACAATCTTTTCATCGCTTCCTGCCATTGCAAAAACTGTAGTAAATAAGATTGCTATTATGACAAGTACAGCTACAACAATGTGTTTTCTTTTCATTTTGTCCCCCTGATTTCGATTTATCTCATTTTCAAAATTAATATATCCCCTTTTTATATTAAAACAAAAGAACCGAAAAACTTGTCAGAATTTCGGTTCCTTATAAATAATATTTAGCTTTTTTTATTCCGGTCTTCATCAACTATTTCTATCATGTCAAGCTGTGACTTCAAATTAGCCCTAAACGCATCTATATATTCCCTATAGAGCTGCTTCTGCTCAGCTTTCTCTGAATCAGTCAAGCCGATAGTTTTCTTTTTATGTGACAGCTGGTTAATTCTGTCTATCATTTGTTGTGTTATCATTTCTAACTCCTTCTCAAGCTATATATATTATACATTTTAAGAAGGTTTTAGACAAGTTGTAAAATTTATGTTGTGGTAAGTGTTAAGTTATTTTTAATTTTGGCCTTGAATTACAGTCCGGGATATATCAATAGCTAAATATTAATTATCCTTTACGCATATACTAAATCACTACAATATATACCACTTATGGTTAATATAAATATATACCATTTACGGTTAAGATTCAAGTAGTAAAATTACATAATCGTAAAGGAGTGTAATAATGATCATTTTTGACAAGCTATGGATTACAATGAAAAATAAGAATATAACTCAGTACAAATTAATCAAAGAATACGGATTCTCACCCGGTCAAATAACCAGATTAAAGAAAAACTCAAATATCAATACTCACACATTAGACATGCTATGTAAAATCCTTAACTGTAACATCGAAGATATATGTGAGTATAAAAAAGATAAATAAAAACTCTTTCCAATTAGCCGGAGGCCCATAAGGAAGTAAACTAAAATCCCGGTAAAACCGGCGTGGCAGAGGTCACGCCGGTTTTTCTGTATCTGTCAGTAGTTCCGGTTTGGCAAGTGGAATCCGGATTTTCCCCACATAGGTAAAATAGACTTCAATCGTGACATGTTTCTTCCCGCTGATCTTCTCCGGGCTGTGGACCACGATCTTTTCAATCAGTTCATTTACCGTAGAGGCGTCAAGCTCCTGCAAATCGGAATACCTGTCGGCAAGCTGAAGGAAACGCCCTACATCGGCAATCTGTCCGGCTTCATTTTCAATTTCTCTCTCCAGCGAAGCTGCAAGCTGCTGAATTTCCGCCTGCTCTGTTTCATACTGTGCCGAGAGTTTTTGAAAGCGGAGGTCGCTTAATTTCCCAAGTACGGAATCTTCATAAAGCCTTTGGATGATCTTGTCCAAATCCTCCATACGCTTCTGCGTCCCGGAGAGGGCTTTCCGTTTTTGCGTCAGTTCCGCTTTCCGGCTGGCCTCGTCCTGCGCCAACATTTCCTGAGTGAAATCATCCCGAAACAAACGCACATAGGTCAGTGTTCCCTGGATACATTCCAGCACCCGTTTATAAAGCGTAACCTCTCGGATGTAATGGATTTGGCAGGAACCTGTATTGCTCTTGTAATTGGAGCAGACGAAATGGTCTTGAGACTCATCCTTGTAGGTATTGCAGGTACAGTAATAGAGCTTTGCACCACAGTCGGCGCAATAGACAAGACCGGAGAAAATGCTTGTTTTTCCCGTCTTTGTGGGTCTGCGCTTGTTGGCTCTTAACGCCTGCACCCGTTCCCACTGTCCCCGCTCAATAATCGCTGGCTGTGTGTCCTCAAATATCCGTTGGTTTTCTTTCGGATTCTCCATCCGCTTTTTGAATTTTAGGGATTTTGTATAGGTCTTAAAATTAACGGTACAACCGGTATATTCCGGCCGCTCCAGTATTCCGGCAACGGATTTGGCACACCACCGGTACAGATTATCCGGCATGGCCCATCCCTTCTGTCTGGCGTTATACGCAGTAACCGTCAATACCCTGTCAGCGGTCAGGATTTTTGCAATCTGCATTGGTCCTTTGCCCGCAATGCACAGATCAAAGATACGCCGCACCACTCTTGCGGATTCCTCGTCTACAATCCATTTCTTTTTATTCTGTGGGTCTTTCACATATCCGTAGGGCGGGTTACTGGCGATGTGTTCCCCGGCTTCTCCGCGCATTTTTACGACTGCCCGGATTTTTTTGCTTGTGTCCTTGGTGTAATAATCGTTAAATACGTTTTTGAACACAGCGAAGTCATTTTCGCCCTTTGCACTGTCCACATCATCATTGATGGCGATAAACCGGACATCGTAAGCGGGGAAGATGAAATCCTGCAGCCGCCCCATATAGGAATATTCCCGGCCCAGACGGGACAGGTCTTTGACAATCAGGGTAGAAACCGAATAATCTTCCACATATTTCATCATTTCCCGAAATCCGGGCCTTTGAAAATTCGTTCCTGAGAATCCGTCGTCCACGAAAAACATGGGATTGCGGAATCCGTGTTCCGCCGCATATTTGGATAATAACGCCTTTTGGTTGGTGACGGAATTGCTCTCCCCATCGAGAGCGTCGTCCTGGCTCAAACGGCAATATAACGCTGTGATCTTATCTGGCTGTTGGTTCATAGTAGCTCCTTTCCTCCCGTAGTCCGGGATAACAGCCAGGTAAACGGTTGCCTGTATTATAACGCGCCCGTCCTCTTTTTTCAGCAGCTTTCATTCGGTTTCCTCCAAATTTCCCGCCATGATACGGCGCAGCTTGTCCAGTACGCTTTCCGCCTCTCCCCCTGCGTAATGGGGAATGACATGATAGATCGTATTTCCCTCAACGGCAATCATTTCTTCCGTACTGAAATCAAACTCGAAAGCACCGTCCTTGAAATGCTCTGCCACACGTTCGGCAATTTCAGGTTTCAGATTTTTGGGAAGTTCGCTTAAATCCACAGGCTTACGCAATCCCATCACGCTCCTTCCTTGCAGGTAAAATATTCAGCGTAATGGCCGCCGGACGGCCAAGCCCCTGCTTTCTGCGGAGAATCAGGCCACAGCGTTCTAATTCCTGAAATGCCCTGGTCGCCACCTGCCTGCTCCTATGCAGCTTTCCTTTTGCTTCTTCCAGCGTAAAGTAGAGACGAATCCGCCCGTCCGGTTCTATGTATCCGTTTTCTCTGGAAATGCCCGCCCGGTCTAAGAGCATGGCATACAGTACCTTTGCGTCGTTGGATAAGTCCATCGGCACCAGAAAACGGGGGAACGGCAGATAAGGCGGTACGCCGCTGTCCTCTTTGTAAGGCGTCAAAAAATCATTTTGCATCATATACTCCTTTCCATCAATCCATCCCTGATTGATTGGATTGATATTGACTATCTTGTTATTAACTTCTTCTCTTTAATTTCCATCTAAATATGGGCCGTCAAGACTGTCTGGAAATCCATCGCCGGAAAGAGAGGAACAGGGCTGTCCGGAGCGTCAGGTTTTCCAGTCTCTGAAAATCCAGTATTGGAGAATCCCATATAGGAGGAAATGGCAAAAGCGGTAAATTGGCAAAGTAGAAATCAACACCTGAATGGGAAAATCCCGTTTAGGTCAAAATTGTCCTGCGGACAGTTAAAAACAGGTTTTAGAGGGGAGCAGGGGATTTATCCCTCATACCCGTTGACCGCAGCCTGAAACGCCAATAATCTCAAGGCTTTTTTGCTTCTAATTGTCCGCATAGGAGCCGCCTTTTCCTGTCGCTGGCTGTTTTCTGTCCGCGGTGGATTTTCTTTGCACAGAGCTTACAGTATTTCGCCCGGTTGGAACCGGGAAGGAATGATTGGCCGCAGACCACGCAGCGTTTTAATTCCTCCTGGAACAGCAACGCCGTTTCCAATGGCCTGTCCAGCGGCAGGACAGCGCAGCGGAACCATTTGCAGAGAAGCGAATAGGAAATACTCTGGACGCAGACACATTTCTCCCCGTCGTCCAGAAGAATACAGTTTCCGTTATCGTAGTTGCAGCACTCGTGTACCAGTTTACGCATCCGGCGGTACTGCGGATAATTCATCACCGGAATCTGATTGTGGATAAAAACACCTCCTTCCTACCGTAAAAAAATGTCCCTCTACTATACATTTCATTTTTGAGGGGAAATAGGGCGGTCAATTTTGCACAAAAAATATCTTTCTATTGTTCAATTCATTTTTGAGACGAAATTACGGGGGCATTTTGCAAATTTCACAAAAAATTCATAATTGCCGTGTACAGGTAAGTTGTTATAAAATAATCCCCTCATATATCTGTACATTTTTTAGGGGAAAGTTGCCGTCTGAATAAAAATTTGCAAAAAAATCCGCCGCATTTGTTCCTACGACGGATTTTATGGAGCAGACAGATATTCAAATTTATAACCGATTCCGGCAACGCTCTCGACGTAATTTGGCAGATCAGGCTCAAACCTTAGTTTCTTCCAAAGTTTACTCACATGGTTATGGATTGCCTTTCTTGAACCTTGACAGCATAATGTCAAGGTTACTTGTCGGTAAATTTGTGCGTCCATTGTAAAGGCATACGAAAAGCGGAACAAAAATGGTTATCCCGAAAGTCTGATTATCCCGAATACATCATAGAAAGCCAGCGACAGAGGCATTTTTGAAAGAAATGTTCGGGATAATTTTCCCTTGCAGCACAAGCTGTAAAGTCTCCCTAATGTTCCTTCACCACCTACCATATCTAATAAAGGCCACAGGGCAAGCAAAATCTTACATTGTGGTCTATATTACGGCACTTCAAATTTATAACCAACGCCAACAACGCTTTTGATGTAGTCCGGGGAATTCTGCGTAACTTTCAGCTTCTTCCGCAGATTACTTACATGGTTATTGACTGCCTTGCGGGAGTAGTAGCAATAATCCTCATTCCAGACCAATTCCATAATCAGCTCATAAGTAAATACCCGTTTCGGGTGGGTGATCAACAAAGCGAGGATGTCAAATTCCTTAGCCGTTAATTTGATTTCCTGCTCGCCAATATATACAAGTCGTTGTTCCTGGCAGAAGTATAAATCACCCATGCGAATCTCTGTAAACGGTTCATCAATAACTGTCTGCCCTCTATAAGTTTCAGGAATGGTGCATGGGCTGTCGGTCCGATTATTTTGTTGTTTTTGGGAATTGAGAAGATAGCTTACCAATTCTTGACGCTGACGGGAGCTTAACAGCATGAGCAGTTTTTCTGCAATTTTGCCGCCCGGTTCGGATATATCAAATACAGCTAATTTCCCATGTTATCACCTCCTATTGACTCACAGGTTCATCGACTCTGCATCTACGCGTCTGGCTCTTTTCAATTCGATTCATCAATGACTTCTCCCCTTGTTGCTTGATTGAATGAGCGTTTTTCGCTCCCATTTTTTACTCATGAAATAGAGTAAACCTACAATAGCGGGCAGGACTGGCGAAAGCGCCTGACCGTAATAAATGCCGGGGAACCCCATATTAAGTGCAAAAGCCAAGATCCAACTCATAGGTAGACGCACGATAACTGCGTCCAGTAAAGCGTTAATCATAGCGACATTTGCCGCACCGACACCAATGGCAAAGGAATCCAAAGTGTACATAGCGGCATAAATCAAACTATTGATACCGCAACAGATACGCAAATAATAAACACCATCATTTACTACTTCTGGGCTGGTACTACCGAAAAGCAAAATCAATGGTTTTGCAAAAAGCTGTATGCCAATTACGACAACGAGCGTTACGGCGACATTCATCAACAAACTAATTTTTACCACCTTTCGGATGCGTTTGACTTGTCCAGCCCCCATACACTGACCGACCATCGCCGTTACTGCCTGTCCAATAGCCCAGCAGGGCATACCGGCAAATGTGTTGATTTGCAGTCCTACATTAAATGCAGCAGATACTGCAGTACCAAACTGATTGAGCATTCCCGTCACAAGCAGATAGGCTGTGTTTACCACGACCATCTGGATGGCTGTAGGCAGACCGACTTTCAAAATGGCGGTCAGCTTATCCCATTGAAACGTAAATTTTCTTTGAGTTTCCATAGAAAAAAATATCTTATGTCGCTTCAAATAGAATAGAGAAATCACAAAGGAAATTCCTTGTGCAGTAATTGTTGCACAAGCCGCTCCTGCTGTTCCCATTCCAAAAGGCCCCACCAAAATAATGTCTAAAACGACATTGATGATGGTAGCAATTCCCACAAAGTAGAGGGGAGATTTAGAATCCCCCAATCCTTTTAGCACAGAGCAGACCGCATTATATCCAAAGACGAACACAGTCCCACAGCAAATGATTTTCATATAGTCGCAGGCATCTTGATATGTGTCTGCTGGAACATTTAACATCTTGAATAAAGGCTGGTAGGTTGCCAAACTTACAATAGTCACAAGCAGAGAAGATACCAGTGAAAGCAAGGCCAGCATCTGAAAGGACTCCGCCTGCCCCTTTTTATCGTCTGCCCCCTTATACTGAGCAATCAACACGGCTCCGCCCATCGTCATACCAATACAAATTGAATTGATAATATAGCACAATTTAGAAGCGTTACCAATGGCCGCAAGGCCTGTATCGCCTACAATTCGGCCGACTACAAGCATATCTACTACATTGTAAAATGATTGCAGTATATTTGCTAAAAGCAACGGGAAAGCGAAAACGACCAGTTTTTTCGGCACACTCCCGGTCAACAAACTATGTTCTTCAGTCATATCTATTTCCTCCAAAAGAAAAAGGGTACACTACATCGTGCACCCTTTGCATAGTCACTTATAAATAAGCAAAACAAAAGGCCACAAACAAAACATTGTCTGTGGCCTAAACAGTCAATTATCGATTGTTGATTTGATAAAAGGGTATAAAAAGCAAAGACAGTCTTATATCTGCCTTAGCCTTTCCACTTTATAAATCAACTTTCAGAAAAGGCTCCGCACAATGTTTCATAGTATAAACTTGTGTGGAGCTGAATCCAATACAAAACTTCCCGAACAACATCGTGTTCACCTCTCTCATGTTTACTGTAATAAATTATACGTAATTTGCACTCTATTGTCAACTCAAGCCTTATAGGCAGATACTTCTGATCTTGACGATTACCTGCATTAAGCGAAGCAGATAGATATCGGCAACCACACCTCAGCTACATCCAACTACCAGCCAATTTCATGGTCAATATTACGGCATTTCAAATTTATAACCAACCAAAAATTATCTCATTTCAGGCCGAAGAATGACTCGTCTGAACAGGAACATGGTCGCACCGAAATAGGTCAGGTATATAGCGCAGAACAGCAGGATTGTGACCAGACCATAGAACAGCACCAGTCCTTCCTGCAAAATTGCGTCCCCGAAAAAGAACTGCGTCCCCACAATCAGCAGAACTGTAAGAACGATAGGAAAAAATAGAGGGATTAGGAATACGGTGGACAGTTCCTTGCGGATAAGGGAAGCCTGCCTATGGCCTGATACACCCAGCCGGTCAATCACCGCGTAATTTTTCTGGTTCCGGTCGATGGCGGAAAGCTGCTCAAAGGCCAGCACTGAACAGGAGAGAATGATAAAAATAACGCTCAGATACAAGCCGCAGAAAGAAAGTGTCGTGAATCCGGTCAGTGAATTGGCAACGCCCCACGCCTTTACTGTTACCCCCATCGTCACCCGTTCCGGCAAACCCTGTCCAAGCTGGATGTCAGGCTGCCATTTACCGCTGTTCAGGAATTGCTTGAGTTCGTTTTTCAGTTCCGGGTATCCGCTATCCTCAAGTTTCATCACCAGACGGATTTTCTCCCCGGACAGCCGGGAAGCCACTTCATCCGGCAGAACCAGAACATATCCCTTTGTTCCGGCCATTTGATACTGCTCCATTGGCTCTGTCAGGATCGGCGTTTCCGCAGGGGTCAAAGTCCGGCCGTTTAGTGTAATCTCCGGCTGCTGTTCCAATCTCTGCCGAGTGCCGTCCATATAGTTCCATGTATCACAGTGAATCAAAAATTCATTGTCGCTCATGGAAACAGGCGAAAGCCCCAGAATCTCTCGGAGGTGATTGTAGTCAGACAAGGCCAAGGCTTCAATGGCTTCATTCGGAACCGCATACAGGTAATAGGTTACGCTGTCCTCTGCCTCGCAGCGTTCCTCCACAAAGGAACGGACGGAATCCATGCTGTTCTTGGTTAAGGGCGCGTCAATGGCAACACCGGCATCATAGGGGTAATACGCCTCCATGTTGGCCTTATAGCCCGCACCCATTGTCAATCCCACAAACATGGTCGCAAGCGAAACGGTCAGCAGGATCGCCACAACAGCCATTGTCCGCCCTGAAAATTGGATGCGCCTGCCGATCTGTCCCAAGAAAAATAGATTTTCTCCCCGATACTTCCGGCGCGGGTTTCTTTTTGCCAGTTGGTAGAGCAACACAGGAACCTTCCGGTGCAGCTCATAAACGCCTGCAAGAATCAGCAGACAAGCCCCGCTCCAATACAGCATCGCTTCATTGGTCTGAATGTGCAGCGCCTTTTCCAGCAGAATTACGCCCACCACCATAGCGGCAAGGGAGAGCAGACCGGTCAGAACGCTCCGATATAAGGGCTGGTATCCAACTTCCTCATTCTTCTGGTTGTCGTAAAGCAGTTCAATCACTTTCTGGCGCCGGATGACCTTTGCCGCACGAAGCATACTGAATCCATACATCAGGACGAAAAAGAAAAGGGTCATCCCCAACGCACGGAGAGAGAACAAGACCTGATAATGATGCGGAACTTCAAAAATATTTTGAACTACCTGATTCAATAACCCGGACAGTCCGGTTCCAAGCAGCGAACCCAGCAAAAAGGCGGCTCCGCCAATCATGCTGTTTTCCACCAGAAATAGGTTTCGGACGGTTTTCGCCTCCATACCCATCAGTTCATAAGCGGCAAACTCTTTTTTCCGCTGGCTCAACATGAACCGGATAGCATATCCAACGATAAACGAGGACAGCAACGCAACCAGCACTGACAGCATCAGGATACCAGAGGTAAGCATCGACATATTTTCCGTCATGGCAAGAATATCTGGGGAGAATCCCAGCGCCAGGAAGGAGTACATCAACGACGCAGTCAGGGTAAGCGTCACAAAGTAGATGATATAATCCCGTAGGCTCCTACGAATATTCCGAAAAGCAAGTTTAGAGTACATCGTTCACACCCCCTCCCATCATGGTGAGGACATCTAAAATTTTGTTAAAGAAAGTCCTGCGTGAATCGTTGCCTTTGAGAATTTCCGTGAAGATTGCACCGTCCTGTAAAAAGAGAATACGGTTTGCGTAGCTTGCGGAAAAGGCGTCGTGCGTCACCATCAGAATGGTTGCTCCCATGGTTTCATTGATGCTCTGAATGGTGGAAAGCAGCATCTGGGACGAATGGCTGTCCAGTGCGCCGGTGGGTTCGTCCGCCAGAATCAGCTTGGGATTGTTGATGATGGCTCTGGCGCAGGCGCACCGCTGCTTCTGGCCGCCGGACACCTGATAGGGGTATTTGTCCAGAATATCTGTGATGTTCAGCTTTCCGGCCATTTCCCGCACTCGGCCGTCGATCTCGCCTGCGGGGACCTTATTGATGGTCAGCGCCAGGGCGATATTTTCGGAGGTGGTCAGGGTGTCCAGCAGGTTAAAATCCTGAAACACAAAGCCCAGGTTCTCCCGGCGGAACCGGGCAATCTGCTTTTCGTTTATCTCAGTCACATCGGTTTCGTCCAGATAGATATGCCCCGCGCTGACGGTATCAATGGTGGAAATGCAGTTGAGCAGGGTGGTCTTGCCGGAACCAGACGCGCCCATGATCCCCACAAATCCCCCCTCTTGCACGGAAAAGCTGATGTCCTGAATCGCTTTTGTAACATTCTCGCCGTTTCCGTAATACTTCTGGATATGCTCCAGTTTCAAAACCTCGTTCATATAGTTAGACCTCCTTCAATCATTCATAGCCTAATAGCGACACCTCCATTCAAAAAGAGCCAATAACCACAAGGAATCAGACCTTGTGAGTTATCGGCTCTGCGGCTGTGCGTCTGGCGCTTTGATAACAGTTATATGAAATTGTTCAATATCAATCAGACACTCGCTTTTGCATTTGGGACAAAAGAGAGGAAAATTTTTTAAGATGGTATCTTCCCGAATTTTGTCGCGTGTTTTATTTCCACAGATGGGACAACGGATGAACTCGGTTTTCTCCATACCCGTCATTTTGCATCCCGATCCTTATCTTTCTGCTTCTTTTCTTCCCGATATTTTCGGATCAACTTGTTACGGACAGGGATACCAATGCCAATCAGAAGAACTACCGCTAAAATTGTGAAATCCATATTGCTCACCTCACATTTCCTTGTTTTCCATAATCCGAATGGAGAACCAGATCGACACAGCGTACATGACAACGACGAGTACAAGCACAAGACCGATCAGCAGTACCGGGGAACTTACAACCGTCGTCACAATGGGATTGTCTGCGGGCATCTTGGGCAGGAAAAACAAGGTCGCCAAAAATCCAGCCACCGGAATATACATGAACACACGGCCTTTGATGGCTCCATATTTATAATAGCCCGGAATTTGAAATACGGTATAAAGGGCGAACAGGAACAGGCCGCCGATGGCTGCGCTAATCATATCAAGTGTCCCAACACTTTCACCCATTGCCCGCAGCACAAGCGGCTGTGTGATAAGAGAAACCACCAGGGCCAGTGCGCCCAGTGCAAGAACAAAGAGATACCGGCCTGTCACCATTTCGCTTTTCTTGATGGGTAAAATCCCATACAAACGCTCCATGCTGTTTTTTTCCGTTACCGAGAAAGTGTAGCCTGTGGTCATGGCGATAAAGCACATGGCAAAGGAAACGCCTGTCAGGATGGAACGGTTAATGGCCGCAAAAGCGATAGGGAGAAGCATGGTAAACCCAATCACTTTGATATATGGCTTTACCAGAGAAAAGTCCAATTTTGTGGATTTCAAAATATTATTCATAATCGTCACCTTTCTTGCTTGTAAACACTACAATTTCATCAATGGTGGCAGGCTCAACGGTCAGGTTGGAAAAACCGCTAATATCTTCGGTTTTCATCAACGCCTCAAATCCCGTAGGAAATGTACGAATACCAGCCGCCTTATTTTTCAGATCATCGGACAGTTCCTCCATTCCACCTTTTACAATGCGGAACATATCTACAAAATCATCTTTGCTGCCAGTAAAGAACAGCTCGCCATAACTGATGTAGGTAATATAATCGGCCGCACGCTCCAAATCGCCGGTGATATGGGTGGAGAACAAAACACTATGCTCGCCATCTTCAATATACTCTGAAAGAATTTTCAAAAGTTCATCTCTGGAAACCGGGTCAAGTCCACTGGTCGGTTCGTCAAGGATCAGCAGTTTTGCGTCGTATGAAAACGCACAGGCAAGCATAAACTTCATCTGCATACCTTTGGAAAGTTCTTTTACCTTTTTGGTGGGTGCAATGTGAAATTTCCGTAACATATCCGCAAATTTCTGGCTGTCCCAATTTGGATAAAATACCGAGATGGATTTTTCAACCTGCGACACTTTCCAATCATCACTGAAATAGTTTGTATCGAAAACAACACCCAGCTCTGATTTTACTTTTTGTTCTTCTGTGATATTATCCAGCCCCATCACTTTGACTGTGCCACCGGTACGCTTGAGCATATTCAAAATCAGTTTGATTGTAGTTGTTTTGCCGGAACCATTCGGACCGATCAAGCCCATAATATAGCCCTTTGGCAAAGTAAAGCTGATATTGTGAAGCTGGAAGGAATCAAAAGATTTTGAAAGGTTCGTTACCTCTAAATAATTAGTCATCTGTTTTTACCTCCGTTAAAATGTCCAAAAGGCGATGTAATTCCTCTGTGGATAGATTTGCCATTCTTGCTGCTTTTAATGCTTCGATAAGATTTTTTTCTACTTTGCAAATAAGCTGCTCTTTAATCAGTTCTGAACCAGACCCCATTACGAAACATCCGCGTCCCTGCACATTTTTAACAAAGCCCTCTTGCTCTAATTCTGTGTATGCCTTTGTCACTGTTAAGACACTGATCTTTAAGTCTTTAGCAAGTGTTCTAAGGGAGGGCAAAGTTTCTTCGGGTTGAAGTTCGCCAGATAAAATAGCCGCCTTAATCTGCTGTTTAATCTGTTCGTATATGGGGACGCCAGATACATTTGAAATAATCAGTTTCATTCCTGCATCCTCCGTGTGTTTTAACTGTTATGCTGTTGTGTATAACAGTATAACACAAGCAGGGCTAAAATGTCAATACCTGAGGATAAACTACCGGTAAACTACTGGCAAGCAATGCAATCTTCCGTAAGATTGTGTATTTAGCAGGATTTCCGTTCCCGGAATTCCTGCTAAATGCTTGTTGGTGACACGTCCCCAAACCCCTGAGATCATCACCTGCGGTGATGGCTGCGCGTTCCGTTAGAACGCTGAAAAATCGAATCCTAATATCTTGCCAAAATAGAAAAATGCTATGCAATCGGCGAACCTTTTGCATAGCATTTTCTGTTTTTCCGTTTACCTGGCGCAAGTCATAAGTTTTGCAATGTTTCCTTATGGGCTACTGTCATTTTGGAGAGAGTTTTTGTAAACCTCATATGTAATCTAACCTACTTTTCTTTCAAGTCTAAGCTTGTCCGCAATTATTGCGATAAATTCTGAATTAGTAGGTTTGCCTTTATCTGTCTTAACAGTGTATCCAAATAGTGAATCAAGAGTTTCTAATTTTCCTCTATTCCAAGCAAGTTCAATAGCATGTCTTATTGCTCTTTCCACACGACTTGCTGTAGTATTATTCATAGCTGCTATAGTAGGATATAGTTCTTTAGTAACAGCTCCCAAAAGATCCATATTATTTACAACTAATGTAATGGCATCCCTTAAATACTTATAACCTTTTATATGTGCAGGAACTCCTACCTCATGAATCAGATTTGTAATGTCTATTTCCAGATCGTTATTGATAATTGAATCTTTAAGAACAAGAGATTTTGTTAAATTAGATTCCTTATTTCCCTCGCTGTTTATTATCTTCTCAAGATTATCATTTATCTGGTTTATTCGTTTTGTCAAAAGTCCCAAATTTACAGGCTTAACCAAATAATATTGAGCTCCCAAAACCATAGCTTTTTGAATTATGGAATCTTGTCCAACCGCAGAAGTCATTATTACTCTTGGATATTTCTGCAACTGCATACCGTTCAATGCTTCAAGGACGCCGAAACCATCAAGATGAGGCATTATTAAATCTAATACCAAAACATCAGGGATTTCGGCTCCTGAGCCTAAATACTCTGTTGCTTTTTCACCATCATTTGCTATAAAAAGCACTTCAATATTATTTTCGCCTTTTAAATGTTGTGAAACTACTTCACAAAAGTCTTTATTATCATCTACTATACCTACTTTAATCTTCTTCATGTTTTCCTCCTGATACACTCTTACTTTATTAATTAGATAAAATTGGTAAATCATCTACAAGGAAATTGTAGTATATTGAAGATTCTTGTGGGAAACTTTTTAAATACTTTTTGTTACCTTTTTCGACCAAAAGCTATATATAGTATATTATTCCGCTATTGTTCCTCCTTTTTCTACCATCCATTCGGCAAAAATTCCGTAACCTTTTGTAGGATTATTGACAAAAACGTGTGTTACTGCACCAACGAGTCTATCATTTTGTATTATTGGGCTTCCACTCATGCCCTGAACTATGCCTCCACAATATGATAATAATCTCTCATCTGTAACTTCTATTTCTATTCCCTTGCTGTCCGCTTCCTTTTGTTTACTTACATGAGTTATCTCTATTTCAAATTTTTCTACTTTATTACCGTCAATAGTAGTTAAAATATAAGCAGGCCCCTCTTCAACCTGATCTTGATATGCCATCACTATGGGCTTTCCTAAGTTTATTCCGTCAATGTTAGTTCCTATGGAATAAATTCCAAATTCACAATTTTCTTTAACTATTCCTATAGGAGCTTCTTCGCCATAAAAAATACCTCTTATCTCTCCCGGAATTCCCGACACACCTTCTCTTATGGATTTTACTTCTGTAGGCAAAAGCTGACCTTTATCTGTTTCCAGTAAAGTATTAGTTTTACTCTCGTATATTCCATGACCTAAAGCTGCAAATACGTTATTATCAGGATCATAGAAGGAAAGAGTCCCTATTCCGGCAATCTTTTCTTTTACCCATATTCCCATCTTATATTGGCCGCTTTTATATTCTTTAACAGGTGCAACCTTAAATTCAAGAGTTTGCTCTTTTCTGGATACTTTTATATTAACTGCTCCGTCAGCCTTTTCTATAAGGTCAATAACTTCTTTGGCATAATATACATCAGTACCATCTATAGAAAGTATTATATCTCCTATTTGTATTCCCGCATCATAACCGGGACTTACAACTGAGTCCTCCGTCTCAATTTCTTCAAGTCCTACTACTAAAACGCCTTTTACATCCATTTTTATGCCAACAGACTGTCCTCCGGGGATCAAAACCTTTTCGCTCACTACCTGAACAGTCTGTGCCGATTCATTCAAATAGTTTACTGCAAGTCCCCCTATGCCAATTACAGCTATTGTACAGCAAAAAACCAAAAACGCCTTCTTGATATTTTTTTTCATCAAATCCACCTAACTCTCAAAATCTTGAAGAATAGATGATAATTCTTCCTGGCTTTTAGCCTTTATACCCTCGTCAAAATTTCTTTGATCCTCAGGAGTAAGAAGATCATAGACAATATCCGTAGTTTCCAGCTCTATTTCTTCTCCTCTTTCATTGGAAAAGAACACAGAAATCTTATCATCTTTCCTTTTAACTACATAATATGTCTCTTGCTTTTCATCTACCACCGGTTTCTGATTATCCACATCTGTATCTACGCCATTAGGCTTATCGCTTGCTGTATTATCAGGAGTATTATTCTTGTCTTTATCTTTACCTTCATCATTGTTTATTTTAACATTTGTTCCCGTTTTGACATCATTATTGGAAGGTTCTGCTTCTTTTGGCCACATAAGAGCTACTATTAAAATACACAACATAATGATAAGCGCAACATATACGAAAGTTTTATAATTCTTCTTTTGTCTAGTAAACATATAAATCACCTCGAAAATAGTGTTTACTTAACTGGAAAAAATTATACATTTACCTGATTGTAATGTTTTCTCTTATTTTTTCAAAAGTTTTATCTCCTATGCCGCTTACATTTTTTATATCTTCTATTGAAGAAAACTTTCCATTTGCCTTTCTATATTCTATTATTTTTTCTGCAGTTACTGGTCCTACTCCTGAAATTGTCTGAAGCTGAGATGCATCTGCCGTATTTATATTTATCTTTCCTGATGAAGAAACACCTGTATTCTCAGATTCCTGGCTTTCTCCTTTTGCATATATTATAATTTTTTGACCATCACTTACTATTTCTGCTCTGTTAAGTCCCTCAATATCTGCATCTTTTGTCAACCCTCCTGCTCTTTCTATAAGCTGAAATATTCTAGTTCCCTCTTCAACTTCATATACTCCAGGTTTCTCAACACATCCGCTTATATCAGCATATATCTTTATCTTTTCTTCATTCTTTAGTTTCGAATCATCATTCTGTTCTTCACTAACATGTCTGCTAGTATCAACTTCTTCAACTATTGTCTCATCCTTATTAAGTCCTACTATCCAAAAAATCAAAACGGCAGCCACAACTATAACCGGCATGGCTACCTTCTTAATAACGTCTTTATACAGATATATGAATTCTTTTAAATCCTCAATACATCTGATTCCCTTTAATTTATCCAAGCCACCGCCTCCTTTTTACATTATTTTACATCTGGTTTGTCTGGCAGTCAAGCTTTTATTTGTAATTTTTTTACATTTTAAAATTCATTTCTTTGCTTAAGTCCTCAGGCATTCGTCTTGGTCCTCTTATTGCCTTGATTCCATATTCATTTAGTTTAGCAAAAGAATATACATCTTTATCATATCTTTCTAAAAGTTTAATTTTCATGACTTTATTCATAGATATATTTTCATCTCTATATTCATATGGAATATTAACGTCTATTACTTCGCACTTATATAGAATTGCAGAATATGGCTTGGCAACATAAAGATATACCTTATCTCCTGTTTTTATACCACCGGATTGTTTCCAAATAACTGTGTCTGTATCATTGAAACAATTTATAACATCATAAAACTTAGGATTGGCAGGAACAACCCACTCACCAGACGTTTCAGTATAGATATGGCTTTCTTTTATGTATGCCAATATCTCCTCATCTGATAAAGTATTGTCCAAAACTATAGTAACCCAATTTTTTTTATTCATATGATATGCAGGGTAAAAACCTTCTTTTTTGAGTAACAAAGGTATCTTTGCAGAATCCAACTTCACATTTATAACTTCGATTTCACCTGTACTGCTCTTATCAATCTTCCCTTTATCAATATTCATTATGATTCCATACCATTTATTGTTATAGGGATTCCTAAACACTCCGTGTTTTGGGGAAGTCTCCCATAAAAACTCGGGCTCGTCGTGATAAGTCTTTTCAATCAGCCCCGCAACCCTGTTCGCCTGTTCAGAAACAAAATAAAGTTTGTCAAAACAGCTATTGCAGATATCTTTCAATATGTTTTGGTACTCCTGACGTATGCTGTTTATAAATTTGCCTGCTTGATTTTCAATACGAAAATTAGTATACTCATCGCCAGTATTTAAGTCATATATCTTTCCTGATACAACTCCCTCTTCATACACAAATATATCCGCTCTAAAATTATCCATAAATACTTCCGAATATTTATAGACGCCGCCTTCCTCTGCAAAACCATATCTATTTAGCTTATTAAAATCAATATGGGCTCTCTTAAATATTTCTTTTTCAAACTGAATGGTCATCTTATTTCTCTATCTTTTTATCATACGAACTCAAGCTTAGTACGTTCAACCTCAATTTTGTATCTAGGCACTTTTATATCTGCAAATTCTAAGAAAGAACTTATTACAAGTTCAGGACTGCAATTGGAAACGCTTCCGCAATCCAAATCCATTTTTAAGACTATAGACGTATGAGTAGTATTTGCTTCTAAGCTTCTTATCATATTTTTTATATCGACAGGAACCATCTTCTTATCTTTTTTACGTCGTTTAAGCGCTATAATCTCATCTTGCTCTATATAAGCACCGCAAATTTCCTTAAGTTTATTTTGATCCACATCAAAAGGAATTTCTACGATATATTCTGCACTGTCTGCCGATGATGCCAAGGATTTAACTTCAGCACCCATCTCCTCAACTTGCTTTATCTCCATGCCTTCAGGCATTTCGTTTAAAAGAAGAGAAAAAATCTCTCCAGGATCATGGTGAATTTCCGTTTCAAATTCCAAAAGCTCACAAGAACTTGAATATCCAAGTGAAAGGGGTTGCGCAAAGCTCAATTTTGGATGAGGATTAAAACCTTTTGAATATCTTAATGAAATACCTGATTTTCGAAAAGCTCTTTTAAAAAATCTGAGCATGTCCAAATGAGAGGTATATTTTGCATAGCCGGTTTTGGTAAACTTAATTACATATCTGTTAGCCATAAATTCCCTCCATCTCACATTTTACTTTTTTATTTAAGCCGCATCCTTTGCAGCCATATCTGCAGTCTTGAGTAATCACCTCTGAATATGCTCTTTCCCTTTCTTTAAGGAAAAAGTTTTTACTCACTCCGCAGTCTATATGATCCCACGGCAATATTTCATCTGTATTTTTCTCTCTAAATGCATAAAATTCAGGAGAAACACCGCTTATTTCAAAGGCTTTTTGCCATCTGTCGGGATGAAAATGCTCAGTCCAACCATCAAATCTGCATCCAAGTTTATGAGCCTCCATCAGAGCTTTTCCACATCTTCTGTCGCCTTTTGCAAAAACTGCTTCACATACACTTGTAAAACTATCGTGATAGTTAAAAGTAACGCCTTTTATTCTAAGCTTCTGTTCCAAATAATTATGTTTAGCCTCAAATTCTTCCGGAGTGTTCTGTCTTTCCCACTGAAACGGCGTATCTGCTTTAGGTACAAAATTAGATACGCTTACGGTTAGACGAAAACGGCCGCCTTTAGGTCCGTTATATTCATGATTGATATCTATTATTTTCTTTGCAATCTCAGCAATTCCGTCTAAATCCTCATATGTTTCTGTAGGAAGACCTATCATAAAATACAGTTTTATATGCTTCCAACCAAGTTTTATGGCCTCCTCTACAGATGTATATATATCTTCCTCTGTAACACCTTTATTTATAACGTCTCTTAGCCTCTGCGTACCTGCCTCAGGCGCATAAGTAAGACCTGACTTTTTATATTCTTGAATTTTATTAAGCACTTCAAAAGCAAACTTGTCTATTCTAAGTGAAGGCAAAGACAATGAAACATTATTCTTCTTGCAATAATCCATAAGTTCAAGAGTAAGACCATGAAAATCAGAATAATCACTTGTTGACAATGACAACAATGAAAGCTCATCGTTTCCTGTAGCTTCTATCTGCTTCTTTGCCAAATCTATCAGCTTTTTTCTGCTTCTTTCTCTTACAGGTCTATATATCATTCCTGCCTGACAAAAACGGCAGCCTCTGCTGCATCCTCTGAAAGTCTCTATAACCGCTCTGTCATGTACAGATTCAACCATTGGAATTACAGGCTTTATAGGAAAATCAACCTCTTCAATATCAGGAATTATATTCTTTATAACCCTGTCAGGAGCATCTTCATTTAATTTACATAATCTTTTTATGGTTCCATCTTCTTTGTATTCAGGTTCATAAAAACAAGGGACATATACTCCTTCAAATTTACATACTTTTTCTAAAAACTCCCGCTTTGAAAGATGATTTTCTCTGCACTGCCCATAGAGATTCATGACTTTAGGCAGCAAAACTTCTCCGTCACCGATTAAAAACATGTCCACAAAATCTGCAAGAGGTTCAGGATTAAATGCACAAGGTCCTCCTGCTGCTATTATGGGACACTCTTCTCCTCTTTCTTTTGAATAAAGTGGTATATTGGCTAAAGAAAGCATATTTAAAATAGTAGAAAAAGACATTTCATACTGAAGAGTAAAGCCTACGATATCCATTTCTTTCAGCGGTGTTTTAGTTTCTAAAGTAAACAACGGCAGACCTTCTTTTCTCATCAGATCTTCCATATCGGGAGCAGGAGCAAACACTCGCTCACAACATAATCCTTCTTCTTTATTCACAGCATTATACAAAATCTGCATACCTAAATAAGACATACCTATCTCGTATATGTCAGGAAATGCAAAAGCCAGTTTTACTTTAAGATTACTGTGGTCCTTTTTTATGGAATTCACTTCTCCGCCTATATATCTTCCGGGCTTTTCAACTTGTTTTAATATTTCATCAAGCTTTCCTTGAACGATAAACATCTGATCTATAGTTTTTTCTATCACTGTTTCTATATCCTCAATAAACTTCCTTGTAATTTCTTTGCTTTTACAAATTCTCTGCTTTACTTCCTCAGTTTTAGGTGCTTTATTCAAAATGTATTCTATTCTCTCATCAAGTCCTACATATTTGTCCTCTTTAACTAATCTATCGGCAAGGCAAATAATATCACACTCATCAATATTTTTTATATCATTAAACTTGGGATATCCCATATGAACTTTTACTATATTCGCTTCGTCATCATATCCCAAATTCTTTAATATACCATATCCTAAATCTGCATGGTTTTCATGCGTTCTGGCCACATCATGTATGAGCCCAGTTCCTCTTATAAGCTCCAAATCTAAGCTGTAACCGTGTTTATTAAGTTCTTCGGCCAATTTGACGCCGACATTTGAAACAGCCCTGCAATGGGCTTTTACATGATCAGGAGTCTTCCATTCTTCATACAACTTGTTTATTTCGTCTTTAGTAATTCTTTTAGTCAAAATCACACCTTCTTTATGATAACAGTCTTGTCTTTCATTGATATTTTTCCCACCTCATAGCCATAATCTTTTGCGTCTTTTTTATAAGTCAAGAATGAATGGTCTATGTCAAAGTTCAAAATATCTTTTATTTCTTCATAAGATAATTTATAACTGTCTTTTTTATTTTCTTTTAAATAATTCCATAGTGGATCATATTTGCTCATAAATTTTATTCACTTTCAATTGAAAAAACAATATTTTTTTAGAAAAAATGTCAATATTTTATTGATTATAGTACAATTTATTTATATTTATGGGACTATGTTGACAAAAAAGACGATTAAACATAAGTTTTTTCATCATTTTATCTTTTATGTTGACTTTTTGACTGCGTTTTAATAATTTTTGTCAACAGACACTTAAGTTTATGTTGCTATGATTCAATGAATGCTTCCTTGCGGCAACGCTGTAAATATTATCGTGCGTTCATTATAACATAATTGTGGCATTTATGCCGCAGCAGCGGTAGCTGCCTGTGCCGTGCGCACAGAAATTATGATTCAATGTTCTCTCAGGCGCCAAAATCTTTGATTTTGCTAGCGCCGTGAGGTTATTATACCACAGAGTCTGATAATTGATAATAGAATTCTTCCTCTTTGTTTTTATCAAATGTCCCTACTATCTCTCCCTTTTTTACTCGTTCTCCCATTACGGAACTTATGCTGTCAAGATTGCCGTATGTAGACATCTTATCCTCATGCTGAATCTTAATACAAAGCCCTATTTCCTTATCTATACCAGAATACACTACTCTGCCTCCTGATACAGCATGTACTGCTTGTATCTCATCTGTATCTTTTTCATCGATAGGAGCGCCGAATTCATTAATTTCATTAGCTTGTATAATAGCTCCTGTAAGCACGGCAGGGGCAGATACTATCTTATCTACCAAGTCCGCTCCTGTTTCTTTTATTTCATCAATTGAATAATTCTTCTCTATGTAGCCTTTAACTGTATCTTTAATCTCTGAAATTTTATCATTATCTATCATCGCTACTCCTCTTGCAGCAGCAAAAATGACAAAACATATCATCATTTGCACCAAAAACTTATCACGATAATTCATAAATACCTCCTATGTTTTAATATGATTTTATGAATTATCGCCTAAAATAATGTCTTGCATATATGAGAAAAAGCTAGCGGTCACGTTTCCGCTAGCTTATATTGACTTTATTCATCCCAATATTCCATATCATAGTCGTGTATACGGATTATATCTCCTTCTTCAAGACCAAGCTCCTTTAGCTTATCTATAGCGCCTTTACTTTCTATATATTTATATAGATATCTAAGCGAGCCCATATCGTTAAAATTTGTAGATCTGAAAATCTTACTAAGCTGTTTTCCACAGAGAACATATACCTGCTCTTCTTCATCATATCTTGCTTCGATATTTCTATACTCAGGGTCTTTATCTTCTGATTCAAAATCAAAAAATTCATATATCTCTTCTTCCTCAGAATTTGTCTCAATTTTCTGAAGTTCCAAAAGAGCCGCAGAGAGCAATTCTTTAACTCCCATATTTAAAGGTGCTGATATAGGAAACACTTTGTAGCCTTTACTCTCAACATATTCTTTAAAATCTTTATACTCTTCTGATTCTTCATCTATCATGTCAATTTTGTTCGCTGCAACAATCTGAGGTTTTTTAAGAATTCTTGGACTATATGCCTCAAGTTCCTTATTTATCTTATCGAAATCATCTTTTGGATTTCTGCCTTCACTGCCTGATACATCTACAACATGAATAAGCACTTTAGTTCTTTCAATATGCTTTAAAAACCTAAATCCAAGACCAAGCCCTTCGCTGGCGCCTTCTATTATACCGGCTATATCTGCCATGACAAAACTGCTGTCATAAATCTGAACTACACCCAAATTAGGATCAATAGTAGTAAAATGATAGTTGGCAATTTTAGGCTGAGCACTTGTTGCAACAGCCAAAAGCGATGATTTTCCTACGTTTGGAAATCCCACAAGTCCCACATCAGCTATAAGCTTCATCTCAAGGATAACGTTTCTTTCTTTTGAGGCTCCGCCTGCTTCTGCAAAATTAGGAGCTTGACGTACAGAATTTTTAAAATTTACATTACCTTTTCCGCCTTTACCGCCCTTTGCCGCTACAAATTTTTCTCCGTCAGCAACGAGATCTTTCATAACAAGCCCGGTTTCTTCATCAATTATAACAGTACCCATAGGCACTTTTATAATTAAGTCTTGTCCGGCTTTTCCAAAACGATTCTTTTTCATACCGTTTTGTCCGTTTTCCGCCTCATATTTTCTTTTATAGCGAAAATCCATAAGGGTCCTGAGATTTCTGTCTGCTTGAAAAACTACATCTCCGCCTTTTCCGCCGTCTCCGCCGTCAGGTCCGCCTTCCGGCACAAATGGTTCTCTTCTAAAGGTTACAGCACCGTCGCCGCCTTTGCCTGATTTTATTATAATCTTTGCTCTGTCAACAAACATTGCAAGCCTCCAATCCGTCAACATATTACAAAAAGACCCTGTAAAACATGTATTACAGGGTCATAATCTCTGATTAAGCTTCTTTTGAATAAACGCTTACCTGTTTTCTGGTCTTGCCTTTTCTTTCAAACTTAACTGCTCCGTCTATCTTAGCAAACAGAGTATCGTCTCCTCCGATACCAACATTGTTACCAGGATGGAACTTAGTTCCTCTCTGTCTAACCAAAATACTTCCAGCACTTACGAATTGTCCGTCGCCTGCTTTTAGTCCAAGACGTTTGGACTCGGAATCACGACCGTTTTTGGAGCTACCTACACCTTTTTTACTTGCCATTTCGACACCTCCTACTTTTGTATTATAAGATTACTTTAAAGCTGCTTCAATAGCTTCGATTATAACTGCTTTAGTAGCTTTTTCATCGATAGCAATATTGTTTTCTTTAGCAAAAGCAATCAATTCATCCTTTTTCATTGAAGCAGAAACCTTTTTAGCTGTCTTTGCTTCTTTTACTTCTTCCTTAGGTTCTTCTGCCTTTGGAGCTGCAGCTTTAGGTGCTGCTTTGCCTAAAGACTCAATCTTAACTGCTGTATATGGCTGTCTGTGACCTTGTTTCTTTCTGTAATCCTTCTTTGCCTTATACTTAAAGATAATAACCTTTTTACCTTTTCCGTTTTCTACAACGCTGCCTGTTACAGCTTCTGCCAAGTAAGGAGTTCCTACTTTTACTTCCTTACCGTCGCTCATAAGCAATACTTTGTCAAAAGTAACTTTATCTCCAGCTTCTGCGTTTAACTTTTCGATAGTTATAACGTCACCTTCCTGTACTCTGTACTGCTTGCCGCCTGTTTCAATTACTGCGTACATAATATTTTTATCCTCCTCTATCCAGTCTCGCCATTGCGGGTGGATATATACTAATATCGCTTAATACCCGTTCTGCGCGGCTCAACTTGGTTATATTACCATTAAAATGGCTTAATGTCAAGGGTTTGATAGAAACTTTTCATAAACTTGACTTAAGAATAATCTACTTTATCTTTATCATCTTTCTTAGCATATTTGCTGCTCCGATAATTGATATTAACAAAAGACCTATGTAAAAATTCAAATATGGCTCGTTTATATCACCTGTTTTAACGACTTTATTTTCCTCTATCTTTACTGTTTGATTCTTATCAGCTTCAGCAGTTTTTTCATAAACATAGACGAGTTTTTGCTCTTTATCCGTAAATATTACTTCTATGCCGTTATCCAGTTTAATATTATCTCCGATAAAGCCTGTATGTTCTTCTTTTTTAATAACATTTCCATCTTCATCGACGAATTCTACGATAACTTTTCCCACCTTTTTGTAGATATACGTTACTATTTGAACATCTTCATCAAATATTCCGCTTTCATTACCTTCTATTTTGAAAAGTCCATATCCTTCAATATTTTCTTTAACAGTATTATAAGTGTCGCCTATTATACCGTTATAAATATTATCAAAATGAAGAGTATTTCCATCTGAATCAACATATTTTGCTATAGCAGAAGTCGCTTTTCCATCTTTTTTAGGCTCCGGTTCATAATACATGATAACAACCTTAACAACTTCCTCTATCTGCCCTTCTTCTCCGTTTTCGGCGGCTCTTGCCATTCTAAATAAACTGCGAGTTTTTAAATCGTATATAGGACCCTCTGCTCTTTTAAAAGTATATCCGGGTATCTGATATCTTATTGCTTTATAATCTTGTCCTATATCTCCGTTAAAGATTTCATCATACCTTATTGTAAGTCCATCTTCGGTTTGATATTTAACAATTACAGTTCCGCCTAATTGTTCTTCTGTTTCTTTTTCAACATAAACATATTTAACTGTTTGATCTTCTTTCTTATAAGAAGAAGTCTCATCTCCAATTATCTCTTTCAATTCATATCCTGGCATTACAAGCTCTGATGTTTTATATGAATCACCCAAAAGTCCTCTATAAGACAATTCACTGTGAAGTATATTACCATCTTCATCTACATACATAGCTGTAACCATACCGTTTTCAGGGACTTGCTTTTTATATACATATGTAACCAGCTGAGGTTCTTTTTTAAACTTTCCGCTTTCGGAGCCCATAAGCTCTACAAATTCATACCCTGACATTTCAAGTTTAGATGTCCTGTAATTATTTCCTGTATATCCTTTATAGACAATATCAGAACATAATTCATTGCCATCTTCATCAATATATTTAGCAGTTACAGTATTAGGCATAATCAACTTATAAAATACCGTTACATCGATATTTCCCTCAACAAGCTCGCCTTTAGCCTTTCCCTCCGTTCTCAAATACTCATATCCATGTATATTTGGCACGTCAACTTCATAAGGCTTGCCCACTCTTCCGTATATTTCCTTATCAGCTATTATCTTATTATTATCTTGATCAACAAAGTGAACTGTAACAGTTCCTTCAATTATTTTTTCGTAGACATATTTTAATATTTGATTTTCAATTTTATATTGACCTGATTCATTTCCCTCTGCTCTTACAAACTCATATCCTCTAATATCCGGATGTGTTAAAGTATATTCTTCTCCCACTAAATCTGTATAAAGTTTATTATCCTTAATTTTATTACCAAGCAAATCCACAAATTCTACAGTGATATTTCCAAGGCGCTTGTATACATATTTAACCACATGTACGTCTTCACTGAACACTCCTGTTTCGTTTCCGTCAATTTTGATCAATCTATACCCGTCAATTTCCAGTTTATCAGTTTTATAGTTCTGTCCAATTCCTCCGGAATATATATTTGTATTTGCTATGGTTATTCCATTATCGTCAACATATCTAGCGATAACATCACTGGCCAAAGGAATATAAACTACAGTTACAACCTTAACGCCTTTTTCAATCTTACCTTTTTCTTCTCCGATAATCTTATCAAATTTAAATTTGGATATATCCTTCTTTTCAGCAGTGTAGTTATCGCCTATTTTTCCATTGCAAATAACATCAGAACTTATAGTATAACCTTTATTGTCCTGATATCTTATAATCACGCTGCCGCCTATATCCTCGTCAGATGATTCTTTTTGCGCGTAAACATATTTAACTTCTGCCGGAGTCTTTGCATATTTACCGCTCTCAGCTCCAATAACTTGCTTAAATTCATATCCATTTATAACAAGCTTGGAAGTCTTATACTGCTCATCAATATAACCTTTATATATTATATCGTCATTAATATTATTTCCTGCTTCATCGACATAAACGGCTCTTACAGTTCCTTCTTCCAATGATGGTTTTTCTTCAGCTTTTTTATATATATAAGTAACAAGCTGAGGTTTTTTTACATATGTACCAGTTTCATCTCCTTCAACTCGAACAAAGTCATAGCCTTCAATTTCAAGCTTATGTACCTGATATGGCTTACCATCTTCGCCTTTATATATAATATCTTCGCATAGCTTATTCCCGTCTTCATCTACATATCTGGCCGTGACGGTGTAAGGAATAAGACATTTGTAGATAAACTTAACATAAATAGTTTCGCCGTCAGGGAAAGTCCCTGTAGTATTTGCTCCTTCTGATCTCAAATACTCATATCCATATACTTCTTGTTCTTTCACTGAATATGGCTTACCTGTAGTTCCGCTCACCTTAGTATCGTCTGTTACTTTATCACCATCTTCATCAATATAACGAGAAATGACATTTCCCTTTGGAAGAAGCGCTTCGATAACTTTATCTGGGTCTACATATCTATCCCATATCTTAAGATTATATACTTTTCCTCCCGGTGAAGCCTCGGATCCAGTTGCAATATCATCGAAGAAAAAACCTAATCTTGTTTTACCATTAATAACTGCAGGAACGCCTTGATCTTGGCTGTCAATAACTGACATATCCAGCTTTTTAGTAGTACCATTAACTACATAGGCTTCGAAAGTTTTATCTTTATTCCTTCTTACAATTAAGTCTACAACCTGATTAGCCTGCGTGACACTGGCTCCGTTTACACCATAATTATAAAAGTTAAGGTGTCCATTATTGTAGAAGTAAAATCCCGTATCTACCGTTGAATTTTTGTAATCTATGATTTTTCTCCAGCCATCATATGTATTTTCAAAAGAAAACTTTAAACCTATGGTATACTCATCACCAATATTTTTATCAATATCTATATAAAATCCGCCGCCTCTTGCTGCTGTCGACTTCCACTGCCAATAGTTCCCATTATCATCAGATCCAAAAGCAGTGAAACTGTTATTTCTGTTATCACTAGGAGTAGAAGTCCATGCCGTCAAATTTGAATGTCCTCTTGAGTCAGTCAAATTACTGTTAAAATTATATTGAACATAAGGAGTCATATCTTCCTCAGTATCATCAGCATATATGGTATTTGGTATTAAAGTAACTGCTAACAACAATATAAGTATAATGCACTTTGATTTGGATAATGTATTCTTCACAGCAAAGCCTCCTACAACTTGTCCTATAGTATATTCATAACGTCAAATTTTATCAAAATCATATGTTTTTTATTATGTCATATCAACAAGGATATGTTGCTATGATTTAATATTCGCTAAGGCGCCAAAAACTTTGCTTTTGACAGCGCCATGAAGCTATTATACTACACTTCTGCTCTAAAGTAAATAACTAAATATAGTAATTTAAGGCTGAAACAAGTTGAAAAAACTTAGTTGACTCGTCTTCTCCTTCTCTTCAAAGGTATTCAAATACTTAAATATCTGATTGTTATTATGAACAATCCCTGCTTCATTACATTTATTGTGAAACAATCCCATTAAATGATTATTATTTGGACTTTCAACTATATATTGACTTCCATATTTTTGCATATATTTTTCTTTTAGATGAGGAAATAAGCGGTCTAGCTGTTTATAAAAATACTCTCTGTTTCCTTGCCTTAGTGTTAATCCCATACCGAAACAAATTATACCATAAACTTTTGCCTCAATACACATATCTAAAATTCCGCAAATATTGTCTTCCGTATCATTAATAAACGGCAGAATCGGAGTCAGCCACACTACAGTAGGTATCCCTGCATCACTAAGGTTTTTTAAAGCTTCAAAACGTTGTTTTGTTGTACTAACATTTGGTTCAATTTTTCTGCACAGATCTTCATCATAAGTAGTCAAAGTCATTTGAACAACACATTTTGTCTTTTCGTTTATTTTTTGTAAAAGATCTAAATCACGCAGAATAAGAGCCGATTTTGTAATAACAGTGAACCCAAATCCATGCTCGTATATCAAATTTAAAGCTTTTCTGACATTCCCAATTTCCATTTCCAAAGGTATATAAGGATCTGTCATGGAGCCTGTACCAATCATACACTTTTTTCTTTTATGTTTAAGGGCATACTCCAATAATTCAATGGCATTTTCTTTAATTTCAATGTCTTCAAAATCATGTTCTATATGATAACACTTACTTCTGGAATCACAGTAAATGCAGCCGTGAGAACATCCACGGTATAAGTTCATTCCGTTTCTTGAAGACAATATTCCTTTAGCCTCTACAAAATGCATCTGTACTATCCTAACTTTTGGGCGCAATTCTTTTTGTGCGCTTTTAGTTTTTTCATCGCCCAGTCGTAATGGCTTGCTGTAACGCTGACAAAATATGAACCCAAAGTACTTCCATGAATCCATTTGTAAACGCCTTTAGAAAATAACTCTTCATTTGAGAAAATTTCAGCCAAATTAATAACTTGCATATGCGAATTATCAACCATATTCTTTGCATCTTCCAATGACGTATCTTGATGTTTTTCCCAAAACTCTAAATTCATACTGCCGTAAGTTTTCCAATTATAAGGCTTAGGAATAAATGGTTTTTCATCTCCGTTTTGATTGGATCTTACCCAGTTCAGCAAAAGTTGATGCCACTCATACAGATGAATTAAAACATCTCTAAGATTCTTATCTCTTTTCCAGTGAGCCTCTTTCTTTTTTACATCATCTGAAAAATCAAAAGGTGTATTGAGCTCCTGTTCTGTCAATTCAGAAATAATCATATTCAACTTTTCATAATTGGCAGCAGCTGCTTCTAATAAATCTGCTTTTGTTATTGGCCTTGCCATATTTATCTTCCTTTCTTTTATCATACATTATAAATTAAAACTTCTACATATAATTTTAATAAAGTAATGTTGACACCATATGTCAAGTTTTATTTTTTTCATATATTAATTTTGCCTGCTCTGCTACTATTTCTCTCAAATAATCAGGTGAAATTATATCCACTTGTGTTCCAAAAGACAGCAGAAATCCTATCAACCATCCATCTTCCGGCATCTCTGCAGAAACGATTAAATCACCATTATCTTGATGCTTTACTTGTGTTTTATCAAATTCATCATAAACTCTATATGCCATTTCTCTCGGAAAACCAAGTGTAACTTGATTATATTCTCGCTCAAATGAATCTATAGGTCCTAAACACATTGTAAAATCTGGTTTTTCAAAATTCTCATTCAAAATTTCCAAATCTAAAATACGATTTAACTTGAATGTTCTTATATCACGTTTTTCTGTACAAAATGCTTTTAAATACCACTCTTTTGCTTTGTAAACAAGTTTTAATGGCTGTAATGTCCTTTCACTTATGATTTCATAAGAACTGGCATAATGAATTTTAACATTTCTGCACTTAATAACAGCTGACTTAAGCAGTTCAAATTTTTCATTGTCAAACTGTTTATTACCCCACCTGGAAAAATCCACTTCAAGCCAGTTTTCTGAATTAAGCTGAAATATTGCAGAAAGTTTCTGTAATGTTTGACTGCTGTTGATATTCTGAGTATTGTTTATGCTCTGCAACGCTGCGAGAATCTCTTGTTTTTCCTCATCTGACAATAACGTCTTATCTAAAACAAAATCATTCATCAAACGAATACCGCCGTTTCTGCCTGCTTCCGTATAAATGGGAATACCTTCTCCGCTTAGAGTATCAACATCTCTATAAATTGTTCTGACTGATACCTCAAACTCTTCTGAAAGTTCAGACGCTGTAGCGTATCCCTTATAAAGCAAATAATATACGATTTTAAACAGTCTGCTCTCATGCATTGATATTTTCTCCTACGAATATAATTAAAAACGACAGAGAACTTAATACCCTGTCGCTTTTATTTTTTTATTACTCAATAACTACGCCATCTTCATCTATAAGCATATCCATTATCTCTGAAAAATCTTCCTCGGACACCTCAGGTTCTTTATTATCTTCTGTATTGCCTTTCATTATATCAAGCAGCTTGCTTTCAAGCTCCTCTACAACTTCAGGATGTTCTTTTAGATATAGTTTAATATTCTCACGTCCTTGTCCTATTCTTTCACCTTTATAACTATACCAAGAACCAGCCTTTTCAAGTAATTTAGCATCTACAGCAGAATCGAGGATATCTCCTTCTTTGGAAATGCCTTCCCCATACATTATATCAAATTCAGCTTGCTTAAATGGAGGTGCAACTTTATTCTTGACTACTTTAACTTTAGTTCTGTTGCCCATTATATTATCACCTGTTTTAATAGTCTCGCTTTTTCTAACATCTAATCTCATAGATGAATAGAACTTTAAAGCTCTTCCTCCTGTAGTAACCTCAGGATTACCATAAACCACGCCGACTTTTTCTCTAAGCTGGTTTATAAATATTACACATGTATTTGATTTGTTTATGCTTCCTGTAATCTTTCTCAATGCTTGCGACATTAAGCGAGCATGAAGACCAACATGGGAATCACCCATATCCCCTTGAATCTCAGCTTTTGGTACTAATGCAGCAACTGAATCTATTACTATTACATCCAAAGCTCCGCTTCTTACCAGCATATCGCAAATTTCTAAAGCTTGTTCTCCCGTATCAGGCTGTGAAACAAGCAAATTCTCAACATCTACGCCAAGATTCTTTGCATATACGGGATCAAGAGCATGTTCAGCATCTATAAATGCCGCTCTTCCTCCTTTTTTTTGAGCTTCTGCAACAATATGTAATGTAAGTGTAGTTTTACCTGAAGATTCAGGACCAAATATTTCGATGATTCTTCCCTTAGGTACGCCGCCTATTCCTGTTGCAAGATCCAGACTTATTGAACCTGTAGATATGGCTTCTACATTCATCTGTGCGCCTTTCTCTCCAAGTTTCATAATAGAACCCTTGCCGAACTGTTTCTGTATCTGCGCTAATGCTTCTTCAAGAGCTTTTTCTTTTTCATTTTTATTTACAGCCATCTTTTTTCCTCCAAATCGAACATTTGTTCTTATTAATATAATAACTTATATTTACTTTTCGGTCAAGGATTTTTTATATTTTTTCTGTGGAAAATTAATATTTTTATTTTACTTTTTATGGGTGTATTTGTCAACTTTAGCAAGTAAATCAAATACCCCAAAGAGTATGGCTCCTCAGGGTATTTTCAATGGTATACTTGGATTGTTTATAACTAAAAACTAATTTATTTCAATTACTTTATAGTCTTGGGATTCTACTTGATTTTTTAATATTTCATCAGAAATCTCTGCATTAAGTGTTACATATGCCGTTCCCTCACTATGGCTTACTTCAGCTTTGTCAACCTGCTCTAAAGACTCTAGTGCCTTCTTTACAGCAGCCTCACAGTGTCCGCACATCATTCCTTCGATTTTCATAGTTTTGTTCATAACTTCTGTCTCCTCTTCTTTTTTCAATTTATTCTTAACTTTATGATCCCCCTTAGAATCATACATTTTAAACAAATTCAACCGTAATGCATTGGAAACTACGCAAAAGCTAGATAAGCTCATTGCCGCTGCTCCAAACATTGGATTCAGCTGCCATCCAAGCAGCGATATAAAAACTCCGGCAGCCAAAGGTATACCTATTATATTATATATAAACGCCCAGAACAAATTTTGATGAATATTCCTAAGAGTAGCTCTACTCAGCCTTATAGCCGCAGGAACATCTAAAAGGCTGCTCTTCATCAAAACTATATCGGCAGCATCAATAGCCACATCTGTTCCTGCTCCTATAGCTATTCCTATATCAGCTCTTGTTAAAGCAGGTGCATCATTGATGCCATCTCCTACCATGGCCACTTTTCCTTTTTCTTTAAGGCTGCGTATTACGCTTTCCTTTCCATCAGGTAAAACACCAGCAATTACTTCATCTACACCGGCATCAGCTCCTATGGCATTTGCAGTCTTTTCATTATCGCCTGTAAGCATTACAACTCTTATTCCCATGTTCTTTATAGCTCTTATTGCTGTATAACTGTCTTCTTTTATGACATCAGCTACCGCTATAATACCTAAAAGATTACCTTCACATGCGAAAAACAAAGGTGTTTTACCCATATCTGCAAGTCTCTCAGACTCTTTTGATATGTCTTCCGTAATATGGGCCAAATCTTTTATAAACTTATAATTTCCTCCGCTTACTTTCTTGCCTTTTAAAACTGCCTCAAGACCATTTCCCGGCAAAGCCTTAAAATCAGATACTTCTTCAGCTTTTATACCCTCATATAAAGCTTTTCTCAATATAGCTTTTGCAAGAGGATGCTCACTTTTTGATTCTAGCGCATATGCCATTTTCATAAGCTCATCTTCCGAAATGCCATCTGCCGGAATAATATCTGTAACTGTAGGTTCTCCCGATGTTATAGTTCCGGTTTTATCCAATACTACTATCTGCACTTTTCCTGTTTCTTCAAGAGAAACTGCATTTTTAAACAATATTCCGTTCTTCGCACCCATTCCGTTGCCTACCATAATAGCTACGGGAGTTGCAAGTCCCAATGCACACGGACAACTTATTACCAAGACAGATATTCCCCTTGCCAAAGCAAATCCTATTTCTTCTCCTAAAAGAAGCCATGCTACTATCGTTACAAGCGAAATAGCTATTACAATTGGTACAAAAACTCCTGAAACTTTATCTGCAATCTTAGCAATGGGAGCTTTAGTTGCCGCTGCATCGCTTACCATCTGTATGATCTGTGAAAGAGTTGTATCTTCCCCTACCCTTGTAGCTTCACACTTTATAAAGCCGGACTGATTGAGAGTAGCCGCTGAAACCATGTCTCCTTTAGACTTATCTACAGGAATACTCTCACCTGTAAGCGCTGATTCATTAACAGCACTGTTGCCTTGAACTACAACTCCATCCACAGGAATATTTTCTCCCGGTCTTACTACAAATAAATCACCCTTTTTAACCTGCTGAACTGGCACTTCTGTCTCTTTTCCGTCTTTAATTATAACAGCAGTCTTAGGCGCCAACTTCATCAAACTTTTAAGAGCATCTGTAGTTCTTCCTTTAGAACGTGCCTCAAGCATTTTTCCTACAGTAATAAGCGCCAATATCATTGCAGCTGACTCAAAATAGAATTCATGCATATAATGCATTACAGCTTGGTGATCGCCTTTCATCTGTGCATCGGTCATGGCAAAAAGAGCTACAGTACTGTATCCAAAAGCCGCAGCCGAACCAAGCGCCACCAACGTATCCATATTAGGCGCTCTATGCCATAAGCTTTTAAATCCACTTATAAAAAACTTTTGATTTATTACCATGACAATTCCTGAAAGCAACATCTGTAATATTCCCATGGCAACATGATTATTTTCAATAAATGACGGTGCCGGCCAGCCCCACATCATGGTTCCCATAGAAAAATACATAAGCACTATCAAAAATGTCACTGAGGCAAACAATCGTTGTTTCAAGACGGGAGTCTCCCTGTCCTTAAGTATATCATCCTCAACATTAACGCTTCCCTGACTATCTTCGGTAGTTTTTGCATGTTTTAGCGTTGCTCCGTATCCTGCTTCTTCAACTGCCCTTATTATTTCGGCAGAAGACACAGAACCTTCTACACCCATGGAATTTGTAAGTAAGCTAACAGAGCATGAATCAACACCCGCAAGCTTTGATACTGCTTTTTCAACTCGTGCGCTGCATGCTGCACAACTCATACCTGTTACATTGTATTGTTCCATCTATCTCTCCTATTTCATCAATTTTTGAAGTGTGACTACCAGATCATCTATAACTTCATCATCTCCATTTTTTACCCCTGTAGCTACACAGCCTTTTATATGACTTGCTATTAATTCCTTATTAAACGCATTAATAGCTGCATTTACTGCTGCTGACTGCATCAAAATGTCTGTGCAATAGTCATTTTTTTCGACCATTCCTTTGATTCCTCTTATCTGACCTTCTATACGATTAAGGCGATGTATCAGCTTCTTTCGTTCTTCTTCAGTTCTCATTGTAGTTTTTTTATTATCTATATTTTTCTCTTTATTATCCATTTAATTCTCCTTATATAAAAAATTATACCCCATAGGGGTATAATTAATCATACTTGATATATTTATTTTTGTCAATACTTTTGATTGCTTTGACAAAGCGGTTATTTTATTCTCTTATAAATCTGCCAAAGCATATTAAGCACAGCATAATCCCTATTCCAGCGTCTGCTGACGTCTCTGTACTGTGACTTTACAGCAGTGACTTTGCCCTCATATGCTATGCCTATGTAAACAAGCCCTACAGGTTTTTCTTCTGTTCCGCCTCCGGGACCTGCAATACCTGTAACAGATATGCATAAATCAGAACCTGTTTTCTTTTGAAGTCCTGCTGACATTTCACAGGCTGTCTCTTCACTTACTGCTCCGAATTTATCAAGAGTCTCTGCTTTTACTCCCAGCTCCTCAATCTTCGCTCTGTTACTGTAAGTAACTATTCCTCTATCAAATATGGATGAAATCCCCGGAATATCTGTAAGAGCGCCTGCAAAAAGTCCGCCTGTACATGACTCTGCACAAGATACCGATATATTTTTTTCTATGAGCATTTTGCCTACCACATCTATAAGCTCTTCGTCATTACAACTATATACAAAGTTTCCGATTATATCAAGAACCTTGGCTTCCATATGGGAAACGGCTTCTTTGGCTTCTTCCAAAGTAGCTCTTTTTGATGCTATTCTAAGACTGCATTCTCCTTCTTTTGCATATGTGGCAATAGTAGGATCTGTCTGTCCGTTTATCAGAGGCAGCAGCACAGTCTCCATTTTTGACTCTCCAAGATCAAAAGCACGAAGAATCTTATAATATATAACACTGTCCTGCATTTTTTCCAATCGAGGTTTAACTTGCTTTTTAAACATATTAGTCATCTCTCTTGGAGGTCCGGGCATTGCTATTATTATCTTTCCATCTTTTTCAAGCCAGAATCCGGGAGCAGTTCCCTGGTCATTAGGCAGTGGAATAGCTTTTGACGGCATATTAGCCTGCTTAAGGTTATTTTCAGACATATGTCTACCCATCTCTTCATACTTACCTAATAAATCCTTAAGACATTGTTCATTTTGAACTATTTCATCGCCCATAGCCTTGGCTATGACTTCTTTAGTCAAATCATCCTGAGTAGGACCAAGTCCTCCCGTGGTTATTACCATATCACAATCGTGAAAAGCGAAATGAATCAAATCTTCAAGTCGTTTAGGATTATCTCCAACGCTGTAATGATACATTACATCATATCCTAAGTTGTTAAGTTCCTGAGAGAGAAATGCCGCATTGGTATTTACAATCTGTCCGAAAAGTATTTCTGTCCCAACAGTAAGAAGTGCTGTTTTCATCGTGTAAGTCTCCTATTTAATCGAAAAAATTTGTCTGTTCTTCCATACATATTCTATTCCTGAATATACAGTCATGATAAGCGACGCCCAAAGGAACCCTTGTGCTCCATACCAAAGAAGTTCAAAATCAGGAAATGCCGGAACTAATAACAGTAAACAAACAGCTATCATTTGAAGCACTGTCTTAATTTTGCCGCTCATTCCGGCAGCTATGACAGTCCCCTCAGATGCAGCTACTGTTCTCATGCCTGCAACAGTAAACTCTCTCGCTAAGATAATTATAAGCATCCAAGCAGGCACAAGAAAAGGAATCATAAGGCATAATGCCGAATAAACCAAAACTTTATCCGCCAGCGGATCCATTATCTTGCCGAAGTTTGTTACAAGATTATATTTGCGCGCGATCTTACCATCAAGCATATCCGTAAAAGATGCTGCAACAAATATAAAAAATGCTGCGATATACCACTCTAAATAATAGGCCCCTATAAAAAACGGTACTGCAATTACTCTTGCAATAGTCAATTTATTAGGTAAATTCATGTTTATACCTCCATACCTGTCAAATCATAATCAAATGCATCCAAAATTTTTACCTTTACTATCATACCAGGTTTAAGCTCCCTTTGTGAATCAAATATAACTGAATTATCTATTTCAGGAGCATCATACTTAGTTCTTCCTATGTAACTTCCCGTCTCGTCTTGCTCCTCTACCAAAACCTCCAGAATCTCCCCTATCTTCTGTTTGTTTCCTTCTAGTGAAATATCAAGCTGTCTCCTCATAATAGCATCAACTCGCTGGTCTTTTATATCCTGCTTAATCTGGTTTTCCATTTCACCGGCAGGCGTATTCTCTTCTTGAGAATAGGCAAACACACCGAGCCGGTCGAATTTAATCTCATCAACAAAGTCTAAAAGGCATTCAAAGTCTTCTTCAGTTTCTCCGGGGAAACCTGTAATCAACGTAGTTCTAATGTGTATATCAGGTATAGCACTCTTTAGCTTAGTTATTGTCTCTCTTATGGACTTCTCCGTAGAACGACGTCTCATAGCTTTAAGCACACTATCACTGGAATGTTGAATAGGAATATCAATATAATGACATATTTTCTCTTCCGAAGCCATGACTTCAATAAGTTCATCGGTAATTCTATCCTCATAGCAATACATCAAACGAATCCATCTTATTCCGTTTATATTACATAGCTCCTTTAATAACTCAGGAAGAGCTAACTTGCCATAGATATCCTTTCCGTAAAGAGTTACATCTTGCGCTATTAGAATAAGCTCTTTGCATCCTCTTGAAGCAAGCCATTTTGCTTCATCGATCACATCTTCACGCCTTTTGCTTCTGAAATGTCCTCTTATATCAGGAATAACACAATATGCGCACCTGTTATCACACCCTTCTGCAATTTTTAAAGTTGCAGTATAAGGATTATTCTCCAATACCCTTGGTAACTTCTCAAGTATATCATCAGGACATTCCATTACTTGATTCTTACTGACCTGGTCTAGGTTTTCTAAAATTTCAGGTAGTTTTTTATATTCGTTAACTCCTAAGAAACAATCTACCTCAGGCATTTCTAAAACTAAATCACTGCTGTATCTTTGTGACAAACATCCAGAGACAATAAGACTTTTACCGTAAACTTTATATTCCGCTAATTCAAAAATTCTCTCTATAGACTCTTTTTTAGCATCATTTATAAAACCGCATGTATTCAAGATTATCACATCTGATTGCTCTATACTATCAGTAATATCTATCCCGGATTCCTGCAAAATACCTTTGGCTACCTGAGTATCATTGAAATTTTTAGGACAACCAAGCGTCTCCATATATACTTTCATAAATTTATATTTCCTCGGTTTCTTCATTCATAAGATTATATTCTTCTTCTGACATTAGAACTTGTCTAGGTCTGCTGCCGTCTTGAGGTCCTACTATGCCTCTTGCTTCCATCATATCAACTATTCTTGCAGCCCTATTATATCCTATCCTAAACCGTCTTTGAAGCATTGAAACTGATGCTTGGCCGCTTTTTACCACTAACTCTATAGCATCCGGCAAAAGCTCATCTCCGTCATCATCCGCAGCTCCTTGTTCCGTTCTTTCTATTCTTGTAAGTACATCCTGATTATAGTCTACATTCTCAACTTGTCCTTTAACAAAATCTATAACTCGGTTTACTTCACTGTCAGATATGAATGCACCCTGTACTCTCACAGGTTTTCCAGTTCCCATAGGATTGAAGAGCATGTCCCCTTTTCCTACAAGCTTTTCAGCACCCTGCATGTCCAAAATAGTTCTTGAATCTACTTGAGATGAAACAGCAAACGCAATTCTCGACGGGATATTTGCTTTAATAACTCCTGTAATTACATCTACTGACGGTCTTTGAGTTGCAACAATTAAATGCATTCCGGCAGCTCTTGCCATCTGAGCCAATCTACATATAGACTCTTCAATTTGTGAAGGCGCGGCCATCATCAAATCCGCAAGTTCGTCAATTATTATTACAACTTGAGGCATAACTTTGTCATGTTCTTCATTTGCTCTTGCAAATTCATTATACGACTCTAAGTCCCTGACTCCTGCTTCTGCAAACTTTTTATATCTGTCAGTCATTTCAGCAACAGCCCAGTTAAGAGCTGCGGCTGCTTTAGTCGGATCTGTAACAACAGGTATCATCAGATGAGGAATTCCGTTATAGTTGCCAAGTTCTACAACTTTAGGATCCACAAGAATAAGTTTCACTTCATCAGGCTTAGCTTTGTACAGCAGACTTGTAATTATTCCATTTATGCATACAGATTTGCCCGAGCCTGTGGAACCTGCTATAAGTAAATGAGGCATAGCTTTCAAATCAGCAACGATTGCCTTGCCGCTTATATCTTTACCAACTGCAAAGGTAATCTTAGATTTGCTGTTTTTAAATTCCTGAGAGTCGATTATATCTCTCATATGAACCATGGTAACAGAATCATTTTCAACTTCTATGCCTACTGCTGCTTTCCCTGGAATAGGCGCTTCTATACGGATACTTTTCGCCTCCAAATTAAGTGCAATGTCATCTGCAAGCCTTACTATACTGTTTACTTTAACACCCACAGACGGCTGAATCTCATATCTGGTGACTGTAGGTCCCTGAGTAACCTGAACAACTCTTGCATCAACATGAAAGTTTTTCAATGTTTCTTCTAACTTCTGAGCTTTTTCAGTAAGCGCTCTGTCATTGGTCTTAACACTGCCTTTATTCTTTTCCATAAGGTCTATAGGCGGCATCTTATAGCCTTTTGATGTTTGCGTCTGATTTATCTCTTCTTTAGAAAGCATGGCTTCCCTTGCTTCTTTTTTTGTAATCTTTTTCTCAGGAGTATATTCTTCTCTGCCAATTACTGTTGGCTCTGCTGCTTCTTGAACTTTTTCTGTGCAGACATCATCAGGCTTATCATTATAAAGTGCAGATGGTGCGCCTGTCTCTTCTTTTCCCAAATTTACAACGTTTCTGCTCGGGTCTCCGGTTATTCCATACCCATGACCATAATCTTCTTTTTCTTCAAGACCATATGTACCGGAAGATGTGCTTCCACCAAAAAGTGAATCATCTTTCATATAATCTAGAACATTGTTCTTAACTTTTTTAATATTTGAAGAGGTATTGGCACTTTCACTTTTTTGAGAAGAGTTTCCATTTACAATTTTAATATCATGCTTTGATCTAATCGTTTCCTTTACAGGTACATCTTTCACTATCAACTCAGATTGATCATCTTTGATGTCCATATCAAGATGAGCATTTTCTTTGATAAGCTTTTTCTCCTCGATTCTATCTCCTATTTTTCTTATAAATCTTGAAACAGGAGTATTTATTATCAGTAACAAACACACCAAAGTAACAACAACGGTAAATATCCAGCACCCTGATGTTCCAAACCATTTTATCAAAAGCGACGATAAAATCATACCAAATAACCCACCGCTCTTGAGAGTTACTCCTGTTTCATAAAAGTCTCCCATGGCCGAAAAAGACAATTTTATATTTTCTGCATCTATAAACCTTATAGAATTCATAGACGCCAGCATCCACAAAAGCAAGAAAGCAAGCAAAACAGTCTTGACTGAAATAGAAGCCGTCTGTCTGGCAAACAGCAAAACGCCGAATAATATCAAATAAAACGGCAGTATATATGCCACAAAGCCAAACAATCCTTTAAGACAGTTTCCAACCATCTCCCCGAACTGTCCGGCTCCGCTGGTAAAGGTCGCTATTACCAAGAACACTCCCAGCGCTATGGCTATTATGGACCATATTTCGTCCATTACCCTTCTGTCTGCCTTCCTTTTGGCTTGAATTTCTTTAGCCTTTTCCTTTGCTTTGGACTCTGACTTTGGGGCAGTTTTTTTATTTTTTGAGCCGGATGGTCTTCCCGGTCCTCTTTTCTTTTCTGCCATGTTAAAATCCTTTCTGTTAAATAAATCGATTAGCTTTTGTTATATTAAACCGATATTCTGCAATATTCCATAGACAACTACTATAAGACCTAAAATCCATACGTAGTATGAAAAATAGCTTAATTTTTTATCGGAAACAATTTTTATCATTGTTTTAATTGCAATAAGCCCCGAAATCGCAGCCACCGCCATACCGGCAAGTATAGGTCCGAGCTGTGACATATCAAGACCTGCCTCAATGGCAGCAGGCGCTTCCATTATAGCTGAACCTAAAATTGATGGAATCGAAATTAAAAATACAAACTTAACCGCAAATTTCCTGTCTAAATTGCACATCAAGCTTCCGAAAAGTGTCGAACCTGACCTTGAAATTCCGGGGCAAATAGCAACGCCCTGTACTATACCAACAAATATAGCGTTCCTGTAATTCATCTGCTGAATTCCACGGTTAGAACTGCCTATCTTTTCTGCAAATATCAATAAGAATCCTGTTATAATAAGACCTATACCTATAGGAATCACAGACGTATAAAGACTATCAAAAAAATCATTAAATAATATTCCTATTATTCCTGTAGGTATTGTAGCTACTATTATCATAACTCCCAGTTTTCTTACAGGTCTTTCCTTTAGTCTAAGACCTTTGCCGGTAAATATATCCTTGATTGTAAGGAACAATTCCACAATCAATTCCCAAATATCTCTCCAATACACGATAAATACCGAAATGAGAGTTCCTACATGCAAAAGTACTGCAAACAGCAAAACCTTATCTTCTTCTATCCCAAACCACTGCTGAAGCAATGCCAGATGTCCAGAACTACTTATAGGCAAAAATTCTGCGAGGCCCTGAGTAAGTCCTAAAATAATCGACTCAAAATACGTCATAATCTCTTCTCCTTATTTTTCTTTAATATACCCCTTAGCCGTAAGCGCTTCTGCGCATAATATAGCTCCGCCTGCAGCGCCTCTTATCGTATTATGAGAAAGGCCTACAAATTTATAATCATATATGCTGTCCTCTCTGATTCTTCCAATAGAAATACCCATTCCCTTATCTCTATCCACATCTGCTTTAACTTGTGGACGGTCATCTTCATCAAAATATTTTATAAACTGTTCAGGTGCCATAGGAAGCTTCTCTTCCTGAGGGAATCCCTTATAATTTTCAAGTTTTTCTATCAACTGCTCTTTTGTAGGTTTTTTCTTAAATTTTACAAAAACTGCGGCAGTATGTCCGTTCAAAACCGGAACTCTGAGACACTGGCATGAGATTTTAGGCTCATCAGCTTTTACAATTTCTCCTCTTTCTAAGTCTGCCCTGCCCCATATTCTAAGCGGCTCATCTTCACTTTTTGCTTCTTCTCCACCAATATAAGGTATGATATTCTCAACCATCTCAGGCCAAGCTTTAAAATCCTTTCCCGCACCTGAAATCGCCTGATAAGTTGTAATTATACACTCATACGGCTCAAATTCTTTCCATGCATTGAGAGCAGGCACATAACTCTGTATAGAACAATTAGGTTTAACTGCTATAAAACCTTTTTTAGTTCCAAGGCGTTTTTTCTGTGCTTCTATAATTTTGAAATGATCGCAGTTTATCTCAGGTATTACCATAGGTACATCAGGCGTCCATCTATGAGCGCTGTTATTTGAAACTACCGGAGTTTCAGTCTTCGCATACTCTTCCTCGATGGCCTTAATCTCTTCTTTTGTCATATCTACAGCGCTGAATACAAAATCTACAGTTTCAGCAACCTCTTTGACGTTGTTTACATTCATAATCTTTATATTCTTTACTGAATCTGGAATCGGAGTTTCCATCTTCCAGCGGCCGCTCACTGCATCTTCATAACGAAGACCTTCACTTCTTTGGCTGGCAGCAATAGTCACCACTTCAAACCAAGGATGCTGATCAAGCAGAGAAATAAAACGCTGTCCCACCATTCCTGTTCCGCCTAAAATTCCCACTCTAAGTTTTTTACTCATAAAAAATACCTCTCTATTTCAAGTTTATAATTAAATCAATATTTATAACAATTTATTGTATCACTTTTCACCAGTGTTTTCAACAAAATAAGCCTAGATGAATATAATAATTTATAATTAATATATGCTGAAAGGAAGTGTTAGATTGCCATTATTTACAGGGGCTGCAACTGCCCTCATTACACCCTTCAAAGATGGAAAAATAGATTATGTTTCTATGGGTAAACTCATCGAATGGCAAATCGGCCAGGGTATAGATGCTCTTGTAATCTGCGGTACAACAGGAGAAGCCGCAACTCTCTCTCCTACCGAAAAAGCCCAGCTCGTAAAATTCGCAGTAGATTTAACAAACAAACGAGTTCCTGTCATAGCAGGAGCAGGTACCAACTCGACTTCTACTACAGTTGAACTGGCAAAAGAAATGGAGAATACCGGAGCTGACGGTCTTTTAATCGTTACTCCTTATTATAATAAATGTACGGATTCAGGGCTTATTGCCCATTATGAAACTGTAGCAGATAAAGTATCCATACCTATAATAATGTATTCTGTACCATCAAGAACAGGTGTAAATATATCACCGAGAATAGTAAAAATTCTCTCCGGTCACCCTAATATCATCGGAATCAAAGAAGCTTCAGGCAATATTTCTCAAATATGCGAAACAGCAGCCTGTATAAACGATAACTTTGATTTATATTCCGGCAATGATGACCAAACCGTTCCTATCCTTTCCCTTGGCGGAATAGGATGTATCTCAACAGTTTCAAATATAATCCCTTCGAGATATTCCTCTATGATACATCAATACCTTGACGGAGATTATATTGCAGCCGGAAAAGAACAGGTTAAAATAAAGCCTCTTATAGATTCTATCTTTTCTGAGGTTAATCCTGTGCCCGTAAAAGCTGCTCTGTCTATGATGGGCATGTGTAATGCAGAATACAGATTGCCTATGTGTCCTCCAAGTAACAAGACTCAATACTTGGTATACGATACTCTCAAAGAGTTCGATTTAGTTAAATAGGAAAAAAGGATTCTCCGGATAAGTCGGAAAATCTTCAGAATACAGACAAAAATATCCTGACACTTTTTTGTGTCAGGATATTTTTATATATTTCTTATAAAGTTTCTTTTGGGATCTCCAGGTTTTCTCACTATATTCAAAAAATCATGCTCATTTAGAGAATTTTTCCGATTTTTTTTCTCTCAAAAAATAATTTTACTGCATTTTGAGAGAAAATACAGATAAAATTTACTTAATATTCCTCTAAAACCTCATGTTTATTATTATTTTAAGAGAAAATAGCTCAAAATCTCTCTTAAAACGCAACATTTTAAAAGTTTTGTGAGAAAAGGTAAGCTTCCATAAAATAACACCAGTAAAAAACGGCAAACGATAATGTTTGCCGTTTAATAATTCATCTTAAGCCTCTGCTTTTATAACTTCCTTACCATCATAGTAATTGCAATTAGGGCAAACTCTATGAGGGAGTTTAGGTTCATGACATTGTGGACAAACTGAAAGTCCAGGTGCAGTCATCTTCATATTAGCAGATTTTCTCTTATCTCTTCTGGCTTTTGACGTTTTTCTCTTAGGTACTGCCATGTTTTACACCTCCTTTTTACTCGTCAACTGCTTAAGTATATACTTTATATATATATCTTGTCAACTATTTTTTTATTTTACAACTCCTGTAACGATATCATAAGTATCTCTAGCAATCATAAGCTCTTCGTTTGTAGGTATCAAGAGAATTTTAACTCTTCCATCGTCTGCGGAAATTATAGTTTCTTTGCCTCTCACCTTGTTCTTTACAGGATCAAGTTTGATTCCCAAATTACCTAAGTTATTGCATATTATCTCTCTCATGCTTACATCGTTTTCACCTACTCCGGCAGTAAAGACGATGGCATCAACACCGTTCATCTCTGCAATGTATGCTCCGATATAGAATCTTACTTTATGAGCGAAAACTTTAAGCGCTAATGCCGCTCTCTCATTTCCGTCTGCAACAGCTTCTTCCAAGTCTCTAAAATCACTGGAAACACCGGAAATACCTAAAACTCCGGATTTCTTATTTAAAATTTCGTTAGCTTTACCCTGAGGCAAATTCTCTTTTTCTCTTATATATGTTACGATAGCAGGGTCAATATCACCGCTTCTTGTTCCCATTACAAGACCTTCAAGCGGAGTAAATCCCATAGATGTATCGATACACTTACCTCTCTTGATTGCAGATACAGAAGCACCGTTACCTAAATGGCAAGTTATAAGTTTAAGATCATCTAAATTAACATTTAGCATTTTTGAAGCTCTCTCTGCAACATATTTGTGAGAAGTTCCGTGGAATCCGTATCTTCTGATACCATGCTTCTGATAATATTCATAAGGAATAGCATAAATATATGATTCAGGCGGCATAGTCTGATGGAAAGCTGTATCAAATACGCCTACCATAGGTGTATTTGGCATGAGCTGCTGACAAGCGGAAATTCCCAAAAGATTTGGCGGATTATGCAAAGGAGCTAAATCAACGCACTCTTCAAGAGCCTTAACTACTTCGTCTGTAATTAAAACTGATTTCGCAAATTTTTCTCCTGCATGAACTACTCTATGACCTACAGCTCCGATTTCGTCCATGGATTTAACAACGCCGTGGTCTTTATCCTGAACTGCTGCAAGAACCTGTTCAATAGCATCTTTATGATCTTTCATCGGAACTTCTGTCTTAACCTTGTCCATTCCAATCTTCTCATGAGTTATAACGGAACCGTCCATTCCTATTCTTTCAACAAGACCTTTGCAAAGCAAAGATTCATTAGTCATATCAAGAATTTGATATTTTAATGATGAACTGCCGCAATTGATTACTAAAACCTTCATATCTATCCTCCATACAAAAATAAAACAATTTAACCTCATATATTATAACTAAGACCCATTGAAATTGCAAGAGTTTTAATATAATATTAATTATAAATCGCAATATTTTAAAGCAAGATGATAAAAAGAGCTTTACTTTATCACGCTAACGTGTTATTGTATTAATGCGAGAAAATTTTGAACGGAGTTTATCTATGAAAGAAATTTTAAAAAAAGAAGATATGTACATTCTCAAGCTAAGACATCTCTATGAGAGTTTTGGATATATACACTATAAAATGAACAAATTTGAAGAGTACGACTTATATGCGAAAAATAAGGATTTCCTCGCAAGCAGTAACATAATAACATTTACAGATACAAACGGCAAACTGCTTGCCCTAAAGCCAGATGTCACTCTTTCTATAATAAAAAACTACAAGCCGTCACCTAGTGCTATCCAAAAAGTTTACTATAATGAAAACATATATCGTACTTCCAAAAGTACTAAAACTTATAAAGAAATCCTTCAGATGGGTCTGGAATGCATAGGAGACTTAAATGTCTATAATATCAGCGAAGTACTCATTCTGGCGGCTAAGAGTTTGTCTATACTCAGTGATAACTATATACTGGATATATCCCATATCGGCATAATACGCGGTTTTCTGCAAATGCTTGAGTTATCTTCTAAAGATGAAAAAAAGCTTCTTTCCTTAATTCAGGAAAAAAACTGCCATGGAATAAAGGCAATGTCAAAAGAACTTGATATTTCCAAGGAAATGACTGACAATATCATTAAACTGGTATCAGCTTACGGTCATACAGATAACGTTCTTAATACCTTGAAATCTATGTGTTTTAATGAAACTATCGCTTCTGCGGTAGACCAGCTTGCGTGCATATGTAAATTGCTGAAAAATCAGGGTTTTGATAAAATTCATCTGGACTTTTCCATAACCGGAGACATGTCCTACTATAACGGCATATTATTCAGAGGCTATATTGACGGTATACCTTCTGGTATCCTCTCCGGAGGTCAATACGGCGAACTTATGGATAAGATGAACAAACATACAGGCGCCATAGGATTTGCAATCAATATGGCTCTTATAGAAAGTTTTGATGACGATAAAGATGATTACGATGTAGATATATTATTATTATATGACAGAGACGCTGAACCTGAAAAAGTGGCAACTGCCGTCACAAATCTTATAAACGACGGGTTCTCTGTTCAGGCGCAAATCTCTGTACCTGAAAAACTGCGTTATAATAAAATTCTTAAACTAACAGGCGGAGGACTTACAGAAATTGAATCAGATAATTAATATTGCCCTGCCCAAAGGACGGCTAGGCGAAAAAGTATATAATATATTTGAAATGGCAGGATATCCTTGCCCTTCTATCAAAGAAGACAGCAGAAAACTAATCTTTGAAAATAGCGAAGCAGGAATAAGGTATTTCTGGGTAAAACCTTCAGACGTTGCAATATACGTAGAACGAGGCGCCGCAGATATCGGAGTGGCCGGCAAGGATATTCTCCTTGAATATTCGCCAGATATATATGAACTTTTAGACATGAATATGGGCAAATGCCGCATGGCAGTAGCCGGTAAAAGCACTTTCCGCGATAACACACAAAGACCTCTTAAAGTTGCTACTAAGTTCAGCAATATAGCTCAGGAATATTACAGCAGCCTGGGTCGTGATATAGATATAATCAAGCTGCAAGGCTCTATAGAAATCGCCCCTATTCTGGGATTATCAGATGTAATCGTAGATATTGTGGAAACAGGGACTACTCTGCGTGAGAACAACTTAGAAGTTCTTGAAACCATAGTTCCCATAAGCGCAAGGCTTATTTCCAACAAAGTCAGCTTTAAGTTTAAAAATAATGAAATAGAAACTATAGTAAACAAAATAGGCAAAGTTATAAAAGAGGTTTAAAAATATGATAAAAATCATGAAATACGGCGATGTGCCAAACGATCAAATATTTGCAAGAAGCCAAAGCCAAGAAAACGTAGAAGATATTGTAATATCAATACTAAATGACGTTAAACAAAACGGTGACAGCGCCCTTTTACAATACTGCAAAAAATTTGACGGAGCTGACCTTGAATGTCTGGAAGTTTCGGAAGAAGAATTTGAATATGCATTCAAAACAGTCGGTCAGGATTTTATAGATATCTTAAATCGAGCTGCTGCAAACATCAAAAAATTTCACGAAAAACAAGTAAGAAACAGCTTCATTATAAACAATGACGAAGGTATCCTGATGGGACAAAAAATAGTACCGTTAGATAAAGTCGGTCTGTATGTACCTGGAGGCACTGCTTCCTACCCTTCTTCTGTATTGATGAATGCAATCCCTGCTAAAATAGCCGGCGTAAAAGAAATAATCATGGTTTCACCTTCAAAAAACGGTGTAATAAACCCTGTAATCCTTGCTGCTGCTAAAGTAGCAGGTATAGACAGAATATTCAAGGTAGGCGGCGCACAGGCTGTAGGCGCTTTGGCTTTTGGAACAGAATCCATCCCTGCCGTAGATAAAATTGTAGGTCCCGGCAATGCATTTGTAGCAGAAGCAAAAAAACAAGTTTACGGCAAAGTGGCCATAGATATGATTGCAGGTCCAAGCGAAATACTTGTAGTGGCAGATGACACTTGTAATGCTGCTTTTGTAGCTGCTGACATGCTTTCTCAGGCAGAACATGACAAACTGGCAAGCGCAGTTTTAGTAACCGACTCTGCTGACTTTGCAGAAGCAGTAAGCAAACAAATAGAAGAACAACTAAAAACCTTGCCACGTGAAGAAATAGCAAGAGCTTCTATAGATAATAATGGCAAAATAATCATTACAGACAACTTAAAAACAGCAATAAATATCGCAAATGAAATTGCGCCTGAACACTTAGAACTATGCGTCGATAATCCTTTTGATTATCTCGACAGTATACGTCATGCAGGCTCTGTATTTTTGGGCAAAAACTGTCCGGAAGCACTTGGAGACTACTTTGCAGGCCCAAATCACACCCTTCCTACAAGTGGAACAGCTAAATTTTCAAGTCCTCTCTCTGTAGATGATTTTATAAAAAAATATCAATATACTTATTTTACAGATCAGGCTCTTTCAAAAGTTGCAGACGATGTTGCCGCTTTTGCATCAGCCGAAGGACTTGACGCCCATGCAAGAAGCGTTACTATAAGAACAGAAGAAAAATAGAGGAACACTATGAGTAAATTTTTAAACAAAAAATACGAAAATTTAGAAGTATATACGCCGGGCGAACAACCACAGGATATGCAGTATATCAAACTCAACACAAATGAATCACCCTATCCACCTTCACCTGGTGTAATTAAGGCTATAAACCGTCCTGAAATAGAAAATTTAAGACTTTATCCCGATCCTGAATGTAATGTTATTAAAGAAAAACTTGCCAAACTATATGATGTAAAAAAAGAAAACGTCTATCTTTCAAATGGATCTGATGATATTCTTAACTTTGCTTTTATAGCTTTTACTTCCGGCGAAACAACAGCAATTTTTCCGGAGATAACTTACGGATTTTATCAGGTATTTGCAGATCTTAACTCTGCACCATATAAAAAAATACCTTTAAAAGAAGATTTTTCAATAAATTACAAAGATTATTGCAATGCTGAGGGCATGGTGGTAATTGCAAATCCCAACGCACCCACAGGAATATCTCTTTCAATAGATGAGATTACTGAAATTTTGGAAACTAATCGTGACAACATAGTCCTTATAGATGAAGCATATGTGGATTTTGGCGGTGAATCTTGCATTCCCCTTATAAAAAAATATGATAATCTTCTGGTAGTTCAGACTTTCTCAAAATCCCGCTCTATGGCGGGTGCAAGACTGGGATTTGCCATCGCAAACGAAGATATCATCAAAGATCTCGAAAGGATAAAGTACTCTACCAATCCATACAATATAAACCGTCTTACAATGAAAGCAGCAGAAGCTGCCATAGATGAAAACGATTACTATATGCAAAAATGCAGTGAAATCGTTTCAACCAGAGAAAAGACAGCTTTTGAATTAAAAACCCTTGGATTTACCGTTCTCCCTTCCCTATCCAATTTCTTATTTGTTAAAAGTAACGAAATAGACGGAGAAACATTTTATAAAGAATTAAAATCACGCGGAATCCTTATAAGACATTTTACTACAGAAACAATAAAAGACTTCAACCGAGTAACTATAGGTACAAAAGAGCAAATGGAAGTCTTTATAAAAGAAGTAAAAGAAATACTTAAAGAAAGAGGAAAATAACATGAGAACAAGTCAAATTAACAGAAAAACCTCAGAAACAGAGATTGAACTCAGTTTAAATTTGGACGGCTCAGGAACAAGCAATATAGATACCGGAATAGGTTTCTTAGATCACATGCTCACCTTATTTGCACGTCACGGCAGATTTGATCTTGATATTAAATGCAAAGGTGACATTCAGGTTGATGATCATCACAGTACAGAAGATATAGGAATATGTCTTGGCCTTGCCTTTGAAGAAGCGCTTGGCGACATGGGAGGAATAAACCGCTATGCAAATATAATACTTCCCATGGATGAATCATTGATTTTGTGTGCAGCAGATATTTCCGGCAGAAGTTATCTGGAATACGATCTTTCATTACCTACTGAAAAAGTAGGTTCTTTCGATACAGAACTTATAGAAGAGTTTTTCCTTGCTTTCATAAGAAAATCAGGAATCACACTGCATATTAAACAGCTTGCAGGCAGCAATTCTCATCATATCATAGAAGGAACATTCAAAGCTTTTGGACGTGTAATGAAGACTGCTGTTTCTATAGATCCTGTGCTTAACGGTGAAATTCCTTCCACGAAAGGAGTTCTTTAATGATAGCTATTATAGATTACGGCGTAGGTAATTTATTCTCTCTCAGTAGTTCTTTGGAAGCTATAGGAAAAGAAACCATAATCACGGGAGATGCGTATATAATCCGAAATGCAGATCAAATCATTCTGCCCGGCGTAGGCGCTTTCGGCGATGCTGCTGCAAAACTTAAAGACAGCGGTCTTGATAAAATAATAATCGAAGAAGTCAAGAAAGGTAAACCTTTGATGGGTATATGCCTTGGCATGCAGCTCCTATTTGACGAAGGATATGAATATGGCTGTCACAAAGGGCTTGGACTAATCCCCGGAAAAGTAATCTCTATGAAAGGCGTTGTACCTGAAGATTACAAAATTCCTCACATAGGCTGGAACAGTCTCCTCTTCCCTGCCGGCAGAGAAAAAAGTCCCTTATTCAAATATATCAATGACGGTGACTGTGTATATTTCGTTCATTCTTTCTTTGCTTCAGAGTGTAATGAATCAACAATTGCCTCTGCTGAATACGGCGCTCTTTTAACAGCAGCAGTAAGCAAAGACAATATATACGGATGTCAGTTCCATCCTGAAAAAAGCGGAGCTGTAGGACTTTCCATACTTAAAGCATTTTCTGAATTATAAGGAGGCAGTTTATGAAAATATTCCCTGCAATAGATTTATACAATGGCTGTGCTGTACGCCTCTTAAAGGGCGACTATAATCAGATGACAATTTATAGTGAAAATCCCGGCGAATTCGCAGCAGCTTTTGAACAAAAAGGCGCTGAAAATCTTCATCTTGTTGACCTTGAAGGGGCAAAAAGTGGCGCTACTCCAAATCTTAACACGATAAAAAACATAGTATCACAGACAAATCTGTATACAGAACTTGGAGGCGGCATTCGTTCCCTTTCTACCATAGATAAATATCTTAATATAGGTGTTAACCGTTTAATCTTAGGAACAGCGGCAATCACTGAACAAGGCTTTGTAGAAGCTGCCATCAAAGAATTTGGACAAGATTCCATAGCCGTTGGTATAGATATAAAAGAAAAAAAAGTGGCTATAAAAGGCTGGACAGAAGTTACAGACATAACTTGCGATGAATTTTGCAAGCAGATGGAATCCATAGGCGTCAAAACGATTATATGCACAGATATTTCTAAAGACGGCGCTATGAAGGGCACCAACAGACAACTTTACAAAAGTCTGTCTGAAAAATTTGGCTTAGATATTATGGCCTCCGGTGGAGTGTCAACATTAGATGATATCAAAGCTTTATCTGATATGAACCTATACGGCGCAATTTTGGGAAAAGCGCTATATACCAGTGCAATAGATTTAGAAGATGCGATAAAAACAGTAAAAGGAGTTTAGTCCATGATAACAAAAAGAATTATCCCCTGTCTGGACGTCAAAGACGGACGTGTGGTTAAGGGAGTAAATTTTAAAGGCTTAGCTGATGTTTCTTCACCTGTGGCTCTTGGAAAATATTACTCTGATCACGGTGCAGATGAATTGGTGTTCTACGACATTACAGCTTCATCAGAAGGCCGCGCCCTTTTTACAGATATACTTACTGAAGTTGCACGAACAATCTTTATTCCCCTCACCGTAGGCGGAGGTATTAATACACTAGATGATTTTGACAGAGTATTAAAATGCGGCGCTGATAAGGTAAGTGTCAATTCCGGTGCAATTAAAAATCCTTCTTTGATTTTTGAAGCAGCAAAGAAATACGGCGATCAATGCGTGGTCCTCTCTGTAGATGCAAAGCGAGTAGACGGTCATTATTGTGTTTTCGCTAAAGGTGGCAGAGAAAATACCGGGATGGATGCCATAGAATGGATTAAAAAAGGCATTTCCATGGGCGCCGGAGAAATCGTGCTAAACAGTATAGATACAGATGGTGTAAAAAACGGCTTTGATCTTGAAATGCTTAAAGCTGTATGCGATATTTCTTCTGTTCCTGTAATCGCCTCAGGCGGCGCAGGATGCAAAGAAGATTTTGTTACTCTTTTTAAAACTTTGCCTAAAGTTGACGCCGGACTGGCGGCTTCCATCTTCCACTTCGGCGAAGTAGAAATCAGTGATTTGAAACAAACTCTCAAATCCGAAGGAATCATTGTACGTTAATTAAGGAGATTAGTATGGTAACTGTAGAACAACTTAAATTTGATGAAAAAGGTTTAATTCCTGCTGTTGTAGTAGACTATGAAAGCAAAAAAGTCCTTACTTTGGCATATATGAATGAAGAAAGTCTTAAAATTTCTATGGAAAAAGGTCTTACATGCTTTTACAGCCGTTCAAGACAGGAATTATGGCTAAAAGGCGACACATCAGGCAACTATCAGCACATCTACAGCATCGTAGCTGACTGCGACAGAGACGCTCTTGTTGTAACTGTAATGAAAGACGGCCCTGCCTGCCATCTTGGCACGGACTCATGTTTCAATGACTTGGTATATATGAATCCTGCCAATGCAGGTTTTACCATGGACGGACTTATGAAACTAATTGAAGGCCGAAAATCAGAAAAAAAAGAAGGTTCTTACACCACCTACCTGTTTGAAAAAGGAATTGATAAAATATTAAAAAAAGTCGGTGAAGAATCTACAGAAGTAATAATTGCCGCCAAAGCTGACGACAAAAAAGAAACTATATATGAAATTTCAGATTTAACATATCATATCATGGTTCTCATGATAGAAATGGGAATAACATTAGAAGACATATACGAAGAGCTTGCCTCCCGCCACGTAATAGACCACAAAGTAAAACAAGAAAAAATGACAAAATAGGTTTTCGCACTAAATATAATAATACTTTAAAAGCCCAACGGACAAGAAATCCATTGGGCTTTTCTGCTATTTTATCTTGTGCTCTGCATCACAGTAAGCGCATCTGTACACTTTTTTCTCTTTATTTATAAGTTTAAATGTATGTACTATCTCCTGCTCCACAGAAGTTATACATCTAGGATTCTTACATTTAACTACGTTTTTAAGTGTTTCAGGCAGCTCCATATGAAGCTTTTTGCTTAGTTTACCGTCATTAACTATGTTTACGGTAATATTGCTGTCAACATATCCGAGAAGATCATAATCAAGGTCTATGATTTCATCAATCTTAACTATATCTTTCTTTCCATATTTTGTACTTGCTGCATTTTGAATTATTGCAACACAGCTGTCTACCTTATCAAGACCAAGAAGTTCATAGACCATCATGCTCTTTCCTGCTTTGATATGATCTATTACAATTCCGCTTTTAACTCCATCAATATTCATCTTTAATACCTCCTCGTCTTACGCTTCTCTCTTAATTCCCAAAAGGAATAATATCAATGCCATTCTTATGTGCTTACCGCAAAGAGCCTGGAAGAAATAACACGCTCTAGGGTCGTCATCTACCTCTGTAGAAATTTCATTTACTCTTGGCAGCGGATGCATTATAACTAAATCTTCTTTAGCCGGTTTAAGTTTTTCCAAATCAAGAATATAGCTATCCTTTAATCTGATATAATCTTCCTCATTGAAGAATCTTTCTCTCTGAACTCTTGTCATGTAAAGTATGTCAAGTTCAGGCATAGCTTCTTCAAGAGTTTCAACTTCTTTCCATTCTGCACCTTCTGCGTTCATCTTTTCTTTTATGTACTCAGGAACCTGCAATTCATGAGGTGAAATAAGTACAAATTTTATACCCTCATAACGAAGCATAGCCTCGATAAGTGAATGTACTGTTCTTCCAAATTTAAGGTCTCCGCAAAGGCCAACAGTCATATTGCTGAGTCTTCCCTTTTTTCTTTTGATAGTAAGCAAATCTGTAAGTGTCTGCGTAGGATGAAAATGTCCGCCGTCTCCTGCATTTATAATAGGAACTGTAGTTCTCTGAGCGCCAACTATAGGAGCACCTTCTTTAGGGTGTCTCATTGCAATTACATCAACATAACATCCTACTGTTCTGATTGTATCTGAAACACTCTCTCCCTTTGCAGCTGAGCTGGAATTTGCCTCTGAAAATCCAAGAACGCTTCCACCAAGCTCAAGCATAGCGGCTTCAAAGCTAAGTCTGGTTCTCGTACTAGGTTCAAAGAATAAAGTAGCAAGTTTCTTATTTGCACATATATTCTCATATTCCTTATGATTTTCAACTATGTCGTTGGCAACCTCAATTAAGCTGTCGATTTCCTCTACGGAAAGATCCGTAATGTTGATTAAATTTCTGATGTCTTTCATTTACTTTACTCCTCTCATCCAACTCTCATCGGAAGGATTATCTCTGAACTTAAGAATTCCCTCCTTTGACTTATCTTTTATATAACCGCTTTCTGCGGCAACTTCAACCAATGCATCAAGATCACACAAACTTATATTTTTGATATCGTGCTCTTTTAATCTATCAAGACCTTTTTTCATGCCATATGTAAAAATACTTGCAATCCCTAAGACCTGAGCACCTGCTTCTCTCAGTGCTTCTACAGTCTCTACAGCGGAGCCTGCCGTAGAAATCAAATCTTCTATGACAACTACCTTTTGTCCCGGCTGCAACTTACCTTCTATTCTGTTAGTCCTTCCATGATCTTTCGCAGAACCTCGTACATAACCCATAGGTAAATTCATCTTATGTCCTACGATAGCAGCATGAGCTATACCAGCCGTACTGGTTCCCATCAGTACTTGACATTCAGGATAATGTTCTCTCACTATCTGCGTCAGACCTTCTTCTACTTGGTCCCTGACTTCAGTCGCAGTCAATGTAAGCCTGTTATCGCAATAAATCGGACTTTTTATTCCGCTTGCCCATGTAAACGGCTCTTCCGGTCTCAAAAATACCGCTTCTATAGACAATAACCCTTGTGCAATGTCTTTCTTCGTTATCATTTTATCCTCCTACTGACCTAAAAAGTCTTTCATACATCTCTCATAAGCCTCTACAGGATTCTGTGCCTGTGTAATAGGTCTTCCCACTACTATATAATCAGAGCCTTCCTCTGAGGCCGCCTTAGGAGTCATAACTCTCTTTTGATCTTGAGTATCTCCTCCGGCAAATCTAACTCCTGGCGTAACTGTCAAAAAATCCTCGCCACATTTTTTATGAACAGCTTTTGCTTCAAGGGGTGAACATACAACTCCATCAAGGCCTGCAACTGAAGCATTGTGTGCATACTCCATAACCACTTCAGTTAAAGGTCTGTCTATCAATAAATCATGTTTCATGTCATCTTCTGTAGTTGAGGTAAGCTGAGTGACAGCTATCAATAAAGGTCTGCTTCCATCTTCTCTGGTAAGACCCTCAAGTGCCGCTTTCATCATGTTAACAGTTCCTCCTGCATGGAGATTAACCATATCTATATCAAGTTTTGACAATACTGCCATAGCTTTTTTCACTGTATTGGGTATATCATGAAGTTTAAGGTCTAAAAATATCTTATGTCCCCTTGCCTTTATTTCCTTTACAATAGATGGTCCTTCTGAATAAAACAGCTCCATACCTATTTTTACATAAGGCTTCTTGTCTTTAAAATTGTCAAGAAACAAAAGCGTATTTTCTGCAGTCGCAAAATCACAAGCTATTATCACGTCTTTAGCCATCAGTGGGCACCTCCTATAATATCTTTTAACGAATTTATCTTATATTTTTCCATTGCCTGCGGCAAATCTTTTATTATATCTCTGCAAGCATACGGATTGATCAGATTAGCAGCTCCTATCTCAACAGCCGTTGCACCTGCCAGCATCATTTCAATCACTTCTTCTGCCGTTGACACGCCTCCCATTCCTACCACCGGAATTCTAACTGCCTCATACACCTGATAAACCATTCTAAGTGCAACAGGAAGCACAGCATGTCCTGAAAATCCTCCCATTTTATTGGCTATCACAGGCTTTTTGGTCTTCAGGTCTATTCTCATACCTAATAAAGTATTTATTAGGCTTATTCCATCTGCGCCCTCAGCTTCACAAGCCTTGGCTATTTCCGTAATGTCAGTAACATTAGGTGAAAGCTTCATCAATACGGGCTTTTTTGTCATTCTGCGCACTGCCTTTGTAACCTCTGCTGCACCGCTTGCCGTAGTTCCAAAAGCCATTCCTCCTCCATGAACATTAGGACAGCTTACATTGACTTCAAACCAGCCTATCTGTTCCTGACTGTCAAGTCTCTTTACCACTTCTGTATACTCATCAATGCTGAATCCGCTTACATTTGCAATAACTTTTTTATTGTAAACTTTACTTAGTTTGGGAATTTCATTTTCAATGACCATATCAACACCCGGATTCTGCAATCCTACTGCATTTATCATGCCGTCAGGGGTCTCTGCAATTCTCGGCGTAGGGTTGCCGAATCTGGCATCTAAAGTAGTTCCTTTAAAAGAAAAACTTCCAAGACAATTTATATCATAAAGTTCTGCAAACTCATATCCATAACCAAAAGTTCCGGACGCTGGTATTATGGGATTATCAAGAGTTATGCCGCATAACTCAGTATTTAAATCTTTTACCATATTATTTCCTCCCTTTCAAGAACAGGTCCATCTTTGCATATTCTCTTATTGCCATACTTTGTTTCACATGAACAGCCCATACAAGCTCCAAACCCACATCCCATCCGTTCTTCAAAGCTATACTGACCAGAAGTCTTTACAATAGCTTCTATTGCTCTAAACATGTTCTCAGGTCCGCACGTATAAAAATAAGTATAATCTAGATTTTTAAGAACATCTGTTACAAAGCCCTTAGTTCCCACTGAACCGTCTACTGTAGCAATATAAACTTCTGTTCCAAGTTCTTCAAACTCTTCTTTAAAAAAGATTTCACTGCTGTTATTAAATCCCAAAATCACTTTTAGCTGTTTACCCTCTAAAATGAGCTTCTTAGCCAGATTATACATAGGCGGCACTCCGGCTCCTCCTCCGATTAAAACAGGATTTATGCCGCTTTTAGATGTGTTATAGCCGTTTCCAAGACCTGTGAGTATATCCAGCTCCTCACCTTTTACAAGAGAAGCCATTGCTTCAGTGCCTTTTCCCACTATCTTGTATATTAAGGTAAGACTATGATCATCTACATCACATACTGAAATAGGTCTCCTTAGAAAAAAACCTTCTATCTTTATGTTCACAAACTGACCAGCTTTTGTTATATCACTTGTATCTCCTGCAAGCACCATCTTCATAGTGTTATTCGCAATATTCTTATTTTCTTCTACAGTAAAAATACTCTGTTTCATATTTCTCGCTCCTAAATGCTCCATACAGTTTTATTATTCACTACTGTTTTAAGGCATTTTCCATATACTCTCCAGCCATCAAAAGGTGTTGATTTTCCCATAGATTCAAAGGTTTCCGAATCTATGGAATATTCTGTGCCTATATCCCATACGGCATATTCCTTATCTGTATTTGAACATGTAAGTCCAAATCTTTTTCTTGGATTTGTACTCATAAGTTCTATAAGCTTGTCTAACGTCAATATTCCTGCCTTAACAAGCTTCGTATATAATATAGGAAATGCAGTTTCAAGGCCTGTAATACCCATGGCGCTATCCCTAAGTCCTTTTGACTTTTCTTCCAAACTATGCGGGGCATGATCGGTAGCTATCATATCTATAGTTCCGTCTAAAATTCCCTCAATTAAAGCCTCTCTGTCCTTTTCACCTCTTATAGGAGGGTTCATTTTAAATCTACCCTCATCTTTTAACATTCCATCATTTAAAGTCAAATAATGAGGAGCAGTTTCACAAGTAACATCTATTCCTGCCTTTTTTGCCTCTCTTATAATCGCAACGCTTTCTTTCGCAGAAACATGACACACATGATAGCTGCATCCTGTTTTTGCAGCAAGCTTCAGATCTCTTTCTATTGGTTTCCACTCGCTTTCAGAACAAATACCCTTATGTCCGTGTTCTGTTGCATAATTTCCTGCATGTATGTATCCGCCGTCTCTCAATGACATATCTTCACAATGAGCAACTATTATTTTATCAAGTGACTTTGCCATAGCCATGGCTTTTTCCATCATTTCTTCGTTTTCAACACCGACACCGTCATCACTGAATCCGGCCACAAACGGCGTCATCTCCTGAAAATTTGCTAATGTTCTGCCCTTTTCTCCCATTGTTATAGAACCATAAGGAATCACATTTATAAGCGCATCTCTTTTTATTATCTCAAGCTGAATATTGAGGTTTTCCAAACTATCAGGTACGGGATTCAAATTTGGCATTGCAAACAAATGGCTATATCCGCTTTTGGCAGCTGCATTCGTACCTGTCTTAATTGTCTCTTTATAAAAAAATCCCGGCTCCCGAAGATGAACATGTACATCTACGAAAGTAGGGATAGTAATAGTATATTTATCTAATTCGTTTTTATCGTTTAGGTCTTTAGTTTTTACTTCCATGGCTCTCATGGGCTCCTCCTTATATCCTTAATAAAAAAGAAAACTCACCCGTCGGCAAGTCATACTCATAAAAAGAACATGGTCAAAAATCCCATAAGCTTCTCATTATATCAATCTTGCCGATATCTCTGTATCGAATTAAAGATTTACTTCCTAAAAAGAATACCACTTTATATGCTGTCCGTCAAGTCTTATATCACTTTTAACTATACAATTTTTTCATTCAATGTACTTTTACAACATCATAAACAAATAACTTTCATCTCTCGCTTCCTACGATTAAATAACATAAAAAACTGGTATATAATCTTATATGTCAGTCATTACTACTGTATTGGCTCCTACTACATACTCTATCACCAGCTCTGTACTATTTCCTACCTCATCTGTTACAGTCACCTTTACTATGTATGTTCCTGCCTTGCTTAAATCTATCTCCCCTGTCTCTTTTCCGTCTCTCTATCTTTACTTCTGAATATGTTAAAGTACCATCACTCTTCGCTGGTGTCATCACATATCTGTCATGTATCCACTCTTCTATCTCTTCTCTGCTAAGTACCTTATCCTCCTGCTTTCTATTCCAGAGATTCTAAAGTCTATTATGTATCATATATGATACCCCCCCCTCCCGTACATTTTTGTCAAGATTCTAATCATAATATATTTATAAAAATACAACAAAATCGCCTGCTGACAGGCGATTTTATATTAATATTTATAAAATTTTTCTTGGCATATTCACATATTCAGAATTTAAATACAAATCTCTTTCTGTTGCTAAATTATACAAATCTGCTGCCAATATATCTTTTTCAATGGCAGGTAAAATATATTCACAATTTAACAAATCTTTGTTTATATTGGTTATAATAGGCAATTGACAGATTTCGCTTTTTTTAATCTGCTTAAGATATGTGCTTCCTTTTTCATTGAATGCTAACACTCTTATATAATTACAATAATTATCATATTTTTTAATATCAAGCAAAACATGCATTAAGAACCTATCTATTCTTGTTCTCGTATATCTTTTAGATTTTAACTGTTCGGCCAGTGCCTCATATGAAGAAACATTCCTGATAGCTTTTTTTATTTTATTTCCCAAGCCTTCTCCTCCAGCTGATACAGAATCAAGCTCTTCTGCTGTTTTGCTGAGAACATTTTGGCATATCATCTTAAAAATAATATGCTCTGACGGAGAATTTCCCCTTTTGAGAAGTTCATAAACTGTCTCAGGAATAAAAGAATTAACTGCTTTTCCATGATCTATCATATATCTTATAGCAGTGGCAGAAGCTATATCATCGTATATTTCAATATCATTATAGCCGCTTCCTCTGCGCTTAACAGTAATCGGCTCTGCTTTATCAATACTCCTTAAATATTCTATAGCTAATATGTTATTAGGTAAATCTAGCATCTCAGAATATTCATTATTTAAAATACCAGCTAAAGCTTCTTTTCTTGCCCTTGGATATGCCAATCCCGATTTAACCTTTTCCCTTATAATATCTTCTATTTCAGTATTTCCCTCTGAAATTACCCGGGCAATATGCGAAAGATTTTCAATATTTCCCGACTCACTGCCAAAGGAAATCCATGTTACACCTAAATTTTCTAATATTTTTACCGCCGCATTTGCAAAATAAGGTGCAGAATTACATGCAAAAACTGTAGGTATTTCTACTACCAGATCTACCCCATTTTTTACTGCTGCCTCTGCTCTATCCCATTTATCTGCAATGGGCATATTTCCTCGCTGCACGAAATTGCCGCTCATAGCAGCGACCACCACTTCCGCACCTGTCATCTTAACAGATTCTTCAATATGATAAAGATGACCATTGTGAAAAGGATTATATTCAGCTATTATACCTAAACTCTTTTTCTCATTCATGCATTTATAATACCACAAAGTTGACCAATATTACAGCCACAATTGCAGCTATAATTCCATGTGTAACCTTCATAGTAAATATATCTTTTATACCTATTCCTGATTTTCTCGCCATAGATGCCGATTGACCTACAATTGACATACCTCCGAAAGACACCATCATTGAAGCAAGAACTACTTTCATATTAATTCCTATATTGCACATTCCCATCTGGTTTATACCAACTGTCATTTCAAAAAATCCCTTTATGCAGGCACATAGTGTATTATTGCTAATCATGTCAAATAATCCAGCCTTATCAAGCAAATTTATTCCTATTGTAAACATTATAAGGTATGCCAATATTATGGCCATTGCTTTGAATCCGCCTGTTATTGCATATGTAAAATTCTCCAGATAATCACCTTTTGGTACAAATTTAGTTCTTGTACTTATTTTTTTAGTTCTGTTGATGTCTATATAAAGCATTCCATTTAACAGTCCTCCAAGATAATGGGCTATTGCAACTATTACAGCGCCCTTGCTGCTGCCAATGAACTCTCCTATGGTAAACAGAATAAATGCAGGTCCTGTTACCATAGAGTAACTTAAAACCCATTTTCCCTCTTCCAGCGAAAGTCTTTCCTCCTTAACATAATCGCCTACCACCTTTGCTCCCATAGGATACCCTGAAAGGAATGCCATGACAAAAGGATATATTCTCGGCGGCAATTTCTGAAGATCTCCTGTACGTTTTATAAAATCAGAAAAAATAAAAAACGGCAATAGTACAGGGACTATGGAGTTTGCCCATATTATTATAGCTGCTTTAGAGCCCTCTTCCGTCACCTCCGGAAACAGCACCATCGCAAAAGCAAATAGAAAAGCGGCTGCAACTACCAACTTGTTAATAATTATTTTCTTATCTTTCATACTAAAATCATATTAACTTTTTCTGATTTGATGAATAAAAGTTTATATTTTATGCACATAAAAGCGGATGTACATTTAAGTACATCCGCTTTTGTTTCATAATAATCTATGCTTTTCTTCTCATATAGTAAGCAGTAAGAACTCCCATCATTAACATCATGACTCCCATCATCAGTATGGATATCCTCATAGATGCCATCATAGTATCATCTGTCTTAGGTATGTCAGTCATTACTACTGTATCAGCTCCTACCACATACTCTATCACCAGCTCTGTACTGTTTCCTACCTCATCTGTTACAGTTACCTTTACTATGTATGTTCCTGCCTTGCTTAAGTCTATCTCCCCTGTCTCTTTCCCGTCTCTCTCTATCTTTACTTCTGAATATGTTAAAGTACCATCGCTCTTCGCCGGTGTTATCACATATCTGTCATGTATCCACTCTTCTATCTCTTCTCTGCTAAGTACCTTATCCTCCTGCTTTACCTCCACTCTGTCTCCTACTACTGCATGATTGGTTCCGTCTGTATCCTCTGTAACTGATATTACCTTAGGCGGTTCTTTCGGTGTCGGTTCTTTTGGTGATAACGTTACTTCCGGAGCCTTCTTTGATATTATCTTTACTTCCCATGTATCATATGTGATTGTATAGTTGCTCTTTGCTTCTTCACTCATATTTGGAAAGCTTACACTTAATGTATATATCCCTTCCTCCGGGTTATCTCTGTTAAGTTCCTTATCTGACATCACACATGTATATACAGGCTCTCCCAGTGTATCAAGAAGCTTATCCCCATATGCAAGCATACTCTGGAGTTTTGCTCTCTCTGATGCCTTGCTTACCATACGGCTTATACTTCTTCCTACACTTGAGTCTCCTCTGTATTCTGATGCATCATTTGAATATTCATATGGAAGCGCTATCCCTACAAAGCTCTCTCTTACTGCAAAGGATGGGGATATATGAAGCGGTCTTGGTACTATCTTTCCAGGTACTTCAATATTTCCATCTACTATGCCTATCACCTCATAGTCTATTGAGTCTTTTCCTGTCAATCTTACTCCATTCAGAGTTATTGTTTTTGCTTCCTTAACATTCTTACTGTTAAATTCTGCTTTATCATACTCTAATCTCACATCTCCAAGATTACTTAACTCTATCTCTTCTGTGTACTCTGTCTTTCCATCATATACCTTTACATATTCTGCTTCTTTTGATATATCTATCTTCTTTGATACTATCTTAAATTTATCTTCTCCGTCATTATGGTCAGGTATACTTGATACTACTTTGTACTCTCCCGGATGTTTTGGTACTTCATCTATCTTTTCCCATGTTCCATCGGGCTTCTTTTCGTAATATGTATATTCAGGATCTACAGGCTTACCATTGATGGTAGTTTTCACATCTATCGGCTCTCCTGCTTCTATGTCTTCTGCCTTGGTTGTTAGAGTTTTTCCTGTAGGGTCAAGATTTATCTCTACTACTGATGCTTCTACCCCTATTATATCTGTTATAGGTTCATCATCAGGCATATCTCCAAACTCTATGATATATGCGCATGAGGTAGTGCCAGCATAGTCATTCCATGCACCTAATACAGCATCTGCTGTTTTTACACCCCACATATGCGTACAATGCTCTCCGCTGCCAGCGTTATTTGGCTCATAATGTCCTTCATCAGACCAGTGAGTATACATATGTGAAGTACCTGCAGTTCCAAACGAACCTTCCCAGAAAGCCTGTCCTGCCTCTGGTCCTGTTGCCCAGAAGTATCTTGCCTGTCCTCCTCCATAAAGTGATGTTGTAGGTGTTCCATTGATATTTAAGTCTAGTCCTGTAAGATATGATGGCTGGCATGTTCCTCCAAGCCATGTGTTCATCTGTATCATTGAATAAAGGTAATTATTCTCTTCTTCACTCGTTACTGTTGCAAGATATCCTTTCATTCCCATATATGTAGCTGCCGCAGCATTATCTCTTGCTGTTGTCCATGGCACAGGGTTATTTACTGCTAAATAGTAATGTCCATTCTCTGCATTGTAGTCATATATGTTATCTGCTTTCTTTGCGCTGGCGCTGAATCTAAGCTTCTTTATTGCTCCTGAACCGCTAAGCGAGATATTTAAATTTTCTCTCAAGAAACTTTCCCAGTCGCTTGCTGACTTGCCGTCTGCATTTATAGATACATTTCCCTGCTTACTTCCTGCAAGTAATGCAAATCCGTCTTTTTCTGTGACCGTTATTGCATCAGTACTCTCTATAGCGCTGGTGAACTGTACTGTTATGCTCTTTACTTCTATGCCCTCAGGTACGGTCAATTTTAATTCAGGGAATCTGTATGTAGTCGCTCCTTCTGAAATTGGTTCTGCCATTCCTGTTTCTATCAACATTACTTCTGTATCTGCTGCTGCAAGGTTAGGATAAAGTACCCATCCTGTACATACTATGGCTGCTATCAATACAAGAATTATTATGCATTTAATATTATTTCTTAATGTATGCATCTTCCCCTCCCTCTCTATTCTAGAGATTCTAAAGTCTATTATGTATCATATATGATACCCCCCCCCGTATATTTTTGTCAAGTTAATTTAAAATGATTTCTGCAAAGCAATAAATACAAAAAAATAACGGTAATCAATATGATTACCGTCATAAATAATATCGCTATTCTTCTATACTTTCAGCAAATGTACCTGACTCAACTTCGTTTTGAGTTTTATATGCCAAATTCTTCATTTCTTCTCTGTTAGCAGCCAAAATATCATTTACCTGAGCAAACGTAGCCTCAAGATTACTGTACATTTCTCCGAAATACTTCATACTAAGCTCGTCCATTTGTCCCTGCATATCATACAGAATCTTGTCTACATAATCATAAGTTCTCATTCTCATCACGCGAGCATGAGTTTCTGCATCTTGTTTGATCTCTGCGGCAAGCTTAGTCGCTCTTATGGTAATATCATCCGTTTCAACCAAATAATCTGCTTGCTTTTTAGCTTCTCTTATAATACGTTCATATTCGGTTTTTGCTTCAGATAAAATTCTATCTCGTTCATCTCTTATCCATTTTGCCTGTTGTACATCATCAGGCAATGCAAGTCTAATCTCACGAACAATCTGGAAAATCTCTTCGGCATCAAGCATAATCTTACCTGTCAAAGGAAGTCCTGTCGCTTCGTCAACTATATCCTCTAATTCTTCAAGAAGTTCTAAAACTTTCATTGTATTTTCCATTACTTGTTCAATCTCCCTTTCATTTTTTCTAGTACACAAGGCGGCACAAGCATGTCCCCTTTTCCTCCAAGAGAAATAACCTGTTTTGCCATTGTTGAGCTTACAAAAGCATATTTGGAATCAGACATCAAAAACACTGTTTCAATCTTATCATTATAAAGATACTGATGAAGCTGCGCCATCTGCTGTTCGTTGTCAAAGTCCGACATCCCTCTCAGCCCTCTGACTACTACATTAAATTCATTTTTATTAACAAAATCTGCTAAAAGCCCATCGCACATATCCACTTTTACATTTGGCATATATGCTGTTGCTTCTTTAATCATTTCCATTCTTTCTTCAAAAGAAAACATGGTCTTTTTTTCTAGATTTACAACAACTCCGACTACAATTTCGTCAAAAATACCGGCAGCTCTTTCTATTATATCAAGATGACCTAAAGTCAGCGGATCGAAAGAACCGGCGTACAGCGCCTTTGTCTTCATAATTGCCTCCAAATTTACTACCCTTTATTTTATCATACTAAAACGAGGATTACAATACACGTTTAATAATTACAAGCCAGCTGACTTTATCTGCCATATATACTTAAAACAATATTTCCGTATCTGCGCTCTTTTATCAAAGTAAATCCTTCTATAGATTCAGACAGTTCTAAGTCAGCTCTATGTTCTGCCACTATGATACCTTCTTCTGACAATATATTCAGTTCTTTTATTCTTTTAAAACAATTTTCATAATACCCTGCTTCATAGGGAGGGTCAATTAAAAATACATCTGCTTTTTCTTTTATATATTCAAGTACTTTACTGTAATCTCCCGGTATTACTGTAGACTTACTTTCAGCTTTGCAATGTTCTATATTCCTTTTTATTATACCTATGCTTTGTCTTGAATTATCTCCAAAATAACATTTACACGCTCCTCTGGAAATTGCTTCAAGACCAAGATTGCCTGTTCCTGAAAACAAATCTACACATATACTACCCGGCACTTCAGACGCTATTATGCTGAACATGGCTTCTTTTACTTTATCTGTAGTCGGCCTAATTTGATTATCATCAGGAGACTCAAGTCTTCTGCCTTTAAAATCACCCGCAATTATTCTCATAAAAAAATCCTCGTATTTTAAATCAAATAAAAATTCATACTAATTATATTAACCTATATTTCTTTCAAAATCAAATTTTTGATTTTCCAAAGCGGACCAAAATAACCATTTATTTCATGACATAATAAATCAGCCTGGTGTAACACTATTGATGTAATAGGAGGTGAACAAAATGTCATTACAAGATAAGATGAACATTAATGCAAAGCCTGCATTAAACAGTCTGAAGACAGAAGTTGCTAACGAACTTGGTCTTTCTAACTACGAACAGACTGATAAGGGTAACCTTACTGCTAGACAGAACGGTTACGTTGGTGGCTATATGACTAAGAAATTAGTTGAAATGGCTGAAAGACAGTTAGCTGGAAAATAGTTTTTCCGCAAAACGAAAATTTATCGTTATATTTCTTAACAAAAGAAGAACACCCAAAGGAACCAATCCCTTGGGTGTTTTTCATTTTTCATTATAAAATCATCTCATATATGCCTGAAACTATAAGCCCGGCATTTTTTACATCCTCTTCTATTTTTTTCTTCCTATCAGGCGACGTACGCCAGCACATTCCACAGCTCGCAGAAATAGTTCTTGGTACAGGTATCAAACGACCTTCTATTTCCCTCTTATGGCAATATCTTTCAAAGGCCATTGCATCTGTAGTTGAATTGAAAGTTATTATCAATCTAAGTTCTTTTTCTCTCATGTCTAATTATGGTTTTATAATTTTTCCTGCATTATTGATAGTTTCTACTATACTATACATGTTTGTAACTGTACCTACAGCAAGCTTATCTTTTAAATTATAATAATCCAGACAAGTTCCGCAAGTCATTATTTCAACTCCCTGAGCCTCCATATTTTTAAGATCTTCAAGAGAAACGGAATCTTCTACAGGTATGGTCGCTCCTCCATTATAGAATAATATTGTTTTTGGGAGTTTATCGAGTTGAGAAACTGCATATATGAACCCTTTCATAAGGACTTTACCAAGCTCATCATTGCCATGCCCCATACGATCTGAACTTATAACTACGACAGTATTTGTTCTGCTGTCAGGGATACAAGCTATATTTTCTTCGTCAGTTTCAATTCGCTGAGGAGCCGCATTTATGGTAATAACAAAATGCTTTTCTTCAAATTTCTCACTCTTTGCTTCAAAATTCTGGCTTTGAGCTAAGCGAAGAAGATTTTGAACTGCTATCTCATTGTCTACATGAACCTCAACTATACTGTTTTCTTTGATTTCCTTTAATACTTTAGTTGTCTTAACAACAGGTATCGGGCACTGCACTCCAAGCGCATCTACCATAATTTTTTCCATAAATTTTATCCTCCGTGTAAATTTTACTCTTTTAATTCTTTTTTTAATATTCCATTAAGCTTCTCTATAGCTCTTGATGTATATTCATATATGCCTTTAGCAAACAACGCTACTATGGTCAAAATTGACATCACATCTACATATTCTTCCGGAACTGTAAGCCCCACCATAGATATAAATCTTGGGAATGCACTAATTGCTATAGTTAGCAATGTCACTCCTGCACAAACTGCCAAAAACCTTATGATATCATCCCAAATATTTTTGCAGCTCCAGCATTGATTAATTATCTTTATATTATAATACACATCAAGCAAAAAATTTGCAAGCCACACTATCGCAAGAAGTATGGAAGCATATCCTATATCTCTAAGATTTCCAAGAATTAAGTCAAGCATATTCTAACCTCCTGCCGCCATTTGGCAGCCTTATTTATAATATGCTCATTTATAGATTAAGCTGTATATTTTCTCCGAACATCTTTTTTACTTTTTGCCTCAATACTTGATTATCAGCATTTTTAAGTCTATTATCTTTTTCAATTATATTTGAAGCTACATTTTTAACATCTTCCAAAACATCCACATGTTTGACCAAGTCACTTATATTTAACTCCGGCAATCCATGTTGTCTCGTTCCAAAAATTTCTCCCGGTCCTCTGAGCTTCATATCCTCTTCAGCTATTACAAAACCATTTTCGGTACTGCACATTATTTGGTTTCTTTGATTAGCAATCTTACTTTCATTGCCGCAAACCAGTATACAATAAGACTGGTAATGGCTTCTTCCAACTCTTCCTCTTAACTGGTGAAGCTGTGCAAGGCCAAATCTTTCACAATTTTCTATTACCATTACTGTAGCGTTTCCTACATCTATTCCTACCTCTATAACTACAGTAGACACCAAAACATCTATGTCGCCAGAGGCAAAAGATTCCATAACATAATCTTTGTCTTCTTGCTTCATACTGCCATGTACAAGTCCTACTCTAAGCCTTGGATATTTAACTTTAATCTCCTCATACAATTCCTCAGCAGATTTGCATTTGATAGATTCAGACTCCTCTATTAAAGGAGCCACCACATAACATTGTCTTCCCTCATTAACCTTTGTCTGTACAAAATTATATATTCCTTCTCTTGCGTTGTCATTTCTGAGAAGAGTTTTTATAGGCACTCTCCCAGGCGGCATCGTATCTATTACAGATATATCCAGGTCACCGTACAAAATAACTGCCAATGTTCTCGGTATAGGTGTAGCAGTCATAACCAGTACATTAGGATTAGCTCCCTTTTGCGCAAGCAAAATCCTTTGGTCTACTCCAAACCTATGCTGTTCATCAGTTATAACAAGACCTAAAGATTTAAAAACAACATCAGGCTGAATTATAGCATGAGTTCCTACTACTATATCCGTATCTCCTGATTCTATCCTGCTTAAAACTTCTCGCTTTTCTTTAGCTTTTAAACTGCTGCAAAGCAAATCTACAGTAAATCCCAAAGGCTCAAAATCTCGTTTTAATGAAGCATAATGCTGTTTGGCCAAAAGTTCCGTCGGAGCCATCATTGCAGACTGAAAGCCTGCTTTGGCTGTTTTATACATGGCAAGCTCTGCTACTACAGTTTTTCCTGATCCCACATCTCCCTGAACCAATCTGTTCATAGCTCGTCCCAGAGCCAAATCTTTTTGAACATCTTTCCAAACCTGCTCCTGCCCGGATGTAAGAGAAAATGGCATTCTATCCATGAATTCTTTTACAGATATATCTAGGTCTATCTTTATTCCACTATCCTCAGCACTCCTATTTTGTCTTATGTAAAAAAGCCCTGTCTGCAAAACTAAAAGTTCCTCGAACACCATCCTATATCTGGCTTCCCTTATCTGCCTCTCATCATCAGGAAAATGAAGTTTTTCTATGGCATAAGACGGACTACATAAATTGTATCTTTTTACTATATCTTCACTGAGCCATTCACAAGATTCCTTTGCCATAGGTAAAACTGTTTTCTGCAATTTTCTAATAGCGGCTTGTGTAAGTCCATCAGTAAGCGGATACACCGGAAATATCCCTCTTACATCTTCGGCTTCACCCATTTTATGAAATTCCGGATGAGCCATTTGTCTTTTACCTGAACTAATATTTATTTTACCGTAAAATGTATATTCGCAGCCTATACTAAAATAATTCGAAAGATACTTTCCATTAAAAAACATCACCTCCAGATTTGCAGACTCATCCTGTACAGTGACTTTGAGAGGAGTTTTTTTATTATACGGATTGCCGCCCATCCTCTTTGAAATAACTCTGCCATGTACAAGCACATCTTTACCCGGCTGTGCTTCCATAATAGTTATTACTTCCCTTCTATCCTCATACTTTCGCGGAAAAAGATGAAGTAAATCATCAATAGTATCTATCTTTAAATTTTTTAAAAGTTTGGCTCTTTTATCTCCTACGCCTTTTATAGAACTAACTTTATCTTGCAGTATCATATTCTCTCTTTACCTCAATATCCCTAAGTGCAATCTGTTTTGATTTTACTCCTACAATATGCAGTGTTATTATTCCTTTCTGCTTGGGAAAGAGAACTTGCATTTCCTCTTGTATGGAGTCTAAAATCACATCTGTGACATTTTTAATACTGCTTCCGAATTTTATAATGCCGGCAAACTTGAGAGAATAAGTATCCGCAGAACATTCTATATTAAAATTTCCGGAAATATCTCCAACTCCAACTCTTGAAGCTACGCCCAGAATTCTTCCTTTTTCAGAAGAAAGCATAAATTTGCCGTCGGTTTTCTCTACAGCCCTGAGTACAACTTTAGCTATAACATTGTTATTTACTATTATTGTTCCAAGCTGTGTTTTCTTTCTTAATGACATATGAGAATCTCCTTTTAATATATTTTATCACACTCCTGCACAAATTAACATGATATTTCATACTATATTTTAAGGAGGATTGCCATGAATAACAATTTTCGAAAAAAGAAATGTTTTAACCTTTACAAAGAGACAAAAGACATCGGTTTTGTCTTGCTTGTCTTTGGCGTTGTCACTATTTGTGCTTTCTTTCTTCCTCCTAAAGCATGGATAATACTTCTTGGAATAATTTTGATAATATGCGGTATCACACTGCTTAAACGATAATAAAAAAGAGACTGTTGTAACAGTCTCTTTATTACTCGTCTTAATTAGATGGCACGGTTCACTTTATTTGATTTGATACATTTTGTGCACACGTTAGCTTTTCTTACTGTGCCATTTTCTTCAGCGATTCTTACAGTCTGGATATTAGCATTCCATTTTCTTCTTGTGTGTCTGTTGGAGTGGGATACAGCGTTTCCTGATACCTGACCCTTACCACAAATTTCGCACTTTCTTGACATCTACCGCACCTCCTCTTTGTATATTAAGCATGTCTTTTGCATATTATTCTTATTTGCTCATACTCGAACGAATGTTATTATATCACAAGGAATCCGGCTATTCAAGCACTTTTTTAGCAATATGTCATAAAATCACGAATCTAAAAATACAAATATTATCTCTTTTGGACTATATGTTTTCCAGTAAGAAAAATCATGCACAAAGCCATAATTATCATAACCAATGCTGATATCCTCATAGATGCCATCATAGTATCATCTGTCTTAGGTATGTCAGTCATTACTACTGTATCAGCTCCTACCACATACTCTATCACCAGCTCTGTACTGTTTCCTACCTCATCTGTTACAGTTACCTTTACTATGTATGTTCCTGCCTTGCTTAAGTCTATCTCCCCTGTCTCTTTCCCGTCTCTCTCTATCTTTACTTCTGAATATGTTAAAGTACCATCGCTCTTCGCCG
>CAJUQR010000003.1:0-32257 GCA_910588185.1 uncultured Peptostreptococcaceae bacterium
TTTTTCTGTATCATACCCTCATTATAGCACCTTTTTATCTATTGGTACAGCTTCTAAGTCCTCAGACAGTCATGGTGGAGATCCTTATCCGCCAAAAGGATAAGTCGGGGAGGTGAAAAATATGGCTGTACATCATGGTGGCAAGGTAGGTAAAGCCGGGAAAACTCTGGCATCCAAAAGTTCTTCCAAGGCTGCAAAAAGCAAAGCAGGAAAGACTTTGGCAAACCACAAAGCAAAATCCCACTGATGGAAAGGAGCCTGTGCAATTGCACAGGCTCCTATTCACATATCAAAGAGGTTTCTTTATATAATTTATCAGAATCACTGTTCAAAAAGTATTGAATCACTTTTCTTGCAAATTTCTTGCTTACCGTCGTATCCCATTCCGCCAGCCGGATGATCTCCGCTGTTCCAGCCTCAAAGTCAAACGAAATCTCGCCCCACTCGCCGTCGTTGTCCACCTGATACAGGTAGACAGCGGCGGCGATTTTCTTTTTGCGTCTGGTCTGGGATTTACGTTTTAGGCGAATTACATGAAGCACTCCGGCTTCTGTCAGCAAACAGGCCAAATGATCCACGGTTTTACGGTAGGCCCGTTCTGCACCACTGGCCGTGCTGCCCTCAAAGAGGACTGCCAGTTCTTCAAAGGTCAACCGGGTGCTGATGGGACTGACCCGTCCACAGGTCATACAGATGGCGTTTCTCTTTTCCAAAAGGGTCTGTTCCCGGTAATTTAGCTTTTCAAACGTTTCTCGGACAGCTTCAGCCTGGATGCCGTTCCATAGAATCTCCGCATAGTCCCAATAGTCATCCCGGCTGACATCCTCGCCGGTTTCTTCGCTGTCCTCATCCTGAATGGTCTGATAAAACGGAACACGGCTTCGATTTTGCTTGGCCAATGCCAAAAACTTTGCTGCGGTTTCCTCGGTACAACCGTTTTTCTGGGCATATTTCTGGATTGTCGCCTGTTCAGACTGACCGGATTGATTATAGAGCCAAGCAATCCCACGCACAACTTTGTACTCATCCACATTTTCAAAGGAACCAGCCTCCTCTTGCATCCGGCAGGTCAAAAGGGCGTTCCCGATAAAATGATGGGCATAGGTCAGAAAATCCGCCCCTTGTGCGGGATCGTATCCACGGAGACAGTCCAACATGGCAAGCACACAGCCCATTTTGTAGTCCAAAAAGCGTTCTGGGTCATAGCGATCCAGCCCCTCCCGCAGCAGGAAACGGCGAATACGGCCATTGAGCCGGTTCTCATAGTGATGCAGAAAAAAGGAAAACCAGCACAGTTCTCGGCTCTGCACGGCCTTAATAATATAATCATTCAGATTTTCACGGACAGGTGGCTCCGGGTCAAGCTGGAAAATGCGCTCCGCCAAGTATTCGGAAAGACCGCTTCCGGATGACTCGATACGGTGTTTGGGAATGTATCCAGTCGTATTCCACGAGAAATCTTTTAGCACAGCGCACCTCCTTTCGCAGATTCTACCCGTTACTATTGAATAGAAATTCAATTTACACTGGTGTTATCAATTTCAGGACTAACTTCGAGGAGTTGATGCAAATTTATGTTTAATTGCTCAAAATATTCAATCATAGAATCAAGGCTATCTAATGCATCACGTACAGTCTGCTCTGAACCGATTATAATTTCTTCATATTTATTCGCAGCTTCAGTCATGGCTTTTTCTGCATAATAGTCAATATTTTCATCGAAGGCTTCCATGCCATAATCATTAGCAATTATTCCACAAGCCTCATCAGAAGTATCGTACCGTGCCACTTCTTCCAGGTCTTCAAATAATAATGAAATGGATTCATGAAAGCTGTCGTAAGAGCGCATATAATCTTCATATAGCCCTCTTAAAATTTCTACTTTCTCTGGCAGCTCATCCAGATCAGAATACTCGTCAACTATATCATCAATTACATTTAGTGCATCATCAAATGCAGAAAAATATTCAGTAAATCCCCGTAGAAATTTTAGCGTCAGTCCACTTTCTGTTGTTCGATAGATCCACTTTTCTTCAAAGTTGGTATCGTAATCTGACCACGGCATAAACGCAGCGTCGTGCAGTTCTTCTCTTGCTATTTTGCAAGCAGGAATTAGAGCTTCAATATTAGCAATTGCCATAGCAAAATTGTATTTGAAATACGGAACGGACTTGCTCTGTACCTCGGGAAACAGTGAATCTTTTAAGAAACCAATCAACTCTTTATTTGTAGATATAGTGCCACACTCAAAATTTCTGCTACTCTCATCGGAATAATTACTGGACCCCCAATAAACGATGTTATCCGTCATAACAATTTTTGCGTGATTATGAAAAGAAAAGTATGGACTTAGCCTCATTCCATAATTCTGCGGATTCAGTTGTCGCATATATGAGTCGATCATGTTTCTTGCGGCTAAAGCATATTGGTGACCATAGTAAGATGGGAATCTCTTTGGAATATTGGTAATAACAACAGCATCCGTCCCTTTCAAACAGGCTTCTTGCAAAGATTTGAGGAGTTGACTGTTTGTACTTGGAGAGATGTTAAAAGTTATTATCCCAATGAATTTCGCATTTTTAAAATCGTCAAGTACACATTGATAAATGCATTCGTTTTCTCCGAATACGGCTAAGTTATCGTGAATTTCCATAGTCATCATGTTCTATTACACCTCCCACGATGTAATACCTCTTTTAGTAAAGTATCCTGTTCCATTTCTTTTGGATAATCACTTTGCGCATAGGTAGTATCAGCAATTGCATGTAGCATCTTATCTTTTGCCAGCTTCTTCATAGTTGCTGCCGTTTTGTCATCCAGCTTTCCACGGCGGGTGCTTTGCAAAATGGTGTTCATCCGCCGGGTATAAATAGCCTTTATCGGATGATCATCTGCAAGCTCCCGCTGCTCCCGGCCTCTCAGATTGCCGATTTGTCGGCACGTCCGTCGCCGCTGGTCGCCGGGGGCCAGACCGCCGCAGTATTTGGTATGCCGTGCGTCAATGGTGAGAAACCATCTGCCGCAGATGGGGCATTTCTTGGGCGCATGGCCCACACAAAGCCCCTCAAATAAGTCGGAACGGAACATCCCCACAAAGGAGACATAGTGCATCCGCTTGACCAGCTGCGGCTCCGTCTTTCCGGGACGAGTGGCGGCTACATACTGCACCGAAGCATTGGTAAGGGTCATCCAGGCCGGGTTATCTATCGATAAAGTTGGCTCACCTTTGAAGAACTGTCCGAACATTGCCGCATAACCGTCCGGGGTACGGTCATAGTCCGGTTCATTTAACCGCTCTGCAAATTTCGTCAGGGCTTCCTTGTACTGCCCCAGAGAATAACTCAAATGCCCCAGCACCTGCGCGATTCGCACGAGCATGGTTGCCTTGCCATACTGTCCGGTTAAAGCACAAATCAGCTGCTCCTGCTGAGTGAGCTGCAAATAGGCTTTGGCGTCCTCCATGTATTCTTCGGAAAAGATGGCTGCAAGTTTTTGCTCAAAATAGCTTCGATTCAATCTGGAGAAGGGTGGTGTGACCTGCAAAAAGGAGATGATCTCGCCAGCGGCCTGCTGCACCTGCGGCAGCAGCTCCATATCCACGGAACCGGTGTTCATCCCCTGAAGCAGCTGGTTCAGCACATTGCAGGGTGTATCCAGCTTTTCAATGGTACTGTCCGGGATGTTCAGCACCTCGCAGCCAATGGTTCCCGTGGGCATGGTACTTCCCTCATAGGTCACGGTGTCCTGCCAGAAATCCAGCGACAAAACTGCATGGTTGATGATCTGATCCATCTTCTCCCTCCTGTCATGTTTTTTATTTTCATAATAGCACACAATTAAATTTTTGTCATGTTTTTTGAAAACGGCTTGTCATGTCATTAGCCTGTTTTTTTCGATTTTCCCCATAACCTACACAGAGGGGTGAGAAAACTGCCCCATCAAAAAGGAAATGGAGGGAATCTATATGAATTTGTTTGAAGTGGTGAAAGCCAGTATCAACACACAGGAAGCAGCGCAGACGTATGGAATCGATGTCAACCACCATGGCATGGCACTGTGTCCGTTCCATAATGACCGTCATCCGAGCCTGTATGTATCGGATGACCACTACCACTGTTTCGCCTGTGGGGAGCATGGGGATGTGATCGACCTGACCGCCAAGCTGTTTGACCTTCGGCTGTATGATGCGGCCCGAAAACTGGCGTCGGACTTTCACCTTGCGCCGGACAAGCCCTTGCCGGAAGCCATTCGTCGGAAAAAGGAACACAAAACCAGAGCACAGCAGCTTCGTGAGAACGAGCGGCTGTGCTTTTCTGTTTTGAACGAGTATCGGCGGCTGCTCCTGGATTGGAAAAAACGGTATGCACCGCAAGCGCCGGAAGATGTGCCGGACGAGCGGTTTGTGGAAGCCTGCCACCGTCTGCCATGGGCAGAGTATCAGCTGGACATCCTTTTGCAAGGCGATTCCTATGAACGAGGCGAAGTCGTGAGCGAACTAACGGCAGACGGATACATCCGCAAATTACAGGCCCGCCTGAGAAAGGAGCGATACCATGAACAACCCTGTTTGGATTGATGAGAAAGGGAAAATCATCGAGCCGGAATATTGCCGGGATTTCCTGTCCCGGCATCCAATGCGCTGTATCAATGACCGTTTTTATACCGTGGACGGCCCGCTGCCGGATGAGAACAAATTGAAGCGGACGATTTATGAGGAAATATCGCCCTGGCTCCATGACAAGGTTGCACAGACGGTGGAGCAGGTAATCAAAGCGTTGAAGCTGGCGGCATACGCAGACCCGTTGCCCCTGCAATGTGACCGCATCCATGTGGCGAATGGCACTTATTTTCTGGATGGCACGTTTACAGAGGAAAAAGAGTATTGCAGCAACCGTCTGTCGGTATCCTATCGGGCTGATGCTCCGGCACCGGAACACTGGCTGCGCTTCATTTCGGAACTGCTGGAGCCGGAGGATATTCCCGCCTTGCAGGAGTATCTGGGCTACTGCCTGATTCCATCCACCAAAGGACAGAAAATGCTCATGCTGATCGGCAAGGGCGGCGAGGGCAAAAGCCGCATCGGTGTGGTGATGAACGCCATTTTCGGGCTCAACATGAATACCACTTCCATCCAGAAAGTAGAGAACAGTCGTTTTGCCAGAGCCGACCTGGAGGGCAAGCTGCTGATGGTGGACGATGATCTGGATATGAACGCATTGACCAAAACCAACTATATCAAATCTATTGTGACAGCAGAACTGCGGATGGATTTGGAACGGAAGAGAGAACAGAGCTATCAGGGGCTGCTTTATGTGCGTTTCCTCTGCTTTGGCAACGGGGCATTGACTGCACTTCACGACCGCAGCGACGGTTTCTTTCGCCGCCAAATCATTCTGACCACTAAGGACAAGCCTGCGGATCGGTTCGATGACCCGTTTCTTGCCGAGAAACTGATTGCCGAAAAAGAGGGGATCTTCCTCTGGATGCTGGAGGGATTGCGGCGGCTAATTGCCAATCACTATCACTTTACCATCAGCCAGAGAGCCAAGGACAATATCACTTCCGCTGTTCGGGAGGCCAATAACATTCTGGATTTTCTCGATTCTGAGGGTTATGTGGGATTCAAGGCCGATTATGAAGCCAGCACCAAAAATCTGTATGCAGCCTATAAGCGGTGGTGTGAGGACAACGCAGAAAACCCACTGTCCCCAAAGAGCTTCGCAAACCAGCTCAGCCAGAACGCAGAACGCTACCATTTGGAGCCAGTCAATAACCTGCACATCGGCGGTGGGAAGCGATGCCGAGGATATATGGGCATTTATGTTCTGCTCTCACCTGTGGAATTGTAATGAAACTTCAAAACCTTCTGTTCGTGCGTTCATGCGTTCCTGACCGGGTACAGCCTGTGGAACGAAGGAACGCACGAACGCAAAAAATCGAAGTTCATTTTTTATTGTTCGGCTCAGAGGGCGCTCTAAAATCCGCACTTCCCGATCAATGGTTGTGCAAACAGTGAAAAGCACTACCGTAAACAGAACGCAAATCATCATTCGGTGATTTACAGATTGGTGATGGTAGTATGCGGAAAGGTGGCTGTTTTCACGGTTTCGCTTGCAGGCCCACCCAATCGCAAAGTCGATGGGGTGCTGTTGTGGACAGTTCTTCATAGGCGCAGTCCTGAGCGATTTTATGAATGTTATCCGTGTTCGCTGAGGCGTGTAGCGTGCATTCTCCACGGCAAACTAACTTTACGAAAGAATGAGGTATTTTCCATGAAATCCAATTTGAGAAATGAAATCAAGTCGTACATCGTGCGTTCCGGTTATACGATGCAGGAAGTCGTTGACAGGCTTTCTGAGGATTACGGCTGGAGTGACAGCGTTTCCAACCTGTCCAACAAGCTCCAGCGGGAGTCTCTGCGGTATGTGGAAGCGGTACAGCTTGCCGACGCCCTTGGCTATGATCTCGTATGGCAGAAACGGAGGGACACATGATGCCCGCCGTTCTTACCCGTCGTATCTCCCGTCCCCATCGAAAAATCCGCAGATTTGGAGATGGATGGCAGAGTGGATTTGCAAAATCTGCTCTACCTGTGAGCGGCAGAATTGAAGCAATCAAGAGTGCGGAGAGACTGTCGGTCACACCGCCTTTTGAGGATTTGGGTGCCACACACAAGCCTCTAAAGGCGGCAAGGCATCCGCAGATGCCGCATTCCCCCTCGGAGAGCCCACGGCACTTTGCAGCCCTCTGGGATGAAAGTGTCATAGTGGGTTATTACACTTCCCGCAGGAAGTGCATCCCCGTCCCTCAGCCGTCTACCGCACAACAGAAAGGAGCTGATTTCTATGGCCAGAAACGACGGAATCGACCGTACTTTTGCCCGCAACCAGGACTTGCCTACACTTGATGATGTGGCGAAAGTTCAGGAACATAACGAACGAGAAAAGGCCAGCTACTCCAACCAGGATATTGATACCGCCCAGACCTACCGGAATATTCACTTCAAAGCTCCCACCGACAGCTATGCTGCCATGTTCGATCAGATGATTGCCGATGGGATTATCTCCACCCGTGGCCTGAAAGCCGATGCGGTGAAATACGGGGAACTAATTTTTGATGTGAACTCCGCTTACTTCCACAATCACGGCGGCTACGAATATGCCAAGCAATTCTACACCGACGCATACAAAGCCGCCGTGGAGATTGTGGGCGGTGAGCAGTATATTCTCTCCGCTGTCATGCACGCTGATGAGCGCAACCGGGCTATGTCGGAAGCTCTGGGGCAGGATGTATACCACTACCACCTTCATGTGGTGTATGTCCCGGTGGTGGAGAAACAGATTCTCTGGTCGAAGCGGTGCAAGGATAAGTCACTTGTGGGAACGGTCAAGGAGACCATTATGCAGGTCAGCCGCAGTAAAAAGTGGGAATCCAAAGTTGCTCTGGATGAACAGGGCAATCCGCTTCTGACATCCAAGGGCAAGAAAGTCCTGCGAACATCGTACAGTGTCCTGCAAGACGATTTCTTCAACTATATGAAAGCTGCCGGATATACGGATGTAGAGCGTGGAGAGCGTGGCAGCACCGAGGAACATCTGACTGTAACCCAGTTCAAAGTGGCACAGGAGCAGCAGCGGCTGGAAGATGTGACCGCTCAAATCGCTCAGACAGAGCAGGCACTGGACACTGCACAGGCTGCTGTTGAGAAAAAGCAAAAAGAACTGCAATCCCTGCAAAAGCAAACAAAAGAACAGCGTACTGCCGCCCTGACGGTACAGGAAATCCGCTCCATGGGGAAAAAGACGATCACCGGCAATATCACTCTGACCCCATCCGAGTGCAGCACACTCAAGGATTATGCGGTCAATGGGATTCTTGCCAAGGCGGAAAACAGCCGTTTGGAAGAAAAACTGCAAAGCGCACAAAAAAGTGCTGCTGTCTGGAAACAGCGGTATGAATCACTGAAAGAACAGGCATGGCCTTATCTGGAAGCTGTCAAGCTCGCACCCGAAAAGGTGCGGGCTTTTCTTGACGCCATTTTAACCCGGACCCGGCAAACAAAGCAGCACGATCAGCCTTCCCGCCGCAAGTCGCACGATATGGAACTTTAATTGATGGAGGAAACTGCATGAGAAAACACAAAGATTTTATGAGCGAACCCGACTATGGTTATATCGACATTGAATCCTGCTTTGAACCGATTTTTGAGCCGCCCTTGGAAACTCTGGAAGAATGGCACAGCTGGGAGGATGAACCCAAACCGACACTGGAAAACACCTCGGTCTATGTCACAGAGCCGGATGGCATTCAATATTTTTACTGCGGCAATACCCGGATTCGGGTATCCGAGCATTTCTCCCAGGCAGGCAAATCCATGGACAAGCTGATTGAAAATGTGATCCAGTATGCCGCCCGCAATGCTGGATAATCCCATTCCACAACAAAATGTCGTTGAACCACACCCACGCTTACGGTATAATAAAAGCAGAAGTATTGTAAGCGTGGGTTGTTTCGATTAGAAGGAGGATTTTTACCGTGAAACAACCTTACAGTACCGCACTCTATATGCGTCTCAGCCGTGACGACGAAAACTATGGCGACAGCGTGAGTATCGAGACCCAGCGCACCATTTTGCAGCAGTACGCAAAGGAACATGGCCTTTCGGTGTATGGCGAGTATGTCGATGACGGATGGAGCGGAACAAACTTCGAGCGTCCCAGCTTTCAGCGGATGATGGATGATGTGGAGGCCGGAAAGGTCAACTGCATCATTACTAAAGACCTCAGTCGCTTTGGCCGTGAACACGTGATGATGGACTACTATCTGGAATTTGTGTTCCCGGAAAAGCAGATTCGCTACATCGCTTTGGCTGAAAACGAGGACACCGAAAAAGGACTTTCGGATTTTGTGCCGTTCAAGAACCTTTTCAACGAATGGTTTGCAAAGGATACCAGCCGAAAGGTGAAAACGGCGCTTCGTGCCAAATTTGCTGCTGGAGAGCGCACTTTTGCCTATGCGCCGCTGGGATACATCCGCCATCCCGAAATCAAAAACACTTTGGCCATAGACGAAGAAACCCGCTGGATCATCGAGAAAATCTTTGACCTTGCACTTCATGGAGCAGGTGCAGCGAAGATCACCAAGACCCTGATTGCAGAAAAAATCCCGACTGCGGGCTGGCTCAATTATCAGCGGTACGGAACCTTTGCCAATATCTATGCCCATGCGCCGGAAGAAAAATCCTATGCCTGGACGATTGCTCAGGTCAAAAGTATCCTGCAAGATGAAACCTATATCGGCAACAGTGTACACAATAAGCAAACCAATATCTCTTATAAAAACAAGAAAAAGGTGCGCAAGCCGAAAGAAGAATGGATTCGGGTGGAAAATACCCATGAGGCCATCATCAGCCGGGATGTGTTTGAGCAGGTGCAAAAGCAGATCGCCAGCCGCAGACGGCAGCAGAAGGATGCCACAACGCAGATTTTCGCCGGGCTTGTAAAATGTGCAGATTGTGGCTGGTCTATGCGCTTCGGCACGAACCGGCAGAACAAAACGCCGTACAGCCATTTCACTTGCAGCCAGTACGGACAGATGGGGACACAATGCTCGGCGCATTATATCCGCTATGACACGCTCTATGTCTATGTGCTGTCCAGAATCCAGTATTGGTCCCATCGGGCGCAGCTGAGCGAAGAAAAGCTCTTGCAGCAGATTTTGAAAAACGGTGACCGGGAACGCATGACTGCCGCCAAGCGTCAGGAATCCGAGCTGAAACGGGCGGAAAAGCGCAAGGCAGAAGTGGACGGAAAATTCGTCCGAATGTACGAGGACTGGTCCGCCGGACGCATCACCGAGTATAACTTCAATCTGCTGACTAAAAAGTACCAGGCAGAACAGCTGGAGCTGGAGGAAAAGATCAGCCGCTTGCAAGCGGAGCTGTCCGCAGAGCAGCAAACTGCCCTGGATGCCGAAAAGTGGGTCGCTCTCATCAAGCAGTACGCCAATCCCACGGAGCTGACCGCCGAACTTCTGAACACTCTAATTGAAAAAATAACCGTCCACGAAGCTGTCAAGGGCGAGGACGGAAGCCGTGAGCAGGAAGTAGAAATCTACTACCGCTTCATCGGCAAAATCGACTGACCTTTCTTTTTTTACCCAACAATATCTTTAATTAAGGGAAACCGGAGCAGGTGTTCCGGATATTGAAAATATTGTAGCTATAGCTAAACTTATGGGTGTTTCGGTAGACGAACTTATTTCGGGTGAGAAGGATAATAGAGGTCAGCGAAATTTTTCTTTTGAAAGTAACACGGAATATGATATTGATGAGATTAAACGCTGCGATATGAAGCTGGGAGGTGCAAAAAAACTTGTCATATATGGGTATGATGGCGAGAAGATTGGTGTGAGACTTGCTTCTGATAGTGTCGAAACTGTTCAAAGCGATTTTAAGGTTAAGATTGACGATACGAGGAAGAGAATCGACGTAGATGTAAGCAGAAAAAATGACATGACAGAAGCAAAAGCCAAAGAGGAGATTACTATATTTGTTAAACTTCCAAATCCATATACAAAGAAAATTGAAATTGCGGCTAATGCGGAAATTGTAGAGATAGCCGATTTAGAGTGTGATAGCATTGAACTTGACGTAAAAACAAGAGAAATGAATTTATCAAACATCGTTGGAACAGTGGAAATTAACTGTAATCTTGATATGAATATAACTTGCGATTCTTTAAATGGTGCAGTTGAGATAAATCAGGTATCTGCGACTTCGAAGATTTGGATTCCTGGGGATATATCGTTTGCGGCTATAGCCAGGGGAGTTGGAACAAATATATATTATGAATGTGATGGAAATACCTGTGATTCGTTTTGCAATACTGATTCGGAAAATTTGATTGAACTAAACGGCATAAAAAGTGAACTTGTTATTTGCACGTCCGGTCAGGAGGCGAAATAACCATGGAACGATATAAGTACAGACCGGTACGTTTTTATGTAACGTGCTTTTTGACTACATGGATTTTTTGGATTGGGGCAGTCGTTATCAGTAAAAGCGAAGATGATAACGGTATTTCTTCTCTTTTGATGTTGTTTGGCCTTATGGCGCCAGCGGTAACGGCCATTGTCACCGTTATGACTTCCAGGAGCAAGGAGCTTAAAGAGGATTTTAAGCGTAAACTTATCGGGTTTTATCGTATAAAGCCGATGAGCATTTTAATGGCGATCGTAGGTTTTATGGCAATCGTGGGTATATCTATTAGCATTTCTATTGCCTTTGGCCAATCGGCAGAGCAGTTTGCTTTTACTGAAGATTTTTCTTTTTCTGTGGGAGGTACTTCTGCGTTGCTTACTATTTTGCTTGCTGCTGTAATAGAAGAAGTGGGATGGCGTGGCTATGGTGAAGACTCAGTAGCTTCGTATTGTTCGTGGTTTAAAGAGTCCATCATCTTTGGAATAGTATGGGCTCTGTGGCATGTGCCTCTGTTTTGGATTGAGGGAACATATCATTATGGTCTTACACAACTTGGAATATTGTATGTACTGAACTTTTTGATAAGTGTTATGCCCATGGGATTTTTGACAACTTGGGTTTATGTAAAAAATAATCGAAGCATGCTTGCGTGTATTATTTTTCATCTTTTTATCAATACCATGCAGGAGAAAATTGCCATGACACCGGAGACTAAGTGCATAGAGACGATTGTTGTCTTTGCAGCGGCAGCGTTGATTGTTTTGACCAATCGTGAAATGTTCTTTGAGAAGGATCATATAGGCAGGCTGCTTGGATAAAGTGGGTTTTGAGCTGGTGATTGAATATAGATTTTGTGAGGGCGGCTGCCCTCTTTTTCGATTGGGGAATTTGTAGAAAAGATTTGACTTTTATATAATATAGGTAAATTTTACATATTTTATTAAATTTGATATAATAGCATAAAAAAATTTGTTTTTAAAGAGGTAATTCTGGTGGATTTAAATATTTTAGAAAGAATCGTAAATTATTTAGACGAGCATAGTAACTTTTTTATGCTTCTTGTTACAGCAATATATGTTATTGCTACTATTTTGATTTATAGAGCTAATGCGAAATCAAATAAATTAGCGGATAAACAATTAGAAGAGGCACGTAAACAATATGATGAGCAGAATAGACCTTATATTGAGGTTGAACTAATTTATGAAAGAAGACAATATTGGGGATTTAGATTTATTAATAATGGTAGATTTACAGCGCAAAGTGTAAAAATAAACCTAGATAAAGCTTTTATTAATAGCCTCGAACAAACTTTTAGGAAAATGTTAAAGGAACAAATTGGAAGAGAGATTATTATTGGTGCTGGACAACATTATGATTTATATTTTGGCACTAATGAATTTAGAAATAATGAGGATATAGGAGTAGCTAAAGGAAGCATTTGCTATTCTGGAAAAGATAAAAATTATAAGTCTGACTTTTGTGTAGACGTTGCAAGTTATGCCACTATATTCTCCGTAGAAAGTTATGAAGAACTTATAATAAAAAAATTAGATAAACGATTGGCTAAATTAAATGATATTGAAGAAGCGATTAGAGAATTAAAGAATTAAGAAAACATGATTTATAGTTATGCTAAATTATGTAAAATTTGAAATGTAATATGATAAAATACGATAATTAATGAATTAGATATTGGTGATATCAAGTTTATCAGATTTAATTTAGGTAATAGTGTGGATCACGGAGGTCTGCTAAATGGAGGGTTTATTTCCTATTTTTAGAAAATAGGAATAATAACAGTAGTGCAATTGTTAACATTTTTGTGATCTAAATTAATCATTAGCATTTACGCAATAGTTGAGGATATATTATATATGAGGCTGAGCGGAACATGTTTAGGATTAAAATATTTATTTTTGTTTTTTCTTAACTAAGCCACACTAAAAATAAACGTCATCTGTTATCTAACTGTTTATGTAAAATAAATTTGACAACCAAGTAAGAATATTAAACTATGTTACAAGTTATAAACTATCAACTGCAGCTGGTACATTATCTAAAACTGCATTTTTGCAGTAAGTGTTTTCATTAGTTTAAAATAATTATATCACCAGTGTATTTTTTGATAGATGAGATGTTAGGAAATATAGATTGGATTTGATGCTAGATTATTGTTTATAGGAGTGAAAATGATATCAATTACTGAATGGATTGTTGAAAATAATGTAATAATACAAATCATTCTTAGCATTCTTACATTATTTGCTACAATATTTGTATCTGTTTTTATTTATTTGCTTCAGCGTAAACATGAAGAGGAGTTAGAAAAAATACAAGAAAAGCAAATACAATATAGTCTTGAAGAACAAGCAAAACTTTTTTTAATAGATCATAAAGAAGAATGCAATTATCTTCCTTGGTGTATTTTTTCGTCAAATTTACATCGTCTTGATAACCATACAAGAAAGATTTATGCGGATTATTGTTGTTGCCGTTTGGAATTGCAAAACGAGATATTAAAGCAGGCAGGATTAAAATGCAAGCAAATAGAGGATATTGATTGGGTTGATAGTGCAATTAAATTATTACAAGAAGATATTAAGCTGAATAAACTTGGGGAAAATGTTTTATATGATAATGCAAAATATTTTCATCGCAGTTATGAACGTTATAAATATGAAAAGTACGATAATATAAAGTATGAGTATATATTTGAGCCTATTATAATTGATTTTGGAGCACAATCGTTTTTTAGAAAGCATATGTGTAACTTATCAGATTATATATATGAATATTTTGAATATATAAATCATGAAGGAATTATTCCACTTTGTAAACCAAATCCGTTACCACCAATTGATTATATGTGTAAAAAAATTAATTTTGGAGAAGTTGAAGAAAAGATTGTTTGTGGGTGGATAATGGAAATGATTGAAGGCATTGCAGCATCTATTATGGGGCACAAAGACCTTTATGACAATATTATCATTGATTATACAGATGCCAATGCTGAAACATATGAAGATAAGTATTATAAGGTATTACAGGAATTATACAATACATATTACTTTGCAAATTCCCTATAAAATTAAAGAAAAGATGCGAATTATGATTAAAAAGCTTCTTAAAAAATATAAATATCTGTTTGAGGGTATATAAGATGTAGTTCAAATTATAATGATGCAGTATGAACTTTGAACAGATAATAATTAATAGATTTAAGCTCTCAAGCATTATTGGAGCTTTTATTTATTATATAATAAGGATTTATGAAAAAACATCCCCAAAACCTTACAATAACTACAAATCATTGCAAGTTTTGCATATCCTTTAATTGGAGGTGCAATTCATGAAAAAGAAATTGAGTATAGTGACTACAGCGATTTTTGCTGTAAGTTTGGTGTTTTGCAGCATGGTTATGTGGAGTGGACATTTAGAAGGCGCAGAGAGTGAAACTGAGAGTGTATCTGCACAGGGCAAAAATACGGATAAATTGGTGATTGTAATTGATCCCGGTCATGGTGGAATGGATGGTGGTGCATCGTCAGCAGATGGAACCATGGAAAAAGATATAAATTTAGAAATTGCTGTGAAACTAAAGGAGATTATGGAAGATTATCCGGTTGAGGTGATAATGACGAGAGATTCAGACGTGAGTTTACATAGCGACAGCAGCGTATCTATTAAGAATCAGAAACGACAGGATTTGCTTAAGCGCAAAGAGATAATAGATCAATCGGGAGCAGAACTGGCTATTTGTATACATTTGAATAGTTTTAAAGAAGATGCATCAGTATACGGAGCGCAGGTTTTTTATCCAAAAGCAAACATTGCGAGAACAGATGGACGAACATACGAACACGATTCAAAACAATATGCTGAAAGCGTTCAAAAATCCATTGAAACTAATATATCAGACGGCAGAGAACGGAGCGTTATGAGTAAAGGAGATTTTCTTGTATTTGAAAACCCCACTTGTCCGATGGTGCTAGTAGAATGTGGATTTTTGTCGAATAAAAGCGAAGGGGAAAAGCTCAAAAATCCTGAATATCAAGGAAAAATGGCATCTGCAATCTGGCAGGGAATTAATGAAAATTTATGCCTAGAAAAGGAGACAAATATGGAAATAATTGAGAGTACGAACAAACAGCAAAAAAAGTAGAAAAAATGTTAAAAAAATCTGTGGATAACTTACTATTGACAAATTAAAAAACACCTCTAATATATTGAAAAATACGGCATTTAGCATAGCAAAGTTATCCACAAGGAGATGTGAATATAATTGTATACGATTTTGGGATAAGCTGTGGATAAAAGCGGAAACCATTGGAAATTAAAGAACTTTTTGATGTTGAAAAGTGTTTGCCCTTTTGAGAACAACAGTTGACATAAAACGACAAAATGCTACAATAAAAAAGAAAGATAAAAAACATAGATGAGAGGGGTAGACAAAATGATGTATCCATACAGTTATAGCTATGGCATATTGTATTATGGCAGAGAGATTGCCATATTTGCTGCTATACTTTTGGCAGTGGTTTTATCGATTGTTCTTTATTTTACTTTTTTAAGTAAGAAGAATGAAGGTAAGTATAAAGGAGCCAAGGGAAAAATATACAATTTTTTGAGTTTTAATAAATTTTATACAGAAGATATAATGAAGCTTCTTTATGTAGTTTCTGTTGCAGTTCTTGTTGTTGCCGGCTTCGCTATGATGTTTACACATAATTTCATTTCCGGGCTTTTAGTGCTTGTTCTAGGTAATGTAGCCCTGAGAATTTCGTATGAACTTATAATGATGTTCATAATCATGTGTAGGAAAACTGTTTCTATAGATAGAAAGATGGATAAGATTACTGAGTTCTACAGTGATGATTTTGGCGAAGGAGAGTGCTGCGCTTGTGATGAAACGATACCAGATCAAGAATGTTGCAGCTGTCAAGATTGCTGTTGTGAATGCGATGAACAAGAAATAAATGCATCTGATAGATAGAGAAGCCATTTAAAATTTTGTAAAAATAGCCCTTAGGTCATTAGCAAATGACATTAAGGGCTTTTTGATTATTTTTTAGGAGGCTGATTTGAGATTAAGTCGACAAAGTCCTCAAAATCATCAAAACCGCTGTTTATGAAGTCAAACAGCACAGGTTCCTTGAATTCATATTTTGATACCGGAACTACATGATCAGCCATATATGAATCTTGCAGATCGGATTCAAGGGTTTTTATGCCTTCAATACTATACGATGCCAGTATTAACTGATTGTCTTCTATTAGATAATAAATGCCAAGGACATCATCGTTTAACATGAACGTTTTTTTCTTCACATGATCGTTGTGAGGAGAAAAAATCATAAAGAGTTTTCCTCCTTCGTGATCTGTGACCATAGACTTTGCAGTAAGAGCGGTTGTCTCTTGTGTGAACTCAGGAGCATAAGGAACTATATCCGTAACTGTTATGTATTCGCTTCTTCTGGTTATCATGGAGGCTTCGGCCTCTGACAGACGAAATATGGAAACTTTTTCGTATTTGACTACTTTCAGGTGTTCAAGTGTGATGTTGGTTATTACTAAAAAATACTTTCCGTCATATTCTATAAGCGATTCACACATGTAAGATTTATTTGTACTGAATGTTTCAAAAAAGCTATCCTCATCTGTTTGGTGATAGTTGGTATTAGCTCCACTTACGGCATCTTGAAATTCTTCTATGACGTTTTTTAATAGTGAAGCTGCCTTATGTTCAGGAAACAAGTTGGTTCTGACATATCCTTTTGTAAGGAATTTTGCAGCGTCGAAGTCTCTGCCAAAGCATCTCATAAGAAAATAATTTATAATCTGATAAGGGGAATCTAAGGTAGGACACTGTTTACACATCAGCAAATATTTTTCTGAATCTGTGAGATTTACCTTAGGTGAAAGCATGAAACTGTATTCTTCGTAGTTTGGAGGCAATGGGATATTGTTTTTAGTGTTAAAGTCCACATAATTTTGGAGAATATATTTAGCTTCGTCCTCCGTAATGCTGATTTGACTTCCTCCGAGACCACCTGACATGGAATTTTCTGATTTTATTACCTTTTGATAATCTTCAGGGCTGTTGCTGCCAAGTATGCTTGAATACGTTTCAAAACCGTCCTCTTCTGCATCAAAGTAAAAGAACTGATAAAAATCAGTCATCTTGGAATTTTGCGGCAGATACCAGTGAACTGACATTGTTACGACGCCCATAAGTCTCGTGTCAGTGATTGCAGCACCTACAAATTCTTTGTCACTGTCAAAAGCTGTTTCTGCTAAGCCGCCTTTTATTAAACTGAAAACATGTTTACTATTTGTTGACAAATCAAATACCTCATTTTAAATATATATAATTTAAGTATACCTTATTTCACATAAAAAACAATAAATTATTATTTTGTTTGTGGTTGACTTTAATATAGAAAGGGTATAATATCATTGAGTAAGAAAAGATTCTTCTTATAAAATTAATATCCTTATTAAGAGTGGCTGAGGGAATAGGCCCGAAGAAGCCCGGCAACCTAGGTGCATAGAGCATAAAAGGTGCTAAATCCTACAGAATTATCAGTTCTGAAAGATGAGGAAAAAACTTATAAATTTTCAGCCTCTCTTTTGGAAAAGAGAGGCTTTTTAAGCGCAAAAATAGTTGCAAGATAAGGATTAAGAGATGTAATAAAGGAGGAAAAGAAGATGAAAAGACTTTTTACGTCGGAATCTGTTACAGAAGGGCATCCTGATAAAGTCTGCGACCAGATTTCGGATGCGATTTTAGACGCAATATTTGAAAAAGATCCGTATGGACGTGTAGCGGCAGAAACTACTACGACTACTGGATATGCCATGGTAATGGGTGAAATCAGTACCAGCTGCTATGTGGATATTCCAAAGATAGTCAGAAAAGTAATTCTGGATATAGGATATGACAGAAGTGACTATGGTTTTGATGGCAATACTTGTGCCGTACTGTCTGCTATTGATGAACAGTCCGGTGATATTGCGATGGGTGTTGACAAGGCTCTTGAATATAAAGAGGGTACTTTAGATGATCAGATAGATACTATTGGTGCAGGAGACCAGGGTATAATGTTTGGTTTTGCATGTAATGAGACTCCTGAGCTGATGCCTATGCCTATTGCTCTTGCACATAAGCTGGCTAAAAGACTTACCGATGTAAGAAAAGACGGAACGCTCAGATATCTAAGACCTGATGGAAAAACCCAGGTAACTGTTGAATACGATGGCAATAAGGTTAAAAGAATTGATACAGTACTGATTTCTACTCAGCATGATCCAGACGTTACGCAAGAACAGATAAAGAAAGATCTAATTGAACTTGTTGTAAAGCCTATTATTCCGGCAGAACTTTTAGATGCTGATACAAAATATTATGTAAATCCTACAGGAAGATTTGTAATCGGCGGACCTCACGGAGATTCCGGACTGACCGGCAGAAAAATTATCGTTGATACTTATGGAGGATATGCTCGTCATGGCGGCGGTGCATTTTCAGGAAAAGACCCTACAAAAGTTGATAGAAGTGCAACTTATGCAGCAAGATATGCTGCGAAAAATGTAGTCGCCGCAGGACTTGCTGATAAGTGCGAAATTCAGTTGGCTTATGCTATAGGCGTTGCAAAACCTGTATCCGTATTAGTTGATACTTTTGGAACAGGAAAGATAGATGATGAAAAGATTGCAGAGCTTGTTGAAGCTAATTTTGATTTGAGACCGGCGGCTATAATAAGAGACCTTGATTTGAGAAGACCTATTTACAGACAAGTGGCGGCTTATGGTCATTTTGGAAGAACTGATATAGATTTGCCTTGGGAGCATACGGATAAGGCAGAGACTTTGAAACAACAAGCAGGGCTTTAATAATTAATGTATTTAGACTTGCAGTAAATATCAAAAAAACACGAAAACAGGTGCACGTTTGGCACCTGTTTTTCTTTTAAAATGGTGTATAGTTAAGGAAATAAAAATGCGCTGCCTGTTTTTACCAAAAAAATGTTAAATAAAAAACAAACTTTCGTTGACATATATCACGGGGGGGTATACTTAAAGTAATAGTTATCCCACAAGTTAATATCAGAAGAGGCAGACGGATTTTGAGTAATCAGGTATAGTTCTTTTTTAGAGTAAAGGAGAAAATTATGAAAAAGAACAAAAAGCTACTATGTATCGTACTTTGCTTTACTATGATAATAAGCGGATTTAGCTTTGCATTTGCTGAAGCCGGTGATAATGAAGCAATTACGTACATGCAGGAAACAGTCGAAAAGCTAGGCGACCGTATTGACGGGGAGGACATGTTCGACTACCTTTCATACGTTTATCTGGGCTGGCGTACAACCGGCGGCAGATGGCAGAATCAGGTCATAGATACTTTCATATATGATCAACTAGTAAAGGCAGGCTATAAAGATGCGGGCTCAGGTGAAACTGCCTCAACAGGCAAAAGCGCCAATGACAAGAGCAGCGCTACGGACAATGATTATGCATGGGTAACTTATTTCAACGACATCAGTTCACTTACTTGGGATCCTGAATACGCCAAGCTTGAAGTGACAGTTGAGGAAGATTTTGAAGGAAAAGCAGACTTGATAAAGAGAATAAATGTTGAGTCAGCAGCATTTAATCCTGTGACAGATACTTACCTTGAACATTATGGTGTAAGCAGTATTGACGATATGTGGAATTGGATTAAGCAAAAAGATGCAAATGGTAATCGCATAAATGTATTAAACGGTAAAGAGGCAGAACTTAACAAGAGGGTTCATCTTGCATGGAATAGCTGTTTTACAGATGCGGCAGGAGTTAAACCGGCAGATGCGACAGGTGTGACAGGTGAGGCTGTATATATAGGAACGACCAACGGAACAACTTGCAGTGAAGGATATACCCTTGATCAGCTTGCAGGTAAAGTATTACTTTCCGATTCATCATTAAGTGCTACATTTAATTTGGCAGAGAAAGCAGATGCTGTTGCTGTAATGTCAAAGTCAAGCCTTAGTGCAGTTAATGTACCTAAAGATGAAAATGGTAAAATTATAGCGCCTTTTGATGTATCGGCAAGATATGCTTCTGGTGCTTCACTTGCAAAGACAAGTGCAAGGACAACAGCAGGCAAGCCTATAGTTGAATGGCAATTCTCAAATGATCAATACGATGCTATGAAAGAATTGCTGACTAAAGCAAGCAAACCTGTAGTAGTTAAAAATGTAAGTATCGGAAAAACATATGCTATGAATAGCAAACCTGATGGTGGCAAAGGTCAGGCTATAGCGTTAGCAGAAATTAAAGGTTCAACCAAACCGGACGAGAGAGTTTTCTTATGTGCTCACGTTCAGGAACCTAGTTCTAACGACAATGCTACAGGTGTAGCAACTTTGCTTGGCATGGCCACAGAAATGAAAAAAATGATAGATGACGGTACTTTGGAAAGACCTGAAAGAACTGTCACATTTATGTGGGGCGATGAAATGCAGATGGCTACATGCTATATGAACAGCCATGCTGCAGAAAAAGATAAGATAGTTGCAGTACTTGACCTGGATATGACAGGAGAAAATCCTGAAAAGACAGGCGGAGTTATGAGAATAGAAAAGACTCCTGATCCATCAGCAGTATACAATTATACTCTTGACACTCTTCCTTGGGAAGATGGAAGGAAGTATGATGATACTTTTAAAGATACAAGCGGAGAATTTGTTAGACTTCCTGATTCTCATACTTTGTGGGGAGCAGGGTCTATAAAAGGTATGTTCCAGGAGGGATTTTATCTCAATGATTTATATATGTATGCTACTCAAAATGTAATTGCTCACCATGACAGTACATTCCAAGTAGATGTTTGCCCTTATGAAGGCGGAAGTGACCATTCAAGATTCCTGGCACAGAATATTCCGGCATTATTGACATGGCATTTCTCAGATTACACTTATCATACTTCGGTGGATACTTTAGCCATGTCCAGCGCTAGAGAGATGGAAAACGTAGGTATAACTTCTCTAAGCGCTGCGCTTGTTATGGCAAACACTACAGATAAGAACGAAGCTTTAGCTGAGGAAATGCTTAACGAGGTTCAGAAGGCTGCGCTTGTAAGATTCGATAAAGAACAGCAGAATACTTTGAATCATCAGATTTATGCCAAAGCAAACGGCGGCGATTATGAAGCAGCCTTAAATAATGAAAAAGAAGTTTTGGGCGCATGGCATGATTGGTATCAGGAAGCTTTGCTTTCAGTGGAAAAGAGTTTACTTGATAGCCCTTCATCAGAATATAAAGCGCTTCGCAATAAGTATCAACTTGAGCTTGAACTCAGACATGATCAGGCTGTTAAGTTTGCTGAAGAGATGATAAAGGAAACGCCGGCGCATACTGATGTAGTTAAAGTTGATGCCAAAGAGGCAACTGCAAATGCAGACGGTAATATTGAATATTGGTATTGCAAATACTGCGGCAAGTACTATGCTGATGAGGCATGCACCGATGAAATTACTCTTGCCGACACAGTCGTAAAATTTGTTCCGGAAGATGATAACAATCAGGGGACTGTAAAGGATCCGAATAAGGATACAGTTGTTAAAATCGATGGTGAAAAGAATGATACTCCTAAAACGGGAGACGAAAGCAATATGATGTTATTCTTGACATTACTTGGCTTATCAGCGGTAGCGGCAGGAGTATCCATGAAAAAAAGAAAAAACTAGTAGGCTAGTTTAATTGAAAGATGTGGATATTATAAAAAGGCGGTGCTTTTAAGCACCGCCTTTGCTTGTACTAATATATATGTTCTTTTTAGATTTTTTAAGGTTTTCTCACTAAGTTTTAAAAATCATGCTTCTTCAGAGAATTTTTCTGATTTTATTCTCTTAAAAAACGATTTTTTGAATTTTTGAGAGAAAATGCATATAAAGTCACTTAATTTTTCTCTTAAATATCATGTTTTTATTAAATTTAAGAGAAAATGGTTTCAACTTTCTCCTAAATCATAGTGTTTTTTAGATTCCGTGAGAAAAGGTAAATATTGTATTTAATTATAGTTTTTAAAACCACTTTTTCTGACTATTTTTTCAGAGCTTGTTTAAAGTACAAGAGACTTAAAACTAATCCCAAAACAATTCCTATAATAGTTGCAATCGAAAAATTTTTGCTCGGATTGATCATGCCAAAAGCAAAACAAGATATAGCAAGTATTAAAAATACTATGGCTCTCATTATATTCTTTGATCTATCAGCCATGTTATTTGTCCTCCGACTCCATTATTTTAACAGAAGCACTGGCGCCAATTCTGTCAGCTCCGGCTTTTATCATTTCTATTGTAGTTTTGTAATCCCTGATACCTCCGCTGGCTTTAACTTTAAGTTTGTCACCTACAGTAGCTTTCATAAGTGCAATATCTTCTTTTGTAGCACCTGCGATGCTGAATCCGGTTGAGGTTTTTACAAAAGCAGCATTTGCCTCCTCCGAGAGCTGGCATGCTTTAACCTTTTCCCCATCTGTTAACAGACAAGTTTCGATTATAACTTTGACGATTGCGTCATATTTTGATGCAGAATCTACGACAGCTTTAATGTCCTTTAAAACGTAATTATAATCTTTAGCCTTGAGAGCGCCTACATTTATGACCATGTCAATTTCTGAGGCTCCTGCTTTGCAGGCATCTTCAGTTTCAAATGCTTTTGTAGCGGTGGTACATGCGCCCAAAGGAAATCCTACGACTGCGGCTATCTTTACTTCAGAGTTTTTTAGAAGCTTCGCGCAAAGAGCCACATTGCAGGAGTTTACGCATACAGAGTAGAATTCATACTCTAGAGCCTCCCTGCAAAGCTCTTCAATTTGAGAAGTAAGAGCATCAGCTTTTAGTATTGTATGATCAAAATATTTATTTAATGGTTTAGTTAAATTCATAAACACACCTCCAATAAAATTATTTTAACATAAATTGTGGTATATTAGTACTGTTAAATATATATTGAACGAAAGTAAATATTTTGCTCAGACTCAGAAAAACATGTACAAATCAGGAAATTTGCAGGGTTAATTCTTACGCAATTTTCTAAAATATGTACTATATGAAGCATATAATAAAGGAGAAAGACGATTTTATCGAATTTACTAACCTGTAAACTTAACGAAAAATCAAAATTTTTCGGAGCCTTGCCCTGGGTACTGCCATAAAAAAGGCAATTCTTCGGTATTTTGATTACTTTTAAGCTGAGAGGCGGCACGTCACCTCCTGGCATTTTATATTGCAACTTAGAGGGTTTTTGCATATAATAATAAAATAAGTATTTATTGAGGTATGTATGGAAATTTTAGAAAAGAAAATAAAATTTTTGAGCTGGTTCAGATGGATGGGATTAGGACCTGCTATTATAATATATTTGGCTGCATACGGCGTTTTTAACAGATGGATTTGTTTAATTCTTTTTGCGGCTTTTTCGCTTGGATTTTATAATATCTGTAATTCTGAAAGAAAGAAAATTTTGTGCGACAATATAGTGGGCGATATACGCAAAGCTTTAAATAGAGTTGGACAAAATCATGCAGTGTTTGAGTTAAAGTCCATGAAGATAGGCATAGTGGTAAGAGTTTATCTTATAAGGGCAAGACAAAAGTCACCAGTTTGTAATAAGGCGGTAGTAGAAAGCATTTCTAACGGTTGGTACAGACCGTATATATGTGCTACGCAAATCGTAGATTTAGATAGTGAAAATGATATAAGAGAGGCTCAGGATGTCCTTAATGAAGATTTGCTCAAAGATATTCAGGAGAGAATCGCAAAAGAGAAAGGTAAGAGAGAATAATGAAAGAAGTTCTTATAATAGATGGTCAGGGCGGTATGCTTGGCAAACAGATGGTTGAGGCCGTAAGAAAACTTATCCCTGATGCGCAGATTATAGCAGTAGGGACAAATGTAGCTGCTACAAACAGCATGTTAAAGGCTGGAGCTGATAATGGTGCCACAGGGGAAAATGCTGTTATAGTATGTGCAAGAACAGCTGATATAATAGTGGGTCCTGTTGGAATTGCCATAGCAGACTCTTTGCTTGGGGAAATTACTCCGGCAATGGCGGTAGCAGTTGGACAAAGTAATGCAAAAAAAGTCTTGATTCCTGTTAACAAATGTAATAATATAATAGTTGGTATTGGAGATAAGAAGACATCAGATCTTATCCAGGAAGCCATAGAGAAGATTGAAAACATCAGCAGAAGCTGATAGATTGATACCAGAAGGTACGAGTACTCCAGAAGGGGTTTACTTGTATCTTTTATTTTTTGAAAAAATCAGACAAAAGTTTTCGGCGACTTTTGTTCATGTGGAGGTTAATACTTATGACAAATGAAAAAAACAACATTAAAAATCTCACATTGGCAGCATTGTGTTTAGCAATAGCTATGCTGCTACCATTTTTAACAGCTCAAATTCAAACTATAGGAAATATGCTGTGTCCTATGCACATTCCTGTGCTTTTATGCGCTTATATATGTGGCTGGAAGTGGGCGGCAATGGTTGGTTTCATGGCACCTATTTTAAGATACTTTGCATTCGGTATGCCGCCCCTCATGCCTATAGGATGGGGAATGGCCTTTGAAATGCTCGCATATGGACTTGTAGCAGGTATTTTATATAGTATGCTCCCTAAAAAAACTGTTAACATTTATGTATCATTAATCATATCAATGATAGCAGGTAGAATTGTATGGGGAATTGCGCGCATGGTGATTGCGGGAGTAACTAAGACCCAGTTTACATGGCAGCTTTTTGTGGGAGGTGCATTCCTTGAAGCAATTCCGGGGATCATTTTACATATCATCCTGATTCCAATTATTGTGGTAGCACTTAGAAAAGCTAAATTGATTGAATAAAAGCTTTTGTTATTTTTAATATATATATAGTAGGCTAAAAAAGGTTGGTATTTTCCGGCCTTTTTTTGTTTAAAGGGACAAAATCAATTGAAAAAAATGGTGTAGTGTAATATAATATAATTTCAGTTACATAAGAATTTTTAGAGGAAGGAAACACCTACGATGGGTATAAAAGTGGCAAAATTCGGTGGCTCATCCGTCGCCGATGGAATTCAACTAACAAAGACTAAACAAATTATAGAACAAGATCCTGACAGAAGATATATTGTAGTGTCAGCACCGGGCAAAAGATTTGAAGGAGATAATAAGATTACAGATCTCCTATATCTTTGCAAAACTCATATAGACCATAATCTTCCCTATGACCAGATTTTTCAGGTTGTTGCAGATAGATACATGGCGGTTGAAGTTAATCTCGGGATTGATGTTGATCTGCTAAAATATTTTGATGATATAAGAGAAAATTTAAAAAACAATCCAAGCGCTGATTATATTGCGTCAAGGGGAGAATTCCTCAATGCTGTTTTGGTTGCGGCGTTTTTGGGATTTGACTTTGTAGACACAGCTGATTTAATAAAGTTTGATAATAAGGGAAGAATCATGATGGAAGAGACAGATAAGGCTCTTAGAGAAGAACTTTTAAAACATGAAAAAGCTGTACTTCCGGGATTTTATGGTTCGACTCCTGACGGAAAAATTAAGACTTTCTCAAGAGGAGGTTCAGATATTACGGGAGCGCTTGTGGCAAGAGCAATAAATGCAGAGGTTTATGAAAACTGGACTGATGTTTCGGGATTCCTTATGGCAGATCCAAGAATAGTAAAAAATCCTAAACAGATAGAAACTATTTCATATAAAGAACTTAGAGAACTTTCATATATGGGCGCAAGTGTACTTCACGAAGATGCTATTTACCCGGCAAGAATGGCAAATGTACCTATAAATATTAAGAACACCAATATTCCTGAAGACAAGGGAACAATGATAATAGGTGAAGAGGATTTTGAAGCTACAGGAGCTAAAGGAAGAATAGTAACAGGAATTGCGGGAAGCAAGGACTTTACAGTTGTTGCTCTTTATAAGAATATGATGAGCAGTGAGAGAGGTTTCGTGAGAAGAATTCTTGGAATCCTGGATGATTATGATATAAATTTTGAGCATCTGCCTAGTGGAATTGATACAGTTTCTGTAGTTATGTCCAATAAGTCCATAGGTGACAGACTTGATGAAGTTCTTGATGCATTTAGGTCAAGACTTAAGCCTGACAGTATAGATGTGATTGAAGATATAGCTCTTATAGCCACAGTTGGTCACAGAATGTCATCTAGGGCAGGTGTTTCCGCAAAACTATTTAATGCACTTGGAGAAGCAAAAGTAAATATCAGAATGATAGACCAGGGTTCAAGTGAAATGAATATAATAGTGGGTGTTGATAACAGAGACTTTGAAAAAGCTGTGAGAGCTATTTATGATGCTTTCGCAGAGGAGGAGTAGACTATGAAGAGGTTGGTGACAATCAGCCGTGAATATGGAAGCGGAGGCAGGATAATAGGAAAGCTTCTTGCTGAGAAGATTGGAGTTCCGTTTTATGACAGAGAGATAATAGACTTGGCTGTCAATGAAACTGGATTTTCAAAAGAGTTGATAGAAGATGCGGAACTTAAAGCAAAAAATAGTTTTGCATATGGTTTGTCATCGGCATTTAGTTATGGGGACGTGACAGGAGGTTCGTCACTTTCTGTCAATGAAAAGTTGTTTTTAGCTCAGTTTAAAGTAGTTAGAGAGATAGGAGAAAAAGGAGAAGGAGTAATTGTAGGACGATGTGCTGATTATGTGCTTAAGGATATACCGGGTGTGACTAACGTTTTTGTGTATGCTGAGCATGCAGACAGAGTTAAGCGTGCAATAGAAAAGTACGGTGATGACAGTGAAAAAGCTGATCATCTTATAGCTACTTATGATAAGGCACGACAGAATTATTACAATTATCATACTTGTCAAAAATGGGGAGATTATAGGAATTATAATTTATCGATTAACAGCAGTTACATCACTGAAGAGGAGGCGGCAGCATTGATTGCCGGTTATGTTGAAAGGAGAACATACAGATGATGCAGGGAATGAAAAAGGGGAGTGAACCTAAGGGCGGTAGCAAGTCCGCAGGAGGAAAGGTAATTATAAGCAACAAAGGACTGCTTACTATTTTAGGAATAGGAACGGCTGCAGGAGCCGCTATGGTTGTTGCAGCAGATAAAATAATGAAAAAAGTCACGTCTTCTGACAAATAGAGGGAAAGGGATGAAATAAAATGACAGATAAAAAAGGAACTTATTATATTACGACTCCTATTTACTATCCAAGTTCAAATTTGCACATAGGACACACATATTGTACTGTTATGGCAGATGCGATGGCTAGATTTAAAAGGTTATGCGGATATGATGTACGTTTTTTAACAGGAACTGATGAGCATGGACAAAAGATTGAAACTCTTGCCAACGAAAAAGGAGTTACGCCTCAGGCTTATGTCGATAACATAGTAGACGGTATAAAAAAATTGTGGTCCACTATGGAAATTTCCTATGACGATTTTATTCGTACCACCGAACCAAGACATATTAAAAGAGTACAAGCCATATTTATGGAGATGTATGAAAAAGGTGATATATACAAGGGAGAATACGAGGGCCTTTATTGTACTCCTTGTGAATCTTTCTGGACTGAAAGCCAGCTGGTAAACGGATGTTGTCCTGACTGCGGACGTCCTGTTACAGCGGCTAAAGAAGAGGCTTATTTCTTTAAGCTGTCAAAATATGCTGATGATTTGCTTAATTTGTTTGAGACAAATCCTGACTTTTTACAGCCTGAAAGCAGAAGAAACGAAATGGTAGCGTTTATAAAGCAGGGTCTTGATGATCTTTGCATTTCCAGGTCCACATTTGATTGGGGGATTCCGGTACCTATCGATGAAAAACATGTAATTTATGTATGGCTCGATGCGCTTACAAATTATATTACAGCGCTTGGATATCCGGATGAACCGGAGCTTTATGAAAAGTATTGGCCTGCAAATGTTCACCTCGTTGGTAAAGAGATTGTAAGATTCCATTCAATCATATGGCCTGCAATGTTGATGAGTGCAGGGATTCCTTTTCCTAAGCAAGTTTTGGGACATGGATGGCTTCTTTTAGGAGGCGAAAAGGTATCTAAATCAAAGGCTTCAAAGGGAAACGATGTGGTTGATCCGGTTATTTTGATTGATCGTTATGGAATAGACGCTCTCAAATATTTCTTGCTGAGAGAGTATACTTTTGGTCAGGACGGCGTGTTTACTAATGAAGTAATGTTAAAGCGCATGAATTACGATTTGGCCAACGACCTTGGAAACTTGGTTTCGAGGACTGTTTCTATGATAGAAAAATATTGTGGCGGGATAGTTCCGGCAGCAACTACCAATGATGAAATCGACGATGATTTAAAGGCTATAGCTATCGGCGCCGCATCTAAAGTAGAGGAGCAGATGGATAGATTTGCATTTAACATGGCTCTTGAAGAAATCTGGATTCTTGTAAGACGTGCTAACAAGTATATTGATGAAAAGACTCCTTGGGTACTGGCAAAAGATGAAGATAAGAAAGCTGAACTTGATACTGTTATGCATAATTTGGCGGAAGCCATAAGGATAATCTCTATTTTGATTTATCCGTTTATGCACACAACAAGCAAAGAGATAAGAAAGCAGATGGGAATTTGGTATGCTGATGTGGCTTGGGATGACGCTTTTGTGTTTGAAGCTATGGGCGGTGAGCAAGTTAAAAAGGGTAATGCTATTTTCCCAAGAATTGATATAGAGAAAGAGCTTGAAGAGCTGCAATCGCTGAATAAGCCGGCAGAACCTGAAAGTATTCCGCTAGAATTAAAACCTGAAATCACTTATGATGATTTTGATAAAATAGATTTTCGTGTAGGTACAATTTTGAAGGCTGAAAAACATCCTAAAGCTGACAAATTACTTGTGTTCCAGGTAAAGATGGGAACTGAGCTTCGCCAGATAATCAGTGGTGTGGCAGAAGACTTTAAACCTGAAGAAATGGTTGGTCAGAAAGTGATTGTAGTTGCTAACTTGAAACCTCGCCAGCTTCGCGGAATGGAATCCAAGGGAATGCTTTTATTTGCTGAAAACGGCAAACGATGTGAAATTGTAACAACGACAGCGCCTGACGGTGAAGTAGTAAGCTAGAGGGTAGATTTGATTATAAACCGGGATGCTGTAAAATCTCCCAATAATTTAAGCTTTTATAGCATGAGCTGATGTGTGTGATGTGGCACATAAAAAGCAGGAGCTAAAAGTAATTGAAAACCCCGAAGAATTGACTTTTTTATGATATTTCCCAGGGTCTTACCCCGAAAATCTTTGATTTTTTGTTAAGTTTGCAGGGTAGGAAATTCGATAAAATCGCTTTTTCTTATCGTCATATGCTTAACACAGTAAATATTTTAGAAAGTTGTGGAAGAATTAACCCTGTAAATTTCCTGATTTGGACATGTTTTTCGGGGTATGACCCTGCAAATCACTCCCAAATTGAGGATTTTTCGGGGTTAACATCAGTATGCGAGGGCTAAGTGTGATCTTAATAGGATTAAAGAGGTGAAAGATGTTATTTGATTCTCATGCACATATCAATAATGACAATTATACTGAGCAGACTAGAGCTGCTTTGATTAATGAAATAGAGGCTTCAGATTTGTCATATGTGATGGATATAGGATTTGACCTTGAAAGTTCAATGTTGGCCACTAAGCATGCAAAGCAGTTTACTTGGTGTTATGCGGCGGTAGGTATACATCCTCATGATACTAAGGATATGGATGATAATATGCTTGCAATGATACGTGGCCTTGCTAAGAAAGATAAGGTTCAGGCTATAGGAGAGATAGGGCTGGATTTTCATTATAATTTTTCTGATCAGAAAGTCCAGGAATATTGGTTTCGCAGACAGATACAACTGGCAAATGAACTTAAGATGCCAATTGTTATTCATTCGAGAGAAGCAGATCAGAAGACTATGGATATTTTGAAGGAAGAAGGAGCTTTTTCTGATCAAAGGTGTAGTTGGTTCCCTAAACGTCAAGGGGCCGGCGGCATCCTTGAAAAGGATGCTCGCGTACTTCTTCATTGTTTTAGCGGAAGCCGCGAGCTTGGACAGCAGTATGTCAAGCTTGGAGCGACGCTGTCCATCGCCGGGCCGGTGACATACAAGAATAATCGAAAAACTGTTGAAGTGGTCGAAACGGTTCCAATTGAGTATTTGCTCATAGAGACAGATTCTCCATATTTGACACCGGTGCCTTTTAGAGGAAAGCAAAATAAGTCGCCGTATGTGGAGTATACTGCCTGTAAAGTGGCAGAAATTAAGGATATGGAATATGATGAGGTTGCCCTTAGAACGTTGGAAAATGCAAAGATTTTCTTTGATATATAGGGAGGTTGGATTTGGAAAAATTACAAATAAAACTTGCATATGATTCACAGGAAGAATTGAAGGTGTTGTTCTCGGAATATACTGATATACTTATTTCAGGATGTACGCAAATCACGGAATATCTTGGTATGCAGGGCTATGATGAAGAGCTGAAAAATATTGATAAAAAATATGGTATGCCTTACGGAAGAATGTTTTTGGCATATTGGGAGGACAAGCTTGCCGGATGCGTGGGACTTAGAAAGATGGATGATGAAAGATGCGAAATGAAGCGTCTTTATGTGAGACCTGAATTTCGCGGCAGATACATAGGTAATGAGCTTGTTGAAAAGATAGTGGATAGTGCAAGAGAAATCGGATATAAGGAGATGTATTTGGATACTTTGCCTTTTTTAAAAAGTGCAATTAAAATGTATAAAGGATTTGGATTTTACGAGATAGAAAGATATAACGATAATCCTATTGATGATTCGGTGTATTTGAAACTCGATTTGTGATATATTTGTTGATGATGAAGGCTTAGGAGGAAGCAGGAATGAGTAAAAAAGCAAAGAGATCAAATAGTGGAGGACTGGCGAGATTCTTAGTATACTTCTTGTCATTGATGGTTGTAGAATTGCCTATAATAATGATTTATAGGAACAGTGCATCAGGTATATTTGTGGCAATGCTTGTAGTTGGAGCAGTTGCACATTTTATATTGTTTGTGGGAATAAGTGCATTCATCACCAATTCTGTAAACAAGAAGTTTGAAAAGGAGTACAATCCTATTATAGCAGCATATCAGGAGGATCAAGATCCTCAAAAATTATTGGAGGCTCTCAAGAACATGAAAAATAAGCCTAAGAGTCCAATGATGCATAATGCATATTATTTTACGCTTTCAACGGCTTATTATGGTTTGGGGGAAAAATACAGTGCTTTAGATGCTTTGAGTTATATTCGTACAAGTGATAAAAAGCTTGCGGCTGAGGTTATAAAGCAGAGACAGAAAATCAGTGAACTGCCTAACGAGTAACGCAGCTATAATTTTTAATAGTTTCATATTTCGACATTTTTTGTATAAGGCATATGATAATATTGACTTATGGAAACTAAAAAAACAGGTAAAATTGAAAAGATAGCTAAAGGCCGATTTATGGTCTCTGCCGCCGCCGCAGGTGACAGCGGCGATACCGCTGTCACCTGCCGGCTGCCTGACGGCAGCCAGGCCTTCATTCTGTCGGACGGTATGGGCAAGGGAATGAAGGCGGCGGCGGAGAGCCAGGCCGTTATAAATAAACTGAGGAAGCTTCTTAAAGAGGGTTCCTCAGTGGCATATGCGATAAAAGAAGTAAATCGTATTATGATAGAACAAAGCGGAAAGGAAGAAAATTTTGCTACCATAGATTTGGCTATAATAGATAAGCAAACAGGACGAGCAAAATTTTATAAGATGGGAGCTGCTTTGTCCTTTTTAGTAAGAGGAAATAAAATAAGAAGAATACAGAGACCCGCATTGCCTGTAGGCATAATTCCAAGTTTAAAATTGACCAACGTTACGGCAAAACTTAGACCTGGCGATGTGCTCATAATGGTTTCGGATGGTATAACAGAGGCGGATAGAAACGACCTGTCTGCACATTGGCTCGAAGAGTATCTCGTAGCAAATGCACAGGTTATGGGACCAAGAGTATTGGCAGGCAAGATTGTGTCTGAAGCTCAATTACGATATGGAGATCGTGAAACAGATGATTTGACGGTGGTAGTGGGAAAAATAGAGTGAGCATTGTTTCGTTTCTCACTAACTCTCGCTGTTCTGCTGCACTTGGCTGCTCACAAGCCTTGCGTTTGCAGGGAATTAAAACAACTCGCTGCTTCTCTGACTTGAAGGCAGCTCAGACAGTTTTAATTCCA
>CAJUQR010000003.1:32357-223235 GCA_910588185.1 uncultured Peptostreptococcaceae bacterium
TTCTGCAAACTTGGCAGCTTCGCAGAGTGCAGAATAGAACATGCTGCGAAAGCCGTTCAAAGCGGAAACAATGCTCAAGGAGAGTATTAATAGCTTGATTTTGAGGTAATTATTTCGCTTCTCACTAACTCTCGCTGTTCTGCTGCACTTGACTGCTCACAAGCCTTGCGTTTGCAGGGAATTAAAACAACTCGCTGCTTCCCTGACTTGACGGCAGCTCAGACAGTTTTAATTCCATTCTGCAAACTTGGCAGCTTCGCAGAGTGCAGAATAGAACATGCTGCGAAAGCCGCTCGAAGCGGAGATAATGCTCAAGGAGAGTAATGTTGTAAAATTCTTTATAAAAAACGAAAAAGTACAACATTAACACCGAAAAATCAAATAATTTTTAGTAAATTTCATTAGATGTTGTAAAGTTTTATTAAAATATTGATTTTGTACAACATTTTTGATTAAATTTGTTGCATTTTTTATATAAATTTTTGAATTTGTACAACATTTTACAAAAAATGGGTGAATTTTTGCTTGATAATTCAAAAAATGTTGTATTTTTCAGGAGAATTCTTGTATTTGTACAACATTCGACAATTTTCGACACGCAGAATAAGTCCAAGCACATATACTTACCTAATTCGACAATTTTCGACAGGCTCAATACAATACATCTAACCAATGTAGCACCAACCAATAATATCCAATAAAGCATTTGTAAACTAATAGTAAACACAAATTATGAAAAACAAAACGCTGCAAACTATTAAAAAACACAAATTAATAGAAAATGATATGCACATCATTATAGGCCTTTCTGGAGGCCCTGATTCGGTGTGCCTTTTTGATATACTTTGCAGTATAGCAAAAGAAAACCCAAAGATGAATCTTAAAATTTATGCTGTGCATGTAAATCATAAATTGCGACCCGTGGCCGCAGAAGATGACCAGCGCTATGTGGAAGAATTATGTGCAGAATATGGAGTGCAATGCTATACAAAAATCGCAGATTGCCTGAACATAGCAAGAAAACTTAACCTTTCATCAGAAGAGGCAGGACGAAAAGCCAGGTATGATACATTTTCGGAAACAGCTTTAAATTTGCACAGTACTGAGCGAATTCCTAAAAATAAGATTGCCATAGCTCTTGCTCATAATGCCAACGATCAGTGTGAGACTATACTTTTTAGACTGATAAGAGGAAGCGGAACAGATGGATTATCAGGCATCGCGTATAAGCGATTTGACGATAATGGCTTTGCTGTGATTAGACCTATATTAGATTTAACACGAAACGAAATTGAAAAATATTGCCAAGAGAGAAATTTATCTCCGAGAATTGACCATACTAACAGCGAAAATATCTATACAAGAAACAAGATTAGAAATATGCTGATTCCTTATATAGAAGAAAATTTTAATGAAAATATTACTGAAACTGTTAACAGATTAGGAAAAATAGCGTCCTATGATCGGGAGTTTCTTAGGGATAATGCTATAAAAGGTTATCAATCAGCTCATATAGATAAAGATGATAAAAGAGAGGCTCTTAACATACAAAAAATTGAGAATCTTCATAAAGCCATCAGAACGCGCATATATACTATAGCTTTAGAAAAGGTGGGAATGAGAGAGAATGTGTCTTTTTCACATCTTGAAGCTATAGATAGATTGATTTATTCAGACAGTCCCTCAGCATCAGCGGATTTATCTGATTGTTATATGGCTATTAGAGAATATGATAATATCGTATTCATGAAGAAAGATAAGACCAAAACTTCCCAAAATATTTGGAACCTTAGGAAGATGAGCAGAGAAGATTATGATACGTACAAAAAAGAAGCGAATTTTCATGGCGCATTTAGCGGAGTGGATATAGAAAATCTTGAAATCAGAACAAGACGTCAAGGTGATAAGATAAATATAGGCACAGGAATTAAAAAATTACAGGACTTTTTTGTTGATGAAAAGCTTCCAAAACATTATCGCGATGATGTTCAGGTTCTTGCAAGAGGAAGCGAGATATTGTGGGTAATGCCGTCAGAATTGTATTCAAAAAAAATTATGAGGCAAAAGGGTAGATTTTCAGCCGATTACAGGGCAGATGATGATAGCACGGGGCCTATAATAGTCCTTGAAAAATTGTGATATATATGATAAAATATGACAATGCTTTTGTAGAAATAAACAAAACTTTGAAAGGGGAAAATCGTGAAAAGATTTGCAAAAAATATCAGCGTTTATATATTCTTATTTATAGCGGTACTGGGAGTAGCATTCTTCTATAGAGGAATGGAAAAGGACCAGGCAGAAGTGAAAGAAGTACCTCTGTCAAAGTTTGTTCAGTACCTTGAAGAAGAAAAAATACAGGAGATAAACGTTACTGACACTAAACTGACTGGTAAGCTGAGCAAAGACAAGATCGTATATGCTTATGCTAATTCAGTAGTTGAAATAAGCATGATAGATGAACTTTACCTGTTCCCGCAGATGCGTGATGGCAAGTTAAAATATGAAAGTGATCCTCCGGATACAGGCTCAGTATTCTTGAGTTTGCTGCCAACTATTATAATGGTTGTGGCTCTTGGATTCCTATTCTATATAATGATGAATCAGGGAGGCAACGGCAAGGCGTTCCAATTTGCCAAATCAAGGGCTAAGATGGTTCGCGGAGGAGAAAAGAAAGTAACTTTTGCAGATGTTGCCGGACTGGATGAAGAAAAACTGGAGCTTGAAGAAGTCGTAGATTTCTTAAAAGACCAGAGAAAATATAAAGAACTGGGGGCAAGGATTCCAAAAGGAATTCTATTGGTAGGCCCTCCGGGAACAGGTAAGACATATGTTTCAAAAGCTACGGCAGGTGAAGCAGGAGTTCCGTTCTTTACCATAAGCGGTTCAGACTTTGTTGAGATGTTTGTGGGTGTCGGAGCTTCTCGTGTCAGAGACTTATTTGAGCAGGCAAAGAAAAATGCGCCATGCATAGTTTTCATAGACGAAATAGATGCAGTAGGACGTAAAAGAGGTGCCGGTATAGGCGGAGGACATGATGAAAGAGAGCAAACTCTAAACCAGCTTTTAGTTGAGATGGATGGATTTGCGGAAAATTCTGGAATCATTATTTTGGCAGCTACCAACAGACCTGACATTTTAGATCCGGCTCTTTTGAGACCTGGCAGATTTGACAGACAAATTGTAATAGGAGTGCCTGATATTAAGGGCAGAGAAGAAATATTTAAAATACACAGCAATAATAAACCGCTTGCTGATGATGTTACACCGGAGGTTTTGGCAAGAAGAACTCCGGGATTTACACCTGCGGATATTGAGAATTTACTAAATGAGGCCGCCTTAATAACTGCAAGAAGAAACGGACGTTTCATAAGAATGGAAGAAATCGAAGAAGCCATTACAAAGGTTATTGCAGGGCCTGAAAAGAAGAGCAGAGTTATCAGCCCTAAAGAAAGAAAACTTACTGCTTATCATGAGGCAGGTCATGCTGTTGTAGCAAGATGCATACCTGACAGCGATCCTGTTCATCAGGTAACTATAATACCTAGAGGAAGAGCAGGCGGATTTACTATGACTCTGCCTAAAGAAGACAAAAACTACGAAACAAGAAGCAGCATGAGAAATGCCATAGTTCACCTTTTGGGCGGACGTGTAGCAGAGCAGCTGACTTTGGATGATATAAGTACAGGCGCCAGCAATGACATCATGCGCGCTACTGAAATCGCTCGTGATATGGTAACTAAATATGGCTTCAGTGATAGAATTGGTACAGTTAATTACAGCAACTCTGAAGAAGTATTTCTTGGAAATGATTTTACCACGCACAAAAATTATTCGGATGAAGTTGCACGTGAAATCGATGCTGAGGTTAAGAGAATAATAGATGAAGCATATGCTGAGGCCAAGAAATTGCTTTCTGAAAATGATGAAATTCTTACAAGAGTTGCAGAAGCATTATTGCTTGTAGAGACTATAGACGGACAGCAGTTTGAAGACCTGTTCATGGGTGAAGTTACGGCTGAAGGTCTGGCTGAGAGGGTTAAACTTTCATCAGAACAAAAGAAAGCCAAAGATGCTGAAGAAGCTGCTGAAAGAGAAAGACTTTTAAAAGAAGAAGAAGAGCGAATTCAGCAAGAACTTGCAGTATATGATGAAGATTATATGAACGAAGATAGCTCTGATGAAAATGCTGAAGAAGACTCTGAGGAGCAGGAAGAAGCCGAGGATTCAAATGAAAGTGACCGTTAAGGATTGCTTGCAGCTTGACATTTTTAAACAGTGTATAGTGGTTGCAGGTGAAAGCAATCTCAATAATAGAATAAAAACTGTTTCTGTTATGGATGCAGTCACAGCGGAAGAGGCTGCAAAGCGTAATGGCAACAAAGAAGAATTGGTGCTTACCACTTTTGGAGGAATGAGAAAGGATTTTAAAGCGCAATGTGATGTTGTAGACCTTTTGGCCAAAAGCGGTGTTGCAGCAATGGTTATTCTGCAAATGGATTCTTCTGCCGGAGAAAGCCAAAATTATAAAGAAGTGATAAATGCTGCTGAAGAAGCAGGCCTGCCACTTATTATTCTTTTTGGAAGCGAAGAGTCTGATTATTCAAATATAATTAAAGCTGTAATGGAAAAGGTTCTGTATGGAAGTAACTTTAACAACAGCCTTATAAATAATACTATATTTCATCTGCTAAACTTTGAAAAACACAGCAGTTTTCAACAGGCGCTCAGAGAGGCAGCAATAAATAACGACTTTCAAGTTGTGCTTATGAGTGAAGAGTTCAATCCGATTCTGGCAGTTGAGACTCGCCATAAAACTACTATAGAAACAGCCATTAGAAGAGGTAAAGATGTTGCTCTTAATTTTAGTGGGGTTTACAGTCTGGTAGATATTGACGGAGTTTTGATTTATTGGGGTGCTGCTTTTGTAAAAGGTGAAAAATATTATCTTTTGATAGTGGATAATGAGGATAATTATTCTTCGGGCGAGATAACAAAGCTGGCAGAGATTATAGAGCTTGCCATGGGCATGTGGAAATTTACTCCTGAAAGAGATGCAAAAGCAGAGTTTGTAAAAGCTTTGATAAGAGGTAATAAGAGTCTTGCTTATTCGCTTAAGGATGAGGCAGGGATAAATACAAAAGATATGCTTTCTGTATTTTATGCCAGAGGAGTAGATGTTTCACAACAAGACAGTGTAATAAATGACTTTGAAGAAAAAGGGTTGCTTTCAGTAATAAAAATCAACGAGGGTGATGACAGCTACGGACTTGTTGTTAAAGGACCAAAAGCAAAAAAGAGTGAAGATTCAGGTGAAAAATCTGTATGTATTAGTTTTTTTGATAAACTAAAAGAAAATAAATCTATGAGAGTTTTTCATGTTACCGGTATTGATTCTATAGAAGGTGCAGGAGACGGTTTTAGACTTATCAATGAGACTTGGTCTTCAGTAGGAGGAATTTTCCCATATAAGAGGGTTTTTACCAAATACGAATTAGCTTTGGTCAGCAATTGTATCAATATACAAGTCCAAGGCGGATATATAAAGAAAAATTATATTGATTTGCTTGGAGATTTTCGCAGTGAATCTGAGCATAAGGCTAAACAGATGCTTGAGACACTTGAGACTTTTGTTCTTGACGCAGGAATGAACAGCAACAAAACGGCGGAGTTTATGGGCATACATACCAATACCGTTCAATATAGATTAAAAAAGATTAATGATGTTTTGGGAGCTGAGATTACCGGAAACAGGGTGATTCCCGGTTTAACCATAGCGCTTGCCTTAAGACGGCTCGAAAGAACAGTAAAATAAATTATGAGAGGGAAAGTCATGAAAGAATTGCGGATAGGCAACTTAATATTGGACAATCCCTTTTTTCTTGCGCCTCTTGCGGGGATAACAGATGCTCCCATGAGAAAGCTGTGCAAGGAACAAGGGGCAGCGCTTGTATTTACCGAAATGGTCAGCGCCAAAGGTCTTTGGTATGGTGATAAAAATACTGGCAGATTACTTTACACTGATAAAAGTGAGAGACCTGTCGGCGTTCAGATTTTCGGACATGAACCGGAAGTCATGGCATATACTGCAAGGGAAATGGATAAAATCCAATGTGACCTTATAGATATAAATATGGGATGTCCGGTACCGAAAATAGTAAAAAACGGAGAAGGATCAGCATTGCTTAAAAATCCCGATTTAATTTATGATTTGGTTTCAGCGGTGGTTAAAAATACTTCAAAGCCTGTAACTGTTAAGATAAGAATAGGCTGGGACAGTGAGTCTATAAATGCAGTTGAAGTCGCTCATGCAATTTCAGCTGCCGGCGCATCGGCAATATCAGTTCATGGACGTACTCGTGAGCAGTATTACAGCGGCAAAGCCGATTGGTCTGTAATTGCGAAAGTAAAAAGGGCTGTTAATATACCTGTTGTGGGAAACGGTGATGTGATAGATGGCGCATCTGCTATTGCAATTATGGAGCAAACCGGATGTGATTTTGTTATGATTGGAAGAGGAGCTTTAGGGAATCCATGGATTTTCAGAGAGGTAACAGCTGCATGGAGAGGCTTGCCAATTCCGGAGGCTCCATCAAAAGAACAAAAAAAGCAGATGATGATTAATCACCTGCAAGATTTAGCTGATTTAAAGGGCGAGTATGCTGCAGTACGAGAGATGCGCAAGCATGTCGGATGGTATCTTAAAGGTGTACCTGGTGCAGCTTCATTTAGAGGCAGAGTAAATCAGATTACAGATATCAATTCTCTAAAAGAGACTATAATGGGAATTTAATCAAAAATTTTCTCGTAGGCAATCCACCAACGCTTTGATTGGGAGAAAAATCTGCCGCATTTTTCAAATTCATGCTTTTCAATTAGATTTTGCATTATAATATTGTCAGTATGCGTATCAATTCTTATATGTTTGCAAATTGTTTTGCCAAAATCAAGGAATTCCTTGAAAATTCCTGCTTCTTTTCCGTTGCTGGCTATTCTGTGAACGGTAGCATATTCGCTGTCGTAATGCCACTTGCCTTCATCAAGGATGCCGTAGGACGGGTCTTCACCTATATGAAATTCCATTACTCCGCACAATGTATCGTTTCGCTCGATTACATATAGAGTTTCATTGTTTATGTCTTCTTCTACTATATGAACAGGCGGCCATTCGTCACCCCATTGATTAGGATTGCCGTTATTTTTCATGTAGATTCTGGCGCTTTCGTATATGTCTAAAATATCTTTTAAATCTGTTTTTACTGCTTTTCTTACCATTAAAATCTCCGTTCTTTGCTTTATGTATATATTTTAACAGACTGAAGAGGGCGAGTCAATCTTTTGAAAATGCTAAGATTTTGCGGTGCTTATTGTTTCGGGATGATTCATAAAAAATAAAAACTTTATAACATTTGTAAAACCAGCAAGATACATATACTTTTTAATAAAAATTATTAGTCAAAAATACCAAAAATTGTTGACGGGGGGGGTAAGATGTATAATTAGACCACAGGAAATAATTGGAGGAATATAGATGAAGAAAAAACTTATAATCGGCCTGATGATATTATTGCTGTTAATAGGTCTGATTTCTTGCAGAAACCATAATATTGAGAAACAGGTATGTGCAGAATATATTACTGGAAGCGTGGATAGGGCAGTTTCTGCAGTGTTCGATAAAGCAAAAGGCGTTGATAAATAAATTTTTATTGCTATAATATTGAAAAATTTTATAGAATTGTGACTTTCGCAAGATCCCTCTTAGAAAATTCATACGTAAGGGGGATTTTTGCGTATGTATAAAAATAGTCAAGAAATTAATGGAAAATAATGTAAAAACATGATATGATATAACTGTCAAGAGGACAAGCTAATAAAAGCGTTTAGCCTTCCGAATTTCAAAAGGGATTTTGGATGTAAGGAGGGTGGTAATATGGTGAGAATTACTGTTTCTTTTAAGAAATTCAGAATAACCATTTACATAAAAAAATAACTGCCTTTAAGCTTGCAATCTTAGGCAGTTACTTTTAACTGACATAGGTTAACCGTTTTTATCGGTTTCCTCTTGACTTAAATATATCATAATGAACAAACAAATTCAACATTTAAAATAAAATTTGATACATTTAAAACTATATAGCAACGAAAAAGAGAGCCAAATTTTCTGACTCTCCTAAATCTTCAAACTCTATTGAATTTTCAACCGTTAAGCTCGGCGAGAAGCTTTAGACTTCCGAAAGGAAGCCGCGAGGGTTTCGACTTTGCAGCAAGACTGCCAAAATCGGAAGAAACACTTAGCCAAAATATCTCTTCAAAAGACCTGCAAATGCTCTGCCATGACGAGCTTCGTCTTTAGCCATTTCGTGAACTGTATCATGAATAGCATCAAGGTTTTGCTTCTTAGCCATAGTAGCTAAATCTTTCTTGCCTGCGCAAGCACCGGCTTCTGCTTCTACTCTCATTTCCAGATTCTTTTTAGTTGAATCTGTAACTACTTCACCTAAAAGCTCTGCGAATTTAGCAGCATGTTCAGCTTCTTCCCAAGCAGCTTTTTCCCAGTAAAGACCGATTTCAGGATAGCCTTCTCTGTGAGCAACTCTTGCCATAGCAAGGTACATACCTACTTCTGTACATTCACCTGTAAAATTAGCTCTTAAACCTTCGATTATTTCAGGATCAACACCCTGAGCAACGCCTACAACATGGTCGTCAGCCCATTCCTTTGTATCTTCATCCATCTTTTTGAATTTATCAGCTCCAACGTGACAAGTTGGGCATTCTGCTGGTGCTTCAGGGCCCTCATGAACATAACCACATACTGTGCAAACCCATTTCATAATAAAAATCCTCCCTATGTATTAGTTTTCTTATAGACATATATTACCACAAATTTTTTGCTTGTACCAATAAAAAGATAAATATAAATAATTATTTTTCGTAAGTAGTATAACATATAAACGGTTGAATCAAAATTGGTTTTAATATATAATAATATAAAATGGTCAAGGTATGAAGTTTCGCTAAAAAACCTTAAAACATACACAAAAAAGAGAGAATATACGATAAAATTATAAATATATAATTTCTGGCCTTGGCTGTAATAGTTAAAGGGAAAGATTTGGAGAGTTTTATGAAAAAAAAGATAATTGCAGTTGTTTGTTTAGTCCTGTCGATTTGTATGATGACGGGCTGTACTACCTTTAACAACTTTAAAAATGCTTTTTTTGGTTCAGATGGTGCAGATGCTGTTGCAAAAGACAGAACTATTAAGATAGGAGTATTTGAGCCGCTTTCGGGACAAAATAAGGAACAAGGGAATTTGGAACTGATGGGGATTCAGCTTGCCAATGAACTGTATCCTGAAGTCCTCGGAAAAAAAGTAGAGCTTATAGTTTCAGATAATCAATCAGATTTATATGTTGGAGAGACGGCTATTCAGGAGCTTGTACTTCAGAACCCTGTAGTGGTTTTGGGCAGCTACGGAGAGACGCTTACACTTCTTGCAGGAGATGTGGTCAAGGCTAATAATATTCCCGGAATTGCTATAACAAGCACGAATCCGTTGATAACAGTTAATAATCAATATTATTTCTGTGCTACATATGCAGAGGCTAAACAAGGCGATGCTTTGGCAGACTTTGTATATAATGAACAAAAAAAATCCAAGACCGTTACTGTTAAAATGGCAGGAGACGATACTGCTACTGATGTAATAAGAAGATTTAACAGCAGGATGGACAAACTATCTGAAAACAGTGACAATACGTTAGGCAATTTTGAACTGTCTATTGATTCAAAGGACTATAGTGAAGTATTAAAGTCAGTTAAGGAGTCCGGTGCACAGGCGGTATTTTTGAATGTATCACCTACGATTGCGCAGGAGTTCTTTAAGCAAGCCGAAAAATCAGGGCTTACCGGTTTGTTATTTGTAGGGCCTAAGAGTTGGAATGATGAAAAATTCCTAAAATATATACAGGATAATAGAAAGTTTAGCATAGGATATGCTGCTGATTTTAGTACAAAGACCACTTCTACTGAGATGTCCGAAAAATTTATAAAAGCATATAAACAAAAGTATGGACAAGATGCAGAGCCGGCACAAGAAACAGCAGTTGCTTTTGACGCATATTTGATGGCACTTACCGCTATTGAAGATGCTTATGAAAATACAATGGCTATGGAAGAGGAGGATTTAGCTGAGTCAGCAAATACAGAAGCTGAAGAAAAGGCATTAAAAGAGGATTGGCAGCTCACTAAGGATACCGGCATTCCAACAGGAAAAGCTGTAAGAGATGCAATTAAGGCTATTGAAGGGTTTGAAGGAGCTTCAGGAGTAATAAGCTATGGCGGAACTAATGAGGCTACGAAAACTATTGAGGTTGTTTATCACGCCAAAGGCGTTTTGAAAGATAGTTTTGCAGTTGAAGCTGAAAAAACAGAGGATTAGAATAGAAAAGGAGATACAAGATATGGAAGAAAAAATAAAGGATGCGATAGGTCAGATCAGACCATTCCTGCAAAGAGACGGCGGAGATATTGAGTTTGTAGAGCTGACTGATGATAATGTTGTTAGAGTTAGACTTCAAGGTCATTGTGCAGGATGCCCAGGTGCGCAAATGACTATTAAAGGTGTAGTAGAAAGAATTATCAAAGAAAGCTACCCTGAAATCAAGAGTGTTGAGGCTGTTTAAGCATGGAATATGAGAAATTCCTTGAAAAGAATAAAGAAGATATGATTTTCGCCCTTCAGAAAGTTGTTCGTTGTAACAGCGAGGAGGGCGAAAGCTTTATAGGTACCGATGGGCAGACGTATCCTTTTGGGCAAGGTGTTCAAGAAGCGCTTGTTACTGTTTTAAATATGGGTGAAGAGATGGGTTTCTCTGTTAAGAATGTAGATAATTACGGAGGTCATATTGATTTTCCTGGCAAAGGAGATAAAATTATGGCAATCCTTGGCCATCTTGATGTAGTCCCTGCAGGAAAAGGATGGTCTTTTGATCCTTATGGCGGCGAGATTAAAGACGGAAAGATTTATGGGAGAGGTACTACAGATGATAAAGGACCTGTCATATCATGTCTTTATGCTATGAAAGCGCTTAAGGATGCAGGATATGAACCTGAGGCGACGATAAGACTTATTCTCGGTCTTGATGAAGAGACACACTGGAAAGGTATTGATTATTACTTTTCTAAAGAACCTCGTCCTGATTTTGGCTTTACTCCGGATGCTGAATTTCCGCTTATAAACGGAGAAAAGGGTATATTGGTATTTAGTTTGGCAAAGAAGTTCGCCGCATCTAAGACTGAAGGACTTGAACTACGTTCATTAAAAGGCGGAATGGCTCCAAACAGCGTTCCTGACAGCTGTAGAGTTGTAGTTAACAGTCCTAAAAGTGAGCAATACGATTCTATAAAGGAAAAAATCAGTGAATATAAGGAAGAAACGGGATATAAGATTAATTGCAAAGGTATTGGCAAGTCCCTTGAAATAACCTCTTTTGGAGTAGCTTCACATGGAGCAAATCCTGATAAAGGACTTAATGCAATTTCGATTATGATGGATTTCCTTGGGAAATTAAATTTTGTCAATGAAGATACGAATGATTTCATAAATTTTTATAATAAATATATAGGCTTTTGTCTAAACGGCGAAAAGATGGGTATAAATTTCAGCGATGAGGAATCAGGTGAACTTGTATTTAATGTCGGTATGGCAGAGATGGATAAAGAAGCAGGTAAACTTGTAATCAATATCAGATATCCTGTAACGTGTACCGGAGATGAAGTATATGACGGAATGGAAGATTTGCTGACAAGATATGATATGGGGCTGATTAAAAGTGAAGAAAAGCCAACTGTTTATATAGATCAGAACAGCAATATGGTCAAAACTCTCATGGAAGTGTATCAAAAACATACAGGCGACTATGAGTCTAAGCCTTGTGTAATAGGAGGCGGAACATATGCCAAGACATCACCGGGTATTATAGCCTATGGAGCTTTATTCCCTGGAGATAAGGATTTGATGCACAAAAAAGATGAATGTATAGAGATAAGTCGTCTTGAGTTAATGACTAAAATTTATGCCGAGGCTATTTACAAATTGTCGTCGGGAGAATATAATGTCTAACGTAAAAGGTATTGTAAAGCCTTGATATTTGAAGAGTATCAAGGCTTTAGTTTATGCCTGATGTTATTATTTTTGCCAAAAGACAAAATTAAGAAAAGAGGAAGTATTTTATGAATAATGAAAAACAAAACAGTGTAAAGCTTGCAAAGATGGCCATGCTTGTAGCGATTTCCATCGTACTTGTAATGCTTATTCACTTTCCTATATTTCCGGCAGTAGCTTTTTTGGAATATGATCCGGCGGATATTCCTATTCTAATAGGAACTTTTGCCTTTGGTCCTATTGCAGGAATCATACTTACAGTAGTTACATCATTGATACAAGGATTTACAGTAAGTGCACAAAGCGGAGCTTATGGTATAATAATGCATATAATTGCCACTGCTGTGCTTGTTACTGTGGCAGGCGTTATTTATAGAAAGCACAAGACTAAGAAGACAGCATTTATCGGCCTTATTATTGGAACACTTGCAATGGCTGTAGTAATGTTCTTTGCTAATATGGTCATAACACCTCTGTTTACAGGTATGCCTCTTGAAGCTATAATGAAGTTGATGCCGTTTATAATACTGTTTAATATAGTAAAAGCCGGGATTAACAGTGTTGTAACATTTATTTTATACAAAAGAATTTCACCATTCTTGCACAAATAAAAGGAAAAGCATGGATATTAAGCGAAGCATAAATATAAAAAATGAAGAGGATACAAAGTCCTTTGGAATAAATCTTGGACAAAAGGCAAGGGCCGGACAGGTTATTGCTCTTATAGGTGATTTAGGAACAGGTAAGACTACTTTAACTAAATATATTGCACGAGGGCTTGGAATAACAGAAAATATAAGCAGCCCTACTTTTACTATTGTAAAAGAATATGAAACAGGCAGGCTTCCCCTTTATCATTTTGATGTTTATCGCATAGGAGATCCTGATGAGTTGTTTAATATAGGTGCATATGAATATTTCGACGGAAATGGGCTGTGCGTAGTGGAATGGGCTGATTTGGTGCAGGACGAATTACCTGAAGATACAGATTTTATCTTTATTGAATATGGAGATGAAGAGGGAGAAAGGATTTATAGATGTACATTTTAGCTATAGAAACCACAGGAAAATTTGGCTCGGTTTCTCTGATAGATAATAAAGGCACAGCAATAGGTTATTTGGAAACTACCGATCCTATGAGCCATCTGAAGAATCTTATTCCGATGATAAAGAAACTTCTTGAAGATGCAGGCATTGAAAAAAAGCAGCTTACTCATGTGGCGGTTTCTGTAGGTCCCGGCTCGTTTACAGGTATAAGAATAGGAGTGTCGACAGCAAGAGCTCTTTGCCAGTGTTTGAACATACCTGCTGTGGCAGTGCCTACTCTTGATAGTTTCCTGTATAAGGCTGAAGCAAGGAATGTACGAGACAGCGAAATAGTTTGTGCCATAATAAACGCAAGGCGAAATCAAGTGTATGGAATAATAGATGAATATATGGAATCACAAGCATGCATGATAAGCGACGTGCTTGAAATAATTACTTCAAAAGTGTTTCCTAAAGGGCAGAGTGTGATGTTCATGGGAGATGGCATAGATGCTTATAAGGGTCAAATTGAAGAATCATTGTCTGGCTTGGGAGAGTATAGATTTGTTTGTGAAGAAAGTCGTTATCAGGAAGCTGAATCTGTTGGAGCGATGGCATTTACAATGGTTCAAGAAGGAAAAGTTAGATGTTTTTCTGAGCTTCTTCCCGATTATATGAGGAAAGCAGAGGCTGAACAAAAGTTGGAGGCAGGGGAGCTGCCTATTTGTAAGGGACCGAAACAAGAATAGTCGTTTATGATATGCCTTCCCGCAAATCCTGCTTTCTTTGATAAGCGTTCGCAGCGTTTGAGTGAAATTGCAAACTCGCGCCTGGAGCGCTCAGACAGTGCAATTTCGCATGTCAAACGCTTAAGCTCACTTAGCTTTGACGAAAGCAAAGTTTGCGAAAGGCATATCATAAACTTTTGATGGCATTTGCCGATTAGGGAGCTTATGGCTGAATATTAATATACACCTTCCCGCAAATCCTGCTTTCTTTGATAAGCGTTCGCAGCGTTTGAGTGAAATTGCAAACTCGCGCCTGGAGCGCTCAGACAGTGCAATTTCGCATGTCAAACGCTTAAGCTCACTTAGCTTTGACGAAAGCAAAGTTTGCGAAAGGCATATCATAAACTTTTGATGGCATTTGCCGATTAGGGAGCTTATGGCTGAATATTAATATACACCTTCCCGCAAATCCTGCTTTCTTTGATAAGCGTTCGCAGCGTTTGAGTGAAATTGCAAACTCGCGCCTGGAGCGCTCAGACAGTGCAATTTCGCATGTCAAACGCTTAAGCTCACTTAGCTTTGACGAAAGCAAAGTTTGCGAAAGGCATATCATAAACTTTTGATGGCATTTGCCGATTAGGGAGCTTATGGCTGAATAGCGGAATATGACATCGATATGTTTACGTGTTGTACATTTTTTCTTAAAATGTTATTTTTGCCAACGTTTTTGGCGAAATGAGTTGGCATTTTAAGATGGAATTTTGAATTAGGACAACATACGACATATTTCGATTAGATTCGACATGTGAAATCATGAAAATGTTGTCTTTTTGAGAAAAAAGAATAAAAAATGGCAACGAGCGAGCTGAAACAAAGATAGAAACAAAGAACGTGACAGAATTAGGAACTTGGCTAGGGTTAAATCTTGATAAGAGCTATTTGGTCACCCTACTTTTGTGGTGTGGCCTACCATGATGTAATATTTAATATTTTGAGGCGTTTTTACAGCCGATTTTCAAAAAAATGTTGTAGATTCTCAGAAAATCTAAAAACTTTAAAACATCAACATAATTCGACACTCATTTTTAGCCTATAAAACATAAGAACGCTGTAAGTTCTCAATAAATCTAAAAACTTTACAACATTAAGACAAATCGTGAGATATCGCTCGAAATCGCAAACCATATTCAAGCATAGTCATACTTTCACGAAAACAAAATAAAAAATGAATATAAGTACAGAGGACGGTGATAAATCATGGAAGATCTGATAATAAGAAAGGCCGAAGCAAACGATGCAAAAGCCATAGCAGAACTTGAACAGATTTGTTTTATGATGCCATGGTCTTACGAAGCTGTGTATCATGATGTGGCTGAAAATAAATTGTCTTTTTACTTAGTGGCGGAAGCCAAAGGCAAAGTTATAGGTTATGCAGGCATATGGAAAATTGCCGATGAGGGGCATATAACCAACGTAGCGGTTGAACCTTTGCATCGCAGAAAGAGCGTTGGAGATATGCTTATAGCGGCGTTAATCGAAGTAACGGAAGAGCAAGGAATCACTAGACATACATTAGAAGTCCGCAAAAGCAATATAAGCGCTATACGATTATATGAAAAACATGATTTTAAAATAGAAGGCGAAAGAAAAGCATACTACGAAGATAATGGAGAAGATGCTTTGATTATGTGGAGAGAAACAAATAATGAAAGATAATAAATTACTGACTATGGCATTTGAATCAAGTTGCGATGAGACTGCTGTTGCCGTAATAGCGGACGGAAGAGAAGTATTGTCAAATGTGATATCATCACAAATAGATATTTTTAAGAATTATGGAGGTGTTGTACCTGAAATAGCTGCAAGACATCACTTGGAGAATGTCAATCATGTCATGGAGCAGGCGTTGACAGAGGCAGGAGTAACTTTAGAGGATATAGATTTGATTGGAGTTACAGAAGGTCCTGGACTTGTAGGAGCTTTGTTAATAGGAGTTGCAACAGCTAAAGCGGTTTCGTTTGCTCACGATATACCCATAGTTGGAGTACATCACATAATGGGTCATATAGCTGCAAACTACATACAGTTCCCTGAGCTTGCGCCGCCGTTTACGGCTCTGATTGCCAGTGGCGGACATACTAATATAGCAGAAGTAACAGGCTATACCAAGTGTAGCATACTGGGTTCCACTAGAGACGACGCTATAGGAGAAGCTTATGATAAAGTTGCAAGAGTGCTTGGTCTTGGCTATCCGGGAGGACCTAAGATAGATAAAATAGCAAAAGAAGGCAATCCTGAGGCTGTTCATTTTAAGCGTGTTTTTTTGGAAAAAGACAGCATGGATTTTAGTTTCAGCGGACTTAAAACGGCAGTGCTCAATCATATTAACAGCGCAAAACAGAAAGGCGAAGAAATAAATAGAGCAGACATAGCAGCAAGCTTTCAGCAGGCTGTTATAGATGTTGTCTGTCAGAAAGCAGTAGAAGCTGCAAAAAAAATGAACCATGGCAAGCTTGTTCTTGCCGGCGGAGTAGCATCTAATACTAAACTTAGAGAGACGCTGAGAAAGCAATGTGACCAAGAAAAAATAGAGCTTTATATACCGTCTGCTGTTTTGTGTACTGATAACGGTGCAATGATAGGCTGCGCCGCATATTACAAATATAAGGAAGGAAAAGAAGGAGACCTTTGCATGGATGCACATGCGAACCTGCCTTTTTAATAATAAAAAATGATAGTTTTATCTGCCAGTAATTTGGCAAAAGTATATGGAACAGATGTGATAATAGAAAACGTGGATTTCCATGTCAACAATGGTGACAGAATAGGACTTGTGGGAAGAAACGGAGCGGGCAAGACTACGCTTTTAAATATGATAACAGGGGAACTTACCCCTGATGAAGGACAAATTTTCATATCTGTTGATCTTAAGATAGGTTATCTTAAGCAAAGAGATAATTTTGACAGTGAAAATACGGTTATAGAAGAAATTAATAATATTTTTGAACCTTTAAGAAAGCTTGAAGAGGATATTGCCAAAACAGCAGATTTGGTTTCAAAAAATCCTGAAGATGAGAAGCTTTTGCATAAGCTTGACGAAATGCAGCAGGACTATGACAGACGAGGCGGATATACGTATAAGTCTGAGATTACGGGAATACTAAATTCAATGGCTTTTGGAGAGGAGTTTTACCATAAAAAGATAAGCACATTGTCAGGCGGAGAAAGAACAAGACTTGCTCTTGCAGCACTTCTCTTGGAAAAACCGGGGTTGCTTATTTTGGACGAGCCGACAAATCACTTGGATATAGGGACGCTTAAATGGCTTGAGCAATATTTATCATCATATAGAGGAAGCATTATAATAGTTTCCCATGATAGATATTTTCTTGATCAAAGTGTTAACAGAATATTTGAAATAGAAAATCACAAGCTTAAAGCATATGATGGTAATTATACTGCTTTTGCCGAGAAAAAGCGTCAGCTTAGAGAAAGTGAGATAAGGGCATATAATAATCAGCGGAGAGAAATATCAAGACAAGAAGATATGATTCGCCGCATGAAAGAGCGGGGAACAGAAAAGCTGGCAAAGCGTGCCCAATCCAGGGAAAAAAGGCTTAAGAATGTAGAACTTATACAAGCGCCTGAAAGTCAGGAAGGCAGGATGAAAATACGTTTTAATCAGGACTTTCAATCAGGTAACGATGTAATATTGACAGAAAATATTTCTAAATCGTTTGGCTACGGAACAGGTAAGAAGACTTTATTTGATAATGTCAACATTGACATTAAGCGAGGCGAGAAGATATGCATAGTAGGAAGAAACGGAATAGGCAAGACTACACTTCTTAAGATACTTCTACAAGAACTGGCTCCTGAAAAAGGCAGGGTAAAAATAGGCCATAATGTTGCATTTGGCTATTATGATCAAGGGCAGCAGCTTTTAAACCCCAGAAATACAGTTCTTGAAGAGATGAAAGAAACATATCGTTTATATACAGATACTCAGATGAGATCCATGCTTGGAAGATTTCTTTTTAGGAATGATGATGTGTTCTTAAATGTAGGAGATTTAAGCGGCGGAGAAAAAGCCAGACTGTCCCTTCTAAAGCTCATGCTTGGCGGTGCCAATACACTGCTCCTTGATGAACCTACCAATCATATGGATATCGAGTCCAAAGAAGTTTTTGAAGATTCACTTGCCGAATTTCCGGGAACCGCGCTTATAATATCCCATGACAGGTATTTCTTGCAGAAAATTCCTGATCGTATATTGGAACTGACTCCTGACGGCATGGTAGAATATCTGGGTAAGTATGATTATTATATGGATAAAAAGGCCGAGATATCGTCAGGAAAAAAATATCTGGAAGATATGGCTGGTGAAAATGAATCAAGGCGACAGGATATGGACGTTGATAAGGAACTTTCAGCAGCAGATAGACGTAAACTTAATAAAGAGATTGAGGCAAAGCAGAGAAAAGCGCAAAGAGAGAAGCAGGCTCTTGAAAATGAGATTTTAATACTTGAAGAAAAAATAAAGTCTATTGAGAGTAAAATGTGTTCAGAAGAAAATCTTTCAAATTATGAGTTGCTTACAAGCCTTGGGACAGAGCTGGAACAAGCCAAGTCTGACTATGAGGAAAAATTTGAGAAACTTATTATGCTTGAAGAAGATTTTTGAAGAAAAAAACACAAATCATACAAAAATATTACTTGAAATAGCTGATAAAACTAATTATAATAAACCGTAGTCTATTTCTAAATAAAAATGGAGGCTTAAAAATGATTTTTGATAAAGTTAAAGAGATAATTATAGAACAATTACAAGTTGACGAGTCAGAGGTTACTCTTGACACAAATCTGATGAAGGATCTTTCTGCAGATTCACTGGATGCTGTAGAAATCATCATGGCAATAGAAGATGAATATGGAATTGAAGTGCCTGATGAAGAAGCTGAAAAGTTCCAGACAGTCAGAGACCTGGTTAAGTACGTTGAGGACAACAAATAGTTATAGCATAATAATTAAGGGATACGGCATTTATGAAGGAAAAGCAAATTTCAAAAGCAGTAATAAAAAGACTGCCTAGATATAGAAGATACTTAAAAGATTTACAGAAAAAAGGAATCGAGAAGATTTCATCTAAGGATCTCAGTAAGCTCATAGGATATACCGCTTCCCAGATACGTCAGGACCTGAACAACTTTGGAGGATTCGGTCAGCAGGGATATGGGTACAGCGTAGCAAATCTTCACGATGAAATCGGAGGAATTTTAGGCTTAGACAAAGAGTATAAGATGGCAATTGTAGGTTATGGACGATTAGGAAGAGCTATAGCCAGCTATATTGCCAACAATGAGCCTAAGTTTAATATTGTTGGAATTTTTGATGTAAAACAGATAATTCAGGATGTAGAAGATGTGGAATTCAAGGATGCACAGATAATGACCTGCAAATCACTTTCCAGCTTTGTTAAATCTGAACATATCGATATTGCAGTAATAACAGTACCAGCAGAAAAAGCACAGCTTGTTGCTGACACTGTGGCAGATGCAGGCATAAAGGGTATCTGGAATTTGACGGCAGTGGATTTGGATCTGCCTGAGGGTATAGCAGTTGAGAACGTTCATATGAGCGATAGTTTGCATGCGCTTGCTTATTACATGCAAGGAACAGAGAATTAATAATAATGTAAAAAACGGCTCATATGAGCCGTTTTTTTATAGGCAATTATGTAATTAACCTTCTACTGGTGCGTCTACTGGGCAAGCGTCAGCGCAAGAACCACAGTCGATGCAAGTGTCAGCATCGATAACATAAATGTTGTCGCCTTCGCTGATTGCTTCTACAGGACATTCTGCTGCGCAAGCGCCGCAAGCGATGCAAGCATCTGTAATTTTGTAAGCCATTGTTAATTCCTCCTATAAAAGATATATCTTTTGTTATACAATTATAACAGAATGATATATAATAGTAAAGTGAAAAAAGCAGGAGATGTGAGATGGAAATATATACACTGGTAGGGAAGAGCGGGACAGGCAAAAGCTTCCACGCCATGAATCTTTGCAAAAAACTTGATATAGAGGCCATAATAGACGACGGCTTATTTATTTATAAGAATAGTGTGATTGCAGGCATTTCGGCTAAGAGAGCGAGCACGAAGATAGGAGCCGTCAAAGTTGCATTGTTTAATGACGATTCAATACGAAGACAAGTTACAGATGCAATACAGCTAAAAAAACCGGCAAGTATTTTGATTCTAGGTACCAGCGACGGTATGGTAAACAAAATTATTCAGCGTCTTGGCCTTCCTGAACTTGCTCCAGATAGTCTCAGAAGAATAAAGATTGAGGATATTACCACGGAGGAGGAGAGAAGGACAGCCCACGACCAGAGAGAAAATCTCGGTAAACACGTTATACCTGCTCCGTCAATGCAGCTTAAGAGAACTTTTTCCGGATATTTCATGGATCCACTGAGATTCTTTAGGGGAAAAGATCAGGGCGCGGCTTCAGAAAGAACAGTGGTCAGGCCTACTTATAGTTACATGGGCGAATATTTTGTAGCTGAAAGAGTAGTAGACGATATAGTCACGTGTCTTGCACGACTTACTCCGTCTATAGGAAGAGTTATTTCGGTAGTGCAAAGTTCCAATGCTGATGCGTATAAGCTTAAAATAGCTGTAAAAATTAAAAGGGGTTATCCTATTTGGGAATCAGCTATCGCTTTTCAAGAGGAAATAGAAAAACAGATAGAAAGAATGACAGCATTTAACGTTACAGAGATAGATTTGGAAATAAGAGGAATAAATTAAGATATGAAATACACAATAGGTAACATAAAGGATTTTAATACAGATCATATATTCGACTGCGGTCAATGTTTCAGATGGCAGAGGCAGGAGGACGGAGGTTATATAGGACCTGCTATGAACAGGATTGTTAAAGTATCATATTCAGACGGTGAGCTTGCTATAGATAATAGTAATGCAGAGGATTTTGAGAACATATGGAGAAAATATCTTGATCTTGACAGAGACTATGGTGCTCTAAAGGCAGAACTTTCAGAAAAGGATGATTCGATGAAATCAGCAGCTGAATATGGATATGGAATCAGAATTCTTAAGCAGGATTTTTGGGAGACAGTGGTGTCATTTATAATTTCCCAAAATAATAATATTCCTAGAATTAAGGGTTGCATAGAGTCAATTTGCGAGAGATTTGGCAATGTCATCGGCGAATATGAGGGTAAGACTTATTATGCCATGCCTACGCCTGCCAAATTAGCTTCACTGACTGGAGACGATTTGGCGCCTTGCAGACTTGGGTATAGAGCCCCTTATCTGGTTAAGATGGCCCAGCAGTTCATTGAAAAAGGCGGACCTGATGCTGTGGAACAAGAATTAAAGTCAGCGGAAGATCCTATTCAGGAGCTGCAGCAGTTTTGCGGTATAGGTCCAAAAGTAGCATCCTGTATCTCTCTGTTTGGTCTTGGAAGAATGGACGCATTCCCTATAGATGTATGGATGCGCAGAGTTATGAATAGACTATATGATATAGATGAAAATGATATGAAAGCCATGAAAACTTATGCCCAGGAGCATTTTGGTCAGTATGGCGGCATTGCGCAGCAGTATCTTTTTTACTACATAAGGGGACTTGAGAAAAATATGTTGTAGATTTTGTGAAAATTTACATGTAGCCCCTTGACATTACGCAAGGGGAGGATATAATAAATAATGTTAGCACTCATAAAGGTTGAGTGCCAAAAGGATGAAAACAATATAATTGATGGAGGTAATAAATGATGATAGGAATTAAGCCATTGGGCGATAGAGTTGCTATTAAAAAGGTTGATGCGGAAGAGAAGACTCAAGGCGGTTTAATTTTAACCAGCTCTGCAAAGGAAGAGCCACAGATTGCAGAAGTCGTAGCTGTAGGTCCCGGAACTAAGGACGATGCTATGGAGCTTAAAGTAGGCGATAAGGTTATATTCCCTAAATACGGCGGAACAGAAGTTAAATATAACGGAGAAGAATATATAATTTTACACCAGAGCGATGTTCTGGCAGTTATCGAATAATCAGGAGGGCTTATTAAAATGGCAAAAGAAATTTATTATGGAGAAGAAGCGAGACGCAAACTTCAATCAGGCGTGGATCAGCTTGCAGATACAGTAAAGATTACACTGGGACCTAAAGGACGTAATGTTCTCATCAACAAAACTTTCGGTTCGCCACTTATTACAAATGACGGAGTAACTATAGCAAAAGAAATAGAGCTAGAAGATTCAGTTGAAAATATGGGAGCACAGGTTGTTAAAGAAGTAGCATCAAAAACTAACGATGTAGCCGGTGACGGAACTACTACTGCAACACTTTTAGCACAGATTATAATTAAAGAGGGCTTTAAGAACGTAGCAGCAGGAGCAAATCCTATGGAACTTAAGAAAGGTATCCAGGGAGCTGTAGACGTAGCTGTAGAAGAAATCGGAAGACTGGCAAAACCTGTTGAAACTAAAGATTCCATTGCACAGGTAGCAGCAGTTTCCGCAGCAGATGACAAGATCGGTGAGCTTATTGCAGAAGCTATGGAAAAAGTAGGCAAGGATGGTGTTATCACTGTAGAAGAGTCAAAGAGCATGGGAACTACTTTGGAAGTAGTTGAAGGTATGCAGTTTGACAGAGGATACCTTTCGGCTTACATGGTTTCCGATACAGAAAAGATGGAAGCAGTTATGGAAAATCCATTAATTCTCATAACTGATAAGAAGATCTCCAATATTCAGGACTTAGTACCTATCTTAGAAAAAGTAATGCAGCAGGGCCGCAGACTTCTGGTAATTGCAGAAGACATCGAAGGCGATGCTCTTGCAAACTTAGTTGTAAATAAACTCAGAGGAGTAATCGACGTAGTTGCTGTAAAAGCACCTGCATTTGGTGACAGAAGAAAAGCTATGCTTGAAGATATAGCAATTCTGACAGGCGGTACAGTAATAGCAAGTGATTTAGGCTATGAGCTTAAGGAAGTAACTGTAGATATGCTTGGTACTGCGGCAACAGTTAAAGTTGACAAAGAAAACACTGTAATCGTAAGCGGAGCAGGAAGCAAGGAAGATGTTCAGGCAAGAATCGGAAGCATCAAAGCTTTGATTGAAGAAAGTACATCAGAATTTGACAAGGAAAAACTTCAGGAAAGACTTGCTAAACTTTCAGGCGGCGTTGCAGTAATCAAGGTTGGAGCAGCAACTGAAACAGAACTTAAAGAGCGTAAACTGAGAATTGAAGATGCTCTTAACGCTACAAAGGCGGCAGTTGAAGAAGGTATCGTTTCCGGAGGCGGAGTTGCCCTCGTAAACAGTATCGCAGCTGTAAGCAAATACGTTGAAAGCCTTGCAGGAGACGTTAAGACAGGCGCTATCATCATCAAGAGAGCACTGGAAGAACCTGTTCGCCAAATTGCAGAAAATGCAGGTATCGAAGGAAGCGTAGTAGTCGCAGAAGTTAAGAAGAGTCAGGCAGGTATCGGATTTAATGCGGCAACTGAGGAATATGTAAACATGATCGATGCAGGAATCGTTGACCCTGCAAAGGTTACAAGATCAGCACTTCAGAATGCAGCGTCAGCATCAGCAATGTTGCTTACTACTGAAGCAGGAATCGTTGATATCAAAGAACCTCTTCCACCAGCACCGGCAAACCAGATGGGCGGCATGGGCGGAATGATGTAGCCTGATTAAAACAAGATAACAGCGGATGGTTTTATAACCATCCGTTTTTTTATGCAGGCAGACATATGGACAAAAATGTGGTATTATAAATACACAAATATTTGATATGGGGTAGAGGAAGATGTCTAAATACAGAATTTTTAAAATCACAGCAGTAATAGCAGCTGCGTTTACTCTGATTTTCACAATGGCAGGGTGCAGTACTACACTAAAACTTAACGGAGAAAGCGAAGTGATAGTCAATGTTGGCCAGACGTATGAAGATGAAGGGACTAACGTTGACAAAGCTCAGGTTTCAGGTGAGGTGGACACCTCAAAAGAGGGAGACTATACTGTTAAATATACATATAAAGAGCAAGAAGTTGAGAGAATTGTCCATGTTGTAAATCCGGATAATCTTGTCGTAGGTCTCAGGGGAAGCGAAAAGACCATTGTAAAACAAGGAGACCCTTATATTGAGTCTGGGGCGTTTGGGATAGATAAAAACTCCGGAGTTTTAGATGATTTTGAAATTTCAGGACAGGTGGATACGGAAACTCCCGGAGAATACGGCATCATATATACGTTTAAATCGGGATATATTAAAAAAGAAATTGTAAGGCAGGTAGAAGTGGTGGCGAAAGATGAGTTTAAGGCTAACACCGACGGCATACCTGTTATGATGTATCATTATGTTTACACTGAGAGCGATAAGCCTGAAAAACTTAACTCCAATTATATATCTGACAAAAAGCTGGAAGAACAGCTCAAGTATTTAAAAAATGAGGGATACTATTTCCCAAGCTTCAGAGAACTTCGCGCTTATGCTGACGGCAAAATTTCACTTCCGCAAAAAAGCGTGATTCTGACGTTTGATGATGGGCAAAAAGGATTTTTAAATTATGGTGTATCTCTTTTGAACAAATACAAAGTTCCGGCAACATCGTTTTTAATCGGTATAAAGGATGGAGAAAGCAAAATAAAAACTTATGCTAGTCCATATGTGGCATTTGAATCTCATTCATATAACATGCATCGTGCAGGCGGCAATATAGGACATGGAGGAGTAATAAGCGCTCTTTCAAAAGAGCAAATTGTTGAAGACTTAAAACAGCAGATTGACATGGTGGAAAGCGACAATGCGTTTGCATATCCATATGGAGATGTAACAGAGGATGCCAAAGAAGCGGTGGCAGAAGCTGAGATTCAGTGTGCTTTTACTACAGCTTACGGGAAAGTACATGTAGGAGATGATTATAGAGAATTTAGCAGAGTAAGGGTACATGGTACTAACAGTTTGGACTCATATATCGCTGGATTATAGAGCATTTATATTGTTAAAGCTCTTGTCAAAAAGATAAAAATAGTATAAAATAAATAAAACATATTAAAGACGGCGAGTAGCTTCAAAGCCGTCTATTTTTTCATAGATATATAGGATAAAAGGAGGAAGATAAAATGGCATACTACTTTGACGAACCATCAAGAACTTTTAATGAGTATCTTCTTGTGCCGGGATATTCCAGCAAAGAGTGCAGAGTTGAAAATGTTTCGCTGAAGACACCAATTACTAAATTTAAAAAAGACGAAGAACCTGAGATTACTATGAATATTCCATTGGTTTCCGCTATAATGCAGGCTGTTTCTGATGATAAGATGGCTGTTGCTTTGGCGAAAGAAGGTGGAATATCTTTTATTTTTGGGTCTCAGACTATAGAAAATCAGGCGGCAATGGTAAGACGCGTAAAAGCTCACAAAGCGGGATTTGTAACAAGCGATTCAAATCTCAGACCTGATCAAACTCTTGCAGATGTACTTGCATTAAAGGCTCTTAAAGGACACAGCACTATAGCTATTACAGATGACGGTACAGCAGAGGGCAAAATCCTTGGTCTTGTAACAAGCCGTGATTACAGAGTAAGCCGTATGGATATGAACACTAAGATAAGCGAGTTCATGACTCCGTTTGAGAAGCTCATATATGGCAAGGCAGGAATATCTTTAAGTGAAGCTAACGATATTCTTTGGGATAATAAGCTTAATGCGCTTCCTATCATCGATGAACATCAGAGATTAACCCATTTTGTTTTCCGTAAAGACTATGATTCACATAAATCAAATCCAAATGAACTTTTGGATGGACATAAGAGATATATAGTAGGAGCAGGTGTAAATACCAGAGACTACGAAGAGAGAATTCCTGCTCTTATCGAGGCAGGAGTTGATATACTGTGTCTTGACAGTTCTGAGGGCTACAGTCAGTGGCAAGCAGATACCATCGCATGGGTACGTGAGAGATATGGTGACACAGTTAAAATCGGAGCCGGAAACGTGGTTGACGGCGAGGGATTCAGATACCTTGCAGACGCAGGTGCTGACTTTGTAAAGATAGGCATAGGCGGAGGCTCAATCTGCATAACTCGTGAACAGAAAGGTATCGGAAGAGGACAGGCTACTGCTGTAAGAGAAGTTGCAGCGGCAAGAGATGAGTATTTTAAGGAAAAAGGCGTCTATGTGCCTGTATGTTCTGACGGAGGAATAGTTTACGATCATCATATGACTTTGGCGCTTGCCATGGGTGCAGACTTTATCATGCTTGGAAGATACTTTGCACGTTTTGATGAATCGCCTACAAACAAACTCAATGTAAACGGAAATTATGTTAAGGAATATTGGGGCGAGGGTTCAAGCCGTGCCCGCAACTGGCAGCGTTATGACCTTGGCGGAGATCCTCGTATGAAGTTTGAAGAGGGCGTTGATTCTTACGTTCCTTATGCAGGCTCACTTCACGATAATGTTAATTTATCGCTGACAAAGGTGAAGTCAACTATGTGTAACTGCGGTGCGCTTAGCATTAAGGAACTTCAGGAAAAAGCTAAGCTTACGCTTGTTTCGGCAACTTCCATTGTTGAGGGCGGAGCTCACGACGTAATTCTTAAGGATGCTTCAAACAACGTAATTAAGTAAAACCAATATAAGATGTAATATAAGAAGACAACGGGCGTATGTCCCGCACATATAAGGAGGAACAACAATATGAACAGCAATAAACGTCCTGAAAATATGGAACGTATCAGTACTCCTAAGCTTGCAGAGGCTTTTATCGCAGAGCAAGTTGAGGCAATAAAAAAACAGGTTGGAGATAAAAAGGTGCTTCTGGCTCTTTCCGGCGGCGTAGATTCGTCAGTAGTTGCAGCGCTGCTTATAAAGGCAATCGGTCAGCAGCTTGTATGCGTGCATGTTAATCATGGCCTGCTTCGTAAAGGTGAACCTGAACAGGTTGTAGAGGTTTTCAGAAACCAGATGAATGCAAATCTTGTTTATGTAGACGCAGTTGATAGATTCTTAGACAAGCTTGCAGGTGTTGCAGATCCTGAGACTAAGCGTAAAATCATCGGCGCTGAATTTATCAGAGTTTTTGAGGAAGAAGCTCGCAAACAGGATGGAATTGAGTTCCTTGCACAAGGAACTATATATCCTGACATTCTGGAAAGCGATGGAGTCAAAGCTCATCACAATGTTGGAGGTCTTCCTGAAGATTTGCAGTTTGAGCTTGTTGAACCGGTTAAGCTTTTGTTCAAGGATGAAGTTCGTGTAGTCGGCAAGGCTCTGGGTCTTCCTGATAATATGGTATTCCGTCAGCCGTTCCCGGGACCCGGTCTCGGCGTTCGCTGTCTCGGCGCAATCACCCGTGACAGACTGGAAATCGTTCGTGAATCAGATGCAATTCTTCGCGAAGAGTTTGCCAAGAACGGCTTAGAGGGCAAGGTTTGGCAGTACTTTACGGCAGTGCCTGACTTTAAATCTGTTGGAGCAGTGGAAGGTAAGAGAACTTTTGCGTATCCTGTAATCCTCAGAGCTGTGAACACTGTTGATGCAATGACCGCAACTGTTGAGAACGTGCCGTTTGATTTGCTTCAGCATATCACAGACAGAATCACCCACGAAGTTGCAGGCGTAAACCGCGTGCTTTTCGACCTGACACCAAAGCCAGTGGGAACGATTGAGTGGGAATAAATTAATTCGTGTTTCTGAGTCCTGAAATCCTTTGAAAATACAGGGATTTTTGGGCTCTTTCTTGTTATATCTATATCATTCACCTGAACGCTTGCAGAAGGTGAAACTGTGAAACAAGGGCTTGCGAGGCATTGCCACCACACATGGGTCCTTAAACGAACCCCGGTGCTCATTTGAACGGGTGGTGGTAGGCGATAAAGAGGTGGATTTATCCTAACTTTGCTGGATGAACAAGCAATTTCTAAGCTCCTCGGAGCGGATTCTGTAATATTGGGCTTGGTGATTGCCACGGTTATCGGCTGTATCACTTGGATTCCGGGATTTGTCGCATTCCCTCTTGCAGCTTCCATGGTTGCCGCCGGAGCGGGGTATGCACAAATTGCTGTTTTTATTTCTACACCTATGATGGTCCGGCATAGCTACATTGCCATTGGAAATTCAGTATTTGGGAAAGCGTACTGCGGTAAAAAGGAACATCTTGCTGCTTATCTTTGCAATTATCACGTCATGTATCATTGGGGTGATTATGTGATGGCACGGTTGAAAAATTTATCAAAAGATATCGCTTCTTTTTTCTTTTGGTTTTAATAAACGGTGCTCTTTTAATAATCAAGCCAGAACTCGGTCATGAAATCACTGTTCTTTCCGTTCATAACCTGTTAGAAATGCTTTCGGTCATCCCGCCAATTTTTTACTCTTAGCACTAATGGACGTATGGGTTCCAAGAGAAACGATGATGAAATACATGGGAAAGGACGCCGGAATAAAGGGAGGAATTTTTACGTTTGTTTTAGGCTCATTTTCAGCAGGCCTTCTATATGCCTCTTTCCCTGTAGCAGCGGTATTTTTGAAAAAGGGCGTTTCGCTGACAAATGTTTTTCTTTTTATCGGTGCTTGGTCAACAACAAAGATTCCCATGATGATATTTGAAATTACACAGTTAGGCATTAAATTTACGCTTATTCGGTTTGTCCTGAATTTAATCGCAATCATCGTTCTGGCAATTATCATCGGAAGAACGACTACAAAAGAAGATTCGGAAGCTATTTACGAAATGGTATGCCGGCAAACCGATGAAAAGTAATGTGGTTGCATTTCCATGCCTTTTCTGCCATTATCAAAATTGCACATCAGCAGAAAAAAGCCAATACCCGTTATCACTACTGATAATAATATGATAACAGTCTATAGTTTAGGCTGGACGATACGGATAATCAAAATAATAAGAAGAACAGGATCACATAATCTTTAAATAAAATCGTTTAAGATATGAACTCATGCATCAAGCGGGAATAGTATTCTAACTATATGAGCCCCAATATGAAATACTTTTGTACAGTTATATCAGTAGCAGACATTAATGCTGCAAGAAAATTTTATGAAGATTTATTTGGTCTTGAAGTATTTCAGGATTATGGTAAAAACGTAGCGTTTACCTGCGGTTTAGCCTTGCAGCAGGACTTTGAATGGCTTGTGGGTTTATCAAAAGACAACATATTGACTAAATCTAACAATATAGAAATATGTTTTGAAGAACAAGACTTTGACGGGTTCCTAGATAAGCTGAAAAAGTATCCAAATATTGAATATCTTGGAGATTTAATTGAGCATAGCTGGGGTCAGCGTGTCATTAGATTTTATGATTTAGATGGTCATATTATAGAAGTTGGCGAAGATATGAAAATGGTTGTAAATCGTTTTTTGATTTCTGGCATGACTATGGAAGAAGTATCTGTAAAAATGGATGTTTCCATGGCAGATTTAACAAGACTATTGAATAACTAGCTGAATTATTGTTTAATAATAACTGATAAAATTTGAAGGAGAAATTATTGAATATGACAGAGTTAAAAATGATTATGGAAAAATTTGCGGCATCTGGTTGGGATTTAATCGCAGGTCCGGCACAGGAATGGTTAGACGGTAAAGAAAATACTGAAGCACTGAGATTAGCAATAGAACAAGCTGATAAAGAGTGCGGCAGTTGTGGCTGTGATTTGGATCCATTATATAAACGTGCATTAGAGTTATTATAGTATTTTACCAGACAAAATATTTAAAGGCATTGCTGATTTGCGAAAGCCGGCAATGCCTTTTTGCATTTGCAAAACTTATCAATACACATTCTTTATCCCGTATCGCTGCATCTTTCGTGTCAGAGTTGACTTGTCGATTTTTAATGCATTGGCGAGCTTTTGATGTCAGATGATATGCAGATTATTTAATCAGAAGAAAATTTTACCGTGTTGCTTTTCTAAATAAAATGTTTTATAATATAAAATGTAGTATATTTGTAATGCAATATGTAACATATAGTTGACGGTTGTAATGAATTATACTTAAGAAGACAGGGGAAGACTATGAGGAATCAAAAGTCAGGAATGATTTATTCAGGAGGTATACCAAAGTATCTATAAAAAAGTAAGGAGAATGGAGAAATGGGACTTTTTGACAATTTAAATGAAGCTGGATCGTTTTCAAAGGCTTCAGGAGCTGATGCGCCATATGTAGTTTTGCAGGTTACACTTAAAGAAAAATTCTTAGGAACAGGTTCTGGAAACCTGACAGAGCTTGAAGATGTTATCAATAAGCAGGCGGCAAAAGGATATAGGCTTCATACGATTTCAACAGCAAACGGGGCAGTAAAGGTCTTGGAGGCGGAGACAGAATACAGGCAACGCTGGTATTCGAAAGACTGTAATCATCAAGTTTTTTAGAATCTCGCAAATTTGGTTGTATAGCAGATTTGCGGGATTTTTTACTTATTGTTGAGGTAGAGAATCTAATAAAAACGGGTTAAATGATATGAAAAAAGAGTTAAAAGAGACAATTGAAGTTATTAAAAGTTTAACACTAGAGATAGAAAATACATATGAGAATTTTTTTGGAAAGAAGAGTAGATTAGCAGATGCGCTTAATGATACTCTTTGTGACTTTGGTTGTTATATTTGTAATGGAGATACTTTTCTTGGAGAAGAAGAAAAAGAGTTTCTTGAGGATATGGCTGACTCGAAACTTACAACAGATAAAATCCGGGAACGATCCAAAAGATTTGAGAATAAAATTAATAGCGAAAATTTTATAGAAATGCTGGTGGGGGTTAGTGAGGTTATTAAACTAGATCGAAAAAATCAAGGAGAGAAAATAGGTGACAGTACAGATGTAACCTTTTCAAATTCTCTAATTCAGATGTTTGAAATTATAGGGGCAATAAGTATAGATTTAAATCATGATGATTTTGAAAGAGAAGCAAAACGATATGACGAGATTATCCAAAAAATCAGATGTGACATAAATGATATTTTAATAGGTAAAGAAAAAACATCTCACGTACATAAAAACAAAGATCTTCAAAATGACAAGATGATAGAAAACAGTGATTTACTAAATTCACTTTTTGAAGAATTAGAAAATTTAGTTGGAATGGAATACATAAAAAAAGAAATATATTCCATGGTAAATCTTTTGAAGATTAAAAGTATGAGAACTTCAGCAGGACTCTTAAGCCCAGAAATGAGTCTGCATATGGTGTTTACAGGTAATCCAGGAACCGGAAAAACTACGATAGCCAGATTGATTGCTAAAATATATAAGGCTATTGGAGTATTAAAAACGGGTCAGTTGATAGAAGTAGACAGAAGTGGACTTGTTGCAGGATATGTGGGTCATACAGAGACAAAAACTATGGATGCTATTGATTCTGCAAGAGGGGGAATACTGTTTATAGATGAAGCGTATGCACTTTACAAAGAAGATGGTCGTGACTTTGGAAGTGAGGCAATAGTAGTTTTGCTAAAAGCAATGGAAGATAGAAGAAATGAGTTTATAGTGGTAGCTGCAGGATATGATAGACCAATGGAAGCTTTTTTGTTATCAAATCCAGGATTAAAGTCACGTTTTTCGAAGCATATTCATTTCCCAGATTATTCGCCAAAAGAGCTAACATTGATTTTAAAGCATTTATTAGAAAAATATGATTATAATCAAAGCGAAGAGCTTGATAATTATTTTCTGGAAGGTTTTGAGCGATTATGTGCAAATAAAGATGAAAACTTTGCAAATGCACGTGTTGCAAGAAATATTTTTGAAGAAGCAATCATGAAGCAAGCAAATAGGCTTTCTGAAAAAGGCCAGATTTCTCAAGAAGAACTTAGAACCTTTGTGAAACAAGATTTTACATTTGTGATATGATTTTTAAAATGAAAGGAGTTTACTATGCAAAATAATTTAATTGATTTATATAACATGACCGCAGAGGAAATTTATCATTATCTTGAAAAAGCTAATATTTCTTGCGGAGATTTAATTGTACATGACGAAGACTCTGATACTAACGGTCTTCTGGGGAGACCCGGACAATATATAAGTAAAGTAAACTTTAATGATTTACATATTCCCAGCGATGACCCTCCTTGTACCATTGAAGTTTTCTCAAATCTTCAAGATGCAACAAAAAGAAAAGCATATATAGAAGATACAATCGAAAAAAATCCTCAATTGGTAAAAAAACAATATTTCTATTTAAAAGGATATGCGCTTCTAAGGCTACCTTTTCAATTATCTCCGAGACATGCAAAAAAATATGAAGCTGTATTAAACGATTTGTTATCCGGAACTGACCCAACTGATAAATTTGAAATCGAAATTATAGACCCAGGAACAGTTCGGCCATATGTTGATGCTGGAAAGTATCAGTCTACAACTACACATACAATTACTTTTTCTTTTGGCGATGATGATGAAAAAGATGTAAAAAAATCAAAAAAAGCTGAGCCCATAGTATTATCAACTCTTTATGAATTTGGCGAATTTTCATACTATGCTCCTAAAGGATGGCTATTTAATCAGACTAAAGGGGGAAATTATCATTATGCTAAAGAAATTGGTTCTTTTGACGGCGGATATATATACTGTGCAAAACTTCCTCTAGGGAAATTGCAAAGTATTGCTTTTAAACGAAGCAAGCCTTCCGAAGCTTTCAAAAATATGATTGAAGGCATGAGAAAAAATGGTGCGTTTGTTGATATAGAATCACGTATAGAAGAATTTGTTTTTTATGAGAAGCCTGCTGTTAAATTCCTCGCTACCGTTTTATTACAGGGTGAAGAGCTGCTAGCACAGCACTTTATTATTGCATCAGATGATTGTATATACTCATTCGTTTTTTTACTTGAGAACTATACTGATGAAGACTATAAAAAGTTCCTAAATGAATTTATCGTATCTCTTTCTATTGAACATTCCAAGAGTTCAATACAAGGGAAATTAAATTTTATAAAAAATAAGCTTGGCAAATAGAACTCAAACCACGCATTATTCATGCGTGGTTTTTTAATATAACATTGATTTTTAGTACGAAATAGTACTACAATAATATTATTCCATACTAAAAAACATCTAAACTGGAGATGAAAATGATTGCAGCATAGAATAATGATATATTAAATCTCTGGAGTTAGGAAGATGTGAATAAATACCTTGAACTTACTGAACGGTTTTTAGTTGCATTTAAAGAAAAAATAAAGACTATAAATATGGATTGATAATTATATTTTTAGGAGAGATATTTATGACAAATGTGGTTTTGAAACCTACGTCAAAGAGCGAATGTGAAAGTTTTAAGAAAAATCTGCAAGCGGCCTTTATAATAGCTGTCGAGGAAAACTTTGGGATATATGATAAGGGGTTCAATTCCTTCTGATGAAGAAATAGAGCAGTGTTTTAATTCTGATGGCGTACAAGTATTTAATATTATGGAAAATGATCAGACTGTGGGAGGTGTAGTTTTAACTATAGATGAAAAAACTAATCACAATTCCCTGGATCTTTTATATGTTTCTCCTGAATGTCATAGTAAAGGAATTGGCGCTTCCGCATGGAAAGAAATTGAAAGACGGTATCCAAAAACAAAAGTATGGGAAACTTGTACCCCTTATTTTGAACAGCGAAATATACATTTTTATGTGAATAAGTGTGGATTTCATATTGTTGAATTTTTTAATAAATTTCATCCTGAAGAGTCTGTACCTGTTGACAGTGATGGTGAACTTATTCCAGGCGGCGAGGGATTTTTCAGATTTGAAAAAGTTATGAAATAATTAATTTAATTTTATATTGTGACCCTTGCATATTCAATCAAACAAGAGTACAATATAAGCGACAATTGAACAGACGGGAGCTTGTGTTACAGGCTGAGAGGAAGGTAGGACCTTCGACCGATAACCTGATTTGGATAATGCCAACGTAGGGATGCCTGAGATGAGAGTATTTGACGGAAGTTACCAAATTAGGTTGCTTCCGTTTTTAATTGCAGCAATTATGGTAATGACTCAGGCAACCAAAATTCGGAAAAATGATAACCAAATTTTTAGAATTTCATAAAATTGGTTGACAAAGGCAACCAATTTAGGCAAAAGTGATAACCAAATTCCAAAAAAACGTAAGATTTGGTTGTCTGGCTGAACTTTAAGTATCTGAGTCAATAATACTATTAATCTTTTTTGAAAGGAAGTGAAGAATGGATTCCCGGATTTGACCGGGCGAGTGCAAGGGGAGCGCCTTGTGCTTTGTAGATAACAGCGATGGGAAGCCGTGTTCCGGCGTGAGAGGAAACCAGCGAGTTTCGACCGAAATTCTCAAAGCGAAAGAATTCGCTTAATTTTGAGGACGACGCTGTTATTGCCGTTCTCAGTGAAGCTCAAAGGAGATATTGATTAATGAAAACAATTAAAACTAAAAAGATATGTGTAGCCGGAATTTTGTGTGCAGTTGCTGTGGTTGGAAGTTTATTTTCATTCCCCATTTTCGGAAGCAGATGTGCACCGGTTCAGCACATGGTTAATGTTTTATGTGCTATTACGCTTGGACCTGGCTATGGAGTAGGCGTTGCCTTTGCGGCCAGTCTTATACGAAATCTTTTAAGTCTTGGTAGCCTTATGGCGTTTCCCGGAAGTATGTTCGGTGCGCTTTTGTGCGGAATTATTTATTCAAGGACAAAGAATATACCTATGACCTTGCTTGGCGAGGTTTTTGGAACAGCTGTAATTGGCGGACTTTGCGCATATCCTGTTGCCGTTTTGCTTATGGGACAGAGTGTAGCAGATGTTGCTTTTTATGCATACATAATTCCATTCTTGATTTCTACGGTGGGCGGCAGTCTTTTGGCTGCGATTTTAATTGGTGCACTTAAGAAAACCGGGACTTTAAATTATTTTGACGAACAGAAGAGGAGGACAAATTGATGTTTGGAGAAATGCTTGAAAATGTTAGAGATAGAAAGCCTCTTATACATAATATAACAAATTACGTTACCGTAAATGATTGTGCCAATATTCTGCTTGCCTGCGGAGGTTCGCCTATAATGGCAGATGACATCAATGAAGTAGAAGAAATCACTGCTATATGCGGAGGACTTAACATTAACATAGGCACCCTTAATCAGCGTACAATTCCGTCTATGATAGCAGCCGGTAAAAAGGCGAATGAACTTGGACATCCTGTAGTTTTAGATCCTGTGGGTGCAGGTGCATCTAATCTTAGGACAAGTACCGCGCTTGAACTTTTAGAAAAAGTGCAATTTACTGTTATAAGAGGAAATATATCTGAGATAAAAACTTTGGCTACGGGAAACGGAACGACCAAGGGTGTTGATGCAGATGTGACGGATAGTATTACTGAAGAGACTTTAGAGCAAGGGGCTGTATTTGCCAAGAATTTTGCTGCCAAGACTGGCTCTGTAATTGCAATAACCGGTGCGATTGATATAGTCGCAGACCGAGACAAAGCTTACTGCATTTATAACGGCAATCCTATGATGAGCAGTATTACAGGGACAGGCTGCCAGCTTTCTGCACTTGTTGCAGCTTATGTTACAGCAAATCCGGGCATGGCACTTGATGGAGCAGCGGCAGCCGTGTGCGCCATGGGTTTATGTGGAGAAACTGCGTATAAAAGGCTGGCGGACTTAGATGGAAATTCAAGTTATCGCAATTATATTATAGATGCAATATATAATTTGGACGGGAAAACTTTGGATAGAAATGCAAAATACAAGATTATATAAATTTTGGGGAGAACGAATATGAGATGTAAAAAAGAGAACATGCTTCTTTATGCGGTGACTGACAGAAGCTGGGTAGGAGAACAGACGTTGCTTGCCCAGGTGGAATCAGCTATACGCGGCGGAGTGACTTGTGTCCAGCTTAGAGAAAAGGATTTGGGCGAAAAATCTTTTCTTGAAGAAGCTATAAGCATGAAAAGATTATGTCAAGATTATGATGTGCCATTTATAATAAATGACAATGTGGAAATTGCCATTAAATGTGGAGCAGATGGCGTTCATGTGGGACAGAAGGATATGGAAGCCGGTAAAGTACGTGAGCTTGTGGGAGAAGATATGATTATAGGAGTATCGGCACAGTCTGTCAAGCAAGCTGTCCTTGCAGAAAAAGCCGGAGCTGATTATCTTGGAGTTGGAGCAGTTTTTCCTACTACTACTAAACTGGATGCTGCGGATGTTGATTTTGATACGCTGAAAGATATTTGCAATGCTGTAACCATTCCGGTGGTAGCAATCGGAGGTATTAACAGGGATAATATGCTTAAATTGTCGAGAACAGGCGTTGACGGTGTGGCGCTGGTGTCTGCCATATTTTCGGCTGATGACATAGAGAGCGAGTGCACATTTTTAAGGCGGCTTTCTCAGGAGATGATATCAAAATGATAAAAGGCGCTATTTTTGATTTGGATGGAACTATCCTTGATTCCATGTTTATTTGGGACACCATTGGAGAAGATTATCTCAGAACTATAGGATATGAGCCTAAAGAAAAATTAAATGAGACATTTAAAAATCTTAGTCTGCAACAGGCAGCATGCTATTACATAAGTGAATACGGAGTTACACTGACAGTGAACGAAATAGTAGACGGCGTCAATAAAATGATTGAAAAGTACTATGTTGACGAGGTCACTCTAAAACCTGGTGTGAAAGAACTTTTGCAAAAGTTTAAAGATAGTGAAGTAAAAATGTGCATTGCCACAGCAACCGATATTCATTTGGTCAAAGCGGCTCTTGAGCGTCTTTCTATAGATAGATATTTTTCGGAGATATTTACTTGTTCTTCTGTAGGCTACGGCAAGGATGAACCTGTTATATACAGAAAGGCTCTTGAATTTTTAGGCACTGATAAGAGCAAAACCATCGTATTTGAAGATGCTGCTTATGCGGTGAAAACAGCCAAAAAAGATGGCTTTGTGATAGCAGCAGTTTCTGATATTTATGAGAAAAATCAGATTGAAATCGAGAATTTAGCTGATTTTTATATTACTGACTATAGAAATATAGAAGATATTTGTAAGTTTGTTTCGGCAATATAAGCTGGAGCTTTAGCGGCAGACCGGGGGCACCACTCTCTGTCGCTCAACAAAAATAATGCGAAGAGTAATTAAAAAGGAGTAAAATCATGAAAAAAGCATTATCAATCGCAGGCAGTGATTCCTGCGGAGGCGCCGGCATTCAGGCAGATATAAAGACGATGACGATGAATGGTGTTTATGCCATGAGTGCGCTTACAGCACTTACAGCACAGAATACGACCGGCGTTAGAGGAATTCTGGAATCCTCACCAGAATTTTTGTTACAGCAAATCGACGCTGTATTTGAGGATATATATCCAGATGCAGTCAAAATCGGGATGGTATCATCTACAGAATTGATAGAAGTTATTGCAGAAAGATTAAGACATTATAAAGCACGTAATATAGTAGTTGATCCGGTTATGGTTGCAACGAGTGGTTCTGCTCTTATGAAGACAGATGCGGTAAAAACTCTTATGAAAGAAATTTTGCCAATCGCAACAGTTGTTACGCCCAATATACCTGAAGCTGAGATTCTGTCAGGAATGCATATTGACAATGAGAAAGATATGGAAAGCGCAGCGGAAATCATAGGCAGTACTTATAATACAGCGGTACTTTTAAAAGGTGGACATAACGTCAATGATGCCAACGATCTCTTATATGCAAATGGCGGTCATCATTGGTTTTTGGGCAGAAGAATTGATAATCCAAACACTCATGGTACGGGCTGCACTCTTTCTAGTGCTATCGCAGCTAATCTGGCTAAAGGGTTCGACTTAATAGAATCTGTGCGCAGATCTAAGGAATATATATCAGGGGCTCTTTCTGCAATGCTTGACCTTGGCAGTGGGGCAGGACCTATGAATCACGCCTTTGCTTTGCAAGGTGAATTTGCAAAGGAGGCGTAAGCATATGGAAGAAAAGCGTACTACGTTGTTTGAAAACGGCTTAATTTGGTTCGGCGCTGCCGTTTCCATTGCAGAAATTCTGACAGGGACATACTTTGCGCCTCTTGGCGTTGCTAAAGGATTACTTGCCGTATTGATAGGTCATATTATTGGTTGCATAATGCTGTTTTTTGCCGGACTAATCGGCGGGAAGCTTGGAAAAGGGGCAATGGAAACAGCGAAAATTAGTTTTGGAAACAAGGGCGGATTGCTGTTTTCAATTTTAAATATAGTGCAACTTATCGGATGGACAGCCATAATGATATATGATGGGGCTTTGGCGGCAGATGGAATAATGAGCATAGGCAATTGGTTTTGGTGTATTGTAATAGGTTGTCTTATCATACTTTGGATATTAATTGGGATTAAAAACCTGGGTAAAGTAAATACAATAGCAATGGCAGCACTATTTATCTTGACAATTGCACTTAGTTTTGTAATATTTGGAGAAGGAAGAGCACAGAGCATCAGTGATGAGGGCATGACTTTTGGTGCTGCTCTTGAATTGTCCGTTGCAATGCCGCTCTCTTGGCTGCCGCTTATAAGTGATTATACGAGAGAGGCGAAGAATCCGTTTAAAGCAACTGCAGTCAGCGTTATTGTCTACGGTGTTGTAAGCTGCTGGATGTATGTTATAGGAATGGGCGCTGCAATTTTTACAGCAGAGTCAGATATAGCTCAGATAATGTTAAAAGCTGGCTTTGGAATTGCAGGCCTTGTTATAATAGTGTTTTCAACAGTCACGACGACGTTTCTTGACGCATACTCAGCCGGAATTTCCAGCGAATCTGTTTCGACAAAGATCAGCGGCAAGTGGTTTGCAGTGTGTGTAGCTGTTGTTGGAACAGTCAGTGCAGTATTTCTACCCCTTGGTGATATAACGGAGTTTTTATATTTTATAGGTTCTGTATTTGCTCCGATGATTGCGATTCAAATTGCTGATTTCTTTATTTTAAAAAAGGACAGCAGTCAAAGGGCTTTTAATGTTCAAAATCTTACAGTATGGCTTATAGGTTTTATTACATATAGGATGCTTATGAAAGTTGATATTGCAGTGGGAAACACTTTGCCGGATATGATAATAACTATCGTGCTTTGTGTGGTGATAAATAAAGTTATACGGAGTGTGAAAAATTGAAAAGATGTGTAATTATCGGTGGTGCTCAGATCATAAATTATGATAAAATAAAAGAACACTTAAACAAAGACGATTTTAATATCTTTTGTGACAGCGGACTTCGCCATGAAGAGGAGTTAAAGCTTAAACCGGATTTAATCGTTGGAGATTTTGATTCTTATAAAAATCCTGACACAGATATAGAAACTATAGTTCTGCCATGTGAAAAAGACGATACTGATACGGTCTATGCGGTGAAAGAGGCATTAAAACGTGGATTTGATGAATTCCTGCTGATAGGCGTCGTAGGAGCAAGACTTGATCATACTTTAGGCAATGTGTCTATTTTGCTTATGCTTGATTCTGCTGGGAAAAAAGCGAAAATTGTAGACGATTATTCTGAAATGGAAATCGTGTCTGATAAACCTGTTTTTATTGACGACTCTTTTTTGTATTTTTCATTGCTCAATATATCAGGGCTGGCAAGAGGAATTGACATAGAAAATGCCAAATATCCATTGAAAAATGCAGAGATTACTTGTGAATATCAGTATGGAATAAGCAATGAAGTAGTACCTGGTAAGCTGGCTAAGGTGTCTTTAAAAGAAGGCAGACTTTTGCTCATCAAAGTTAAGTGTGAATAAGATTTTTAAAGGAAAGTCCATGGGGCGTATCCTGGGTAAGAGGTGAGAAATGAGTAAGGTTTTATTGATTAACGGAAGTCCCAATGAAAAAGGATGTACATTTACGGCTCTTAGTGAGATAGCCGGCACATTATCTGAAAGCAATATAGAATCAGATATGGTGTATCTCGGAAAGAAGCCTGTTGCAGGATGTATTGACTGCGGCAAATGTTCTGAAACAGGTAAATGTGTATTTGATGATAAGGTTAATGAGATTTTAGGAAAACTGGATGAGTATGATGGAATAGTTGTTGGTTCACCGGTTTATTATGCAGGGCCAAGCGGCCAAGTTTGTGCTTTTCTTGATCGTCTGTTCTTTTGCAGCGGAAGCAAGATGGAAGGCAAGCTGGCAGCATCGGTCGTTTCGTGCAGACGAGGAGGCGCAAGTGCCGCTTTTGACCGTTTGAACAAATATTTTGGCATAAGCAATATGCATATAGTAGGATCGCAGTATTGGAATCAAGTGCATGGCAATACTCCGGAAGAAGTTAAGAGGGATGAAGAGGGCTTGCAGACTATGAGGACTTTGGCTCAGAATATGGCATGGATGCTCCAAAATATTCAGGCTGGGCGCAAAGCAGGCGTAGAATTTCCTAAGTATGAAGAAAAATCAAGGACTAATTTTATAAGATGATGATTCACATTTTCTCATAAAATTTAAATTTTGCGGTGCTGTGAGAGAATTTTTGAGATATTTTCTCTTAAAATTAGTAAAATATTAAATATGAGAGAAAAATAAAGTAGATTTATATAAATTTTCTCTCAAAATTCAGTAAAAGATGGTTTTGAGAGAAAATAATTAGAAAAATTCTCTAAATAAATACGGTTTTTTGAAGTTAGTGAGAAAATCTTAAGAAATAAAGAGTGAAAGATGTTAGGAGTGGATTTCCACTCCTATTTTATTATTCTTTCAAAAGCATTTTTACTATTTCTTTGTCTGTTTCTCTCATGCCGACTTTGCCTATGTAACCTACACAGCTTATGGTTTCTCCGGCATCTTCTTTGAGAATTCCTGTATAAGCTTCGTAAGCTTTATCTGCCATTGCCAGATAGTGGGCCATCATAGCAGCGTCTATGCTGGAAGCGATCTTTGCTCCACATGAAATCTTTGCACCATCGCAGATTATTCCGGGTATATTGGCAAGAGTGTTGTCGATGGTAGCTTTGATTTGTTTTACACTGCCGCCAACCATGTAAGTTATGGCAGCACCGGAGGCGCATGATGCCGAAACAGCGCCGCAAAATGCCGAAAGTTTGCCTATGAATTCTTTTTGGAATATGGTTAAGAGGCTTGAAAATACCAATGTTCTGTATAACTTTTCTTTTGGTATGTTCATTTCCCTTGCGTATATGATGATGGGAACTGATGAAGCAATTCCCTGATTGCCGCTTCCGGAGTTGATGATAACCGGCATGTTGCAGCCATCCATCCTGGCTTCAGAAGCAGCGGCAGCGTAAGCCTTCATCCTGGTAACTACACTGTCTTCATAACATCCTCTTATTATTCTTCCTATGCCGAGACCGTAGTCTCCTGCCATACCTTCATATGCTATGTCCATGTTGCATTGAATTTGCTTATCGTACATAGGACTGATTTTTCTTAGATCTATGTTGTCCGCAAAGTCTTTGATGTTTTCTATTGATAACCCTGAACGATCTGCCGATGAGTTTTCTGATGAAGAATCAGAATCAGCATCAAATAAAATCTGACCGTTTTTTTCGATACGTACTACATTTGTGTGAGAATATTTGACCTCCACTGAAACCGAATCATTGTTTGCAGAAGCAATTATTACGAAGTGAAGAGGAATTTCTGAGTCTAAAAATTCTATTTGACATTTCCCGCTTTCTATAAATTTATGGGTATCTGTAATTGCAGAGTCTGTTACCGACTCTAAGACTTCCATATTTAGAGAAGAATCACCTCCGAGTGCTCCTAAAGTAACAGCAGCCTCTGTACCAAGCATTCCGTTAGAATTTGGAATTGAAACGCAGCGAACATTTTTTACAATATTACCGCTGCATTTTGCTATAATTTTTTCGGGAACAGTACCGAGGATTTCAGCAGCTTTTGCAGAGGCATAAGCAAGGGCAATAGGTTCAGTACATCCCATTGCGGGAACCAGTTCTTCGCTTAATATAGTTAAAAAGTCTTTTTCTAGTTTTTCATTGTACATAAATAGTCTCTCCCTTCATAGGTTAATAAAATATTATATCAATAGCTGATTGATTGTCAAGAAATAGTGGAAAGTTGACAATAGAATAGCATAGGGTATAATTGAGAATATAAAACATAAGTAACAAATTTAAGGTTATTTCCTATGTAAGTTGTTTTAAGGGAGAAATTTATGGATAGAGTAGATATTGCAATAATTGGAAGTGGTCCTGCAGGCATTTCTGCGGCAATTAATGCAAAGATAAGAAGTAAAAGTTTTTTGTTATTTGGAAGCGGACTTAGCACAAAGGTTGAATTGTCAGAAAAGATTGATAATTATCCTGCAATTTTTGGAGTGACGGGTCATGAATTAAATGAACAATTTAATGTTCACATGAAAAAGATGGGTATTGAAATTACAGAAGAACGAGTTACTTCTATATACAATATGGGTGAGTTTTTTTATATTTTAGCTGATCAAAAAGCATTTGAAGCTTCCTGTGTAATTTTGGCGACAGGAGCAGAAACTGTTAAACCTATAGAGGGAGAAAGAGAGTTTCTTGGTTTAGGAGTTAGCTATTGTGCTACATGTGACGGAGGGCTTTATAAAAACAGAACTATAGCTGTTGTATGCGAAAATAATGAAATGGAAGAAGAAGTTCATTATTTGGCGGAGCTTGCAGATAAGATTTATTATTTCCCTAAATTTAAAAGTGAGTTAGATGCTGAAAATATAGAACTTATAGATAGAAAGATTAAGTCCGTAAATGGCGTCGAACGCGTGGAAAAAATTGTTTTAAAAGATGAAAAAGAAATTGAAGTAGATGGCGTATTCTTTCTTAAAGAAGCAGTTTCGGCAGATGTGCTCTTAAAGGGGCTTGCTATAGAAAATGGATATATAGTGGTTGACCACGATATGAAGACTAATATTAAAGGATGTTTTGCAGCAGGAGACTGTACGGGAAGACCTTTTCAAATAGCTAAAGCTGTAGGGGAAGGGAATACTGCTGCACACAGTGCATTTTCATATTTGGCTGAGTTGAAGAAGTAAAGGAGAATTTATGAAACAGGAATTGCTATATAAACCTAAAAATGGTTTACTTGAAATTACGAAAGAAGATAAAAAACATATAGAAGAATATTGCAGTACATATAAGAAATTTCTCGATGCGGGCAAAACGGAACGCGAGTGTGTTAGAGAAGGTATTCGTTTAGCTGAAGAAAAGGGTTTCAAAGAATTTAAACATGATATGAATTTTGTTGCAGGCGATAAAATATATTTTAACAACCGGGGTAAAATGTTGATTCTAGCTGTAATAGGTAAAAATAGCCCGGCAGAAGGAATACAAATTGCAGCTTCACATATAGACAGCCCAAGACTTGATTTGAAGCCTAATCCACTTTATGAAGACGATGAACTTGCATATTTGAAGACTCATTATTATGGAGGAATCAGAAAGTATCAATGGGTTACGATTCCTCTTGAGCTGCATGGAATGGTGGCCTTGAAAGACGGCAGAGAAGTAGATGTTGTCATAGGTGAAAATGATGAGCCTAAACTGGTTGTGACTGATTTGCTTCCGCACCTTGGCGCAGAGCAGAATAAAAAGTCTCTTGCCGAAGGAATAACCGGCGAACAGCTAAATCTTTTAATAGGCAGTGAGCCGGACGCAGACCAAGAAAGAGATGCCGTTAAATTTAATGTTATGAAGCTTCTGTATGATAAATATGGCTTCACAGAGGAGGACTTTATTTCTGCCGAGCTTGAAGCGGTTCCTGCAAATAAAGCTATTGATATAGGGCTTGACAGCAGTATGATAGGTGCTTATGGACATGATGACAGAGTTTGCAGCTATGCTGCGCTTAGAGCTATTTTAGATATGGATGAAATACCTGAAAAAACCTCAATATGCGTTTTGGCAGATAAAGAGGAAATAGGCTCTGTAGGTGTTACCGGTATGAAAACAAACGCCTTTGAAACTTTTGTAGAAGATATTTGTAATGCTTTTGGCGTTTCACTTAGACATTGTCTGCAAAATTCATTTTGCTTATCGGCTGATGTTACTGCGGCATATGACCCTAATTTCCCGGAAGTTTTCGATAAGAGAAACAATGCTAAGCTCAATTATGGCATAGGATTATGCAAGTATACGGGAGCCAGAGGAAAAAGCGGAGCTTCAGACGCTTCAGCAGAGACCGTTGCGTATGTGCGCAGGATATTTGACGAAGCAGGTGTAAAGTGGCAGATGGCAGACATGGGAAGAGTTGATGTTGGAGGAGGCGGAACAGTGGCTCTGGACATGGCCAATAGAAATATTGATACAATTGATGCAGGAGTTCCGGTGCTTTCCATGCACGCTCCATTTGAAGTAGTTTCTAAATTTGACTGTTATATGACTTACAAAGCTATGAAAGCTGTATATATAGGCTAAATTTTAAAAGATGTCGGCTTGAGAATAAATTTCTCAAGCCGGTTTTTTGTATATGGAGTGACATGTTGAACATTTTTTGCCAACGTTTTAGACAAAAATGGTTGGCTTTTTGGAGCTGATTCTATGGTTTGTACAACATGTGTCATAATTTGACTGAATTCGACATGAAATTTTTCGCTGTTAAGCTTAATTTGTTGGCTTTTTGAAAGAAATTTTACCAAACTGGCAACAACTGAGGTGTACGCTTCAATGTATTTCATTATGCCGTAAGATTATCAAATATAAAGATGTTGAAAATTCAACAAATATATGATAAAATTCAAGATGTTGAATAATCAACATCTTTAGGAGGCATATATGAAAGATAGATTTGAAACATTTGCAGGTTCAATAGTTGAATTGAATCGATATTTGCAAAAGATAAAAGATATTGAGATGAAAAAGTTCGGTCTTAGAGCAAGCCATACTATGTGTTTATATTATCTGGGCAGATATGATGGTGGTTTGACAGCAACTCAGCTTACTGAACTTTGCAAAGAAGATAAAGCAGCAATTTCACGCTGCTTAGGACAGCTTATAGAGAAAAACTTGGTGTCATGTCAGATACCTGAAAATAAACGTTCATATCGCACTATTAATTATCTTACAGAAGAAGGGAAAAGGGTTGTTGATAAAATCAATAGCAGGGTTGAAGTTGCTTTGTCTAACGGCGGCAATGGACTAAGCGATGAACAGCGCAGGACATTTTATGATTCCATGGAGATAATAATAGATAATTTGACAAAATATATAAGCAAGGAGGAGGCAGGCATATGAATGTTTTAAGAAAATTATATTGCCGCTGTTTTCAGGTTGCTTTTCGTATAGTTTTGCCTGTTCTCCCTTACAGAAATCCCAAAGTAAAGAACAGTATCAGCGATATTATAACTATTTTAAAAGATAACGGGGCTAAAAACCCGTTAGTAATAACTGATGGGAATCTTTCAGCCATAGGTGCTGTAGATTATTTGCAGGAAGTACTTAAGTGTGGTAGAATCAAATCTACTTTATTTGACGGTGTATTTTCTAATCCTACTACAGATTTGGCAAGAAAGGCAACCGAAATTTATAAAGACAATGATTGTGACAGTATAATAGCTTACGGCGGAGGTTCTCCTATGGATCTTGCTAAGGCAGTAGGTGCAGGAATTGCAAGACCTGGCAAATCTCTTGAAAAGATGGCAGGTATTTTGAAAGTCGGAAGAAGGCTGCCGCTGTTAATTGCCATACCTACTACTGCGGGTACCGGCAGTGAAACTACACTTGCATCGGTTATGATAGATTCTAAGACACGTCACAAATTTGCAATCAATGATTTTCCTTTGATTCCAAGATATGCAATTTTGGAACCGGCGACTATTCATACTTTGCCGACTAATATTGCGGCATCAACCGGCATTGATGCACTGACCCATGCAGTAGAGGCATATATAGGAAGATCTACAACAAAACAAACCCGTTCAGATGCGGAAAAAGCTGTTTCACTTATCTTCGAGAATTTAGATGCTTCAGCTTCTCATGAAAGTTTTGAGGCAGAAAGCGCTATGCTAAAGGCATCTCACTATGCCGGCAGAGCGTTTACAAGGTCGTATGTAGGATACATACATGCCATATCACATAGTTTAAGCGGCAAATATGATCTGCCTCATGGATGGACTAATGCCGTGTTATTGCCAATCGTACTTAGGCGATACGGAAGTGCAGTATATAAAAAGCTTGCTAAACTAGCGGTATGCGCAGGTCTTGGAAATTCAGATGACAATGAAAAGATACTTGCAAATAGATTTATCGAGGCTATAGAAGAAAAGAACCGCAAATATGGAATACCAGATAAGATTGAAGCATTAAGAGAAGAAGATATACATAGTTTGGCGGTTTACGCTGATAAAGAAGCCAATCCCCTTTACCCTGTTCCTGTGTTATGGAATATAGAAGAACTGGAGAAAATATATTGGGAGGTTAAAAAGTAGATGGAACGCGGAGAAATTGAATTTGTACTTACAAAGCAGAAAAAATATTTTGCATCAGGTCAGACTCTCCCTATAAATGCAAGAAAAGATGCGCTAAGAAAGCTCTTAGATGCTATGGAAAGATACGAAAGTGATTTGTCAGAAGCACTTAAGCAAGATTTAGGTAAGAGCCGCGCAGAGGGATATATGTGCGAAATAGCCCTCGTTAAAAGTGAAATCAGATATATGCTCAAACATGTTTCAAAATATGCAAAGGAACATAGAGTACACACACCGATGGCGCAGACTCTTTCAAGGAGTTTTGTAAAACCTGTTCCGTATGGGTCAGTTCTTATTATGAGCCCTTGGAATTATCCTTTGCTTTTGGCTCTTGATCCTTTAGCTGATGCCTTGGCAGCAGGTAATACAGCAGTAATAAAGCCTAGTGCATATGCTCCGGCAACAGCAGATATTTTAGAGAGCATAATAAGCAAAATTTTTCCCAGTGAGTATGTTACGGTTATAAAAGGAGGAAGAGATGAAAATTCCAACCTTTTAGAGTGTGACTTTGACTATATTTTCTTCACAGGAAGTAAAAATGTAGGACGTCAGGTTATGAGTAAAGCTTCAGAGAAACTTATACCGGTTACTTTGGAACTGGGAGGAAAAAGTCCGTGCATAGTAGATAAAACCGCGAATATTAGATTGGCGGCCAAAAGGATTGTGTTTGGTAAATTCATCAACTGCGGACAGACTTGTGTAGCACCTGATTACATTTATTGTGAGGAAAGCGTAAAAGACCAGCTGGTACAGGAATTAAAATGTCAAATAGAACTCCAGTATGGAAGCAGACCTCTTGAAAATCCTGATTATGGAAAGATCATAAACCGAAAACATTTTGAAAGGGTATGCGGACTTATTGATGAACGAAAAGTAATATGCGGCGGACAATTCAATACTGAAACACAGCAGATTGCCCCTACAGTTATGGATAATGTAACTTGGAATGATAAGGTAATGGGCGAAGAGATTTTCGGACCTGTTCTGCCGGTATTGACATATAAAAATCTTGACGAGATAACCTTAAAGATAAACTCAATGGATTCGCCCCTCGCACTTTATATATTTTCTCAAGACAAGTCAAATATACGATTTGTTAAAGAACGAGTACAATTTGGAGGCGGCTGTATAAACGATACTTTGATTCATCTTGCAACAAGCGGTATGGGATTCGGCGGAGTCGGAGAGAGCGGTATGGGTTCTTATCACGGAAAAAGAGGATTTGATACGTTTACTCATGAAAAAAGCATAGTAGATAAAAAAACTATAATAGATTTGCCTATGAGATATCAGCCATATTCCAAATTCTATGAAAAATTAATTAGGATGTTTGTCAGATAGACAAAAATACGCTCAAATGATAAAATATAAAAATAAATTTTAACTTGGAGCGGTGAAATTATGAAATACGTAATAATCGGGGCAGGTGGAACCGGCGGCATTATAGGCGCGTATATGACAAAGTCAGGCAAAGATGTAACATTGATAGCCAGAGGCAGACATCTTGAGGCTATGCAAAAAAACGGCCTTAAGATAGAAAGAATTTGGACTGATATACAAGAAACTGTACCAGTCAGAGCAATGACCATGGAAGAATATGTTGATAAGGCGGATGTTGTTTTAGTATGTGTTAAAGGTTATTCGCTTGATGAAACTATCCCTTTTATTAAAAAAATTTCACATGATGATACGGTAGTTATTCCTGTTTTAAATATATATGGTACAGGGGGACATATACAGGAAAGCTTGCCTGATATTCTGGTAACTGACGGCTGTATTTATGTATCTGCAAACATTAAAGAACCGGGCGTTCTCTTGCAGCATGGAAAGATTTGCAAGATAGTATTTGGACTCAGAGAAAAGGACAGGACTAGTCATGTACTTGAAAAAGTCGTAAAAGATTTCAGTGACAGTGGAATTGATGGCATTTTGTCAGAAAATATCAAGAGAGATGCTTTGCAGAAATTTTCTTATGTGTCACCTATCGGTGCGGCTGGACTCTATTGTAATGCCGTGGCCAGAGACTTTCAAAAAGAAGGAGAGCCTCGTGAGATGTTTAAATCTATGATAAGAGAAATTACAGCTATTGCAGATGCTATGGGAATACAGTTTGAAGAGGATTTGGTCGATATTAATCTTAAGATTTTGAGAACACTTGCTCCTGAAGCGACCACATCTATGCAAAGAGATGTACTTGAAGGAAAAGATTCAGAGATAGATGGACTTGTATTTGAAGTGGTTCGCCTGGGAAGAAAGTATAACGTGCCTGTTCCTAACTATGAAAAAGTAGCGATAAAGCTTGGATTTAAACAATAATTATATAAAAGAAAAGGAACTTTAAAGAGCTCCTTTTGTTAATATCCAAAACATATAGGTGATACGGTGTTATCGAGGGCTTTAAGAGTATAACCTTGTGCAAGAAGGCCTTCTATTACATCAGGAAGCGCCTTTGCAGTATTCTGATGACCTGGACCATCATGACACAAAACGATCATTTTTGAGGAATCAAGATTGTATTTTAATACATTGTCAGTTATTTCTGATGGTGAGATATTTGCACTTTCAGCATCACCCGATGAATAGTTCCAGTCATAGTATACATATCCGCGGCGAGTCATTTCAGCGATAATACGCTGATATATGGCTTTGTTGTACGAATTGACTGAGCCGCCCGGAAACCTGAAGATTTCCGGTTTTGAGCCCGTTAGAGCTTCTACGTGGTCTGATATTTTACAAAAATCATCCAGATATGCATCTACTGAAGCATAGATTTTCGTATAATTATGACTTGCAGAGTGAATTCCTATGGTGTGTCCTTCATTTATGATTCTTTTATATAATTTTTTCTCTTCTTCGTTGTCCCTGTATATTACAAAAAATGTGGCTTTTACATTATATCTGTCAAGAATATCCAGTATTTCAGGTGTAACATCTTTGTTAGGACCATCATCAAAAGTCAGATAGCATACTTTTTCATCTGTATCTGCAGTAAAATTAAAATCATTATCTATATTGAGGTGCTCGTACTTTGATTGATAAGAGATTGTTTCATCTGCATCTACTTCTTTTAGATATTTAAATAGTTTTGAAAGACTTTCGCTGTCTGTATATCCATATGTTGTAAGATCTACAGTGGTAGGTGCGTTCAACAGTTTTTCATAACGAAAATACCCTATCCCGAGGAATAGGGTCAGAATCGCAAGCGAGAGTATTAATATAATTACAAAAATAGAGATTATTTTCTTCCAAGTCTTAACGCTCATGTCTGTTTATTGTCCTGCTCTAACCTATAGAAACTCTTCCGTTAATCTTTGCACCAAGCGCTGCGCCTAAATAAGCAGCTGTTATATCACCGTTTATTATGGCTGTTTCAGCAAGCCCCACTTTGTCTCTTGCGTTTATATCGCCAAGAACAGTGCCTCTTACATTGATACTGCCGCATAAAATTTGACCGTTGACAGTGACACCGTCTTTTATGGAAACCTGATGTTTAGCTTCTATATTTGCCTGTACGTTGGCATTTTCAAGCAATATATTGTCGCATATTATTTTACCTTTTACGATACCTTTTACTATGACGTTGCCGTTTGCAGATATATCGCCTTTTACTGTTCCGAGAATTGTGACGTGTCCTTTAGTTGAAATATTACCATAAACCTTTGTATCAGGACCGATTACGCCCATTTCATCATATATTTCTGATACTATTTCGTTTTCACAGTTTTGTGCATTGACAGTGTCTTCAGTTATATTTGTATTTTCCATATTTTCACTCATTACAACTCACCTCCGAAATCGAATTCAGCATCTAAATCAAGGTCTTTTATACCTGTTGAAATTGAGCCTATAATTTTGGCACCTTGTTCTGTCGAAATATCGGACGTGATTATATCTCCGGACAGCAGTGCTGTTGATGTTAAATTTGCAGAAGCTTCAATATCACAGTTTCCTTTGATTTTACCTGCGATATGAGCATTTTTACATTTGACATCGCCTACTATAGTAGAGTTTTCACCAAGAGCAAAGTCATCAGTAAGAGATACTCTGCCTTTTATTCTTGCACCTTTAAAGAACCCGCTTTGAGCAGATACATTGCCAAGTATTAAGTCAGTAGCATAAACAGTTGCATTTGTCTTTACATTTCCGAAAACCTGGCCGTGAATATGAACATTATCGCTGGACTTTATATCACCTGTGATTGTCATCGTACTTGTTATACGAGTACAGGAATCTTGAGAAGATTCCGAAAAATCCTTGATAGTTTTAACAGATGATGAATTTACTTTTTCTTCTATTATATCCTCTGAAAAATTAGGTGCTGCGGAATCTTTGTTTAACGAAGTTTCCGAAGAATCTGATTGTCCGTCAAACCCTGTGAGTTCGCGCAGAGCCTGAGTGAAATTATTCTTCATTTTTGCTGAATCCTTTCTGGAATGTGAATAAAATAATTATAGCATATTTTTGGCATTTTACAACAAAAAATGTAGCCATAAACCTTGCATGGTGGTAAAATATCTTTATTGACTTAAAGAGAGGTGAAAATATGCCAATTAAGATAGCCAATGGGCTTCCGGCACGAAAGACACTTGAGAGTGAAAATATATTTGTAATGGATGAAATGAGGGCAACTACTCAGGATATACGTCCTTTGCATATTTTAATATTAAATTTGATGCCTACAAAGATTACAACCGAGACGCAGCTTGCAAGACTTCTCGGAAATACGCCTCTTCAGATAGAAGTAGAGCTTCTTGCCGTAGGGAGAACTCCCAAACACACGTCAAAAGAACATATGCTTACTTTTTACAAGACCTTTGATGAAGTGAAAGACAGCTATTTTGACGGTATGATAATAACGGGGGCTCCTGTTGAAACTATGGAGTTTGAAGATGTGGAATACTGGCCTGAGCTTTGCAGGATAATGGACTGGAGTACGTCCCATGTTTACAGCACTTTCCATATATGCTGGGGCGCACAGGCAGCTTTATACTATCATTACGGTATTCCGAAAGAACAGCTTTCGGAGAAAATGTTCGGTGTTTTCCACCACAGAGTGACTCATAAAGGATCTATATTGTTTAGAGGGTTTGATGATGTTTTTATGGTTCCGCATTCAAGGCATACCACTGTAAGGCGTGAGAATATACTAAAAGTACCGCAGCTTAAAATACTTGCAGAAAGTGAAGAGGCCGGGGTGTATGCGCTATCTACAGATGGAGGCAGAAGAATATTTATAACGGGGCATTCAGAGTATGATACTGATACCCTTGGGCAGGAATATTGGAGAGATAAGAATCAAGGTCTTCCTATTAAGGTACCTAAAAATTATTTCCCTGATGACGATGATTCAAAGGAGCCTAGCTGTACTTGGCGTTCCAGCGCCAATTTGCTGTATTCCAATTGGCTCAATTATTTTGTATATCAGTCTACACCGTATGATGTAAATACAGTGCCCAAAATTGAAAAGTAGATATAATATTAGGAGGAATAAATAAATGTATGTAACTTGTTTAGATTTAGAAGGAGTGTTAGTACCTGAAATATGGGTAGCATTTGCAGAGGAAACAGGTATTGAAGAACTTAAAAAGACAACTCGCGAGGAGCCTGATTATGATAAGCTAATGTCGTTCAGACTGGATGTATTAAGACAGCATGGTCTTGGACTTAAGGAGATTCAGGAAACTATATCAAGAATAGATCCGCTGCCGGGCGCAAAAGAGTTTTTAGATAAATTGCGTGAAAACGGTCAGGTTGTAATAATCAGCGATACATTTACACAATTTGCACAGCCGCTTATGAAAAAACTAGGATGGCCTACTATATTCTGTAATGAGCTTATAGTAGCAGAGGATGGAGAAATTACAGACTTTAAAATGAGAATAGATCGTTCCAAATACAGCACTGTAAAAGCACTTCAGTCTATGGGATTTGAAACCATTGCAAGCGGCGATAGTTACAATGATTTGGGAATGATAAAAGCAAGCAAAGCAGGATTTTTATTTAGAAGTACAGATTCAATAAAGGCTGATAATCCTGATATACCGGCTTATGAGACATATGATGAACTTTTTAATGCTGTAATGGATGCGCAGAAATAGTCGCCAATTTGTAAAACTAAGGATTTACGCTAAGGGGGAAGTTGACTTTTATGGGAAAAGAAACTAAGAAGATTCTAGGATTTATAGCATTTGGCGTGGCTCTTTATGCTGTTTTAATGAATTTTGGGGCAGTAATTGGAGCGCTTAAAGATTTGTGGGGCTTAATTATTCCTGTAATCGCAGGGCTTATAATTGCTTTTGTGATTAACGTGCCTATGAAGGCTTTTGAAAAGCTTTATGCGAAAATTTTTAACAGAAGGGGAAAATCCGAGAGAAATTTTTATGGAATAAGTTTGCTCTCTACGTTTGTTTGTATAATATTGGTGTTTTACTTGATGTTCACTTTGCTGATTCCTGAGTTGATAAGTTCTTTGACCAGCGTATATGCAGCAGCTGAAGTCAAGGTTCCGCAGTGGATAGATTATCTCAGCAGTAGAGAGTGGAATATAGATATAGTCACGGATTGGTTTAAGGATTTTGATTTTAAATCTTTACTTGGAGGAGCTATAGGAGGCATGGGAACGGTTATGGATTCCATTGTGGGAATAACCACTTCGACTGTATCAGGAGTTGTAACCGCTGCTTTTGGAATTATAATAGCTATATATGTCTTGCTCAGCAAAGATGATCTTTCAAGGCAGAGTAAAAAAGTCCTTTATGGCTATTTGAAAAAGCCTGTAGCAGATAAAATTTGCCGCATTGCAAACATGGTCAATGATACTTATACAAAGTTCTTTTCAGGTCAGTGCGTAGAGGCGGCAATACTTGGATTTTTAATATTCATATCGCTTACAATATTTAAAATGCCTTATGCGGGTCTTATAGGAGTTATGACTGCAATATTGTCGTTTATACCTTATATAGGAGCTTTTTTATCGTGTTTTATAGGAGCATTGTTGGTATTGCTTTTGTATCCGGATAAGGTTATACTGTTTATAATAGTTTATCAAGTAGCACAGTTTATTGAAAATCAATTTATCTATCCACACGTTGTTGGTAATTCGGTTGGTCTTTCGGCTCTTTGGACTCTTGTAGCAGTTCTGGTCGGAGGCAATTTCTTTGGATTACTTGGAATGATATTCTTTATACCTCTTACAGCGGTGCTCTATAGTTTGGTAAGCGGTAATGTAAATGATAAACTTGATAAAAAAGGCTTGACTGTAAAGTCATAGTCTCAATATTGTAGATTTGCCGCCGGGTAAAAACGACTTTAAGCGTTGTGCTTTGCATCATTAGGCCTTTGAAGATGCAAAAGACTCAGCGCTTTTATTTTTGGAGTTGGAAGATGAAGAAAAATGTACAATTAATAAATTTTATAAAATATGCTTCCATGAATGTCCTTGGAATGATTTCTTTGTCATGTTATATACTGGCAGATACATTTTTTATATCAAAAGGCCTTGGAACCTATGGCCTTGCAGCCCTTAATTTAGCAATTCCCATATACAGTTTTGTGCATGGCAGCGGACTTATGGTAGGAATGGGAGGCGCTACGAAGTTTGCCATAGCTAAGGGCAAGGAAGATTTGGAAGAAGGCAGGAAAGTGTTTACCAATTCCTTTGTTATGGCGGTTGTTATAGCTTTTGCATTTTTTGTCTTAGGAATTGGATTGAGTCAAAAAATCACTGAGGTTATGGGTGCAGATGAAAATATATTTGCCATGACCAATACATATATGAAGACGATTTTAATGTTCTCGCCTGCTTTTATGATTAACAATCTGCTTCAATGCTTTGTAAGAAACGATGGAGACCCTAGACTTTCTATGATAGCTATGATATCGGGAAGTATGTCAAATATAGTACTGGATTATGTGTTTATTTTTCCGCTGGATATGGGAATGTTTGGTGCAGTAATCGCTACATGTATTGCACCTATAATAAGCATAATGATTCTTTTAATACATTTTATCAGTAAGAAAAATAGCTTGAAATTTTGCCGTTCTTCAGTAAATGTTATGAGAATTAAAAATAATTTTTCATTGGGGATACCGTCGCTTGTGACAGAGATTTCGTCGGGAGTCGTAATAATAGTCTTCAATATGATAACTATGAAAATTGCAGGAAATGTTGGAGTTGCAGCATATGGAGTGATAGCGAATATTTCTATAGTGGTAATATCTATTTATACAGGAATAGCACAAGGTTCACAGCCTTTGCTAAGCGGATGTTACGGACGAGGTGAACGGCAGGAGATGAGAGCTATTCTTCGCTATGCGATTATTGCTATGATTGGAGTTTCAATAATTGTATATATAATTATGTTGACATTTGCGGAACCTGTAGTGGGGATTTTTAACAGTGAAAATGATTGTATGCTTTCATCTATTGCAGTGACAGGGCTTAAACTTTACTTTATAGCTGTGTTGTTCGTTGGATTTAATATTATAATTTCTGTATATTTTACCTCTATGGAAAAGGCTTTGCCAGCACAGGCAGTATCCATTATAAGAGGCTTGATATTGATAGTTCCTATGGCACTTTTAATGTCTGGTATTTGAGGACTTACAGGCACTTGGCTTTCTTTTCCGGCAACAGAAGCAATAGTGAGCATAGGTGCAATAATTTATTTAAAGATAAAAGATTAGGAGGGACATGAGATGAAAAAAATTTATAATTGAGAAAGATTTTTTGGAAATTTTTCCTGAAGCTAAGATAGGAGTTTTAGTGTGTGAGGGAATTGATAACCACATAAAAGATGAAGATAGATATGAAGAGTATCTAAAGGAATCTTGTGAAAAAGCTCTTATACACGTGTCAAATCCTGAATTTACTGAGAATCCTATCATAAGGACATGGAGAGATGCTTTTTATAAGTTTAAGACTAAGAAAGGAGCAAGATGCTCCATAGAGGCTCTCTTAAAAAGGATTTCTAAAGGCGGAGAAATAGGGTGTATCAATCCTTTGGTGGATATATATAACGGTATTTCTTTAAAATACGGAGTTCCTGTAGGAGGAGAGAACATAGATGCATTTGATGGTGATAACAGGCTGACAGTGGCAGACGGAAGCGAAGAATTTATAACTCTTGGAAGTGATAAGAGCGAACCTCCTTATCCAGGAGAGGTAGTATATAAAGATGATGCAGGAGCTATTTGTAGATGCTTTAATTGGAGGGAATCTGTAAGAACTATGCTTACAGAAGATACGAAAAACGCTTTTATGTGTATAGAGACTGTAAGCGGAGAAAGAAATGACGTAATGGAACAGGCTCTGTCTGAGTTAAAAAAGATGATAGAAGAAGATTTAGGAGGAAAGTGTGAAAAATATATACTTTCTAAGGATATGCCTGAAGTAATAATTTCAAAATAGGAGACTTATATTTGTTGATTATTGTCTTTTTAGTTGATAGAATAAAAGCAGTAATTTAAGATACGGACCGAAAAGGAGGAGCCTAAAATGGAAGATATTAAACGTAGCTGTGTTGATTGTGCTGTAGGTCTTTGTGACGAAGGAGAGGGTAATTTTCCTGAATTTTGTAGGACTACGCACATGGATCCTGATATTAAAGCTGAAGCGCTGAAGGAATACCAAGAAGAGGAAAACAAGAATATCGCTATTTCTTCTGCCATGGTTGAGGCTGAAGGATATGGAGTTTATCCTAGAGCGCAGGAAATAGTGGAATTTGCCAAGAAGATGGGATACAAAAAAATCGGTATTGCTACATGTGTAGGTTTGCTTAAGGAAGCAAGGGCATTTACAAAACTTCTCAGACATCATGGATTTGAGGTTACAGGAGTGGCATGTAAAGCAGGTTCTACCCCTAAAACTGATATAGGCATAGATGATGCTGCCTGCGGAGTAGGCGATTTTATTTGCAATCCTATTTTACAGGCAAAGATTCTCAACGAAGAAAACTGCGACCTAAAGGTTGTTATGGGACTTTGCGTAGGTCATGACAGTTTGTTTTATAAATATGCTGAAGGAGTGGTAACTACTCTTATAACTAAAGACCGTGTTACAGGTCATAATCCTGCGGTAGTACTTTATCAACTGGATTCATATTATAGCAAACTGATGAAATAGGAGATATTAATGGCTAAATACGCTTATATAAACGGTATCATTTTGGACGGAACAGAAGATATGGAGCCTCAGACAGGGAAGATGATTTTGACCGATGGGCAGCTTATAGAATCTGTGACAGACCAAAAGGACGATTTGGCAGGCTACCAGATTGTAGACTTAGCTGGTAAATACATAATGCCGGGGCTTGTAAACTTGCATGTTCATCTGCCGGCAGGCGGCAAGCCAAAGAAAAAGCCGTCAGATCCGGTAAAATTAGTTAAGCTGGTAACCAGCAATGCTCTGTTTAAGTGCATTGGACTTTCTATGTGCCAGTCATATGCCAAGATGCAACTTATGAGTGGAGTTACCACGATAAGGACTGTAGGCGGTGTAGCAGATTATGATACTATTATAAGAGATAAAATTAAATCAGGGAAGATATTGGGACCACGTATAGTTGCTTCCAATATGGCCGTTTCAGTGGAGAACGGTCATATGGCTCATTCTCTTGCTTATGTGACAGAAAGCGCCGACGAAGCGGCTGATTATGTCAGAATTATAGCAAAAGATAAACCGGACGTTATAAAGCTGATGATAACCGGCGGAGTTTTGGATGCTAAAGTTAAAGGTGAACCGGGCGAATTAAAAATGCCCGCAGAATATGTAAAAGCAGCATGTGATGAGGCACATAATCTGGGGTTTAAAGTTGCCGCTCATGTTGAAAGTCCTGAGGGAGTTAAGTGTGCTCTTGAGAACGGAGTTGATACCATAGAGCACGGAGCAAAGCCCACTCCTGAAATAATTGATCTTTTTAAAGAAAAAGGTGCATGTCATGTGGCTACTTTATCGCCTGCATTGCCATTTGCCCTTTTCGACAGGAGCATAAGCAATGCCAGTGATATGGAGCAATATAACGGGGAATTGGTATTTGAAGGAATAATCCAGTGTGCAAAGTCTTGTCTTGAAGAGGAAATTCCTGTGGGGCTTGGTACAGATACAGGTTGCCCTTATGTGACACATTATGATATGTGGAGAGAGTTGAATCATTTTCATAAGTTCTGCGGTGTGTCAAATAAATTTGCACTGCATACAGCAACCATGATAAATGCTCAAATTGCAGGTCTTGGGGATATTACAGGTTCAATTGAGGCAGGCAAATGTGCTGACTTTGTTGTCACACAAAAAAATCCTCTTGATGACTTGCAAGCTTTAAGAAATATAAGTATGGTTGTAGCTTGCGGAAATTTGATTGCAAATCCTAAGGTTAAAAAATTGCCTGAGGTTGAGAAAGAACTTGATAAGTTCTTATAATTCCCTGCATGTCCAAAAAGTTCACTTGCTTGATTGGCTGGGACAAGGTATAATAATAAAATAAAAGGATTGCAGATTACTTGTAATGTCTCAAGTGATTTGAAAATTAACTTCCTAAGGAGGAAATTAAATGCAGCAGAGGAGAAGGAATTCCTTTGGATTACCTGATTTTGCAAGAGGATATGGAGCTGTTTTTGTAGCGCTTTTTGGAGTTTGCTGGATTATTGCGGCTATAGTTTATAAAACTCATTGGTTTATGATAGTTATAGGAGTACTTCTTACTATAAGAGGAACTTTGAGGACCATAGAGAATATGAAAGGACCTAAACAAAAGACGCCGAGTGTGATTAAGGCTGTAAAAAAAGAATATCAAGAGTATCAGGAGCTGAAGAATAGCCTTAAAGAACAAGAGAAAAAATAGTAAACATTTTATCGACATGATTTGCATCATGTCGATTTTTTTAAATGAAAAAGATTATGGACTGTGTCTTAAGCCACATTTCAAAAAGTAGATAGTAAACATGGCATAATGATGTGACACATATGAATCAAACCCCGATAAATTAGAGATTTTTAAGCAATTTTCGGGGTAAGACCCTGGGCAATGACAGAAAAAAGATAAAATTTCGGGGTGGGAACCTTGCTGCCTTTGATTGGCGAGATTTTATTTATTGTGGTATAAAAAATTTCAATTCATATTTTTACGAATAAGTTAAAAAAATGTTGGCAAGCTGATGCATATAACATCAAAATGTCAACATTTTTAACAAAAGTTATTCAATAGGGCGCTCCTTTTTAGTAAGCAGGAAGATTGTAATTAAGATACATGAGAATCCTATCAAGTCCATATAGTGGAAAGGAACTTTTAGCCACACGATCATAAATGCGGCAGCTGAAACCGGCTCTACGCTTGCAAGCATGCTGGCGGTTACAGGTCCTACCATCGTAATCCCCTTTAAATAAAGGGTGAATGTTAGAACTGTTCCAAATATGACGATGCCTGCAAATGCTGCTATGAACCTAAAATCAGAACTTAGCTGAACTTTCCACGCTTGAGATAAAACGGCTAGAACTATACCGCCTAGCAGCATGCCGTATCCTGTAATGGTTACACTGCTGTATTGTTTTGTAATGTTGCCTGGAATCAATGTGTAAAGCGCTAAGGCTACTGCTGCAAGTAGACCCCATATGAGGCCGCTTGTATTTATTATCATGTTTGAAATGTTTCCGTGAGTGGCAATAAAAAATGTTCCGATGATTACAAGGAAGATTGCAAAAGATTCCCTTGCAGTCGGAAGCCTTTTTTGCATTACGCAGCTTGCTATCATGACCAGTACGGGACCTATATATTGCAGGATTGTAGCTGTCCCTGAGTTGGTATATGATATTGCGGTCATGTATGTTAGTTGTGAAGCCATTATACCAAAAACTGCAAATATTATAAGTTTGATGTAGTCGGTTTTTACTTTCCAGATTCCAAGCATATTTTTTTTGTCTGTAATAAAACCTATGCAGCATAGAATTATTCCGGCAGAAAGCATTCTTATTGAAGTAAGATGAGCCGGTTCTATTGGAAACCTTTCAAATATGTATTGACCACATGCACCTGAAAAACCCCAAAGTATACCTGCCAAAATTGTGATTAAAGCACCAAGATTTTTTTTCATTTATTTTCCTTTAGCTATTATTTCTTCGTATTTATTGTCTATTTCTTTTAACTTATCGATTATATTGATTTTTTGAGGACATTGAGACTGGCAATTTCCGCACTCAATACAATTCTTAGCATTAGGACCAAGATTGCCGTAGAGCTCTTCCAGCGAATCCCACAAAAATATGAAATTCCTTGCAGCCGTATCGTTGTAGAACTTAAAGATTTCAGGAATCTTTATCTTGGAAGGACATTCGTAACAATAATTACATCCTGTACAAGGGACCATTATATCGCTTCTCAATTTTTCTGCTGCTTTTGGAATAGCATCAAGTTCAGTTTCTGTAAGCAGGGGACCGGAAAATATCTCTGTATTTTCAATCATTTGTTCCAAAGTAGACATTCCGGAAAGAGTGCACATAATTCCCTTAAGCTGACTGGTAAACCTTAGCCCGTATGATGCTTTTGAACAAGGACTCTGACCTGCGGCTTTAGTAGCTTCTACTAAAATCTTTTCGGCTTCTTTGCTTGGAAGCTCAGCCAGCATGCCTCCTCTTAGAGGTTCCATAACAATAATAGGTTTATCGTATTTGCGGGCAATTTTATAAAGTTCTTTAGCATTTATGTAGTCCCAGTCCATGTAGTTTAATTGAATCTGTACAAATTCAAGTATATCGCCATATTCTGAAAATATTTTTTCAAGAAGCTCAGGCTGACAATGAACGGACAGACCGATGTGCTTAGCCAAACCTTTTTCTTTTGCATCTTTCATAAAATGAACCAAATCTAGAGCCTCTATGTTCACCCATGATTCTTCACTTACACTGTGAAGCAAGTAAAAGTCAAAGTATTCAGTTTTACATTTTGCAAGCTGTTCATTTAATAGTTTCTCAGCATCTTCTGCAGATTTACAAAGCCATGTAGGTAGTTTATCTGCTAAAAAATATGAGCTGCGAGGGTATTTTGAAAGTACGTTGCCGCAAAAATTCTCTGATTCGCCTTCATGGTATTTGTAAGCAGTATCGAAATAATTGATACCACCTTTGAATGCAGCAGCAACCATTTCCTCGCCTTTTTCATAATCTATATTGTCGTCTTGATCTTTCGGAAGTCTCATAGTTCCAAAGCCAATAGCGGAAATTTTCAAATCTTTAAAGTTTGTATAACGCATGATTTTCCTCCTAAATAAACTAGAATCTACATTATAATTATAGCTTTTTTTGGCAAAGGAGCAATAGGGAAATATAATGAGATTTTGTTTTGGAGGGGAGGATACCTAAGTGTTGTACATTTTTTATGGACATCAGTAAATTGCCAACATTTTTAGAGTAAATTGTTGGCAAATTGAAGTTGTTTTTTAAATTTGTGCAACATATGACATAATTCGACGAAGTTTGACATAAATAATATAATAATAAAGCACATTTTGTTGTCTTTTTGAAAGAAAATTATAAAAACAGACAACGAAAGGTTTAGCCGATTTATATGTATTTAAAAGTTTTTTTGTAAGAAAACTTTTAAAACGTTATTGACATATGCCATAAACAGAAGTAATATATAAATAGCATATGCCATAAATGGAGGTAAAATTTATGCCAAGACCTAAAAAATGTCGCAAGGTATGTTGTATGCCTGTATCTAAAGGGTTTGAACCTTTAAAAAAGGGCAATAATAATTGTGAAATAGTCATGACTGTAGATGAATACGAGACTATAAGACTTATAGACAAGGAAGGCTTTTCGCAGGAAGAATGCGGCGTATATATGGGAGTGGCAAGAACCACTGTTCAGCAGATATATAATAGAGCGAGACAAAAAATCGCAGATGCATTGGTTGAAGGCATTATGCTCAAAATAGAAGGTGGAGACTATATTCTGTGCAGCGGAGAAGAGAAGACGTGCGGCTGTGGAGGATGTAAAAAACATCGTTGTCAAAAATAATATTAATTTAAGAGAGGTATATATTATGAAAATTGCAGTAACTTATGAAAACGGACAGATTTTTCAGCATTTTGGACATACTGAACAATTTAAAGTTTATGATGTACAGGACGGAAAGATTGTAAGTTCTGAAGTGATTGATACAAATGGAAGCGGCCATGGAGCTTTAGCCGGATTTTTGGCTGACAATGGAGTTGAAACATTGATTTGCGGCGGTATAGGAGGCGGTGCGCAGACAGCTCTTGCTGAGGCAGGCATCAAGCTATACGGAGGAGCCAGCGGTGATGCAGATAAGGCAGTAGAAGCTCTTCTTAACGATGCGCTTTTATATAATCCTGATGTGAAATGCAATCATCATGATCATGAGCATGGAGAAGGAGGTCATAAATGCGGCAGTCACGGATGTGGCAGCCATACTTGCGGAAATCATTAATTGAAAAAGCCTTTCTCTTTTGTTTTTCAAATTATTGTGGTACAATGTACAAAAATGGTTTGAGATTATAATACCTTTAATGTGATTTGCACATCTAAGGTAAGAAAGGCAAAATTTATGAAACTCGATTTTTTAGATGGAGATTTTGAGATAGCGGGCGTTTTTACCGAGATAGTTCGGTGGATTTTTGTAGTGCTCGCTATTTTTATTTTGGTAAGAGCTATAAGGTCGCTTCTTAGGTCAAAAAATCCGGCAGAGGTTTGGGCTTATATGCATTTGTGTACATATAGAACCGATGAAGAAGGACAGCTTATAGATTGTGATGAGACCAGCGTGCCTATAACTCATTGGGAGAACGTTATAGGAAGGTCTAAAAGCTGCGATATTTGTGCCGGGGATGAAACTTTGTCTCGTAATCATGGCATACTTATGCGTGATACAAGAGGGAACTGGACATACAGAGATTTGGGATCAAAAAATGGTACATATCTAAATGAAGATAAAGTAAGCAGCGGCAGGCAGTCAAGGCGTTCAAAAAAGAACGGAGAGATGAGCGGCGCTGTGAATGTGGAATATGGAGATGTTCTCAAAGCAGGCGCTACAGAGATGACGCTTTTGCCCATAAGTCTTGAAGAAAAAAATAATAATATAGCCATGAGAAGATCTGATACACAGTTTATGTCAGCAGGGCCATCACTTGCAGCGCTTACTCTGTTTCAGCTTCTTACAGCTTTTCAGCTTGGCATAGCTTTGGGAGAAGATTACCTTGATAAAGTTTTTATCTGCATAGGCGGACTTATGGTTTTTATGTGGGTATATGTAGCAGTAATGAGAAAACTTGGTAATACTGCCTTTGAGATGGAGTCTATTGCTTTCTTTTTGACAACTTTAAGTTTGGCGGTAGTAGGTTCGTCTGCACCTGAAAGCATGTTTAAACAGTTTCTTGCGGCAGTTATGGGTGTGGTAGTCATGGTAGTCATGTGCATAGTGCTGAGGAATCTTGACAGAACAAAGGCGCTTAAATGGGCTGTGCTTATAGGCGCGGTAGTGCTGCTTATTGCAAACTTGGCAATAGGAACTTTTAGCTATGGAGCTAAAAACTGGCTTTCAATAGGAGGATTTTCATTCCAGCCTTCTGAAATGGTAAAAGTAGCATTTATTTGGATAGGAGCAGCTACTTTAGATGAATTGTTCCAAAAGAAAAATCTGTGGATATTCATGTTATTTTCTGCATACTGTTTCGGATGTCTTGGACTTATGGGAGACTTTGGAACTGCAATAATATTCTTTGTAACATTTTTAATAATCTCTTTCCTGAGGAGCGGCGATTTTTCAAAGTTGTTTTTGATGATAGGCGTTGCTGCTGTAGGCGGATTTATGATACTCAGATTTAAACCGTATGTAGCTCATAGATTTGAGTCTTGGGGACATGTTTGGGACGCTGCAGTTGTAGATGCAGCAGGATTTCAGCAGAGCAGAACTATGAGTGCAGCTGCCAGCGGTGGTCTGGTAGGAGTCGGCGCAGGAGAAGGCTGGCTTGAAGGCATACCTGCGGCAGATACAGATATGGTATTCGGCATGCTTATAGAAGAGTGGGGTCTTATAATAGCTGTACTTGCGGTATTATCCATAGTTACTTTGTCATTGTTTGCATACAGATCCATACTTGCAGGCAGATCAACTTTTTATACTATAGGTGCATGTGGAGCTATGTCTATGTTTATATTCCAAACCATGCTTAATGTATTTGGATGTGTGGATTTGTTCCCGTTTACAGGAGTGACATTCCCATTTGTATCTAATGGAGGAACCAGTATGACAGTATCGTGGGCGCTTCTTGCATTTTTAAAAGCGGCTGATACTAGGGAAAGAGCCAGCATAGCTGTAAAGGCAGGTGGTAGATCATGAAAAAACTTGAAGGAAGAGCTTTGATGTGTATAGCCCTTGCGGCAGTTTTGATAATCGGACTTTGTGTGTTTGTAGGAAGATTGATAGTTAATGGCAGTGACTGGGCATCTTTTTATGCCAATGCACATGTATACAGCGGAGGTAAGCTGGCAGTCGGCGCTGTTTATGACAGAAACGGTACTGTTCTTTTGGAAAATGATGAGAACGGACCTCATTACAATCCTGATTCAGGTATAAGAAAAGGTACTGTTCATGTGGTAGGAGATAAGTATCAAAACATTTCTACAGCTGTTAATTACGCTTTTAGAAGCAAAATTATAGGATATAATATAGTTACAGGAACAAAGGGAATACTTTTTGGATCAGGACGAGAGATAAAGCTGACTATAGATGCTGATATTTCAAAAGTGGCATATGAAGCCCTTGGATATAAAAATGGGCTGGTAGGTGTGTATAACTGGAAAACCGGTGAAGTAATATGCATGACCAGCAAACCGACTTTGGATCCTGAAGAGGATGAAGCGTCAGGTGATAAAGAATCAGGTACTTATATAAATAAAGTACTTGCATCAGCTGATACTCCCGGTTCTATATTTAAACTTGTGACCACAAAAGCAGCCATTGAGAATATAAGTAGTATAGATGATTGGTCTTTTTCTTGTACAGGAAGTCATGTCATTGATGGAGAGAAGATAACATGTCCAAGTGTTCATGGAAGAGTAGATATTTATAGCGCTCTTTCAAAATCGTGTAACTGTGCTTACGCATCACTTGCAGTTGAGCTTGGAAGCGACCTTATGGAAAAGACAGTTAAAGATCTGGGATTAACTTCTTCATATGATTTGAATGGAATTAAAAGCAGAGAAGGAAGTTTTACTTTTGACACTTATAATTATAACCTTGGATGGGCAGGCATAGGGCAGTTTGAGGATCAGGTTAACCCGATGTCGATGATGGTATATATGGGAGCAATTGCCGGAGGCGGCGAAGCGGCAGAACCATATATAATTATGGGCAGTGATACTAAAAATACTGAATTGCTTAAAAGTGACACGGCGGCGAAACTTAAAGAAATGATGAGAAATAACGTAATGTCCAATTATGGCGATGGCAATTATCCAGGGCTTGAGCTTCACGCCAAGTCAGGAACTGCAGAAGGCGCTAAAGGAACTGTTCCGGACGCATGGTTTTGCGGATTTTCAGGAGACTATGCCTTTATAGTATGCGTGGAAAACGGCGGATATGGCTCATCAGTTGCCGGACCTATAGCAAACAAAGTGTTGCAGGCATTAAAGGCAAAGTAGGACTTTATTATAGTAATTAACAAATTAAGAATTTTGTAAGAAACAAATGGGCTCTTTTGTAAAAATGAGCCCTTAATATATAGTCATAAGGCGAAAGGAGAAGCAAAATAGATGGATAATGTTCAGAAAATCAACATTATGGTCTGTGATGATGATAAGGAGATAGCAGGTGCTATTGAAATTTATTTGCGTAACGAGGGGTATAACGTATATAAAGCCTTTAATGGAGCAGAGGCTCTTGAGATCGCGAGGAGAGAAAATCTGCACCTTATAATCATGGACGTGATGATGCCTAAGATGGACGGAATTCAGGCAACGATGAAAATTCGAGAGGAAAAGAACATTCCCATAATAATGCTTTCCGCAAAGTCTGAGGACTACGACAAAATTACGGGTCTTAATGTCGGTGCCGACGATTATGTAACAAAGCCTTTTAATCCGCTTGAGCTTATAGCCAGAGTAAAGTCACAGCTTAGAAGGTATGTGAATCTGGGAAGTATGGCGGGAAGCTTATCTCAATCAGGTGTTTACAAATCAGGGGGATTGATTGTGGACGATAATGAAAAGAGTATTACGCTTGACGGCGAGCAGGTTATAGTAACACCAATTGAGTTTGGAATTTTAAAATTGCTTACAGAAAATGCAGGTCGTGTATATAGCATTGAACAGATATATGAGGCCGTTTGGAACGAGCCTGCTTACAGCCCAGAAAACACTGTGGCAGTTCATATAAGAAGAATACGTGAAAAGATAGAGATAGACCCGAAGAACCCTAGATATTTAAAGGTGGTGTGGGGAATTGGATACAAAATTGAAAAATTCTAAAGGACAAAGCATCTTATTCGGATCTTTATTCAGTATTGAGATCATCACGATATGTATATTAGCTGTTGCTGCCAGTATATTTGCTGCTATGGACACTATGTCGTGGGCGAAAGATTTGACTCCTAATCAGACCGACGAATGGTATAATCCTTATAGCGGTAATATTATTGACGTCGAAAGATATGAAAGCTTACAAAATAATATAGGTATAGGCGGCATAGTTATGGTAGTCTTTGCGATAGGATTATTTGTACTGCTGGCCGTAATGGTTGGACGCAATAAAACTGATGATACAGGCAAAGTTTATCTAAATTGGTTTGACAGGATATGGAGTGAACTTCAGATTGTAGGCTTTATATTGTCAGCCGCATGGGCAGTTTCCGTGATAAAGATTTTATATGAGATATGGATGAGGGGAGATTATCTTGGAATATGGGAGAACACATCAGAAAACATTTCATATTATTCCGGACTGCTGACCAAAGAAATAGAGATGACATATTGTGTAACTGCATTGGTTGTCAGCTGTTTTATGGCGCTTCTGTGCGCATTGTCTTTGATTAAGAAGATTAAACTTAGACAGTTTTGGGAGAAATCATTGCTTGGGGGAGCATTCCTGGCTGTTTACAGAAGTATTAAGGGAAGCGACAAGACGCTTTTAAAAGTGTTGATAGTAGTTATTGCAGCAGCATTTTTAGCAGCGACATGGATAGGCCTTCCGGTGGTTATTGTTTTAGCTCTGGTATTTTTGCCTAATGTGGTAAGAAAGTTTACTGAAATTAAAAAAGGTGTAGAAGAAGTAAAAAATGGAAATTTAACATATAAGATTCCTGTTGAAGAAGATATAAAAGGAATAAAAGGTGAGTTTGACAGACTGGCATCGGATATTAATGATATATCGCAGGCATCAAATATTGCAGTGCAAAATGAGATTAAAAATCAGAGGATGAAGACTGATCTTATTTCAAATGTTTCTCATGATTTGAAAACTCCTCTTACTTCTATGATATCCTATATTGATTTGATGAAGCAAGAGGGACTTGATAGTCCCAATGCACCTGAGTACTTGGATATAATAGATAATAAGACACAGAGACTTAAAAATTTGACAGAAAACCTGTTCGAAGCAGCAAAGGCTTCATCGGGTGCTATACCTGTAAATATGGAATCTATTGATTTGGCGTCACTTCTTACTCAAAGTCTTGCAGAAATGGATGAGAAGCTCAGTCAAAAAGGCTTAGACATACAGCTTCACAATAATTGTGAGGACACTCATATTATGGCTGACGGACAGCTTATGTGGAGAGTTATAGAAAATCTGCTGGGAAACATTTCAAAGTATGCAATGGATAACAGCAGAGTATATATAAACATTGATGAGATAGATGGTCAATCAGAAGTAAGCACAGGACAAATCATTTTAGCTATAAAAAACATTTCAAAGGATCCTCTTAATATTTCCGCAGATGAACTTATGGAAAGATTTAAAAGAGGGGATGAATCAAGAAATACTGAAGGCAGCGGTCTTGGCCTTGCCATAGCTAAGGATTTGGTTAAATTAATGGAAGGTGTTTTTGAGATTACTATAGACGGAGATTTATTCAAAGCTACGGTAATGATGAAAAAAGCATAATAGTTTAGTACCAAATTTATATATTAGAGAATAGGACCGGCATATTTTTGCCGGTTTTATTCTTTTTTAACATATTCTTGATTGAACAATGACAAAAGCAGTGATATAATTCATTAGTATATTTCTTTGAATACTGAATACAGAAAGAGGAGATAAGCGATTGAAACTATTTGATAACAAAGTACAAGAAACTAAATACAAAGTACTTCGGGAGGTTGCATATCAGACATGGAGAGGAAATGATGTGTTTGCTGAATTTAATGAAATTGCCAATAATGTAATTCCAAAGGATCAGCCGCCTCAAACATGTTGTATATATAAAGACAGAGCTGTAGTGGCAGAAAGAATCAGACTTGCAGTAGGAGGAAGCAAAAATAATCCTAACATCGTACAGGTAATTGATATTGCATGTGATGAATGTCCGGAAGCAGGATATGTGGTTACAGACTTATGCAGAGGATGTCTTGCACATAGCTGTGTAGAGTCGTGTAAGAGAAATGCTATAGTGATAGATTCACATCAGCATGCACATATAGATAAGAGCAAATGTGTAGAATGCGGCAAGTGTGCAAATGCATGTCAGTATAGCGCCATACATAATTTTCAGAGACCATGTGAAAGAGCATGTAAGGTAAATGCCATCTCTATGGGACCGGGCGGTGAAGCTACTATAGACTATGAAAAATGTATAGACTGCGGAGCTTGTGTATATCATTGCCCATTCGGAGCTACTGTTGACGTTTCCAGTATAGTGAGCGTAATAAACGAGATACAAAAAGCTGAGGAAAATTGTGAAAAAGATAAAATGATTGCAATTGTAGCTCCATCTATAGCCAGCCAATTCTTATATGCTTCCTTAGGACAAGTGATAACAGGCATAAGAGAGCTTGGATTTTCAGAAGTACTTGAAGTGGCAGTAGGAGCTGAAATGGTTGCATATAAAGAAGCTCTGGAGCTCAAAGAAAAAGGCTTTTTAACGTCGTCATGCTGTCCGGCTTTTGTTGAATACATAGAAAGCAAGCATCCGGACATGGCAAAGCATATATCACATAATTTGTCACCTATGGCAGAGCTTGCAAAGCATATAAAGGAAAGTAAGCCGGATTCTGTAGTTGTTTTTATAGGTCCCTGCATAGCAAAAAAGGCAGAGGTCAGAAAGGAAAGCGTAAGCAAGTATGTAGATTATGCTATAACTTTTGAAGAGTTACAGGCGTTGTTTGACAGCAAGGATATAGTGCTTAGCAAACTGAGCTGGACAGAATGGAATCAGGCCTCTTATTATGGCAGGATGTTCGCAAGGAGCGGAGGAGTGGCTGCTGCAGTTGAGCAAGTTCTAAAAGAGTTGAAAGAGGAAGATTTTGAATTTAATCCTGTAGTCTGCGATGGTATTGATAAATGCAAAGTCGCATTGCTAAAAGCGTCAAAGGGAGTGCTGCCAAATAACTTTATCGAAGGAATGGCATGCGTAGGAGGCTGTATAGGAGGAAGCGGCAATCCTGCAAGGCACCAGGATACTCCTGAACAGATGGAAGACCATATTGAAGATGCGATAACTACGGAAATGCTGCCAAATGTGAAGAAGAACATAAATAGAGTTTAAGGAGAAAACCTTAGAGAATATTAAGAAAGCCTAAATTTCCTGCGGGAGATTTAGGCTTATTTATTGTAAAGAAAAACCACCGGCTATGCCGGTGGATTATTATCAATAAAAAGTTATACCAGAGGTTTGCCTGTCATTTCAGGAGGAACGGGAATTCCCATTAGTTTCAGCATGGTAGGCGCTATATCACATAGTTTCCCGTCGTCTTTAAAGGATGAAACAGGCATGTTTGATATATGAACCAGAGGGACAGGATTAAGAGAATGAGCAGTTATAGGACTGCCGTCCTCGTTTATCATATCGTCAGCATTGCCATGATCGGCAGTGAGCAAAATTTGCCCGTCGGACTCAAGTATGGCCTCTGCAATTTTGCCTACACATTTATCCACAGCTTCAATTGCTTTTACAGCGGCATCAAATATTCCTGTATGACCGACCATATCAGCATTTGCAAAGTTGAGTATTATACAATCGTATTTTAATGATTTTATCTCTTCTATTACTTTTTCAGTCACTTGATAGGCGCTCATCTCAGGCTGCATATCATAAGTCGCTACTTTTGGGGATGGGATTAGTATGCGGTCCTCCAGAGTGTTGGGTTTTTCTACTCCTCCGTTAAAAAAGAAAGTTACATGGGCATATTTTTCTGTTTCAGCTATTCTCAGCTGATGAAGTCCGAGAGAAGATAAATATTCTCCTAAAGTATTGGTTATTACGGCAGGAGGGAATGCAACTTCAACATTAGGCATTGAAGCATCATATTGAGTCATGCACACATATTTGATATTTGATACTTCTTTTTTTCTTTCAAATCCGTCGAATGCAGAATCAACGAAGCATCTTGTTATTTCCCGTGCTCTGTCCGGTCTGAAATTGCAGAATATTATACTGTCGCCATCTTTTACTGTGGCGTCTTTGCCGCAAACTGTAGGGATGATAAACTCATCGGTTTCACCTGAATCATAGGCATATTTAACAGCTTCGAGGGCGGAGCTGGCTTGTCTTCCAACTCCCAGTGTCAGAGCATCGTATGCAAGCTTTACTCTTTCCCATCTTTTATCTCTGTCCATAGCATAGTATCTGCCTGAAACTATACCTATCTGTGCATTTGGCATATCAGAGAGAAATTTTTCCATTTGTTCTATGTATGTTATCCCTGATTTAGGAGGTACATCTCGCCCGTCCATGAAACAGTGAATATATATATGAGGCAAATCATTTGCAGCAGCCAAAGAAACAGCCGCCTTTATATGCTCTATGTGACTGTGAACGCCTCCGTCAGAAAGCAGACCCATTATATGTAAGGCTGTGTTTTTTGATTTTGCTTGGTTTATCGCACTGAGGAGAGCAGAATTGCCGTTAAAAATCCCATCGTCAATAGCCTTGCTGATTCGTGTAAGCTCTTGATATACAATTCTTCCTGCGCCTATGTTCAAATGTCCCACTTCAGAATTGCCCATTTGGCCGTCAGGAAGACCTACAGCCATGCCGCTTGCCAAGAGGGAAGTGTTTGGATATATGCTGAAAATTCTATCTAAGTTTGGTGTGCTGGCTTTGGCTATAGCGTTTCCATAAGTTTCTTGGTTGAGACCAAAACCATCCAGTATCATAAGCATAAAATTTTTTTTCATTTTTTCTCCTTTCGGAGCTTTCAAATTTAGCTCGTCAACATGAATATACCACAATTTAGCCGTCATTAAAAGAGTTGAGCAAATCAAATAATCTGTGTTACAATAAAACGAAGTAAAGTTTGGAGAAATTTATATGAAATTTGTGATGTCGTATAGCTGCGGTAAAGACAGTACTTTGGCTTTGCATAAGATGATTGAGATGGGCGGGGAGCCTGTAGGCCTGATAGTGATGGTCAATAAAGATGTGGAGCGGTCGTTTTTTCACGGAGCAGATTATAAGATGCTTGAGAGTTATTCGGAATGCTTGAATATACCCATAAATTCCGTGCCTGCTATTGGAGAAATGTATCACATAAAAATGGAGGAAGCTTTAAGAAAAGCTAAAAGCATAGGAGCTGAATTTGCTTGTTTTGGTGATATAGATATAGAGGACAATAGGGCGTGGTGTGAGCAAAGATGCAAAGAAACAGGTCTTGGAGCCGTATTCCCTCTGTGGCACAATGATAGATCAGATAACGTTAAAGAACTAATAGATTTAGGATATAAATGCCTGATAAAATCTATAAATAACACTCTTCTGCCAAAATCTTTACTGGGAAGAATTATAGATTATGATGTTGTGGAAATTATGAAACAGCATGGAATAGATATATGCGGAGAAAATGGAGAGTATCATACTCTTGTAGTAGATGGCCCGATTTTTAAAAGTTCTATCAGGTATAAAACAGGAGATATATTGGATTTTGGAGATTACTCCGTAATAGAGGTTGATTGCATATAACATTATGAAAGGAATTTGGACATGGCTTCGAGTAAAGAATATTTGAATTTTATATTAGAACAGCTTGGTGATCTTGACGAGATTACCCATCGCTCGATGATGGGAGAATATATCATTTATTATCGCGGCAGGATTGCTGCTTATATTTGTGATGACAGACTGCTTGCAAAGCCTGTTGAGGCAGCTAAAGAAATGATGCCGGATGCACCTTACGAACCTCCGTATGAAGGTGCAAAAGAAATGCTTCTTGTCGAAGATGTAGACAATAAAGAGTTTCTTTGTAATCTATTTGAAAAAATGTATGAACAATTGCCAATGCCAAAGCCTAAGAAGTCTAAGAGGAAGTAATATGGACTGGACCACACAGCAGAGAGAAGCTATAGAGCTTCAAGGCAAAAATATACTTGTGGCAGCTGCCGCAGGCTCAGGCAAGACCGCAGTTCTTGTAGAGCGTATAAAGAGGCTTATTTTAGATGAAAAATGTTCTGTTGACCGTATGCTTATAGTTACATTTACCAATGCAGCTGCGGCGGAGATGAAAGAAAAAATATATAAAAGCCTTTCAGATTCAGTTAAAGAGGCATCCCTTAATGAGGAAAACAGGCAGCAGTTTATATTCCTTAAGAGGCAGATGGATCTTTTGAGTACAGCCAATATAAGTACTTTTCATGCTTTTGCCCTTGAGGTAATAAGAAGATATTTTTATTTGATAAACATAGAACCGAATTTTAAAATATGTGACAGCATACAGGAGGCTTTACTTAAGAGTGAGGCTATGGATCAGCTGCTGGAGGAGCTTTTTGAGGAGGCGTCTCCGGAATTTTTTGATTTTTTGAAATGTTATAGCGGCGATAGAGATGAAAGTCGGTTTCGAAATATAGTAGCGAATTGCTATAGTACAATATTGAGTTTGCCGGAACCTTTTTTTTGGCTTAGTGAAAGCGTGTCGCAGCTTAAAGATGGTTTTTCTCTTAAAGAAGGGCCTGCCGGCAAACAACTTTTTAAAACTGCTCAAGATAAAATTAGAAGAGCAGAAGAATTTATTCAAGTTAACCATAGTATAGCTTCTGAGATGGGATTATCTGCTTTGCAGACGCTTTGCTCAAAAGATATGCAGCAGATGGATATTCTAAGGAAAGCCGGCGATTATGAAGATTATGAAGCATTCAGAAAGGCAATAGGCGATTTTAAGCTGCCTGTAATGAGCAGTAAAATTTTTACAGGCGCAGATGAACCGGAGGAGATTAAAACCAGGGTAAGCGATAACAGAAATTCAGCAAAAAAACAGATAAAAGATTTAAAAGAAATTTATTTTGCAGGTAGTTTTGAGGAACTTTGCCATGAGATGTCAGGGACTTATCAGTCGGGGCTTTATCTTGAAGAAATTTTGATAAGATATGATCAGATTTATAAGATGAAGAAGGCAGAGAAGAATGTGGTGGATTTTAGCGATATTGAACATTACGCCTATGATATTTTAAAAGATAAAGAGGCTTCTGATTTTTATCGTGAGCGTTTTGAGCACATTTTCATAGACGAATATCAAGACAGCAATGTAATCCAAGAGGAACTCATCGGCCTTATTAAGAGACAGAATAATCTGTTTATGGTCGGTGATGTAAAACAGAGCATATATAAGTTCAGACTTGCAGAACCGGAAATTTTTCAATCAAAGTACAAAAGTTATGAAGAGGGTTTAGTTCCTGATTCAGTAAAAATAGATCTGAATAAAAACTTTAGAAGCAAAAAGCCGGTAATAGATTTTATAAATGGTTTGTTTTTTAAAGTAATGGAGGATTATGATGAAAATGCAGCCCTTTATCCGGGAGATGTCTATTCGGATAAGGCTTACAGTAACCCCAAAATGTATTTGGCTCAAGTTCCGTGGGATGAAAATTCAGAAGTTGACGAAGAGCTTAAAAGTATAATGAAGGCTGAAAAGGAAGCTCTTGCTGCTGCTAAGATTATAAAGGATAACCTTGGAGAAAAGATTTTTGATAGTAAGCAAGGCAGAGAGAGACCTCTCGAAAAGCGAGATATTGTAATATTGATGAGAGGCGTTAAAAACTACGGGGATGTGTTTTATAAAGTTCTGTCTGATAACAACATTCAATCGTATATTGACGATAATGACGGTTTTTTCAACACTATTGAGATAAATTCTTTTTTATCGGCATTGTATATAATCGATAATCCAAAGCAGGATGTCCAATTACTTACATTGATGCGATCTCAGATGTTGGGATTTTCTATAGAAGAAATGGTTAAAATCAGGATTCAATTTAAAACCGGTTCATATTATGATGCTTTTAAGAACTATAGTTTAGATGGTGATGACAAGCTGCTGCGTATTAAATGCCAAAAGGCGTTTGAGAGTATAGAAAACTGGCGTGAGCTCAGTTTGATGATGCCATTGGACAAGCTTATTTGGAAAATGCTTTTAGATACGGGATTTTATATTTCAATGGGGGCTATGCCGGCAGGAGGACAAAGGCAGGCTAATTTGCGTGCGTTGACAGATAAAGCTCTTGCATATCAAAATATGGGCGGCGGAACTCTCTATGGTTTTATAAAATATGTGGAGGCCATAAAAGAAAACAAGGTTTCTATGGGGCAGGTAAAGCTCCTTGGCGAAAAGGACGACTTGGTTAGGATTATGACTGTGCATAAGTCTAAAGGTCTTGAGTTTCCCATGGTAATTTTGGCAGGATACTGCCGTAAGCTTACGTATAGCTCAGCAGGAAAAGCTCCTGTGATGCATAAAGATTTAGGCATTGGATTTCCTATTGTAGAGCCGTCAAAACATTGGTATAAGACTACATTGCTGCAAAACATGATAAAGGAACGTTTTCACCGTGAAGAAGTTGATGAGGAAAAACGTATTCTTTATGTGGCATTGACAAGAGCTAAAGATAGACTTGCTATACTTGGAATATGCAATGATGTTCAAAGAGAAACAAATGATTTAATCAAAGGCAGTCCTAAAGACAACAATTATTTTACTATGACGGGAAAGGTGATATGCAGCGACCTTAAGGCCTTTGAATATATGAAAGATGAGCAGATTATAGGCCTTTCAAAAGGCAATAGGAGAAGCATAGACAGAATTTTAAAGGTAATTGATGAAGGCTGTGATTTTGTGTCTGAACAGGTAGAAGATTTGATGGACTTCGTTTATCCATATTCAGAAGATTTGACGTTAAAGTCCAAATATGCTGTAAGCGAACTTAATAATAAGGGAAGAAAACTGCCTGAAACGCTCAATGATCCTGTGTTTGCAGCTGGGACTAAGAGAATATCAGCAGTTGACCGTGGAACAATTTATCACTCTGTTCTCGAACATATGAATGTGTCAGAGGCACAAAAGGGCGGCAAAGAGTATATTAAACAGCTTGTAAATCAAATGGTAGATTGCGAGATATTATTGCCGGAAGAAGGGGAGCTGATTGAGCCCGGTAAGCTGATGACTTTTGTTAATTCTGATTTGGCGGATAGGATTTCAAAGAGCCCTGCTGTTTACAGGGAAAAACCTTTCAACTTGCTTATGGAGCATGAGGGTAAGAGAATAGTGGTACAGGGTATAATAGATTGCTATTTTGAAGAAGATGATTATTTGGTTCTTGTAGATTACAAGACAGGTAAAGGAAAAGAGGCAAGACATAGGTATTCGCTTCAAATCAATCTATACAAACGAGCGTTGGAGACGGCTACAGATAAAAAAGTCAACGAAGCATATCTTTATATGACAGATAGTGCTGAGATTATAAAAATGTGATAAATAATAAAAATCCCAAGACAGTGAATCTTGGGATTTTTTATGCTATTATTCTATACTAAACCTTGTGCCATCATTGCTTCTGCAACTTTTTCAAATCCTGCGATGTTAGCTCCTGCTACTAAGTTGTAGCCAAGACCATATCTTTCGCTGGCAGCTGCGGCATTCTTATGTATGTTTACCATGATTGTCTCTAGCTGTTCATAAACTTGTGCAGGTGAGAATACGGTATGACCTGCGTTCTGCCCCATTTCTATACATGAGCATGCAACACCGCCTGCATTGGCAGCTTTTGAAGGACCTACAACTACTCCGTTATCCATCAGATATTTGAGTGCATCGTTTGTAGTAGGCATGTTTGAACCCTCACAGAGATATTTGCAGCCATTGGCAACCATTGTTTTAGCATCTTCAATGTGAATTTCGTTTTGAGTTGCGCAAGGGATATAAAGGTCGGCCTTAACTTCCCAAGGCTTTTTGCCTGCAAAGAATTTAGCTTCAGGGAACTTTTCTGCATAAGGCGCACAAATATTTTTACCTGATGATCTGAGCTCAAGTAAATAGTCGATTTTTTCTCCGGAGACTCCATCTTCATCCAATATGTATCCGTCCGGTCCTGAGATTGTGATAACCTTTGCACCAAGTTCGTTTAACTTACGTGCGGTTCCCCATGTTACATTACCAAAACCCGAAATAGCAACGTTTTTACCTTTTAACTCTTCTCCGCAGTGTTTGAGCATTTCTCTGGCAAAGAATACGATTCCGTAGCCTGTAGCTTCTGTTCTTCCGGCAAGACCACCGTAGCTGAGACCTTTACCTGTTAAAACACCTTCATATCTGTTTACAATTCTCTTGTACTGACCAAAGAGATAACCTATTTCTCTTGCACCTACACCAAGATCTCCGGCAGGTACATCAGTTGAAGGACCGATATGTCTGTAAAGTTCAGTCATAAAAGCTTGGCAGAATCTCATTACCTCTGCATCTGATTTGCCTGTAGGGTCAAAGTCTGCACCGCCTTTGCCTCCGCCTATAGGAAGACCGGTCAGGCTGTTTTTGAAAATTTGTTCAAATCCTAAGAATTTAATTATTCCGGGATATACATTAGGTGCGAATCTGAGTCCGCCTTTGTAAGGTCCGATAGCGCTGTTAAATTCGTATCTGTAGCCTCTGTTAACTTGGACTTTACCATTGTCATCAACCCAAACGACTCTGAAACTTACGCCTCTTTCAGGTTCGATTAATCTTTCGATTAGTCCTGATTCCATGTACTCAGGATGGGCTTCCAAAACAGGTTCGATTGAGTTTAAAACTTCTTCCACAGTCTGATGAAATTCAGGCTCGCCAGGATTTCTTTTTTTTGCAATATCAATGTATTGCTCAACGATTTTAGCCATAGTTAATCTCCTCTTCTCTCCAATGGATAATATGGTATTTTTTACTGAAACATCTTTTCAATCTCAATTTAACACTTTGAAATTGCCTTGTCAACATATGTATACAATATATTAAATATTTTTTAAGGTGTTTTATATTGTGTAATTATTTTAATATTGACAATTACGTATCATATGAAATTATATGAAACAGAAAGGTTATATTACACATCCGATTGTCATTGATAATGAGGTTTTACTCTCCTTGAGGCAGGTACCGCCCGGTATGATGTATGATTTGAATTTTTTCATGAATTTTTTAGTAGAATAACTGCGAAATGTAACCAAAATTGGGAAAGAGCGTATCCAAAATCACGTTTTTTTCTGATTTTGGTTGCTAAAAGCAACCAATTTATGTAAAAAGCGTATCCAAAATCACAAAAATTTAAGTTTCTGGATACGGAATATAGCTAAATGCTAGTCCATTTCGGCAAGTATCAAGTAGCGATATCTTATCGCTCCTTTTCTTTGGAAGCACATCACACGATAAATAAACAAAAGTCAAACTTGCCAAAGTACGATGATATGAGATATAATATAACAGCTAATAATAAAAACAGAAAGGAGTAAAGATCATGGATAGTGTTCCTGACGGGAAAAACACAATAACATTAAAAAATATGTCTGCTTTGCTCCTTGTAAGAGATAGATAAAGAGTCTGTTTTCCTCTGAACTTGGAGCTTTAAGCATGGCGAAAAGAAAAGGAGGAGATTATAATGGATCCAATGATTGTAATGCAGCCGGATCTTGCATTTGAAGAGTCCTTGGAAAAAATATTTCAATTTATTGAAGAAAAGAGATATTTTAAGGCCAGGGATGAGCTTCTCAAATATAATGAAGCTGATATAGGCGAAATGTTTGAGGAAATGCTGGAAGAACCGGATATTATCGAGTCCACGATTGTAATTTACAGGCTTTTGCCAAAGGATGTTTCAGTAGAAGTCTTTTCGTATTTACCATCTGACGATCAGCTTAAGATCGTTGAAGGCATAACTGACGCTGAGTTGAGTTATATAGTAGATCAGCTTGATTTTGATGATAAAATTGACATTTTGGAGGAGCTTCCGGCAAATCTTGTAGATAAGATTCTTGAAAAAACACCTAAAGACGAGAGACGTCTGATTAATACTTTTTTAAATTATCCTGACACATGCGCAGGCAGTCTGATGACGCCTAATTATATAAGTTTGAGAAAAGACATGACTGTAGGAGAAGCTCTTGCTTATATAAAAGAAGTAGGAATGGATGCAGAAACTCTGTACACTTGCTATGTTAAAGATACAGGGAGAAAATTGATGGGCATTGTTTCTCTCAGCACTCTTGTAATAACCGACGACCAGATTAAAATAAACGACATAATGCATACAGATTACGTATGTGTAAACGTATATGATGATCAGGAAGATGTTTCTGAAATGTTCAAAAAATACGGATTTATAGCTATGCCCGTTGTCGATAAGGAACATAGACTGGTTGGAATAATCACGGTAGACGATATTCTGGAAGTAATAGAGGATGAAAATACAGAAGATATCGAGCGTATGGCCGGAATCTTGGACTTGGAACAGTCTGATAAAGAGTATTTGGATAAAAGTGTTTTTCAGCATGTAAAAGCCAGACTCCCTTGGCTTTTGATTCTTATGGTATCGCTAATGGTCACCGGAGCTATAATAAGTTATTTTGAAGATATACTTTCAAAAGTTATAGTGTTGGTTGCATACATGCCGCTTCTTATGGGAACGGGAGGAAATACAGGTACGCAGGCGTCTACTTTGATTGTCAGAGGTTTGGCTCTTGATGAAGTAGATTACGACGATGCGTTTAAAGTGCTTTGGAAAGAGCTTAGAATCAGTTTTATGATAGGACTGGTTTTGAGCACACTTAATTTTTTAAAGATTATATTTATAGACGGTGAAAGCCCTATGATAGCATTGACTGTGTGCACTTCTATGATATTGATTATCGCTTTTGCCAAGTGTCTTGGAGGAATGGTACCTATGCTTGCAAAGAAAATAGGCGTGGATCCTGCTCTTATGGCTAATCCTGTAATCGGTTCTTTGACGGATACTATGGCGGTGCTTATTTATTTTCTGATGGCGATGATAATTTTGGGACTTTAATTTTAAGATAGAAGCGGGAGGCATTTCCGCTTCTGATTTTATATGGAGAAAAAATTATGACAACTAGTATTATTGATAAAAAATTTGTCAAGACTATTATTGAAAAGCGAAGAAAGGAAATACATAAAGGAGATTGCGGGCGCATTTTAATTGCAGCAGGTTCGGAAGGAATGATGGGAGCTGCATTACTTTCGGCAACGGCAGCCTTAAGGAGCGGAAGCGGACTTGTACAAGTGGCAATCCCTAAAGAATTATTTCCTATAGTTCAGACAGGCATTCCGGAGGCCACATGTCTTGAACGCGACTTTTCTAAAATAGACTTGAGCCGTTATGACGCAGCGGCTATAGGTCCTGGACTGGGGGAGAGCAAGGAAAGCGTCGAAGCAGTAAAAAAAATTATAGAAAATTTTTGCGGAACTTTGGTGATTGATGCAGACGGTCTTAATATAGTATCGCATCAAAATTTGTTTAGTCTTTTGAAGGCAAGAAAAAAAGGCGAAACGATTATAACTCCTCATATAGGCGAGGCCAAAAGGCTTCTTGGAGAATCAGAATTGACAGGTGATTTTAATGAGAAGACCGTTCGTATGGAGATTTTGGACAAGCTGCAAAAGAAAACAGAAGCGATAGTAGTGCTTAAAGGACATGAAACCTTAGTAGCCACAGAGAGCTTAAAAACATATATTAATATTACAGGTAACCCCGGAATGGCTACAGCAGGTTCCGGCGATGTGCTTACCGGTATAATTACAGGGCTTGCAGGGCAGAAAAAGTCATGCGGCACAAAGATTACCACTGAGGAAGCTGCTTTGTGCGGAGTTTTTATACATGGAATGGCAGGTGACCTGGCGGCAGAGAACACAGGGGAATATGGTCTCATAGCCGGTGATTTGGCGTATAACACCGCCATAGCTTTGAAGAAAATTTTAGATTGATATCAACACCAAGGGAAAAGATTTGAGATAAAAGGAGTGTTGGACTTGATAGTAAAGAAGGGAGACCTGTTTTTTGCTGATTTAAGTCCTGTTGTAGGTTCTGAACAAGGGGGAGTAAGGCCTGTACTGGTAGTACAGAATGACGTAGGAAATAAATATAGCCCGACGATTATCGTGGCTGCAGTCACATCTCAGACAGGCAAGGCGAAGTTGCCTACTCACGTCCAGCTAGAGGCAACACAGGGCGGACTTAGCAAAAATTCAGTAGTTCTTTTGGAACAGCTGAGAACCATAGATAAAAGACGGTTAAAGGAAAGAATAGGAACTTTGAGCGAAAATCAAATTCCTGATGTAGAAAAAGCTTTAAGTGTAAGTTTAGGAATTGCCAATTCGATAGAAAACCGTTAAAATAGAATTAGATAATCAGGGAGGGCGCAGGCTCACTTTTGAGTAAAAGCTCTCCCTTGACAATATAATATAAATTCCTCGTTGCTATGAGGAGAATACTTGGAGGTAACCATGGATTTTAAAAAATACGATGAAATCGCCTCTCGAATCAGAATGGACATAATTGAAGAAGTACATAGTGCCGGTTCGGGACATCCTGGAGGCTCGCTTTCTGCGGCAGATATAGTTACTGCACTTTATTTTAAGGAGATGAATATAGATCCTGCTAACCCTAAGATGGAGGGCAGAGATAAGTTCATCCTTTCAAAGGGACATGCTGCTCCTGTTCAGTATGCTGCTCTTGCAGAAAAAGGCTATTTTCCAAAAGAAGAGCTTAAAACTTTAAGAAAGCTTGGAAGTCATCTTCAGGGTCATCCCAATATGCATAAAGTACCTGGAATAGAAATGTCTACAGGTTCATTGGGACAGGGATTTGCAGTGTGTGTAGGAATGGCGCTTGCAAATAAAGTTGATAAAAATCCTGGAAGAATCTATACGCTTCTCGGTGACGGAGAATTGCAAGAGGGTCTTATCTGGGAGGCGGCTATGGCATCTGCCCATTATAAACTGGACAACTTATGTGTAATAGTTGACTGGAACGGTTTACAGATTGATGGAAAAAATGATGATGTTATGGCGGTTAACCCTATTGACGAAAAATTCAAATCTTTTGGATTTAATGTTTTAGTGATAAATGGACATGATTTTGGAGAAATTTTTGACGCTTTCGATAAGGCTAGAGCTTGTAAGGGTAAGCCGACTGTTATAGTTGCCAAGACTCATAAAGGACGAGGTGTATCTTTTATGGAAGATAACGCAGGCTGGCATGGTAAAGCTCCTGACGACGAACAGATGAAACAGGCAATTGATGAACTTGGAGGTACGTTGTAATGGCAGAAAAAATGGCTACTAGACAGGCTTATGGAAAGGCTTTGGTGGAAATCGGCAAGACAAACCAAAATTTGATTGTAATGGATGCCGACCTTTCCAAATCTACTATGACCGCAGAGTTTGCAAAAGAATATCCTGATAGATTTTTTAATATGGGTATAGCGGAGCAAAACCTTTATGCTGCTGCCTGCGGCATTGCCCTTTCAGGAAAGGTAGTATGTGCCAGTACTTTTGCAATGTTTGCGGCAGGAAGAGCCTTTGAAATAATCAGAAATTCAATAGGTTATACCCAAGCAAATGTAAAAGTTTGTGCAACCCATGCAGGCATTACTGTAGGAGAAGATGGTGCAAGTCATCAGACTTTTGAAGATTTGGCTCTTATGAGGACTATTCCGGGAATGACGGTAGTAAATCCGTGTGATGGCGTTTCTGCCATGGAACTCATGAGACAGGTTATAGATTATGACGGACCTTGCTATGTAAGACTTGGAAGAGCTTCAGTTCCGATTTTTTATGAAGAAGGAGCAGATATATGCCTTGGAAAAGGAAATTGGCTTCGCAAAGGTAAAGATGTTACTATAGTAGCTACAGGTATAATGGTAAGTGAAGCCATGAAAGCTTGTGAAGAGCTTGATAAGGACGGAATAAGCGTTGGAGTTATAGATATGCATACTATAAAACCAATAGATGAGGAAATATTACTTGAGGCAGCCGGAATTGGTCCTGTGGTTACAGCAGAGGAACATTCTGTTATAGGCGGTCTTGGAAGCGCTGTTGCGGAAGTGCTCAGTTGCAGGAAACCTGTTAAAATGGCTATGGTCGGACAGAAGGACACTTTTGGTGAATCAGGCAAGCCTGAAGAGCTTAAAGAAAAGTATGGAATGACTGCATCAGATATAGTTATCGCAGTTAAACAAATTATTTAGCAGAAGTAATGATGCTGTATTTTTCGATAAATAATGGAAAAATACAGCATTTTTGTGTTTTGGCGGATTAAGGACATGCCGAAAAATGTCGTTGTTGTAATTTTATAAGTTTTTACAGCATTGATGCAAAGAAGTGCTCATTAAAATATATCGACATTTTCTTGTAGTCATGGTTTAATAACCTCACGTCACATAGGGATAAAATTTCATCTTACAAATAGCTAATATATAGTTCAAACCCTGATAAATCGGTGATTTTAAAGTAATTTGCAGGGTTAAACCCCGAAAAGCATGTCTAAATCAGGAATTTTACAGGGTCGCATTTACTGGAATTTTATAAGATATGTACCATATGCAGTATATTTTATGGGAAAAATCTAATTTTATCGTTTATCTCACCCTGTAAATTCAATAAAAAATCCAATATTTTCGGGGTCTGACCCTGGGCACTGCCAGAAAAAAGATAAACCTTCGGGGGCCGCCATATTAAGGAAAAACCTTGGAGGGGCATATGGTTTAAATAGTCTGAACTGACAAGTCGTAATGATAATTAAGCATATCAATCTTCTTTTTTTCATAAGATATTATGAATCTTTGTGAGGGAAAGGAGATTTTTTATGTCTGAAGATACAAAGAAAAAGTTATTAAAGAAACCTTCTAAGCGAACTTTAATAATAGTGGGAGCAGTTGTTGTGATAGGCGCAGCTTTGTGGGCATCATTTAGCATGGGTTTGTTTGGCGGAGCATTAGGAAGCAAAAAAGTTAATTTTGAGCAGCTCGGTAAGGATAAAATTCCAAAATCCATTGAAACAGAAGTTATACCTGAGTATAGAGAACTTGAAAGGGCGCTTGGATGCCTTATAGATGGCAAGGTCTATGTGGTTGTTACCAGAGGAGAAAAACCTACGGCAGGATATTCTGTAGATATAGAGGATATTAGGTTGGAAAAAGGTAAAAAAGGCGATAACATGCAAGTGCATGTATTATTCAAAGAACCTAAAGAAGGTGAAGCAGTTTCTCAGATAATTACATATCCTTATAGTGTTGCAGAAACAGATTTAACTAAACTTCCAAGTACTATAGAACTTATAGTTAAATATGAAGAATAAAAAATAAAATTCCCGGAGGCTTTATGTGACTTTCGGGGATTTTTTAAATTAAATACTTAAAAGCTGCATTTAAATACTTTTATTTGCAGTTTTTTTATTTTGTTGTTGCTTGCAGATTATTTTTGAAAATAAGATTAAGGGAAGAAAGGGAGGAAAAGATGATAAATGATAAGAAGGTAATTGCAGTAGTAGGAGCCAGCAGTGGGGCAGGAGCCACATTTGTAGCTAAAAGGCTCGCTGTTTTTATGGCACAGAAGTGTGAAGGAGTGACTTATTTAGAAAATCATAATTGTAGTTGCCCCAGATGTATACGCAAACCTCTGGTATTTTATGACATGGGTTTGTATAAAACTTTTTTTCCGGGCAGATTCGCCGATTTCTTTTTCATGAAATTTATGGGTGAGGATACTGGCAGAAGGGTCAATTTATATAAAAATGTGAATTGGGTTGTAAGACGCATGGATTCGCCTTGCTGCAAACTCTTACCAGAGGATGTTGCAGGTAAATATATTATATGGGATAATCCGGAAGAGCAAGGGAGCAGCCATGCTGATTTGATTTTATGTATTGTTGATGTGGATATAGCACATGTAATGTCAGGGATTGATAATATAAGGAATTTTTTAAGAGATAGCAGTTCAAAAACAAAGATTGTGTTAAACAGAGTTAAGTCAAGAGCTCTTGTTAAAAAGACAGAAAGTTATATAGGAAGAAGCAGTGATTTTGTTATTTGGGAGAATCTTGCAAGTGTGGATAAAAACATAAAAGAAATAGCCGATTATGTGGCATCTTTGTACTAACATCACAGGAACTACACATTTCATACCATGATTTTCTATTCCATTTGCTGTCGAAATGTAGTATAATAAACGTGTATTTGCAGAAAAAAGTACTATAAGGGGGAAAATATGATTAAATTTGATCATGTCACCAAAACTTATCGTACCAATGTGGGGCTAGATGATGTAAGTGTCCATATAAACAAAGGGGACTTTGTATTTTTAGTTGGGCCCAGCGGTGCAGGTAAGTCAACGTTTATTAAGTTGATATTAAAAGAGATTAACGCTGATGAAGGCAGTATTATAGTAGATGGTCAAGATGTTACGACTTTAAGCAACAGAGAAGTTCCGGAACTCAGGAGAAAGGTGGGAACTGTATTTCAGGATTTCCGCTTATTACATAAAAAAACAGTGTTTGAGAATGTAGCCTTTGCTATGGAGGTTTTGCATAAGAGCAAAAAACAGATAAGGAAACAAGTTCCTCAGATATTGAGTCTTGTTGGAATTACTGATAAAGCTCATAAATATCCGGATGAGCTTTCTGCAGGTGAGCAGCAAAGAGTTGCTATTGCAAGAGCCATCGTAAATAACCCAACTGTTTTGATTGCGGACGAGCCTACAGGTAATCTTGATCCTGTTACTGCGGCAGAGATAATGGATTTGCTTGATCAGATAAACTTGAGAGGCACTACCATTGTAATGGTTACTCATGCCAAAGATATAGTAGACAGGATGAAAAAAAGGGTAATTGCTATAGAAAAAGGCAAGATTGTCCGTGATAAAGAGGGTGCTTATGCCTTTAAAGAGGAGGTGAACATCCTTGAATAGTTTATTGTATAATATCAAACAGGGATTTTTACAGATATTCAGGAATAAAGGAATGAGTTTGGCGTCTATATTTTCTATATTGGCGATGCTTTTAATTCTTGGCCTTTTTTTTATGATATTTGTAAATCTTAATCTTTTTACAGAAGTTGTAAAACAAGACTATGACCAAATAGAGTTGTTTATGCTGGATGAGACTACAGAGGCACAGACACAAGAGATTATGAATCAGATTGAGAAGCGTGATGGTGTAGCAAGCGTTTCTTATAGAACTAAAGACGAAGCTCTTGAAATGCTAAAGGAGAGATGGGGAGAAAGCGGATATTTGCTTGATTCATTAGGCAAAAATCCTTTGCCGGCTTCAGTACTAATATCGGTTGATTCAATAGAGAATGCGCAGAGTATTGCTGAATATGCAGGTACTCTTGAGGGAATAGAAGATGTTCAGTTTTATCAAGAAACAGTTGATAAATTGACAAAAGTAACAAATTTCTTGCAGATAGGAGCCCTGATAGTGATGGGATTCCTTGTAGTGGTTTCTGTAGTTGTAGTTTCAAATACGGTTAAGCTGACGGTGTTTGCAAGATCTAGAGAAATAAGAATAATGAAATACGTAGGCGCAACCAATTGGTTTATAAGAGGGCCGTTTATTTCGGAGGGCATTATTATAGGTCTTTTGTCAGCGCTGATTTCGACAGGTTTGATAGGTTTGATTTATAGCAAAATTGTGAATGATATGGGAGCTCAGGTCATGGCCATAGTATCATGCCCGTTGATTCCTGTTAGTTATATGGTCACCAATATGCTTATTATATTTATTGCACTTGGAGTAAGTATTGGCGCTTGGGGAAGTATTATCTCAATGAGAAAATTCCTTGATGCATAAGAGGGAGGTAAGAAAAATATGAAAAAGAAGATTTCGACGATTTTACTTATATTTGTGCTTACAGTTTCATTAGCTATTCCTTCGTATGCGGCTCAAACTAAAGATGATCTTCAGAATGAGCTTGATAATGTTAATTCACAGAAGGAAGACATAAGCAATCGCCTTTCAAAGGCTAAAAAAGATATAGAAAAACTTAACAGTAAAGTCAGCACTCTTAACAATGAGATTGCAGCGGCAAATCAGAAAATTTCTGAGACTGAAGCAAAGATTACAAAGAAAAAGAAAGACATGAAAGAAAGAGAAGATGGCTTGAATGAGCGTCTTCGTGTAATGTATAAAAATGGTTCGATAGGATTTGTCGACGTGCTGCTTGGTTCAAACAGCATATCTGAATTTATAAGTAATCTTGGATTGATTCAAAAGATATATGAAAATGATATGAAAGTTCTTGAAACTCTGAAAAGAGAAGCAGAAGAACTGGAACAAATTCAGAAGGAACTTAAAGAACAGAAAGAACAACTTGCAGTTAAAAAGACAGAGCTTGACAATGATGTGGCTGAGCTTAATTCTTTGAAGAAAGAACTTGAGGCTAAAGAGGATGAACTTCTTGAAGAGGCAGAGGCGCTTACTTCTAAGATACAGAGTCTGACCAATTCAGGAAGCGAATATGTGGGAGGAGGCTCATGGGTATGGCCTGCACCTGCCAGCCATTACTTGACTTCATATTTTGGATGGAGACTGCATCCTGTTTATGGTACATGGAGATATCATTCAGGAATAGATATAGCAGCAGGTTCAGGTACAAATGTGCTTGCGGCTGCGCCAGGTACTGTAATATTGTCTGTGGATTATGGCAACTATAGTTATGGAGAATGTATAATAATAGACCATGGCGGTGGAATAACAAGCCTTTACGGACATATGACCAGAGGCTCAAGACGTGTATCTGTTGGGCAAAAAGTAAATGCAGGACAAGTTATAGGTCTTGTGGGCAGCACAGGTATCTCTACGGGACCTCATCTGCATTTTGAGGTTCGTAAAAATGGTGTGGTGACAGAACCGCTTGATTACATAGGCTAAAAAATTATGAATATAAATCCAATTATAAGAGAACTTTTAAAAAAGAGAGGACTTACTTCAGAAGAAGATATTCTGGAATTTCTCTCTGATAAACCGCAAAAAACATATGATCCATTTCTGCTTCCAAATATGGAAGCAGGAGTGGATTTGATTTTATCAGAGATTGAGAATGGCTCTAATATATGTATATACGGAGACTATGATGCTGATGGCATAACTTCTACTACTTTAATGATGAATGTGCTTAGCTATTTGGTTGATAGTGATAAATTAAATTATTATATACCATCTCGTTTTGAGGAAGGTTATGGTCTCAATATGGACGCAGTCAAGATGATTGCTGACAGCGGTGCGGACTTAATTATAACTGTGGACTGCGGCAGTGTTTCCTATGAAGAAGTTGAATATGCTAAGAAGCTTGGTATGAGGATTATTGTTACAGATCACCATAATATCACTGATGTTATGGCGAACTGCATTTTAATTAATCCAAAACATCCTGATTCAGAATATCCATTTAAAGAGCTGTCAGGCTGCGGTGTTGCATTTAAAGTCGCACAGGCTATACAGAAAAAATCTGACTTGCCAAGATCAGTATTGACTGAGGTACTTGATTTGGTGGCTATAGGAACTATAGGAGATATAATGCCTCTTGTAGATGAAAACAGAACTATGACCAAGTTTGGTATGAAAGTAATACATACAGGTAGAAGAGCCGGACTTAAGAAACTTATAGAAGGAGTTTCACTAAAAATTGATGAGATTACTTCCGAAAACATCAGTTATGTTATTGTACCTCATCTAAATGCTTCTGGAAGAATAAAAGATGCATCTCAGGCGGTAGAACTGCTTTGCGGGTGTTGTGATGATAGTAGGCAGGAGTGTATTGTAGAGGATATAATTCAAAAAAATAAGATGAGAAAAGCTCTGCAAGAAGAGACTTTCAGAATGTGCCTAAATGAGATAGATGATGATAATCTAGGCAATATTATACTTATAAAAGCAGAAAATGCCCATGAAGGGATTACAGGAATAGTAGCAGGTAAAATAAAGGAATCTTATTACAGACCTGCTATAATAGTAACACTTTCCGGAGAAGATAATAGTTATTTAAAAGGAACAGGCAGAAGCGTAGAAGGTGTAAATTTGTATGAACTTTTAAAAACGCAAGAGGAGCTTTTTGATAAATTCGGTGGTCATGCAGGTGCATGTGGATTTTTGCTTAGAGAAGAAAATTTTGAAAGCCTTAAGATTGGACTTATGAAGAAAATGTCTGAAATTTTAGGCAAAAACAGAGATATATTTGAACGTAAATATCCTATAGAACTTGAACTTACTACGAAAGATCTTACGCTTGATTTATCTGAGCAGATCGATATGCTTGCACCTTTTGGAAACAAAAATAAAAAGCCGCTTATCGAGCTTTGTAATGTGAGATTTAGTGATTTAAAGTATATGGGAGATAAGCAGCAGCATGTACGTTTTTTGGCAAAGAGCATAGGAAATGAAGCTGAGATTCAATGTGTTTTATTTGGAAATGCTCAAAACTATGACTTTTCAATAAATACGGGCAGTATTATAGGCGTTCTTGATTGCCAGATATGGAGAGGCGTTAAAAGGTTGCAGTTTATAGTTGAACAAATACGATTTGACGAAAAAGTGGTGCAATGATATAATTAACGCAATTAGTTTTGAAGTTTAGCCGATTTGGAAGATTATTATTTAAGTTTTTCTGTCGGGGAAGGGGGCATTTGTCATGCCATATGATTCTAAATTTAAAAAACAGGATATAGATGAATTGTTTGAGGCAATTTTAACCTTAGAAAATGAAGAAGATTGCTATAGATTTTTCGAGGATATCTGCACAGTTAATGAAATTCATGCTATTGCACAGAGATTACAGGTAGCCAAACTGCTTTCTGAAAAGAAAACTTATACTGAAATAGAATCGGTTACTAAGGCTTCTACTGCTACAATAAGCAGAATTAACAAATGTCTTGTTTACGGAGCAGACGGATATAAATTAGTATTAGAAAGATTGGCAGCAAAACGAGATGAATAGTAATTTTCAAGTTTTTGTTCTGCGAAATAGAGAAAGAGTTCTTCCGAATTGGCAAAGCGAACTTCTTTTAAAGCAAGCGGCGTTATCTTATGGTGTATCCCAAAGTAAATTAGTAGATGAAAAGGTGCTTAGGAGTGAAACGGGCAAACCTTTTTTTAAAAATTTAAATGTATGTTTTAGCATAAGTCACAGTGAAAATGTATGGGCATGTATTATTGGACCATACAATTGCGGGCTTGATGTGCAGTTTATTAGACCCTGCAATTTTAATAAGATTGCCGGGCGTTTTTTTTCAGAAGAAGAAATAAACTATGTGGCTCAACATGGGATTGAAGGTTTTTTTGACATATGGGTAAGGCGAGAAGCATATGGCAAATATACTGGCGAGGGATTTTTTGGCAATATGCCAAAGTTTGTTTCGCCGGATAAAAGTTTGATTGAGTATGTTGAGAATAACCAAGAACAGACATGTTTAAGATATATATATATAGGAGAAAAAATAAAAAGCGCTGTATGTGTTCCCTCTTCATATATGGGAGCAATAGATATAAAGGAGGACTGGTATCATGAAGATAACGTTTTTATCGGATAATAAAACTGAAAAGTCTAAATGCTTGGCAGAATGGGGACTTTCTATATTGGTTGAGAGCAAAGGGCATAAATTACTTTTTGACGTAGGTGCGTCTCCTATATTTGCCAGAAATGCAAAGAAACTCGGTGTGGAACTTACTGATGTGGAATATGTAGCAATAAGTCATGGCCATTATGACCATACAGATGGCATGGAAGCATTTTGCGATATAAATCAAAAGGCAAGTATATACATACACAAAGATGCAATAGATGAAGATTATGCGCTTGATGATGATGGAAGCATAGAAGATGTGAATTATGGCATCCGTTGGAGCGAAGAGTTTAAGAATGCTGTAAAGCCTAGACTTATATTGACGGAAGGCGTTACTAAGATAAATGATAATATGACCTTAGTCGGTAATGTACCGTTGCTTAAGGAATATCCTATGACTGAAAAGTTTTTTAGGCGTAACTTGGATGGAAGTTTTAGAGATGACCCGATGGATCACGAACAATTTTTGGTGGTTGAAGAGGACGAGGGCATATATGTCATATCAGGATGCAGTCACAAAGGTGTTATGTCTATAATTGCCAGAGTCAAAGATTTGTTTCCAAATCAAAGGATTTTAGGATTTATTGCAGGAATGCATTTGTATCCGCTTTCTGTCAGCGAACAGAAAAAGGTAGTTGATACAATATGTAATCTTAATCTTGATTGTGTGTTCCCTGTACATTGTACAGGTATGGAATCTATAATAATGTTCAAAGAAAGGCTTGGCGATAAGTGCATTATAGCGTCAGCCGGTGAAAGCTATGACTGCTGAAAAATGTAAGTCCAGTGCTCTTAGATATGTTTCGATGGCCATAAAGACTGAGGGACAGGTAAAAGATTATTTGTTCCGCAAGGGATTTGCTAGCTCGGAAATCGAAGACGCCATTGACATGCTGAGAGAATATAATTATGTGAATGATAAAAAATATTGCTGCGACTATTATATACAAGGATGCCGGAAAGGAAGAGGGCGCAGGCGTATAGAACAGGATCTTGAGCAAAAAAAGATTGAAAGGCGAGTTATCAGAGAGACTCTTGATCAGTTCCTTTCTGAAGAAAACCCCGATTATGATGAGATAATGTCTGAGACCCTGACAGAAAAAAAGAGAGCTATGTGTGTAGGCGATAAAATGCTAAGAGAACATATAGGATCAGGCAAATCAGTCGATAAGGCTTTTTGTGCTAAAGTGGGAAGACGTCTTATTTCCCTTGGATATAGCAGCGAAGTGATTTACAGCGTTATAGGACATGTTATGAGGGAGAATCTTGATGACTGATCAGTTTCAACGAACAAAAGAGTTAATAGGCGATGATGCTGTTCAAAAGCTATTGAATTCAAGAGTTATAGTTTTTGGCGTTGGCGGAGTAGGAAGTTATGTTTGTGAAGCCCTTGCAAGGGCAGGTGTTGGATTTATCCAAATAGTAGATAAAGATACAGTAGACGTTACTAATATTAATAGGCAGCTAATTGCATTACACAGCACTCTGGGAAGAAATAAAGTGGATGTTGCAGCCGAAAGAATGAAAGATATAAATCCAAATATAAAAGTCATCGCAAAAAAGTGTTTTTATTTGCCTGAGACGGCAGATGAGTTCAAGTTTGATGAGTATGATTATGTTATAGATGCAGTTGATAACGTAACTGCGAAAATAGATATAATAGAAAGAAGCAGGCAATCGGGAGTAAAGGTTATTTCTTCAATGGGAACAGGAAACAAATTGGATCCGTCCCTGTTTAGGGTAGCAGACATAGAAAAGACAAAGGTCTGTCCTTTGGCAAAGGTTGTCAGAAAAGAGCTTCGCAGACGTGGAATTAAGGGAGTAAAGGTCGTATATTCAGAAGAGGAACCTGCATCGATAGCAGGAAGAACTCCTGCGAGTATAAGTTTCGTGCCGTCATCAGCAGGACTTTTGATAGCGGCAGAAGTAATAAAAGATTTAATAAAAAAAGAGCATCTGTAATTAATGCTCTTTTTTTTCTATATAATCAAGAAGTGCATATGGATTATCAAAAGACTCGTATAATTTTTGCGGCACAGGTCGCATAAAACCCTCTGTTTCTGATTTATAAAGCATTTTTTCCAGGTCATCATAATAACCGTTTATATTAAAGACAACTATAGGTTTATTGTGCCTGCCTAATTGTTTGAGAGTTAAAATTTCGAAAAATTCTTCTAGTGTACCTATGCCTCCCGGAACCATGATAAAAGCGTCAGAACGTTCTTCCATTATCTGTTTTCGCTCTCGCATGGTTTCAGTAAATATGAATTCATCACAAGTTTTGTGAAGTATTCCCGGTGTATCAAAAAATGTTGGTGCTATGCCTATACTTTTGCCGTTTCGTTTTTGTACGCCTCTTACGGCAGCTCCCATAAGACCTTGGGTTCCGCCGCCAAAAACCAGAGTGTGATTTCTTATGGCTATTTCTTCGCCTAGGATTTGGACTGAATCAATGTATTTTTTATCTAAATTTGAACTGCTTGCGCCGTAAATGCATATATTCATAAGCTGCCTCCAATAATTGTATTATATAGGCACGATTATGAAACTGTCAATGTTTGGAGAACCCGATTATGAAAAAGAAATTAATTAGATTTTCAGCAATTTTTGTTTTTGTAATAGTATTTTTGATGTCTCCGCTTGCACCTTATTTAAAAAGTTTGCTGGTTATGAAAGTCTACAGCTATATGAATGAAAGAGAGAGTTTCATAAATGAAAAAGGAATAGAGATAAACATACCGGGAGGCGGGATTACAGAGGAAAAGGACTGGTATCCTTTTGTTATGACATATAATGCGGACGACTTTGGACCGTCTATAGGACAACCAAGTACCGACCTTACAATAATGTATAATTTTCCGGCTTTCGATCTTTCCAAGGGATGTAGCCATATTTATGATGATAAATCGCCTTATTACAATGGGTTTTACGGAGCGTATGTGGTCAGCGGCAAATATGGATTTCATGAGGACGGACGCTTTGATGAGCAGAGTGCATCTTCGGTTCCGGAATTTGACATGAGGAAGCTGGTTTTGGAAGACTTGGGTATGCCTGCAAGGGATGGCGTATTTGAGTGGGAGATTATTTCATCGGAAGAAGAGGTATCTTATGCAGGTTATGATGAATGGATTAAACTTGACGCAGATATGCTTGTGAATGGGGCTTTGCATAGAGTTAAAGAAAATTACAGAAATTATATACAGTATGGCAAACCTAAGTATGACGTGGAAGAAGATTTTTTGCCTATAAAAATGAAAGGCAGAATTTATGCAAGGTATTTTGCCAAGCAGGATTGCAGTATATATTTTTATGTGCTCGCTAAAGATTATGATGTGCTTGAAAAGTGCGATAAAGAGATTCTTTCGAAAAGTGAAGTGCTGCTGCTTGACGAAAATTAATATTAAAAGAGCCGCCATAATGGCGGCTTTTTTTATTTAATCTAAATCAAATTCCAACTTAGCTAAAGCTGCAATCAACTCATCAGGCATGTGATCAAATTTTGCATACCATTCTTTAATTCCATTTAGCTCATTTTTCCAGATTTTATTGTCAACAGTCAGGATTTCTTCAAGTTGCTGGTCAGTTATGTCTATATCTTCTACATCAAGGGAATCTTTAGTAGGGACATATCCGATAGGCGTCTTAACAGCTTCTGCCTTATCTTCACAACGGTCGAGAGCCCATAAAAGAGCACGAAGATTATCTCCGAATCCCGGCCATATAAAGTTACCTTCACTGTCTCTGCGGAACCAGTTAACATTGAATATCTTAGGCGGATTAGTCATCTTTTTGCCCATGTCAATCCAGTGCTGGAAATAGTCTCCCATATGATATCCGCAGAATGGCAGCATTGCCATAGGGTCATAACGTACCACACCTACTGCACCTGTAGCGGCAGCAGTAGTTTCTGAGGACATCTTTGAACCCATGAACACACCGTGGTTCCAGTCAAAAGATTGACAAATTAAAGGCTCGGCGCTTGCACGGCGTCCTCCGAATATAATTGCACTGATTGGAACTCCTTCGCCTGTAGCAAATTCAGGCGCTATTGAAGGACAATTTTCTGCAGGAGCAGTAAATCTTGAATTAGGATGTGCGCCCTTTTCAGTTGATGTTTCACCATTCCAAGGTCTGCCTTGCCAATCTTCACCGTTGATAGGCGCAGGCTGATCAAGTCCTTCCCACCATACTGTATTGTCATCAAGATTTCTGCAAACATTTGTATATATGGTATTTTTCTTAGTAGTCATCAGAGCGTTATTGTTAGTTTTGCTGTTAGTTCCAGGAGCAACACCAAAGAAACCGTTTTCAGGGTTTACAGCATAAAGTCTGCCGTCGCTTCCTACGCGTAGCCAAGCAATATCGTCGCCTATTGTATAAACTTTGTATCCCTGTTCTTGGAGATGTTTAGGCGGAATAAGCATTGCCAAGTTTGTTTTGCCACATGCGCTTGGGAATGCAGCGCTGATGTATTTTTTCTCACCGGTAGGACTCTCTATACATAGAATAAGCATATGTTCTGCCATCCAACCTTCTTCTCTTCCAAGCCATGAACCTATACGAAGAGCAAGGCATTTTTTGCCAAGCAAAACATTGCCGCCATAAGCGGAGTTTATGCTCCAAATAGTATTATCTTCAGGGAAGTGGGCTATGTATTTGTTCTCTGCATCTATTTGAGCTTTTGAATGGAGACACTTGACAAAGTCAGCTCCTTTGTTAAGCTCTTCGATAACTGTGTCGCCCACACGTGTCATTATGTGCATAGAAAGTACCACATATATAGAATCTGTAATCTCTATTCCTATCTTAGAAAATTCTGTTCCGGGAACACCCATTGAAAAAGGAATTGCATACATTGTGCGGCCTTTCATCGAGTCTTTAAAAAGCGGGCGCATTTTTTCGTACATTTCATCTTTTTGAACCCAGTTGTTTGTAGGTCCTGCATCTTTTTGATATGAGGTACAGATTACTGTTCTTTTTTCGTCTCTAGCTACATCTTTTGGATCTGTTCTATAGTAGTAACAGCCAGGAAGCTTTTCTTCATTGAGGCGAATCATTTCGCCTGTTTGACATGCTTCCTCGCGAAGCTTTTCAAGCTGCTGCTCTGAACCATCAATCCAAAGAATTTCCTTAGGATTTGTCAGCTCAGCACATTCTTTTACCCAGTCTAAAACTTTTGCATTTTTAATTTCGATCATTTCTCTCCCTCTCCGTCGATTTTTTGTTTAAAATCAGCTTTTAAAGCTTGGATATATTTTAACATCTAAAGTGGTTATTATCAAGATTTTTCAATCAACAAAGCTAACAAAAGAAAAACCCATGGGAGACACATCCATGGGTTTTTGTTCGCTCGCTTTTGTGCATTTAACTTATGCACTGGTGGGGACGGGTGAGACTTATTTTGCTGCTTTTGCAGCGTTGAATCTTTTAGTTAATCTTGAAACTTTTCTTGAAGCAGCGTTCTTAGAAATAGTTTTCTTAGCAGCAGCTTGTTTAAGTTTCTTTTCTGCAAGTCTTAACTTTTCCTGAGCTAATTCGAAGTTTCCCTCGTCCATAGCTTTATCGAAGTTTTTCAAAACAGCTTTAAGATGGTTCTTAATTCTTCTGTTTCTTGCAGTTTTTTTGTCGATAACTCTGATTCTTTTCTTTGCGGATTTGATATTTGCCATAAATTTTACCCCACTTTTCTTAATTTTAGCATTTTCGCCTTTATAGGCGAGAATAAATTCGCAAACAATAGTATATATGATTGATATTGCAATTGCAAGCGTTTTCTGAATAAATTGCATTGACAGGCGGATGTCATAGTGTTGTACATTTTGCTGAAATGATTGTTTTTTGACAACAGTTTTAGCAAAAAAGGTTGGCATTTTAAAATGATTTTTGCCGGATGTACAACATTCGACATGATTCGATAATGTTTGACAAGAAAAATCTCAGAAATGTTGGCGTTTTAATTATTAAATACGAAAAATGGCAACATGGTAGGCGTACCAAAAGTTATGTAGCTAAACCCCGAAAAATATGTCTAAATTAGGAATTTTGAAGGGTTAGATTTTCTTGAATTTTATAAAATTTGTACTATATTGGGCATATTACAGGGGAAAGAGCTACTTTCACCGGCTTTTCTATCCTGCAAAGTTAGCAAAAAAGTAAAGATTTTGTGATCAGACCCTGGGTGATAACAGAAAAATGTTAAAATTTCGGGGTTTGGCTTGATATTACGGGAAAGAAAATTTGCCAGGAGGTACTTTAAAATATTAAAACATTACAGCATTGCCGCAATTATACAATTGATAAAGATTATTTACAACACCGGAATATTTAGAGTGAAGACAGGAAAAACTTATATGAGAAAGTTTTGATATGGGGAAAAGTTTATGGAATACAGAACTGATTTAGCGATAGAAAATCCGGCGCTTACTGCCAGAGAAACAGGATATATAAAAAAACAGAAACAGATAGACAGTGACATATCTGTAACTGAGATAGAGATAACGACAGAGGAAGGTAAGAAAGCTTTTAATAAGCCAAAAGGTATATACATTACCATGGAAGTAAACGGTATTTTGGATCAAAAAGATGGAATTAAGGAAAGAGCGGCAAGAGCGCTTGCAGAGGAGCTTAAAAAAATGATTCCCTTTGATTATTATCTAAAAGTTTTGGTCGTAGGACTTGGTAATGAAAAAGTTACTCCGGATAGTTTAGGTCCTCATACTGTAGATAAAGTCAAAATAACCAGCCATTTGTTTTCCATGTTTGAGTGTGACGGTGATTGGGAAATGGCTAATGTCAGCGGATTCAATCCTTCAGTTACAGGAGTTACAGGAATGGAAACGGCCGATTTAATAGAGAAAGTTGTTTCCCTTACCAGACCGGATGTGACCATAATAATAGATTCTCTTGCCGCCAGAAATATTGAGAGAATGAGTACTACAATACAGATATGCGATACAGGAATAGACCCTGGGGCAGGTATGGGAAACAGGCGCAAGGCAATTTCCAAAGAAACGTTAGGATGCAAAGTTGTTTCTATAGGAGTGCCTACGGTTATAGATTCAAAGACACTGATAATTGAAGCAGCAGAAAACATTTCTTCGTGGAGTGAAGAAGAAACACAAAAATATCTTTTGAACCGTGACTTTGAAATGATTGTAACTTCAACGGATATAGATGAAATTATAAAAGATTTTTCAGAAATAATAGCAAATGCTATAAATATAACTCTCCATCCCGGCATATATTCTTAGAGTGATATATTTTAGGCCAAGTTTTCGGAGGGATATATATGAAAAAATTCATAGCAAGTGGTGCTGTAATAGTATATGTAATAAGTGCAATAGTGTTTTGCACCATTCTTCCGGCAGGTGAGAAAGCAACGGCTACTGATTTTGGCGTAATGTGTATCAATGCCGTTTATCCATCTGCTTCAATAGAATTTGCCGATTCGAGAGATAATGAAGAGGTAGGAGATGGAGAAACCTCAGAAAAGGGTGATAAAGATTCAGTTGTAAGTTCAGACGAAAAGAAACCTGATCCAGTAGTGCTTGGAGACGATCCTTTAGTTTTGATAGTGCACACCCACGCTACAGAATCATATTTGCCTGCATCAGAGAGCAATTTCCACTCTAAAGGAGAGGAAAATACTGTAAGAGACGTAGGAAATGCTCTTGCAGCTTCTTTGGAGAAAGAAGGAGTAGCAGTAGTTCATGACAAGACACTGCATGATAGTCCTTCGTACAATAATTCATATAATCGATCTTATGATACTATTGAAGCTCTTTTAAAAAAATATCCTACAGTTAAGTGTGTAATAGATTTGCATCGAGATGCAGTTTCTTCTAAAGAACCTGCTGCCACAGTATCTGTCAACGGCAAAAAATGTGCTAAATATTCTTTCGTAGTTGGAAATTTGGCTTCTACATACAATGATAATATGACATTCATAAATAATCTGAATAAGACAGCCACAGAGGATTATAAGGGATATACTGGAAGAGTTATGGAGAGAGGATACAGATATAATCAGGATCTTAGTTCCAAGTCTCTGCTTCTTGAAATCGGGTATAACCGCAATCAGATAGAAGAAGCAAGGAATTCCGCAGAGATATTCGGAAAAATTTTGGCAGATACACTTAAGAAGGGATATTAAATCATGAAGACATTTGGAAAATGCTGCCTTGTGGCAGCTATTTTCTTCTTCGGCACATTGGCGCTTCTCGGAGTTGACAGAAGATGTGCAATGATGTACCAAGAGGGAGGAAACATAAGCTCAAGTTTGCAAGTTTTCGTTGAAAAGATACTGGATTTACATTAAAATAATAAAATAGATTAGTATTTTAAGTGAGGAAAAAATGACGAATAAGAATAAGGATTATCAGAATTATATAAGGAATTTTAGCATAATTGCTCATATAGATCACGGTAAATCTACTCTTGCTGACAGAATTATTGAAAAAACTGGGTTGGTAGAGCAAAGAGATATGAAAGAACAGTTTCTCGACAATATGGATTTGGAACGAGAAAGAGGCATAACTATTAAGCTTCAAACTACCAGATTATCTTACCACAGCAAAGACGGAAATGATTATATTCTTAATCTTATAGATACTCCGGGTCACGTAGACTTTAATTATGAGGTTTCAAGAAGCTTGGCGGCTTGTGAAGGCGCAGTTCTTGTAGTTGATGCAACGCAGGGTGTAGAAGCTCAAACGCTTGCCAACGTTTATCTTGCAATAGACGAAAATCTTGAAATACTTCCTGTACTCAATAAGATTGATCTTGCTTCTGCAAGACCTGAGGAGACTAAGCAGGAAATTGAGGAGGTAATAGGACTTGATGCATCTGAAGCACCTTTGATTTCTGCTAAAGAGGGGATAGGAATAGAAGAACTGCTTGAAGAGGTGGTAAGAGTAATTCCTGCGCCTTCCGGTGATGAAAAAGGCAAGTTAAAAGCCCTGATATTCGACTCAAAGTATGATAATTATAAAGGTGTAATAATTTATACCAGAATAATAGATGGACAAGTTAAAAAAGGTGATATAATACGCCTGATGAACACAGGCAAAAAGTATGAAGTAACAGAAGTAGGTGTATGTGCTCCCGGACCTGTAGCTACAGATATATTGAAAGCCGGAGAAGTAGGATACATATGCGGAAGTATTAAACAGGTTTCTGATGCAAGAGTGGGCGATACCATTACACTTGACAGTGACCCGACAGAGGAAATGCTGCCAGGATATAAAAAAGCTCAATCTATGGTTTATTGCGGCATATACCCTGCGGAGGGAGAAAAGTACGAAAATGTTAAAGACGCTTTGGAAAAGCTCCAGGTAAATGACGCTGCGTTTAATTTTGAGCCGGAAACATCTACAGCCCTTGGATTTGGATTCAGATGCGGATTTTTAGGGCTGCTTCACATGGAAATCATTGTAGAAAGACTTGAGAGAGAGTTTGATCTTGGTGTAATTACCACATCACCAAGTGTTATATACAGAGTAGTTAAGCAAGACGGAACTGTAGAGATGATACAAAATCCTACAAGCCTGCCGCCTCAGCAAGAAATAAGCTATATAGAAGAGCCTATGGTAAAAGCCGATATTATGATTCCAAAGGAATATGTAGGGGCTATAATGGAGCTGTGTCAAGAAAGACGCGGAAAAATGATACACATGGAATATATAACAGAGGCCAGGGTTCAACTTCACTATGAAATGCCGCTTAACGAGGTTATTTATGATTTCTTTGATGCTTTAAAATCCAAAACCAGAGGATATGGTTCATTGGACTATGAGTTTATAAGATATGAACGTTCGAATGTGGTTAAAATGGATATCCTTTTAAATAAAGACTTAGTAGATGCCTTTTCTATGATAGTGCATGAGTCTAAGTCTTATGCAAGAGGACGGTTTGTATGTGAAAAATTGAAGACCATAATACCTATGCATCAGTTTGAAGTGCCTATTCAGGCAGCTATAGGCCAGAAAGTGATTGCCAGGGAGACTGTTAAAGCATACAGAAAAGATGTTATAGCCAAGTGCTATGGAGGAGATATTTCGAGAAAGAAAAAACTTCTTGAAAAACAGAAAGAAGGAAAGAAGAGAATGCGTCAGTTTGGAACTGTGGAAGTGCCGCAAGAAGCATTTACCGCGGTTCTCAAGTATGATGAAAATAAATAATAGGTAACAATTATGGCAAGTTCAGGAATATATGTTCATATACCATTTTGCGTAAAGAAATGTTTTTACTGTGACTTTTTTTCTGTTGCATGTGACGATGCAAAGATAAGAAAAGAATATACTAGGGCGTTATTAAAAGAGATAATGTTTTATGGCATTAAGTATGGTAAAAATTTTAAAGCAGATACCGTATTTTTTGGCGGAGGAACTCCTAGCCTTATGGAACCTGAATTCATAGAGAAGATTTTGGGGGCTTTAAAAAATTATTTTACTGTAGATGATGATTGTGAAATAACCCTTGAATGCAATCCGGCGACTCTTTCTATGGATAAACTTAATAGATATAGAAGTATGGGTATAAACAGGCTTAGCATAGGCGCTCAGTCATTTGACGATGATGTGCTTCAAAAATTAGGCCGTATACATAAATCAGAAGATATATTTAAGACTGTAAATCTTGCAAGATCTGCGGGTTTTGAAAATATAAGTCTTGATCTCATGTTTGCCGTGCCTGGGCAAAATAAAAAGATATGGAAAGAAAGTGTTGAGAAGACATTGGAATTAAGACCTGAACATATTTCTTTTTATAGTCTTGAAATCGGAGAAAACACTGTTTTTGGCAAAATGCTTAAAAAAGGAGACTTCATAGAGACTCCTATAGAAGAAGATCGCAGGATGTATGCAATAGGACTGGATATGATTGAAAAAGCAGGATATAAACAGTACGAGATATCCAACGCTTCCCTTCGAGGAATGGAGTGCAGACATAATCTTAAATACTGGAACCTTTCTGAATATCTTGGACTTGGAGCGGGCGCCCATTCGTTTATCAGAGATGTGAGATATTCTAATATACTGAACGTCAGAGAATATTACAATACTATGTGGAGCCAGGATATGACGTCAATGATAAGATTTGAATCTTCTTCGGCATTTGGGGCTAATTGCGTAGACTCATATAATGTTAACACGTATAAGGATAATGTGTCGGAATATGCGTTTACAGCATTGAGGACAACTAAAGGAATTGTCTTTGATGATTTTAAAAGAAAATTTAAAAATGAATTTTGGGATTTGTATAGTTCTCAGCGTGCTGAGTTTGAAAAATTCGTAAAAAATGGATATGCGGTTTATGATATGCGTCATGTAGCGCTTACCCGCAAAGGGATGAATATATCCAACAAAATAATGGCATTGTTTGTTTAAAACTTTTAGCAGGAGAGTATTATGAAAAAATATATTTTATCCCTTGATCAGGGAACTACCAGTTCCAGATGCATAATATATGATAAGAAAGGCAATATGATAAGCGTTGCACAAAAAGAGTTTAATCAAATATATCCTAAAGATGGATGGGTTGAACATGACGCTATGGAAATTTGGTCTACGCAGATGGGTGTTGCTCAGGAAGCGCTTCTTAAAATAGGATGCACATACAGAGATATAGAGGCAATAGGAATAACCAATCAACGAGAGACTACTGTGGTTTGGGATAAAGAAACAGGAATACCTGTATATAATGCTATAGTCTGGCAGTGCCGCAGGACTGCGGAATATTGTGACAGCCTAATTTCAGAAGGCTATAAGGATATGATACGCAGTAAAACAGGATTGTTTATAGATGCATATTTTAGTGGAACCAAGCTCAAATGGATTTTAGATAATGTACCGGGAGCAAGAGAAAAAGCTTTACAGGGAAAGCTTCTGTTTGGCACAATAGAAACTTGGCTTATATGGAATATGACAGGAGGAAAAGTTCACATTACTGATTATTCCAATGCATCAAGAACGATGATGTTTAATATAAATACATTAGAGTGGGATGATGAAATATTGAGTTTATTGGATATTCCGAAGATTATGCTTCCTGATGTTAAACCGTCAAGCTGCATATATGGTGAGACTGTAGATACCATATTCGGAGGACCGATTAAGATTGCAGGAGCCGCAGGAGATCAGCAAGCAGCTCTTTTTGGACAGACGTGCTTTGAAGTGGGAGAAAGTAAAAATACTTATGGAACGGGTTGCTTTTTGCTCATGAATACAGGTGAAAAACCTGTGTTTTCTAAGAATGGTCTTGTTACTACCATAGCATGGGGTCTGGACGACAAAGTTAATTATGCCCTTGAAGGTTCGGTTTTCGTTTGTGGAGCTGCAATACAATGGCTAAGGGATGAACTTAATATTTTAGAAAAATCGTCTGATTCGGAGACTATGGCAACATCTGTTGAAGATTCCTGCGGACTTTATGTTGTACCTGCGTTTGTAGGACTTGGTGCGCCTTATTGGGATCCGTATGCAAGAGGAGCAGTATTCGGAATTACCAGAGGGGCTAATAAGAATCATCTGGTTAGAGCAACTCTCGAATCTCTCGCATATCAGACAAATGATTTAATAGATGCTATGGCAGAAGATCTTGAAGGCGGGATTATGTCTTTAAAAGTCGACGGCGGTGCATGCTCAAATGATTTTTTGATGCAGTTTCAAGCAGATATCTTAGATTGTCATGTTGAAAGACCTGTTTGTATAGAGACTACTTCTTTAGGAGCTGCATATTTGGCAGGTCTTGCTGTAGGTTATTGGAAGAGTAAGGAAGATGTTCTTGAAAACTGGCAGATTGATAAAACCTTTGAACCGTCAATGGAAAGCCAAATGCGTCAAAACCTTCTTCAAGGATGGAAAAAATCTGTGGACAGAGTAAGAGATTGGACAAAATAATATTGCTAAATTTGTCGAAATAGTGTAGAATGTGTATAATTAATGTTAAAAAGGAGGTAGAATTATGGAAGAACAGAAAAAAACATTGTCAATTGCATCATTGGTGCTTGGAATAGTAGGTATAGTCTTTGATTTTATTTATCCTATTATAGGTATTGTTGCCGGAATTGTAGGTATAGTATTATCTGTGCAGGCAAACAAAAAAGAGGGCAAGAATGGTATGGCTACAGGTGGAATGGTATGTTCCATAGTAGCAGTTGCTATCGGAGGATTGATGTATGCATGTGCAATCTGTGCAGTGGGTACATTATTAAGCATAGGCGCATCCCTTTAATGCAATTTGATTTAAAACCGAGCGCAGAAGAGGAGATTTCTTCGTCTGTGTTCGGTTTTTTGTTAGGTAAGTTATGGATAATTATATTGTAGTTTTAGGAAAACAAATTTCATTTTATTCGATTATCGGATTTGTAGGGCTTTTAGCGGCTTTGTTGTTGTGCTTAAAAAGAAGACGCATTTATGACATAGAAAAAGGTGATTTGATAAATTTATTTGCCTATTCGATAGTGGGCATTGTAGTTGGATCAAAATTGCTTGCGCTTATTTGTATGATTCCGGATTTTATAGAATATTGGGATAAGATAAATTGGAATAATCAGCTTTTGGAAACACTGATGCAAAGCGGATTTGTATTTTATGGAGGTTTTATAGGCATAGTCATTGCTTTTTATATATATTGTAAGCAATTTGGGCTGCAATTTGGCAGAGTCATGGAGCTTGTAGCGCCAGCTGTTCCCTTGTTTCATTTTTTCGGCAGAATAGGCTGTTATACCGCCGGATGCTGCGGTGGTGTGAATGGATTCCCTCTTCAGCTTGTAGAAGCAGCAGGAAATTTAATTATTTTTGCTATAATAATATATGTTCAAGACAAACATCCAAAATTTTCAAAAACTTTTCCTCTATATATTGTAATTTATGGGTGCATGAGATTTGTGCTGGAATTTTTCAGAGGTGATCCGGAGAGGGGATTTTTCGGACCACTGTCTGTATCACAATGGATTGCAATTATATTGGTTATGTTTGCGCTTAGGATTATTTTTTATAAAAAATCAAAAGAGAAACTATAGATTTTATGCCAAGTAAACCTTGGCATTTTTTATCATGTAGGAAATATCGTTTTACGATATTGACGGAATGTAACAAAGTCTACCTCTGAAAAAGAATCGGCGAAGCCGACTTTGTTCTTTGTGGGTGTTATTTTTTTGATTTTACGGGAATCATAATATGAACAGAAGAAAGGCAGAGATTTCACAAAAAATACACAAAAATTTTTGCTATTTCTGTTGACATTAGACTCATTAGGTAGTATTTTATATATATAAATTAGCACTCCAAAACGATGAGTGCTAACAAAGGGGAAAGGTCATGGAACTTACAGAACGTAAACTGAAAATTTTACAAGCAATTATCAGCGATTATGTTAAGACTGCTGAACCGGTAGGCTCCAGGACTATTTCTAAAAAATATGATCTGGGGATAAGTCCCGCAACAGTAAGAAATGAAATGGCGGATCTTGAGGAGATGGGTTATTTGACTCATCCTCATACATCTGCGGGCAGAGTTCCGTCAGATATGGCATATAGACTTTATGTAAATGCTCTCATGGAAAAGAAGGAGCTCAGCAGAGAGGAAAAGAATGTAATATCAGAGAGGCTTAAGTCAAATGTCAATGAATTTGAAAAGACCATAGAGCATGCAGCTTCGCTTCTGTCTGAAATAACAAATCTTACTTCATTTGCGCTGACACCGACAAAAGATGATGACTCTTTAAAGTTTATAAATCTATTGCCGGTAGATGAAAAAACCATAGTTTTGATGATAGTTTCAGAAAGCGGTAAGATTTCCAATACGGCTCTGAATGTTAAAGTGCCTTACAGCGAAGAAAATCTTCAGCTTCTTGCAAAAACTATGACATATAATTATAAAGGCAAGACTATAAGCGAAGTTCTTACAAATAATATTATAGAGAATTTTGAAAGCGATATAGCGGCTATGAGCGGTCTGGCACAGGATGTAATGCCTAACTTTATGAGAACTCTTGAAGATATGCTGAATGTTAATCTGTACATGGAGGGGCTTACAAACATATTTGATATACCAGAGTACAACGATTTGCAAAAGGCTAAGAGCTTTATAGAGATGCTCAGCCAGAAAGAAGATTTCACCAAGAAGCTTATAGAGAGAGAAGATGGGGTTATAGTTACTATAGGTGAAGAAAACGCAGATGATATTATGAATGATTGTGCGCTCATCACTGCAAGCTATCATGTGGACGGCAAGCTGGTAGGAAAGATTGGCGTAATCGGTCCTACGAGAATGAAATACAGTGAAGTCACTTCTATAATAGAATATTTGACTGATAATTTGAGCGATACGTTTAAACTCGAAAGTGGAGGTAGCGGAGAAGATGAGTGAAGATGCTAAAAAAAATGAAGAAGTTTTAGAAGAAGAAAAAGTGTGTGAAGAGGAAGAAGAGGATGCTTCTGAATGCAAAGATGAGCAAAAAGAAGATGAACAGCAATCTGATCCTGAAGAAGAAGCTTTGAATACCAAATATTTGAGACTGATGGCGGATTTTCAGAACTTTAAACGCAGAACAGAAAAAGAAAAAAGTGACATTTATGCGTTCGCAAATGAAAAAATAATAAGCGAACTGCTTAATGTAATAGATAACTTTGAGAGAGCTCTTGCTGCCGGAGACGAAAGCGATAGTTTTTATCAAGGAATGGAAATGATTTTAAAACAGCTCTTAGGGGTGCTTGAAAAAGCGGGAGCCAGTGAAATAACAGCGCTTGGAGAAGATTTTGATCCTAACTTCCATAACGCTGTAATGACGGAGGATTCGACTGAGTACGAAAGCGGAAAGGTAACAGAGGTTCTCCAGAAGGGGTACGTTTTAAATAATAGAGTGATAAGACCTTCAATGGTAAAGGTCGCTAACTAATAGGAGGAAAATAAAATGGCAAAAGTAATCGGTATTGACTTAGGTACAACAAACTCATGTGTTTCCGTACTGGAAGGCGGAGAACCGACAGTAATAGCAAACGCAGAAGGAATGAGAACTACTCCATCCGTAGTAGGATTTAAAAAAGACGGAGAAAGACTTGTAGGAGAAACTGCTAAGAGACAGGCAGTTACCAATCCGGACAGAACGATTTCTTCCATAAAGAGACATATGGGAGAAGACTATAAGGTAGCAATCGACGGAAAAGACTATACACCGCAGGATATTTCAGCGATGATTCTTACAAAATTAAAGAGCGATGCAGAAAGTTATCTTGGAGAAAAGGTTACAGAAGCTGTAATTACAGTTCCTGCTTATTTCTCAGATGCTCAGAAGCAAGCTACAAAAGATGCAGGAAGAATCGCAGGTCTTGATGTAAAGAGAATTATCAATGAACCTACAGCTGCTTCTCTTGCTTATGGTCTTGACAAAGAAGAGGGATCACACAAGATTTTGGTATATGACCTTGGCGGTGGTACTTTCGATGTATCTATCCTGGAACTTGGAGACGGCGTATTTGAAGTACTGGCTACTAACGGAGATACTCGTCTCGGCGGAGATGATTTTGACGAGGTTATTTTGAACTATTTAGCAGATAATTTTGCTAAAGAACACGGTGTTGATTTGAGAGCAGATAAAATGGCTCTTCAGAGACTTAAAGAAGCAGCAGAAAAAGCTAAGAAGGAACTTTCCGGTTCACAGACTACTAATATTAACCTGCCGTTTATCACAGTAACAGCAGACGGACCTCTTCATATGAATGAGGATTTGACAAGAGCAAAATTTGATCAGCTTACAGGACATTTGGTAGAAAGAACTATCGGACCTATGCAGAAAGCCATGGCAGATGCAGGCGTATCAAATTCAGACATTGCTAAAGTTATCTTAGTAGGCGGTTCAACAAGAATTCCTGCTGTTCAGGAAGCTGTAAAGAAAGTAACAGGTAAAGAACCGTTTAAGGGAATCAATCCTGATGAGTGCGTGGCAATAGGAGCTGCAATTCAGGCAGGTGTTCTTACAGGCGAAGTTCACGATGTACTTCTTTTGGACGTAACACCACTTTCACTTTCAATTGAAACTTTAGGAGGAGTTGCAACAAAGCTAATCGAAAGAAATACTACAATTCCTACAAAGAAGAGCCAGATATTCTCCACTGCCGCTGACAATCAGACAGCTGTTGACATTCATGTAATGCAGGGTGAACGTGAAATAGCCGCAGGAAACACTACACTCGGAAGATTCCAGCTTACAGGAATAGCTCCTGCTCCTCGTGGAATCCCTCAGATTGAAGTTACATTTGATATAGATGCCAACGGTATCGTAAATGTAAGCGCTAAAGATATGGGAACAGGTAAGGAGCAGAGAATTACGATTACTTCTTCAACTAACCTTTCAGAAGATGAAATCAATAAGAAGGTTAAAGAAGCAGAAGCATATGCAGAAGAAGACAAGAAGAGAAAAGAAGAGGTTGAAATCAGAAACAGAGCAGAATCTCTCGTTTATGAGACAGAAAAGTCTGTAAAGGATTTGGGTGACAAGCTTAGTGAAGAAGAAAAGACTGAAATCAACGATGCTAAAGATCAGCTTCAGGCAGTTCTCAATAACGGAACAGTTGACCAGATAAAAGAAAAGACAGATGCTCTTACTGAAAAGTTCCACATAATTTCAACTAAGCTTTATCAGCAGGCTCAGGCAGCAGGCGTAGACCCGGCGGCAGCAGCAGGTGCAGGCTTTGATCCGGGCCATGCAGCAGGCGGAGCTCAGTCAGGTCCTGCAGATGATAATGTAGTTGATGCAGACTATGAAGTAGTTGATGACGATAAATAGTGCGGCTTGTTAATTTTCCGCTCTGCAGCGTTGGGCAGGCATAAGTACGGTGCTTGAAGCCCTAGCCCAATTTGCAATGCAAATTGAGGCAGGTCTCATACCAGAAGCTCTCAAATCTACGATTTGGTGGGCTTTACGGTCACATACTATGAGTATGCTCCGCTTCGCCTTAGCCCGTCCGCCTTGCATAGCGAAAAATTTCCTGTGCCGCAACACGAGACGAGGTCTCACAAATTTTAAAATATATGTAGATTGCAATCAAAGACTTTCCGAGCGATTCCGCAAGGGGCAGCTTTGCCTTTGTGAAAGAACGAGCAAAATGTTTTGTAAGGAACTCGGCACCGATTTTGCCGAGTTCCCAAAACATTGCGAGGGATGAACCAAAAGGCATCTGTACCGAGGATAAGCGAGAAAGGCTTTTGATTGTAAAGAGGTAAATTATGGCAGAAAAACGTGATTATTATGAAGTGCTTGGCTTGAAAAAGGGTGCAAGCGAGGATGAGATAAAAAAAGCTTTTCGTAAGATGGCGATGAAATATCATCCTGATAAGAACCCGGGAGACAAGGCGGCGGAAGAAAAGTTCAAAGAGGTAAACGAGGCATATAGCGTTCTGTCAGATCCTGATAAAAAGAGTAAGTACGATAGATTTGGTCATGCAGGAGTAGATCCTAATGCAGGCTTTGGAGGCGGCGGCTTCAGCGGCGGTTTTGGCGGTTTCGAAGATATTTTCGATATGTTTGGAGGTATGTTCGGCGGTGGTTTTGGCGGCGGTCAGCAGCAGAGAAAGGCAAATCAGCCAAGAAAGGGCAGAGATCTTCAAAAAGCTATAACGATTACTTTTGAAGAAGCTGCTTTTGGAACCAAGAAAGAAGTTGAAATTAACAAATTTGTTTCATGTCCTACATGCAAAGGTGAGGGAACAAAACCAGGGACATCTAAAAAGACTTGCCCTAAGTGTAATGGAAGCGGACAAATAAGCCAGACACAGAGAACTCCTTTTGGCCAGTTCCAGAGTGTTACTACATGTGATCAGTGCGGCGGCAGTGGTAAGATTATTGAGGAAGCTTGTCCGGATTGCAAGGGAACAGGCAGAGTTAAAAAGACAATTAAGCTTTCCATAGACATACCAGCAGGTGTAGACAATGAAAGTGTAATTCCTATAAGAGGTCAGGGCGAACCGGGAGTTAACGGAGGCCCTACTGGGGATTTATATATAGTTATCTCTGTTAAGCCGCATAAGATATTTAAGAGACAAGGAGATGACTTGTACCTTGAAATGCCTATAAGTTTTGACCAGGCTGCTCTTGGAGCGGAGCTTGTTGTACCGACTCTTGATGGCAAGGTATCGTATAAGATTCCGGCAGGAACTCAGCCTGCAACTGTTTTCAGACTTAAGGATAAGGGCATTAAGCACCTTCGCCGTGAATCAAAGGGAGATTTGTACGTAAAGGTTAATTTGGAGGTTCCTACAAAGCTTAACAATAAACAGAAAAAAGCTATTTCAGAAATGGGCAAAGTCGTTACGGAAGAATGTTATCAGAAAAAAGGCGGTTTTGCAGAAAAAATCAAAGAAATGTTTAAGTAGCATAGTCCCTCTCTTCGGAGAGGGATTTTTTGTTCTCTGAATTTAGGTTTTCTCACTAACTCTAAAAAATCACAGGTTTTGAGAGAAAAATGATGTATTTATTCTCTTAAATTAGACTTTTTTATTAAAATTAGAGAAAAACTTGGTCAGTGATAGATAAAATTCTCTTAGAAAACATATATTTTTCAAAACAGTGAGAAAATGTAAAAAAATGGTTGTGGCTACAGCGCTTGAATGGCAAAATGTGTAAAAATGAGGAGAGGATGAATTATCAGTGAGATATAAGTTTAACCATGGCTAACGAAATGATTGCAAGACAGCAGCAGAGAATGGAATTGTTAAGTAAAGAAGCAGCTAAGTATAAAGGTGGACAATTAATTATAAGGACGAAAAACGGCAGTAAATATTATACAGAGAGAAGCAATGATGTTGAAAAAGGAATAACAAGAAACATTTGCAGAATTCAATATCTTGTGAGAAAAGAGCTTGTTTCTGATATATTGAAAGAAGCAAGAACAGAATATAAAATTTTGACTGAAACAGAAGAAACGGATATAGGCAACATACCAATTTAATATGTACTTATTAAGAGGATATAAGGTCGCAGGAAAGTATATCAAAGATAATAAGAAAATTTGTACTTTTTTAGAAAAAACTCTTTGCGGTATGTCCTGCAATACATTAAACTGTAATATATAAAATATGAGGTGAAAATGTTATGAAATATATACAGATAGATATTGAAGTTAAAGCCAGTGAGATTGAACAAGTGACGGGCTTTCTAATGATGCACGATATAACTGACACTGTAGTTGAGGATCCTAAAGATTTGGACAGGCTGCTAAATAAGGAAGTGGATTATGAGTGGGACTATATATCACAGGAAGTCTTGGATAGAAAAGATAGTATGCCAAAGATAACTTTTTATCTTGAATATGGCGAGGAAGAACGTGCATCGAAAATAGCCGATGCAGTAAAGAAAGAATATGAAGATGCAATAGTTAAAATCACTATAGAAGACGATTCTCAGTGGAAAGATAAATGGAAAGAGTTTTTTAAGCCGGCAAGAGTTTCAGAGAGAATAGTAGTTAAACCAACTTGGGAAGAGTACCGAGCTCGCAAGGAAGATCTGGTAATAGAAATAGATCCTGGAATGGCTTTTGGTACAGGTACTCATGAGACAACCTCCCTTTGCCTTAAGCTCATGGAGAAATACCTTAAGCCATCACAAAAGGTTTTGGATGTAGGCTGCGGATCGGGAATCCTTTCCATAGGGGCGGCGATTTTAGGAGCAGGTGAGACTTTGGCTATTGATATAGATCCCGAAGCAGTAAAAGTATCCAAGGATAATATTGTACTTAATGGATGTGAGGATAGGGTAAAGATTCAATACGGTAATCTTGTGGAAGGAATAGAATTTAAAGCTGATTTGATTGTAGCTAATCTCATGGCAGATTTAGTTGTGTTGCTCAGCAAACATGCAGTGAAGCATTTAAAAGCTGGTGGTATATATATTTCTTCAGGCATTTTGATCGAAAAGAAAGAAGAGGTTACAAAAGCTATAATAGAATGTGGCTTTGAAATTGCAGAAATAAGGGAAGATGGCATGTGGTGTGCAATAGCAGCTGTTTTGCCAAAGGAGGAAGTATGAGCAGGTTTTTTGTAGAGCCATCTGATATACGTGATAAATATATATATTTGACAGATAAAAATGATTTGCACCATATGAAAAAAGTTCTGCGACTTGGCTGTGGAGATAAAGTCGATATTTCTGATGGAGAGATATGGGAGTACGAGGCTTTAATTGAGGAGTTTACTGAAAATGAGGCTGTGCTTTTGATTTTGGACAAGCAAAAGTTTGCCCGCGAGCCGGAGACTAAAATTACTCTTTATCAAGGTATCCCTAAAGGAAGTAAAATGGAGGAGATTATTCAAAAGTCAGTGGAACTTGGCGTAAATTCTATAGTTCCGGTGTTTATGGAAAGAACTGTGGTGGTTGACAAAGGTAACTTCAAAAAGAAGCTGGACAGGTGGCAGAAGATAAGTGATGAGGCGGTCAAGCAGTGTAAGCGCGGTATCATTCCAAGTGTTCATGAGCCCCACACTTTTGATCAAACAATTGACCACCTGGGAGATTATGATCTGGTGATTTTTCCTTATGAAAATGAAGAAAACAATACAATTAAAGATTCTTTGAGAAAGATTTTGAACGCAAGAATTAAGCCGAGGACAGTGGCGGTGATAATAGGCCCTGAAGGCGGATTTAGCGATAAGGAAGCGGTAGCCTTAAGTAATAAAGGAACTGAGAAAGTTAGCCTTGGAAAAACCATTTTAAGAACAGAAACGGCTGGACCTGCTGCTATTGCCATGATAATGTATGAACTTGAATTATAATAAAAAGAGAGCATTATGAGCCAGACTCAAGATGCTCTCTTGTTTTATTACTCTTCGTCCTTCTGCCATTTAGCAACCTTGCGGTAAGTTGCACAACCGAACACAATACCTACGACTAGAACTCCGGCAATACTTAGGTTTCTTACGATTTTAGAAACATCTACATTAACTGTTACGTTAGCAGTTTTTTCTTCTCTATTTGGTAAATTCATTCTGCTCACCCCCTATGAGGGTATTTTATCAGATAATTTTGTTCATGTCAAAATCAGGTGTGCGTAAAAATCGTTTAAGTCCAAAAAGCGAATCAGGATTGCCTTTTTCTATGACATTGGTTTTTTGATAGCTTGTGACAGAAATCTTAAATCCTAATTCTTTTAGTACTTTGTCGGCGCTGCCGTCTTTAGGATGTGCTCCGTATGGCCAGGCGAAAAGAACAGGACTGATTCCGCTAGATTCTGTAATTTTATCTCTTGATTTTGTAAGATCCTCTTTTAAAACAGCTTCATAGTCTTTCTGGCTTTCGCCGGCTTTTTTATCAGCGCCTTTGCGCCCTTTTGATGTGGTGTGAAGATTGTAGGTATGACTGCCGATTTCTACGTTTTCTGAGTTGGAAAGAAGCGCGATTTCACCCCATGAAAGACTGGAATTTGAAAGCTTGCGATACATATCGCCTGAGCTGATATCTGCTTCACGTCCTATTACAGAAATAACTGCTTTCATGTGGTATTTTTGAAGCAAAGGAAATGCAAAGGTATAGTTATTGACGTATCCGTCATCAAAAGTTATGAGAACTGGCTTATCTGGCAATGCTTTGCCTTTTTCTGTATAGTCTATTAGCTGTTGTAATGAAACGCTGGTGAATCCATGATCGCCAAGCCACTTTAAATCTTGTTCAAAGGTATCTTGAAGGATAGTATATTCGCTTACTGATGCCGGCAAGTCAGTTATTCCATGATACATGAGAACCGGAAGTTCAACAGTATCTCTGTTATCGGCGACTACAGGTACTACAGATGCAACGTCTTCTGTTGAACCAAGATAAGCAAGAGTACCTGATAAAATCATTAGAAGAATTAAAAGAAATAGTAAAAAATCAGTTTTTTTCATGTGATACAATCCTTTCCTGTGGCAATATTATATTCGCCAAAGGGAGTGATTATTACGGCCTTTGCTTTTGATTTTTGTGTAGGGGGATTTTATTAAAGGTGTGGATATGGTATAATAAATTCATTATTGCATACTTCTTACTTCTCTTTGAAACAGGTGAGCTTTGAGGCTCGTTGCTTCCTTTGCGGGTAATTAAAACAACTCGCCCTTACTGGCTCAGACAGGTTTTAATTTCAGACCGCAAATGTGCGCAACTTTGCCGAAGTTCACAGGATGTTTCAGCGAAGAGCAAGTCGCCTGCAATAATGAATTATGAGTGCGTTAACCGGAGTTTTATCGTTTTATGATTTTGATATGGTAGAATCATAAACACATGGTATAATAACCTCACGGCGCTGGCAAAATCAAAGATTTTGGCGTCTGAGAGAACATTGAATCATAATTCCTGTGCTTTTAGCACAGGCAGCTACCGCTGCTGCGGCATAAATGCCGCAATTATGGTATAATGAACGCAGGATAATATTTACGGCGTTGCCGCAGGCAAGCGTTCATTGAATCACAGCAACATATCCTTGCAGCTATGGTATAATAGTTAGGTCTGTTGACAAAAATTAAAATTCTCAATGAATTTTACAATTTTAGGGTTCTAATTGTGTCGAAGCTTGTCGAAAACAGTACGGCTGTTGGCAAAAGTTTTGAAAATAGCATTAAAAAGTCAACAAAACAGGTGAAGTGTTGTAAAAACCATATGAAATCAATATTTTTGTCAATGTCACTTATAAGAAAAGTTCAAATATATACCTAAAAAATAAAGAGGAAAATATGAAAGTAGCATTTCACACTTTAGGATGTAAAGTGAATCAATATGAAACAGAGGCAATGAGAGAACAGTTCGAAAAAGCCGGTTTTCAGTCCGTTGGAGAAGAGGATTTTGCCGATGTTTATGTAATAAATACTTGTACAGTTACCAACATAGCGGACCGTAAATCGAGGCAGTATATAAGACGTATGAAAAAAGGCAACCCCGATGCAGTCGTTGCAGTGACAGGCTGTTATGCTCAGATAAAACCTGAGGAATTGACTTCTCTTCCTGAGGTAGATATAGTTGCAGGTACTGGAGAAAAAAATAATATTATAAAATATGTAGAAGAGTTTATTCAGGAAAAAGTGCAGCAATCTCATATAAAGACATATGACGAACTGTGTACATATCAAGATGCCGGCATAATTTGCTCTATGGAGTCCAGAACCCGCGCATATATTAAAATACAAGAGGGGTGTGACAGATTTTGCTCATATTGTTTGATTCCATTTGCCAGAGGAAAGGTGAGGAGCCGTAATCCGGAGGAGATAATAGATGAGGCTAAGACTCTTATTGCCAAAGGCTTTAAAGAATTGATTCTAACAGGAATAAATACAGCTCTTTATGGCACAGAAGATAGTTTTGCGCATTTATACCCTGAGTGGACCAGACAAGATGGAATTGAGTCGATAGTAAAAGCCCTTAATGATTTGCCGGGAGAATTTAGACTGAGATTCAGTTCTCTTGAGCCTGCGGTTATAAATGCAGATTATATAAAACGTCTTATGAAGTATGATAAGCTTTGTCACCATTTGCATTTGTCTGCACAGAGCGGAAGCGATAAAATACTTGGATTGATGAACCGGCCATATAAAGCCCGCGATTATATGGAAATTGTTGAAGCACTTCGCATGCAAGATCCTCTTTATGGGATAAGCACTGATATAATAGTTGGTTTTCCAAACGAAAGTGAAGAAGATTTTAATGATAGTATTAAACTTATAGAAGATGCCGGATTTTGTAAAGTTCATGGTTTTAGGTATTCTAAGAGGAACGGTACTGCTGCAGCAAAAATGGATGGGCAAGTTGAATCACAAGTTAAGAATTCGAGAGTAAACATGCTTATTAAAGCGGGAGAAAAAGCATCAACTGAGTTTTTCAAAAAATCTATAGGAGATTATAGAACTGTTTTATTTGAAGAAAGAGAAGGAGACTATATAACAGGATATACTGATAATTATATAAAGGTTTATGCGTTCGGCTCAGAAAATGATTTAAACGGCTTTAGGGAGGTGAAACTCCTTGAACTATATAAAGACGGAATGAAAGGAGAATTTTAATGGCAGATTGTGTTTTTTGTATGATAGCAAATCATCAGATTCCATCAAACATTGTATATGAAGATGACAAACTTATATGTTTTCATGATTTGGAACCTCAGGCACCTGTACATGTGCTCGTTATACCTAAGAAACATATTGAGTCTCTTGACGATGTAAAAGAGGAAGATAAAGAACTTATGGGACATATAATGTTTACTATTCATAAGATTGCAGAGGATTTAGAACTTTCAGGCGGTTACAGAGTTGTGAGTAATAATGGAGAAGATGCTTTTCAGACAGTTAAGCATTTGCATTTTCATATTCTTGGGAAGAGAAAACTCACTTGGCCGCCAGGCTAGAGCGAAAAAAGTAAATATAAGCATAAATAGACACATCTTAAATTGTTTAAGGTGTGTTTTGTTATTACAAGACAAACTTCGTGCATTATGAATAAAAATACAAAATATACGATAAATGCAGATAATATTCGACAAAATTCGAATATTTATTTAAATTTACAAATATTTATAATGATTCTTGTTGATTGTATATTGGACAAGTGATATACTTATGAAAATAATTCCTTTTATATATTCGTTTTACAAAGGTGAATCTTTTTGAAAAGTTAAAAATTTGTCAAATGTTTCTTGTGATTTTTATTATAATATACTATAATTATAGTAAAATAATGGCAACTAAAAGGATAAAAGGAAAAGTAAAAATGAAGGAGGAGAGGAAATGAATTATTCCAAAAACAATATGTCCCTTAAGATGTTTGTAATGGTTTTGGTTATAGCACTTATTATGCCTATGGCATTTTCTGCTGTATCTGCGGAAGTTCCGCAGCCTGTTGCAACAGCTTATGATGTGGACATAGAAATTCCTTTGGCAGCCGATACAAAGGATGCCAAAATTTCAATTCCTATTGAGGGAAAAACGCAGGCAGAGTTGCAGGCTCTCATCGATGGGAATAACATTGAGTTATCACTTATACGTGACAAAGCTAGACCTTATGTTGATGAAACTATTTATCCTAATCAAACTGCCGGAGGTCCTATATCAGATTGGAAAAATCAGAATAAAGGCGATATGTTCAGCAATATTCGTTATGCGGCAAGAGAAGATGGCGGCAAAGTTTATCTTGATGTGACCTTTGATGTGGGATGTTATTTTTACAGTAGAAGTAAAGCTGATTATAGTGCACCTCATTCAAATGGAGGAGCTTATTTAGACGTTTGTGGTTATTTTAATTTTACAGCTAAGACAGCAGATGAAGCGCTTGGAAGTGCGCCTGCTAAGGTGGTGCCTTATATAGGATTCCATACTATGGATGAGATTTATGCTGAAATAGATGAAATCGTAAAGACAGGAAAAGCTAATGGCTTATATGCTGAAAAATTTTCCATGGGAACTTCATCAGGCGGAAGAGATATGCCATATATAATAGTTGCAGATAAGAAAGCTTCTGTAGACAAGTGGCTTGAATTTGCAGAACTTGCAGAGACAAATCCTGAAAAGGCGCTTAGCCAAATTAAGTCCGGCGGTGCAGATGATTTGAGAGTTCCTGTTTTATATTCAAATATTCACTCCAACGAGGTTGCTGCATCTGATGGTATCCTTGATTTTGCAAAGAAATTGGTGAAAAAGGGTAATATTCCTTATGATTATTTGACCGGTTTTACTGCTGAAGGTGAAACTCAGCTTCAGACAGAAATGGGAACAGTTGGAGCAAAGGGAAGTCTTGCTATCCCTGAACTGATTGCTTCCGATGCAACTTATCTTGGATATATAAGAGCAGGAAATACAAGTTCAAGTAAAGTAGATTTAGATAAATATTATGAAGTAGATAACAGAGAGGCTGTCATAGATGACTTGCTCAAAGATGTTTTCTTTATAATTGTTCCCGAAGAAAACGTTGACGGACGTACTTATATAACACGTACAGCTGATAACGGTTATGATTTAAATAGGGATAATTCTTTCCAGACAACTCCTGAAACAAGAAATATGCAGAGACTAATAGGAAGTTTTAATCCTGTTTCGTTTACAGAATTCCATGGAAGAGTTAACGGCTTCCAGTGTGAACCGTGTGATCCACCGCATGAACCTAACTTTGAATACGATTTGTTGGCAAGGCATCTTGTTACAGGCGGTGAAGCTTTTGGTATTGCAGCAGTAGCTAATAATGAGTGGCATAACAGCTATGTAATGCCGCAGAGAGATTACCTTGAATATACAGGAAATAAGACTGCAGATGGAAAAGATGAAACTTACTGGGCTGATCCTTGGGATGATATGTCTACAAGCTATACGCCTCAGTTTGCAATGCTTCACGGCTGCGTTTCATATACTGTTGAACTTCCTGCATATAACTCACAGTCAGCACTTGCTGTAAGTTATGGTATCATTGGTCAGGCTGACTTTATCGCAGATGAAAAGCTTAGCTATATGGAAGCACAAGTTGAAATCTACAAACGTGGTATAACAAATTATAATTCTAACGATTATGATGAAGTTGGACAATGGTTTGCTGACCAATACGATGTAGAAGGTGCAGAAGCTGATTTGTTCAGACCTGTATTTGACGGCAAAGATGAAAACGGCAACTTCTATCCGGAAGCATATATCATTCCTATGGATAGAGAAAACCAGAAAAATATTCCTGCCGCTGCCGACATGCTTGAAATGCTTGCAAGAAATGATGTAAAGGTCAATATAGCAGAAAAAGCGTTTACTTATAAAGGCATTGAATATTCTAAAGGAACAGCTATAATAACCATGTATCAGGCTAAGCGTTCTGTGGCAAACGGACTGCTTTATGACGGAACATTTATACAGAGCTGGACTACTCTTTATTCCGAAGGTATAACTACATTCAATGAAACCAGAGGCTTTGATATGGCTACCGTAACAGAGCCTAAGTTGTTCAATGAAATTAAGAAAGTTATGGGAAACAGCATGAATGAAGACGGAACAAAAGCATATGTTGCCGGTCTTGGTTCTTCCTTTGCCGGGGTAAAAGATGCAGATGTCATAATTGAAAATGTTTCCGAAGATTCTACTTCAGCCATCAATGCATTGCTGAAAGATGGGCGTACTGTTGCAATGATTACCGAAGGTGACGAAAAAGGCAACTTCATATGTTCTTACAAGGATTATCTGACAGTGGCAAACAAGTATATGCTTACTGCAACCGGTGTTTATGGCAAGGATATAAAGGCACTTAAGATCGCAAAAGCACCTACTGTATATATAAATGGTATCCCTGCTAAGAATACAAGAGGCGGATGTACTGAATCAACCAGAGTAGGAAGTTCAAGCTGGAACTATGACAGAATTGCCATGGATCTGATGAATTTCACTACTACTGCTGAATTGTCAGAGGCTGATGTAATCGTTGGTGCAAGCGCACTTAATGCTAATTCACTGGCAGCAGTTAAAGACGGAACTCCTTATATTGGATATGGCAGCAGTGTAACAAACTCTGTTAAAAATAATCTTCTCGGAGACGGTCTGGTTCGTGAAAGCTGTTCAAGAGCTATGGACTGTTTGGGATATGTAACTTATCCTGAGGAGACGTTGGTAAACGTAACATATATTTCTGAAAATGACGATGTAATGTATGGATATGGAGCAGGCTTCTTCTCAACTATTCCTGACGGAGCAAAAGCTCTTGTTCAGATGGATGGAAGCAAAGAACCTATGGAAGGCTTTATACCTACCTATACAGATGCAATGAAAGAAAAATATAACAAGTTTATCAATGGTTCAGTTCAAGGTTTTGAATTTGAAGGAAAAGATAAGGATGGTAATGATATAGATATAGCTCTCTTTGCAAACACTCTTACCAACAAAGTACATCAGAGAGATGAATACAGCTTTATCAGCAACTTTATTTTCTCTAACTTACTTAGCGAAGAGCAGTATGAGGGAAAAGAAGCTCCTCCGATAGTGGCAGATCCGGATGACAATGGCAAGCCATCAGTAAAACCTGGAGATGCTAATGGAGATAAGACTACCGTTACTATGCCGGGAGAACAAGTTAAGACAGGTGATAACAGCAACCTAACTTTTTGGATTGTTCTATTATTAATAGGCGCAGCAGGTATTACAACTGTTGTTGTTGTTTCTAAAAAGAAAAAAAGAATAGAATAAAATTTTGATAAAAAGGGGCTCCTTCATAAGGAGCCCCTTTTTATAGGTCCTCATATCTTTGACAATATGACAAATACAAACTATAATTGGTTTGGAGATTTTAATGGATTTAGGAGTTGACAATGGCTGAAAGTAATAGAGATATAAAAGAAGAATATTATCTTGTATGCGAAAAAAGATGGGTATTTTCTATGCTTATGCTTGTAGCCGGATTTTATGGAGCATTTACCTATTCCATAAGAGGCGGTATTTTCTGCAATGCTCAGACAGCCAATTTTGTGTTATTTGCGATGGCACTTGGAAACTTCCAATGGAAAAATGCTTTATATTATCTTATTCCCATGGCAGCATATTTGCTTGGAGCTATAGTATCTGAGGCAGTACCAAATTCTGTTAAAAAAACTCATATAATAAGGTGGGATACTCTTCTTATTTTGATAGAAATGGTGGCGGTAGTGGTTCTCGGATTTTTACCGGAGACTGCGCCATTTCAAATTTCACAGATAACAATCAACTTTATATGTTCAATGCAGTATAACACTTTCAGACAGGCACAAGGTGTACCTATGGCGACTACATTTTGTACTAATCATTTGAGACAGATAGGCATAGCCATTGTAAAAGGGGCTCGAAACAGTAGCGATGAAAATCATGTTAAAAGAATGAAAGAACATGTAAAAATGTTGATATTATTTGTAATTGGTGCTACAATTTCAGCAATGTTATGCAACATATTCCTTGGAAAGGCCATATGGTTTGCACTTATACCTCTTACTATAGTTTTTTCTGGTCTTTTATACGCTGATCGAAAAATAGAACAAGATATGATAGAGGCTACTCCAAAAGGTCATTGACGAGAGTGTTTGCAAAAAACTGCTTGCAGTTGATAGGTAAAAATAGTATAATATATGCGTTATCGGCTGGATAACTGTTCATGGCTTAGATATTTCATTTTAGTCAGGAGGTGAATCAGGACATGGCACAAGTAATCGTAAGAGAAAATGAAAGCTTAGAAAGTGCTCTTAAGAGATTCAAAAGATCATGCGCTAGAGATGGCGTTATGTCAGAACTCAGAAAAAGAGAACATTACGAAAAACCAAGCGTAAAGAGAAAGAAAAAATCTGAAGCTGCAAGAAAAAAGGCTAAGAAATACTAATTTATATAGTCATTTAACCTGATATTCGTGTGCTTTATAGCTTCGTTGAGAATAGAGGTGATAAGAAGTGACAATTAAGGAAAGACTCATGGCAGATTTTAAAGAAGCCATGAAAGCAAAAGATGAAATCGCTAAAAATACTATTAGTTTTGCCAGAGCTGCAATTAAACAGTATGAGGTAGATAATAGAGAAGAACTTAGCGACGAGGGCATCATCGCCGTTTTATCTAAGCAAGTTAAAATGAGGAAGGATGCACTTGCTGATTTTGAAAAAGCCGGAAGAACAGATTTGGTAGATTCATATAAAGCCGAAATTGAAATCCTAAAAAAATATTTACCTGAGCAACTTTCCGAGGAGAAAATCCTTGAGATTGTTAAAGCAACCGCAAAAGATTTAGATATCGATGGCGGCAAGCAAAACATGGGCAAGCTCATGGGACCTGTTATGGCAAAGGTAAAGGGAATGGCTGATGGTAATTTAGTTAAAAAGGTTGTCATGGAGTTTTTAGGATAATTAAGATACACAAAAGGCTCTCCACTTATGGAGAGCCTTGTTTTTATTTTTGAGCGAAATACAAGCTTACATGTTTTCTTCGATGAATTTTCCATTATCATCTATAGTCATAAGGCTGGTGAATCCACATGACCTTGCTAATTTCTTTGCGTCTTCAAAAGCAAAATCTATACTGTCTGTCCAGTGGCTGTCACTGGACAGTATAATTTTACCGCCGCCTTGATTTATCTTTTTTAAAATTGAAGCTGATGGATAAGGAACTGTACGAAGTCCCTTAGACATTGCGCCTGTATTTATCTCAAATATTGCACCGGTCTTTAAAAGTCGACCAAGCGACTTGTCAACTGCCGCTATATATCTGGGGTGACTTTCGTCGAAAATCTTAAGCTGTTCATTGAATTTTGTAACAAGATCAAAATGACCGATTATATTGCATTTAGTCTGTTCTACTACGTGTGACACTATTTCAAAGTAGTCTTCGGCGAGAGCCATTTCATCCCCATTGTAGAATTTATCCAGCGCCGTTTGAAGATGGGATGTACTATAATCCACCCATACAAATGAATCAGGACTCATATCGTATCCGTCTTTATGATAGGCGTGAACTGAACCTATTATGTAATCAAAGCCTACTGCTGGTTGTGTAGCATAGTAGTCTTGTTCAAGACCACATAGGATTAAAATTGAATCGGAATATTTTTCTTTTAGGCGATTGATTTCTTCTTTGTATTTTGGAATATCCTTGTCCGGAATGCAGCCGCTTCCGTCAAAACAGGAAAAGCTGTGTCCGGAAAATCCGAGGACGTCAAAACCCTTTTCTATTGCAGACAAAACCATTTCTTCGGGAGTGTTTTTGCCATCGCAGAATATTGTGTGTGTATGAAGATTAACTTTTCTCATAAAAGCCTCCTTGCTTGGTTCAGATTAATTTTAACAATGTATATATGAGTATGTCAATACAAGTATAGAAGGTATTTTTATAATATTAATGATTGAAATTGACATATGTATACTATTGTAATATAATAAGAACACAAAAAGGAGTATATAATGATATAATATTAGAAAGGTATATATTTATGGATGATAAAAAGTTGGTTATAACTCAAAAAAGGTTTAAAGGGGAAACCGCAGTTTTATCAGTTAGACTTCCTAATGATATGATTAAAAAATTTGATGAAATTGCCATAAAGACAGGGAGAAACCGTAATGAAATTATTACGGCATGTTTAGAATTTGCAATATCACATTTAGAAATTCAGGAGATAGGAAAGTAATAGCAGGCAAGATATTACTAATAGTCGAGAATTAATTTAATCCCCTAAGCATACAATTTATATATCAAATGTGTGTAAGGGGATTTTATTTTGAAGCTGATTGATGAGATGGCTTATGATTTGGACTTCAATGAGCCTAAGATAATAATAAGCGAAAGACTTGCTGTAATTGAAAATGTCAAAGCTATAGTGATGATAAGCGAAAACTCTCTTACGGTACAATGCGGGAGTAAACACGTCACGGTTTTGGGCAGTGATTTTGTTATAAAAGAAATCTTTGAAGGGAGGCTTCTCATTGAAGGTAAAATACAGGGAATTGAATTTTTCCGCTCATCGGGTAAAGGTAAAGATTGAAGGATTCAGAATAGACAGACTTATCGATAAAGCCATGAAAAGGGGACTTGATATAAGAAATATCAAGATGGTATCATCTATTCAGGCCGTATGCTGGATGACGCCGGCAGATGTAAAAGAACTTAGAAAATTGGCCAAGTCTTTGTATAAAATTACAGAAGAGGCTCACAAAGGACCTGAATACAGAATGAAAAAATTCATAAAAGCGCCGATAAAGGTTGCTGGAGTTATTGTTGTACTGGCAGTAGTTATAAGCCAGTCTTTTTTTGTTAAGACTATAGAAGTGAACGGATATAAAGGAATTCCTGAAACATTGCTTAGACAGTGCCTTGCAGAGTCAGGAGTCAAAGAAGGCGTATATAGACCTAAAATAGATTGGGAGAAAGCAGAGAATCATATATATGATACTTTTCCTCAGATAACATGGCTGAAACTTGCATATGACGGCAGAAAAGTAATTTTAAATGTAGCTGAAACGGAGAATCCTGTATCAGGAATAGAAGATGAGACGGGAGGCCTTGTGCCAAGCAGCCAAAGTGAGGAAAAGAAGTATACTAATATAATAGCTAAGGAGTCAGGATATATTGAAACTATTAGTTCATATAGAGGAATGATTTTGGCAGAAGAAGGTGATTATGTTCAGAAAGGTCAGGTACTTATATCAGGTTATGTGCCTATAGAGCCTACTGTATATGAAGAAAACTGGCCAAAAGCATATTACGTCAGGTGCAATGCTGAAATTTGGGCTAAAGTACCTTACAGGCTGACATTTAACCAAGAACGATATTTGAGAGAGACAGATAAACAAGGAAAGACAATAATATCTAAAAAGGAAAAGACCGAGAAAGAGATAAAAGCGAAGGCCAATCAGCAGATAAGGCAATGGGCAAAAGAAAATTTGCCTGAAGATGCTGAAATTCTAAATAAAGATTTGAATTTTTCATATAAAGAAAATATAATAGAAGTAAGTGTGACCATTGAAGTCAGACAACAAATAGGAGAAGAACAGGAGATATTAATTGGAGAGGAAAGTACAGATACTTCAGGAGATTGACAGAGCACAGCTATTTGGAAATTTTGATACTAACTTGGACATGATAAGGGAAGCGGCGAACGTTGAAATTTTTCAAAGAGATGACGGACTCATATTGATATCAGATGAGAAACGAAGTGAATCCGAGCAAAATAAGTCCCTTGATATGGCACAGCAAATAATTGATGAATTTATAAATATATTGGAATCAGGTGAGACATTAGAAAAACAGAAAGCTGACTATGTAATAAGTCTTAAAAAAGAGGGACTTTCATACAAGGAAAGCAATATTTCAAAGGATATAATCTGTTTTACTCACAAAGGGAAACCTTTGAAGCCTAAGACTCTGGGACAGAGACTTTATGTAGATAATATAAGAAAAAAAGATGTGGTATTTGGAATAGGACCAGCAGGAACAGGAAAAACATATATAGCTGTTGCAATGGCGGTTAATTCATTTAAAAATAAAGAAGTACAGAAGATAATACTGGCAAGACCGGCTGTGGAAGCGGGAGAAAGACTGGGATTTTTGCCCGGAGATTTGCAAGATAAAGTAGACCCTTATTTAAGGCCTCTGTATGATGCTCTTTATGATGTTCTTGGAAGAGATGCGGCGCTAAGATTAAAGGAGAAAGAAGCTATAGAAGTAGTTCCTTTAGCATACATGAGAGGACGTACACTTGATAATTCTTTTATTATACTTGACGAAGCTCAGAATACTACAAGAGAACAGATGAAGATGTTTTTGACAAGGATGGGATTTGGCTCAAAAGTGGTTGTTACAGGTGATATTACTCAGATAGATTTGCCAAAGGGTAAAAAATCCGGACTTGTGGAAGCTGCCAAAGTGCTTAAGAATGTTGATGGCATAGAATTCTGCCATTTGAAAGATTCAGATGTAGTAAGACATGAGTTGGTTAAGAAGATAATAAACGCTTATGACAGATTTTATAAAAAATATCCCGAGGAGTTACAAGAATAAGGAGAAATAATGAATATATATCTTGAAGAGGGACAAGGCTTAGAAGAAAATCTATTTGCTATAATGAAAAAGGCGGGAGAATTTTTACTCAGGGAAGAAGGCATCGATTGGGAAAGAGCTGAAATTAGTTTAACATTAGTAAGTCCCGAGGAGATACGAGAACTTAACGATAACTACAGAGGTGTTGATAGTGTAACGGATGTGCTTTCATTTCCACAATTTGATGATATGGATGATCTCCCTGATATGGGAGACTTGTGCCTTGGAGATGTGGTTATATGTATTGAAAAAGTTTACGAACAAGCAGAAGAATATGGACATTCCAGGGAGAGGGAGATGATATATTTGTTTGTTCATAGTTTGCTCCATTTGGTTGGATATGATCATATGGAGGAAGAGGAAAAACGGGTTATGCGCCATAAAGAAGAGCAGATTATGGAATTTGTAGGTCTGGGGAGGTAAAATAGTTATGATGTATAAGGAACTTTATGAGAAAGCAAAAGAAGTACTGCCAAGAGCTTATGCTCCGTTTTCAAAATTTAAGGTTGGAGCTGCGCTCCTTTCAAAAGACGGAGAAGTTTTTACCGGAGTAAATGTTGAAAATTCTTCTTTCGGAGGAACCATATGTGCAGAGAGAACAGCTTTTGTAAAAGCTGTTTCTGAAGGCGTTTATGAGTTTGAGGCCATAGCTGTTGTATCCAGTGACGGGCAAGCTTGGCCTTGCGGGATATGCCGCCAGTTTATGAAAGAATTTTGTGACGATGATTTTAAGATAATAACAGGAGATAATGCAGACGAGCTTAGTGTGTACACGATGGATGAGATTTTGCCTGAAGGATTTCGTTTGTAAGAACGCTCTGAAATAGAAAGGAACAACGCATTTGAAGACAGGATTTATTGGAATTATAGGACGTCCCAATGTAGGGAAGTCTACACTGATGAACGCTATTTTGGGAGAAAAGGTTGCAATAACTACGGATAAACCCCAGACTACCAGAAATACTATAAGAGGAATATATACGAGGATTGACAGTGAAGAAAATGGAGTGCAGATGGTTTTTATTGATACCCCGGGCATCCATAAACCTCATAGCAAACTTGGCAGTTATATGACTGATTCAGCCATTAATACATTTAAAGAGGTGGATCTTATTTTATTTCTTGTGGACAGTGATATTTCAAAAGGACCCGGAGACAAGTATATCCTCGAAATGCTAAAAAGTATCAATACTCCAAAACTCCTTGTCATAAATAAAATTGATAAGATGAGTCCTGAAGAATTCAGAAAGATATATGATGAATATAACGCTATGAATGTATTTCAAGGCATATATGGGACTTCAGCCAAGGAAGGGCGTAATATAGACGCTTTGATTTGTGCATCAGAAGATTATCTTGAGGAAGGACCTATGTACTTTCCGGAAGATATGGTTACAGATCACCCTGAGAGATTTATAGTCAGTGAAATCATAAGAGAAAAGGTGTTGCTTTATCTCAATGATGAAGTGCCTCATGGCGTAGCCGTTGAAATTGAAAGCTATAAAGAAGAAGATAGAATTACCAGAATAGGAGCGGTAATATACTGCGAAAGAAAATCTCATAAAGGCATAATAATCGGAAAAGAAGGTAAGAAGCTCAAGGGTATAGGCAAGAGTGCGAGGCTGGAGATTGAGGGCCTTTTGGGATGTAAAGTGTTTTTAGAACTCTGGGTTAAAGTAAAAGAAAATTGGAGAGATTCTGATTTTGCATTATCGAATTTTGGATATAAGGATTAAGTTATGGTAACTGATACTGAGGGAATTGTTTTGCGTCAGGTTAAGGCTTTGGGCGGCCGACGCATGATATCTTTGTTTTCAAAAAAGTTCGGTAAGATAAGCGTAGGAACCAATATGAATGAGGGAGGACGCAATAAATCTGCCTTGTCTGTGAGGGCATTTAGTTATGGCAGGTATGAACTTTTTAAAAATAGAGATAATTATAATTTGAATAACGGACAGGTGCTAAAAAGTTATTATAGCTTGGGAGAGGATCTTGATAAGTATATGGCTGCCTCTTATGTACTTGAATTGACGGATAGAGTATTGCCGGAAGAGATGGCACAGCCTAAAATATTTTTGCTCCTCTTGGATTTCCTTGAAGCTCTCGATAAAAGAGAGAAAAAACACGGTACCTTAGTGATGGCATACATTATTAAATTATTAGATGCCGTAGGAGCAATGCCAATATTAGCACAATGTGCTTCTTGTGGAAATGATAGTGTTTTAGAGGCAAAGGATAAAATACTTTTTAGTATAGAAGAAGGAGGCATTATATGTCCAAGTTGCGCTGATGAAGCAGCAAAAGAAAAGGAACGACCATTGATTTATAAAGAGGATATTGGTATAATAGATATATTAAGGTATTTTCAGAAACAGCCGATGACGGCATTTGAAAAGATTGCCCTTGATGAGTCTATGCAGCAGAAATTGCAACTGCTGCTTAAGGAATACATATCCTATCATATGGATATACGTGGATTAAAAAGTGAAAGCTTTTTGCAAATTTAAAAACGGAGGTATTGTTATGGAAATTACTTTAGAGAAAATTGAATTAGTTAAAGACAGAACAGGTGTATCATACAAAGAAGCTAAAGAAGCCCTTGAAGCGGCAGACGGAAGTGTTGTAGACGCTATTATTGCCATTGAGGAAACTGTAAATATTAAGCAGAACAGCAAAGTGAACGATGTTGCTGATGAGACTATCGCTAAGATTAAGGAATTGGTTAAAAAAGGAAATGTTACTAAGATTTCTGTTAAGAGAGATGATGAAACTATAGTTAATATTCCTGTTAATGTAGGCATTGTAGGAACGATAGTTGCACCTTGGGGAATAATTGCAGCAGCCATCGCAGCATTTGGATTCAGATGTCAAATAGAGCTCACTAAGGATGATGGAAGTGTAGTAGATATAAGTGAAAGAGCAGAGAATCTTGCAAATGATGTAAAGGAAAAAGGCTCTGTAGTAGTTGATGAAGTTGTTGCCAAGGGAAGTGCAGTAGCAAACGATGTAAAAGAAAAGGCGCCTGATGTTATGAATGACATCAAAGAAAAGAGCGTAGGAGCTTATAATACAGTTAAAAATGCTGCTACAGATATGTGGAACGGCATTAAAGAAAAGAAAGAAGATATCGAAGACGACATCGAAGAAGCTTTTGATATAGCAGAAGAAAAACTTGATGATATTGTAGAAGACATTGAAAAATAAACAGAAAATAAGGATAGATAGGTAGGGTTTTGTCAGATATGAAAAAAGATGTAACTATGGAAAAGGTTGTAGCGCTTGCGAAGAACAGAGGATTTATATTCCCGGGTTCAGAAATATATGGAGGTCTTGCAAACACTTGGGATTACGGTCCTTTAGGCGTAGAATTCAAGAATAACGTTAAAAAGGCTTGGTGGAGAAAATTCGTTCAGGAATCCAGATATAATGTTGGCCTTGATGCTGCTATATTGATGAATCCTAAGACTTGGGTTGCCTCAGGTCATGTAGGAGGTTTTTCAGATCCGCTGATTGACTGCAAGAGCTGCAAATCCAGATTCAGAGCAGACAAACTGATTGAAGACTACATGCATCAAAATGATATAAAAGATGTTGTAGTTGATGGCTGGTCAAATGAAAAATTGGAACAGTACATCGCTGATAATAAGATAGCATGCCCTGACTGTGGAAAGACTGATTTTACTGGAATCCGTCAGTTTAATCTTATGTTTAAAACTTTCCAGGGAGTTACAGAAGATTCAAAATCTGAAATTTACCTGAGGCCTGAAACAGCTCAGGGAATATTTGTAAACTTTAGAAACGTTCAGAGATCGGCAAGAAAGAAAGTTCCTTTTGGAATCGCACAGATAGGCAAATCATTTAGAAATGAGATTACTCCCGGTAATTTTACTTTTAGAACAAGAGAGTTTGAGCAGATGGAGCTGGAGTTCTTCTGTAAGCCGGGAACTGATCTTGAGTGGTTTGCATATTGGAAAGAATATTGCGTAAATTTCCTTAAGAGTCTTAATATGGATATGGAGAATATAAGGACTCGTGATCACGAAAAAGAAGAACTTTCTCATTACAGCAATGCGACTACGGATATTGAGTATCTGTTCCCGTTTGGATGGGGAGAGCTTTGGGGAATTGCTGATAGAACTGATTTTGACTTGACTCAGCATATTAATACATCTAATCAGGATTTAAGCTATGTAGATTCTGAAAACGGAGAAAAATATATACCTTATGTTATCGAACCATCTTTAGGAGCCGACAGAGTTGCACTCGCGTTCCTAATTGATGCATATAATGAAGAGGTTTTGACAGATTCAAATGGTAAGGAAGATACAAGGGTCGTTCTGAAATTCCACCCTGCTCTTGCACCATTTAAAGCAGCGGTATTACCTCTCGCTAAGAAGTTATCACCAATAGCGGAGCCAATCTATGAAGAACTTTCTAAGTATTTCATGGTTGACTTCGATGCAGCGGGTTCAATCGGAAAGAGATATAGGAGAGAAGACGAAATAGGAACTCCATTCTGCATTTGCGTAGACTTCGATACAGAAACAGACGGATGCGTTACAATTCGCGACAGAGACACCATGGAACAAGTCAGAGTTCCTGTTTCGGAGGTGCGCACGTACATCGAAGAAAAGTTATCGTTCTGATAACGGAAATGGAGAGACATGGAAGAAAAATTTATCTATTCATTCAATGAGGGTTCTAAGGACATGCGTAACCTTCTGGGAGGAAAAGGCGCCAATTTGGCAGAAATGACTAAAATAGGATTGCCGGTTCCTTTCGGGTTTACTATCACTACAGAGGCATGTAACAGGTACTACAAAGAGAATCAAACTGTAGCGGAGGACATCATTGAATCAATCTATGAAAAGATTGAAGAGCTGGAGACTGTTGCCGGCAAAAAATTTGGCAGCAGTGAAAACCCTTTATTAGTTTCAGTTCGTTCCGGAGCAGTAATATCAATGCCCGGAATGATGGACACAATCTTAAATCTTGGTCTTAATGACCAAAGCGTAGAGGGCCTTGCAGCACTTACTGAAGACAGAAGATTTGCGATGGATAGCTATCGCAGGTTTATTCAGATGTTTGGCGATGTAGTGCTGGAAATTCCAAAGGCTAAGTTCGACAAAGTATTTGACGGGCAGAAGGCTTTAAAGGGAGTAAAATTTGATGTGGATTTGACTGCCGAAGATTTGGAAAAGGTTATTGAAGGTTATAAACAAATAGTTAAGGAAGGTATAGGCAAAGACTTTCCGCAGGATCCAAAAGTGCAACTCATAGAGGCTGTAAAGGCCGTATTCAGATCCTGGAACAATGACAGGGCTATTTTGTACAGAAAATTAAACGGAATTTCAGGCAGCTTGGGCACTGCAGTAAATGTTCAGTCCATGGTTTTTGGAAACATGGGCGAGACTTCCGGAACAGGAGTTGCTTTTACTAGAAATCCTGCAGACGGAACTAAAAAGATTTTTGGAGAATTCTTAGTTAATGCTCAGGGAGAAGATGTAGTAGCCGGAGTGAGAACTCCTCTTAATATTGAGAAGATGGCTGAGGCGTTCCCCGGACCTTATGAGGATTTTGTGAAAATTGCAGAACTCCTTGAGAAGCACTATAAAGATGTGCAGGATATGGAGTTTACTATTGAAAAAAATAAGCTGTATATGTTACAGACAAGAAACGGTAAACGTACTGCACAGGCAGCGGTTAAGATTGCCGTAGACATGGTTGATGAAGGTTTAATAGACAGAGAAACTGCGATTACCAGAATGGAACCTGAGCAGATAGATCAGCTTCTTCATCCTATGTTTGATAAAGATGAGTTAGAAGCAGCAAATGCTGTTGCCGGCGGGCTTCCTGCTTCACCTGGTGCCGCATGTGGTAAAATTTATTTTACTGCTGAGGACGCTGCTTCAGCGGCAGAAAAAGGTGAACAAGTTCTTCTTGTAAGAGAGGAAACTTCTCCTGAAGACCTTGCAGGTATGGTTGCAGCAAAGGGAATTTTGACAGCAAGAGGCGGAATGACATCTCATGCGGCAGTAGTTGCCAGGGGCATGGGAAAATGTTGTGTTGCAGGCTGCTCGGATATTCATGTAAATGAAGAAACAAAGTCTATGACAGCAGGTGATAAGATTTACAGCGAAGGCGACTATATTTCCATTGACGGCAGCACAGGAAAGGTTTATGAAGGAAAAATCAAAACTGTAGATCCTGAAGTCTCCGGAGATTTTGCAAGATTTATGGAATGGGCTGACGATGTAAGAGAGCTCAAAATAAGAGCTAATGCTGATAATCCGAGAGATGCGGCTCAAGCCGTAGAATTCGGAGCAGAAGGTATAGGTCTTTGCAGAACTGAGCATATGTTTTTTGACGAGGAGAGAATTCCTGCAATAAGAAGAATGATTCTTGCAGATACCTCCGAAGAAAGAAAGAAAGCGCTTGATGCCATAAAGCCTTATCAGCAAGGAGATTTTAAAGCTATATATAAGGTTATGGGCGAAAGACCTGTAACAATTAGGCTTCTAGATCCACCTTTACATGAATTTTTGCCTCAGGCTGAAGAAGATATAAAGGAATTGGCTGATATTATGAAAATTCCTTATCAAAAGTTAGCTGACAAAGTGGTTGAACTTCATGAGCTGAATCCTATGCTTGGTCACAGAGGATGCAGACTTGCTGTTACTGCTCCTGAAATTGCAGTAATGCAGACAGAAGCCATAATAGGAGCTGCTATAGAAGTTATTAAAGAGGATAATTTAGAAATTATACCTGAGATAATGATACCACTGGTAGGATCAAGAAAAGAACTGGAAGATGTAAAGAAGACTGTAGTTGAGACTGCCGACAGATGTATTAAAGAATCCGGTATTAAGATGGACTATATGGTTGGAACCATGATAGAGACTCCTAGAGCTGCTATAGTGGCAGATGAGATTGCTGCTGAAGCTGAATTTTTCTCTTTTGGTACTAACGATTTGACTCAAATGACTTTCGGTTTCTCAAGAGATGATACAGGAAAGCTGATAGAGGAATATATTAAAAAGGGAATTTTGGAGAAAGATCCATTCCAGTCTTTAGATATTGATGGTGTAGGTAAACTGGTTAAAAATGCAGTTACACTTGGAAAACAAGTTAGACCTAGAATTAAACTTGGAATATGTGGAGAACATGGAGGAGATCCTGATACTATAGAGTTCTGTAATGAAATAGGACTTAATTATGTTTCCTGTTCGCCTTTCAGAGTTCCTATAGCAAGACTTGCAGCAGCACAGGCAGTTGTAAAAAATCAAAAATAAAACGAATAATAAGAAGGCTGTCTGAACAGACAGCTCTTCTTTTAAATCGATCACGAAATGAGGATAAGAGAAGATGTTTTCACTATGGGGGACTACAGCAGGGAATTTGATCATGACTTTTTTAATATCAATGGTTCCTGTTTTAGAGCTGAGAGCAGCTATACCGCTTGGAGTAATAAACGGACTTGATATATGGGCAGCATTAATTGTAGCTATAATTGGTAATTTGGTTCCTGTTCCGTTTATAATAATTTTTATAAGAAAAATATTCAAATGGATGCAGAGTAAAAGCGAGAGACTTGCAAGACTTGTTAAAAAATTTGAGGATAAGGCCAATGCTCGAAAAGATAAAGTACTCAAATATGAATTTTGGGGGCTTATGGTATTGGTTGCAGTTCCTCTTCCTGGTACCGGAGCATGGACGGGAGCGCTTGTTGCCGCAATGCTTGATATGCAGTTAAAACGAGCTTTTCCTGCCATATTTGTAGGGGTAATAGTTGCGGGGATTATAGTTACAACTGCTACATATGGAGTTGCTGCTTTGATTTAAGTTGATTTAATGTTATCGGGTCTTAGCAATTCAGTGATATAAAAAGAGAGCCAAATCATTTGGCTCTCTTTTGTTTGATACTGATTATGCAGCGATATTTTCTTTTATATCTTCTTTCGTTTCTGTTGTCTTTTTCTTTAATCTTACTGTAGGCTCTGACGGAAGTTTGAACATAGGAACAAATCTGTCAAGACCTGTAAATGTGAGAATTAATAGTGAGAATACTGCTATATAAGCCATGAAGTTATATCTTAAGAAGTCTATAGGCTGCAATTCAAACAGAGGATATACTCCTGCTGCGATACCTACATAGTATGCAAGATATACATGCCAAGGAATGAGCTGTGAACCGAATACGCCCATAGCGTCTCCAAATGTTGCATTTCTCAGTCTTAGTTTGTACATATCCTCTTCACTGCCTTCTACGTTATCTTCAAGGATTTCCTTGATAACAGGACCGATAGTAACGATCTGAGCCATTTCGTCGGACAGAGTTGCATTACCGACAAGTGAGAGAATAGCATTCCAGGTCATCAAATGTCTTACTTTCTTTGAGCACTTTACTACGAATTTTGCAAGCGGCTCGAAAGCATTCATCTTCTGCATTACGCCTCCGAAAGCAGCAACCCACATCATCATTACAATTACCCAGCCACCGGCTTCAGCGAATCCGCCCATGCACTGGTCAAAGAATTCATTAACTGTTCCTGTAGTTCCTGCAAATTGTCCAAGTATGTAAGCAGAAACAAGACCTGAACCTATACAAGCAAAAGTGTTGCATCCGAAGATTGCAAGACCTATTACAAGTAATAGAGGAACTACCATATAAAGAGGTACACCTGTTGCGATTTGCTCTAATAGAGGAATGGCAGCAGGTCTTTCTGCTTCAAGTACTTCCCAAACATTGTCAGGGATTTGAGCTACTACGGCAGCTCCATCAACAGATTCTGAAGGAAGTCCCATAACTACAGCAGCAACATAGAAGCAAATTGATGCGAGAACAAGGCAGCTGATTGACCATACGCCCTGATGTCTGATTCTGTCTACAACTTGTACACCCTGGATACCGGATGATACGATTGTGGTATCTGAGATAAGTCCGATGTTATCACCAAAACAAGCGCCGCCTGCAATGGCACATACTGTTAAGTAAGGATTACCGTCTACGATATGGCTCAGCCACATGAAGATTGGAGCACATGCTGCGAATGTTCCCCATGAAGTACCTGTAGCAACGGATAAGATTCCTGTGCAAACAACACCTACGATTGCAACCGTTTTAGCCGTAACACCCATTGAAAGGGCAAGGTTAACTACAGAAGCTCCTACTCCGGAACTCATGAATAAGCTTGCCATAGCATAGGCAAACATCAAAATAAAAAGTGCAACAAGAATGTTGCTTACGCTTTTCATCGCTGCATCCATTGATTCTTGGAATTTAACCTTAGAAACAAGACCAGCAATGGCAAAAGCATAGATTGCGGCAAGAGGCGCTGCAATTAGAGCGTCATAACCGGCAATCATCAAACCTGCAAGTAAGAATACAGGCGAAAATTTGATAAGTCCTTTTAAAAAATTCATTTTTTCCTCCTCATTGAATATTGTATTAACCTTCTTATATATAAGAAGCAAAAACTGTGCCAGACTAGATGTGTTGAAAAATGCTTTATTTTGTTGAAGCTGTAGACAAATTTGATTTGAAAATGATATAATATTATCAAAGTTGACTTGAAAGTGAATCGCTAATATATAAGGTGTGAGGTGTATATTGATGAAAGGTTTCGGATTGGATAGGGTTATTGAGCCAAAAGGCAATGTGCCTGTTACGGCTTGGAAACTTGATAACTCTAAAAAATTAAAGTCTAAAGAATTAAGAATTGCAGTGGATTTGATTGATTTTGAAAGGGGAAATTTTAATCAGATATGCAGCATATGTCAATATGATGAGACAAAGATAAAAGAGCGTATTTTAAAGATTGTAAATGAGAGGAATAAATTACATAATCCTTATACAGAAAGCAGTGGATTGTTTACGGGAATAATTGAGGAAATATCTCCGGACTTTGAAATACAAGAAGGTTTGTGTGTAGGAGACCAGGTTGTGTGTCTTACGCCTCTTGCAGGATTGCCGCTTTATATTGAAGAGATTACGTCGATAGATATAAATTATGCTCAGATTGAATGTAAAGGTTATGCTATATGTTTTGAAAGCGTTCAGCTTTTTAAACAAAATGATTTTGTTGGAAATGATGTTAAATATTTGATGAAAATTCTGGAGGAAGAAGGCAGCCTATGCAATATTTCGGAAGAATTAAAGCATATGAATGTTTCTAAGGCTTTAATAATCGGACCTAATCCGATAGAAGCAATTTTTTATGCAAGGATTGCATATGATATAGCTCCAGGTAAAATTGAAAATATCATTGTAACTGATAAAAGTTATGCTAAGCTATATGATACAGATGTTGTAAAAAAGGCATTTGGCGATTTGATGACAAGAATTTATTTTGTTGACCTCAGTATGCCCATGGATGCTTTTAGTCAGCTGCTTGAAGGTGAAAACAGGAAGCTTGCAGATGTAGTGGTAAATCTTGAAAATATAAAGGGCTCCGAGACAGTCGCCAATTGTATAGTAAAAGATAGCGGAATGGTGTGTTATACGGACATAAATAATAGTTATGCACAAGGTCTTTTAATTGCAGATTGTTTTGGTAAGCAGGTAGATCATTATGCACTTGATGGTTACGAAAAAGATGCTTATGAATTTGCCGTTAAATTAGTAAATAAAGTTAAACCCAATTTAGACATTTTAAGCGAGACCCTTAATAAAGTGGCTATGCAAAAAAGCTTTGTGAATATGAAGAACCATGAGATAACAAGAGATGCGGTTCAAAAGATTGATGACTTTATTTATATGAGTCCTGTGACTAAAAATATGTTAGAAGAGGTCATAAATGTAGCTAAGTATGACTGTAATGTGATTATACAGGGAGAAACGGGTGTAGGAAAAGAAAAGGTATTTGATCTCATACATCAGAATAGTCCCAGAAGCGGAAAACCGTGTATTAAGATTAATTGTGCTACAATACATGAAAATCTGGCCGAGTCTGAGTTCTTCGGATATGAAAAAGGTTCTTTTACAGGTGCTCAAGAAAGCGGAAAGAAAGGATATTTTGAACTTGCCAATAATGGCACGCTGTTTCTTGACGAAATAGGTAGTCTATCACTTTCGATGCAGTCTAAACTTTTGAGAGTACTTCAGGAAAGCACTTATTATAAGGTGGGAGGGGTAGAACCTAAGCATGTAAATGTTAGAGTAATATGTGCCAATAATATTCCTCTTAAAAAATTGGTAAACGACGGAGCTTTTAGAGAAGACCTTTATTATAGACTTAACATATGTATGATAAACGTTGCACCCCTTAGGATGAGAAAGGAAGATATAGTTTGTCTTGCAGAGTCATTTTTGGAATCATACAGCAAGAAATATGGCATTAATAAAACCTTTTCAAATGGAGCTCTGGAGGAACTTCAGGGATATCATTGGCCTGGCAATGTAAGAGAACTGGAGAATACTGTTCATAGATTGTATATATCTGAAAAGGAAAATGAAATCGATCGGATGGCGGTTGATATGCTTATAAATGAAAGCATTTATGAATTTGAAACTGTAGATATAAGAAAGGAATTTTCTTCTGAAGAGAATATGGATCTTAACAGTATAATGGATAAACAGGAGAAAAAGCTTATAGAGTTTGCATTAAAGAAGTGCAAAACAACCAGGGCTGCTGCTGAATTTTTAAATATTCCTCAGGCTACGTTTGCAAGAAAAAAATTAAAATATAATTTGTAAAAAAGGAGAGCAATAAGCTCTCCTTTTAATTGATTATAACATCATTTTTGTTTGAAGTGTAAAATCTTCACCGGCTTTGTTTAAAGTTTCGATGCTTGCTACGATTGTTGAATGAATTTCTTCTTCTGTAAATTCGAAACCTTCACGTTCTGCGTAAGCTCTCATTGATGTAGCAAGAACATCTTCCATAAGCTCCTTATCCATACCGTTTAAGTGACAATTGTTTAATGCTTCCTGAAAAGCGAAGTCTAAGATTTGTTTTCTGCTGTACATAATGTTTACCTCCATACTCTCTGATATTTTTATTGTTTAATTAAAAGTTTTTCCAGTTACTTTTAATTAATGCAACAACCGTGCCAAAATTTAATATAATGAAATTCTATTGAAATTTCAACATGATTGTCAAGTGTATAGATTGTTTGAGTATTTTTTGAATCAAAAGAAAGAAAACTCTGATTCAAAATTGAGACGTTTTATTCAGCGAAAATTTCGACATCTTCTTTTCCGTCAATTTCGTTTACATGTACTGCTATAAGTTCTGCTCTTGAAGTAGGAACATTTTTTCCTACATAGTCAGCACGTATCGGTAATTCACGATGTCCTCTGTCTATTAAGACAGCAAGCTGTATCTTGGAGGCTCTGCCGTATTTTGATGTGGCGTCTAGAGCCGCTCTGGCAGTTCTTCCCGTATATAACACATCATCAACGAGAATTACGGTTTTTTCGTTGATATCACATGGTATTATACTATTGCTTACAATAGGATCAGGCTGAATTTTACTGAGGTCGTCTCGATATAATGTTATATCGATTTCACCCACAGGCACTTCAATTCCTTCTATTAATTTGATATTTGAAGCTAATGTTTTTGCCAGAGGAACGCCGCGGCTTTTTATTCCTAAGAGAATGACATTTTTGGCGCCTTGATTTTGTTCTAATATTTGATGTGATATTCTTTTAAGAGCACGATTCATATCGTCACTTGTCATAATTTTGGATCTCAGAATCATATTAACCTCCAATTTACAGAGTATAAATTCTATACGTTATATGTTTGGAATTTGTCTTTTTCCTCATTTACATCTTCTGTGAATTCATATTCGTTGCCTGGCAGGATTGCATTTGCCAATATACCTACTATAGATGCGATGGCAAGTCCTGAAAGAGTTATGTTTGCGCCAAACAGAGTAAAGCTGATTCCGCCAAGAGAATTAAAGCCCAGTGCACATACAAGAATCAGAGCTGCGATTATTGTATTTCTGCTTTTTGTAAAGTCAACTTGGTTTTCTACAACATTTCTTATACCAATTGCAGATATCATTCCGTAAAGTATGAATGAGATTCCTCCTATAGTTGCTGTTGGAATACATTCGATTACGAAGGCAATCTTAGGTATACATGAAAGGGCTATTGCAAATAGTGCGGCTATTCTCATAAGTCTTGGATCATATACTTTAGTCAGTGCCAAAACTCCTGTGTTTTCTCCGTATGTTGTATTTGCGGGTGCCCCGAAAGCAGAAGCAAGACATGTTGCAAGACCGTCTCCAAGCAAAGTTCTGTGAAGTCCCGGCTCAGCTATGTAATTTTTGCCTGTAGTAGCTCCTATGGCTGATATATCGCCAATGTGCTCCATCATAGTTGCAAGAGCGATAGGCATTATTGTAATGATGGCGCTTACATCAAATTTCATTATAGTAAAGTCAGGAAACCCCAGTATAGCTTCATCAGAAATACCCGAAAAATCAACTTCTCCCATTATGATTGCGGCTGCATACGATATTGCCACGCCTATTAGAATAGGTATAATTTTTGCCATACCTCTTCCCCATATATTAAATACTATTACTGTTACCAGCGCTATGAGTGCAATTGGCCAATTGGTAGCGCAGTTGTTTATTGCCGATGGGGCAAGTATAAGCCCTATGGATATGATAATAGGCCCTGTAACAACAGGAGGGAAAAATCTCATAACCCTCTTTGCTCCAAAACCTTTTATAAGTGTAGAAAGTATTAAATATACCAAGCCTGCGCAGAATACACCTCCACATGCATAAGGAAGCATCTCTGTATTTGGACTTCCGTCTGCAAGCATCGGAGCAACAGCAGCATATCCGCCTAAAAAAGCAAAAGAAGATCCTAAGAAAGCAGGAACTTGTCCTTTTGTAAGCAGGTGAAACAGCAGTGTTCCAAGGCCTGCCATCAAAAGAGTTGTTGCAATAGGAAGCCCTGTCAATATAGGGACTAAAACGGTTGCACCGAACATTGCAAATGTGTGCTGGAGTCCCAGGATGATAGTTTTTCCTGTACCTAGAGTACGTACGTCAGTGATTGGTTCATGATTGTTCATAAAAATAAATCTCCCTCCAATAAAAATAGTCTTACCGGAGATCGGAAAGACTCATGAACAAATTACCCCTGTAAGGGTTGCATTGTTAAATTATATCTGTAAATCAGAAATAAGCTTAGAATCTTGCCGGTCTCTCTGTACCGAATTAAAGATAATCTTTAGGTGGAATTATATATCTATTGTGGATTTTTGTCAATATAAAATGTATAATGACTACAATCAGTTTTTTTAAAATGAAAGAATAGGAGCTGTATATTCAATGGGAGATTTGATTTTATATCTTGGCATAACTGCTGTAGGATATTTGATTGGAAGTAAAATTAGAGGTCAAAAGGATAAACTGTCTTGGACAGGAAAAGTTCAGACTGTAGCCATCACTTTGCTTGTGTTGCTTATGGGTATGAGGATGGGTTCTAATGCGGAGATAACCCAAAATTTAAGAACTATCGGATTTTCTGCTTTAATTATGACATTATTTATAATGGCCTTTTCTGTGGTCGCCATATTTTTGACAAGGAAACTGATGAAGATTGACAAATACGGAAAGCTTAAAACACCGGGAATAGAAGCTAAAGATAATAAAGAAATTCCGGACTCTTTGCAGAGTGAAGGGGAAGAAGAGAAAAAAGGCGGCAATATCATGACGATATTGATTATTGTTGCTGTAATAGTTGGAATGACTATCGGTTATTTTGTCATAAGAAAAATATTTGTAGAAAATATGGCAGATTTTGATTCTGTCGCAGGACTTGGAATAAAAATAGGATTGTGTTTACTATTGATATTTGTAGGTCTTGATTTAGGCCTTGATGGAACTGTTATAGAGAATTTTAAAACAGTAGGTTTCAGAATTTTGGTATTTCCTATTGTTGTAGTTATAGGAACACTTGCAGGCGCAGCAGTAATAAGTCCGTTCTTAGATTTAAGTCTTAAAGAATGTCTGGCTATAGGCGGGGGATTTGGATGGTATACGTTAGCTCCCGGAATTATAATGGAGGCAGGATATTTGACTGCCAGCGCAGTTTCTTTTTTACATAATGTTATGAGAGAGCTTCTTTCAATATTGCTCATACCTCTTGTTGCAAAAAAGATAGGATATATTGAGACTACCGGTATGCCGGGAGCTGCTGCAATGGACGTATGTTTACCTATCGTAGAAAAGTCTACCAGAAGTGATATAGCTGTATATTCTTTTGTATCAGGACTTGTCTTGAGTATTTTGGTGCCTATATTGGTTCCTCTTATAGTTGGTTAGACGATTTTAGTAGTCCAGTCTTCTACGTTTAATACCCTAGTTACAAAATCTTGGTAAAAGGATGGATCATGGGAAACAAGTAAGACTGTTCCCGGGTATTCTGTAAGAGCTCTTTTGAGCTCTTCTTTTGCTTCTATATCTAAATGATTAGTAGGTTCGTCGAGAATAAGCCAATTGTGCTGCCTGTTCATAACGATTGAAAGCCTTACCTTGGCGTTTTCGCCTCCGCTGAGTACTCTCATTTGACTTGTTATGTGGTCATTGTTCAAGCCGCACTTTGAAAGACAGAGCCTGACTTCACGATTTTCCATGGAAGGAAATTCGGCCCAGAAAGTGTCTAGGGCAGTGACTTCTGAATCTCTGCCTGACTCTTGCTCAAAGTATCCGGGGAAAAGATAATCTCCCAGAGTAACGTCTCCACTTATAGGAGGGATTTTGCCCAATATGGTTTTTAGAAGTGTGGTTTTACCTAGACCATTTGTTCCTACTATTGCGATTTTTTCTCCTCTCTCTATTGTAAAGGAAACGGGTTTGGTCAAAGGTGAATCGTATCCTATGACTAAGTCTTTTGCTTCAACAATGAAACGGCTTGGAGTACGGGCCATTAGAAAATTAAACTCAGGTTTGATTTTTTCGGTCGGTTTGTTTAAAATCTCCATTTTGTCAAGCTTTTTTTGTCTTGAATTAGCCATTCCTCTTGTAGCTACACGGGCTTTGTTACGTGCGATAAAATCTTCAAGCTTCTCAATTTCTGCTTGCTGTCTTTGATAAGCTTTAAGTTCCTGCTCTTTTTGTATTTCGTACATGCGTTTAAAGTTCTCGTAATCTCCGGTATATCTTGTGAGATTGCCTCCATCGAGATTATAAATTACATTTACAACAGAATTGAGAAATTCCATATCATGAGATACTAAGATAAAAGCATTTTCATATTCTGTGAGATATCTGGTGAGCCATATTATATGCTGGTGATCAAGATAATTGGTAGGCTCATCTAATATTAAAATTGATGGGTTTTCAAGAAGCAGTTTGACTAATAGCACTTTAGTTCTCTGACCACCGGAAAGATCAGAGACATCTTTATCAAGACCGATATCACCAAGGCCAAGTCCGCCGGCGACTTCTTCTATTTTTGAATCAAGCTGATAAAAACCGCCGGTTTCCAGGATTTGTTGGATTTCTCCGGCTTCTTCCATCATGTCGTTTATTTTATTGTCATCCGCTATTGCCATATCTTCATAAATCTTAAGCATATTTTGCTCAAGATTGTACATGTCATCAAAAGCGGTTCTAAGGACTTCTCTGATAGTCATTCCCTTTTTTAGTACGCTGTGCTGATCCAGATAGCCCACTTTTACGTGTCTTGACCAAGTTATTTTGCCTTGATCCGGCATGATTTTTCCTGTGATTATATTTAAAAATGTGGATTTTCCTTCGCCGTTGGCACCTATAAGACCTATGTGTTCTCCTTTTAGAAGACGAAAAGATGCGTCTTCTAATATTTGTCTTGCGCCAAATCCGTGGGTTACATTTTCTACAGTTAATAAGCTCATTTTAGCTGTTCTCCTTAATTTTCAGTCGATGAATATAATAACATATGTAAGGTGTAAAAGGGAAGAGGTGATCTGGGATAACAATAAAAAAGCTATCATATCCTCATAACGGAATGACAGCTTTTGATGCTGTTTATTGATTTAGTTAAAATATCTGAAAACTCCTTTTACTTTGCCTAAAATTTTAACATCATTTACTATTATAGGACTCATTGAAGAATTTTCAGGCTGCAATCTTATATGTCCGTTTTCTTTGTAAAAGGTTTTTACAGTAGCTTCGCTTTCAAAACCGTCTATCATTGCGACCACAATTTCTCCGTTGCTTGCAACTTCAGACTGCTGAACCAAGATGAGATCGCCGTCCATAATTCCAGCTTCAATCATACTTTCACCGCGAACCCTGAGCATATAGTTTGTTCCTTTTGCAGCATATCTTGCAGGAATAGGAAAAGTGTCTTCAACATTTTGCTCTGCAAGAATAGGAGTTCCTGCTGCAACTCTCCCAACTACAGGTATATCAATTATATCAGTTCGTTCATATGTAGATATGTTTGAATATTCTTTAGATTGTTTATCATGCGCATCCGGTTCCACAACCATAAGCGCACGCGGCTTGGAAGGATCCTTTACAAGATAGCCTTGTTTTACGAGATTTTCAATATCTTTGTGTGCTGTAGATGTGGATTTTATACCTAGAGCGCTGCAAATTTCTCTTACAGTAGGCGGATAGCCTTTTGTTTTAATCTCTTCTTTCATATAAGTGAGAATTCTTTGTTCTCTTTCTTTTAGCATTGCCATAACTTAATCCTCCCGAAATTAATATATCATTAAAAGAACAAAAAGTAAACAGGTGTTCACAAAAATAAAAAAAGATTTTTGCTTTTTAATAAGAACAGTTGTATAATCAAGATATAAATAAACCTTAAGGAGCGACAGACATGACTGATTTTTCTATAATATCAAAGAATTTGCAGGATAGAGGATATAAGGTAAACTGTTTTAATACAGGAAAGGACGCAGCAGATTATCTGAATAGTGTATTAGATGGTGTATCTGTGGGAATAGGTGGTTCATCTACTATCGATTTAATAGGTATTTATGATATGCTGGCTTCTCATAATGACGTTACATGGCACTGGAAGCAAGATGCTAATGAAGCCAGAGCTAAATCGATGACGTCAGAAGTTTATTTGACCTCTGCTAATGCCGTTGCAAAGACAGGTGAAATAGTTAATATTGATGGCGTTGGCAACAGAGTTTCTTCGATGTTATTTGGGCATAAAAAGATTTATTTTGTAATTGGTCGCAATAAGATAACAGATGATTATGACAGTGCTGTTTTTAGAGCAAGAAATGTTGCGGCGCCTGGTAGAGCGAAACAACTCAATCGTAATACTCCTTGTGCAGTTAAAGTAGATAAATGTTATGATTGTAAGAGTGCAGATAGATTATGTAAGGGAATGGTTACTCTCTGGGGGCCTATGTCAGGCATGGAAGCAGAGGTCATTATTATAGATGAAGAATTGGGTCTGTAGAGAAGACATGAATGAAAAAGACACCGTACGGTGTCTTTTTTGATGTTTTAATAGTCAGAATATATCTATTTGATATTCAATGAATTAAATTTATCAATTATAGCTTGATCAGGCTCTCCATCTCCGTTATACAGTAAGATGACGCCGGACTTGCCGGCAGCGGCTTTCATAGGACCAAATCCGGTTTCGTATCCGTCACCAGTTAGATCTTTATATACTTGTGAGCTTTCATCATTATAAATGTAAATTTCATAATCGCCAAAGCCTGCACCATCATCGGCTTCAATAATTTGATAAGCTTTGTACTCTCCGTCACTTTCAAATCCAAGAGCATCTGACACAGCAGCGACTGTTTTTTCTACGGTAGGTTCTTCATCTGATGTTCCACATGCTGCTAAAGAGAAACATATTATTAATGCCAGCAGTAATACTAATATTTTTTTCATTTTTTTGTCCTCCAATATTATTGAATTTTTATTGTAACCCCTGTATTTAGAGGTGACAGTTAATTTAGTTACAAGAATTTTACTTTTAAAATCAATTTCAAAAATTAAGCAATATCTAAAATACCATAATGCTTTAAAGCTTCTATTAAAAAGGGCTCGTCCACATCGAGATATTCAGCCATTTCCCAAACTTCATAGCAACCGTTTTGAATGGCTGAGATAATTGCTTGAATGGGTAAAATTTTTTCATAAGCCCATCGCCTGGCTTTTAATTCTTGTTTTTGATTGTCCAAGGTTGTCTGATCCAAGATGTCTCCGGTTGTCGTCGTGTAATGCCCGATTTCTTCTGCCAAAATACAGTACTTTTTTGCAGCAGGCGAATCTTTTTTGATCCATATGACATTATCTGCGTACAAACCATCATTCCTAATTGGACGTTCTTCTATTATGAGGTCATTTTCATACTCAGCAATAAGCTCCTCATATTTAGTCATCCAATCATCTCCTTAAGTTGTGCTTTATTAAATAATATCACAACAGCTGTCCTATAATCAGGACTTTGCTAGGAAGTTTTATTTTTTTCTCTTACTTAATACGTATTTTTTAAAATCTTCTATTTCTGCCAGTTCTTCTTCAGTAAAATCATAATCGTCGTGATGGGCGGCGATGGTGTTAACATTAGAGTTTTCGTCCCAGCCCATTATATAAGAAGGGGTAACACCAAATATCTCAGCTAATTGTTCAATTTTATCTGATGGAATGTTAGTTACTATATTATTTTCATATTTATGAATAGTTTGCTTAGTTGTTCCCATCCTCATGGCAAGTTCATCTTGTGTCAAATTATGTTTTCTTCTTAATTCTTTTATTCTATCTCCAACAGCCATATTAAACCTCTTTTTTTATAAAGTAACTTAATTATATCACAAAAAAGTTAAAAATCAAGAAAAAAATCACTTGACAAGTGACCGACGCAGTTGTATAGTTTAAGTAACTTAAAAAGTTACAAGGAGGTGATGAAGTGATTGATACCAATGTATTGAAAGGTAAGATTGCGGAGAATGGTCTGTCTCAGGCGAAGGTGGCAAAAGAGATTGGAATTACTCCTAAAACATTTTATGAGAAAATGAATAAGGGGGTTTTTGGAAGTGATGAGATTGAGGTTATGATAAAACTTTTAGGAATCGAAGAACCATCAAAGATTTTTTTTGCTCAGCAGGTAACCTAAAAAGTTACCAAAGCGATGAAAGACACTTTTTATTAGAAAGGAGAAACTGATGGGAAAAGTTGATTTATTAAGGCATTTGACAAAGTATATGAGCTGCTATATTCAGGATGCGGTTAAAAGATTAGAAGGATGTCGCATATGAAAGAACGAGGAAAGATAGTTGCATGGGTGTTTATCTTAACCGTAATAATGGCATTCATCTTTATGGCATTTCCAAAGACTGATGAAGTAGAAGCGGTGTTTAATCTACCAAAAGTTGAGACTGTTACATACTATAACGTGCCATTAGATTACGAATTGCAGGACTACATCAGAGAATTATGCGATGAATATAACGTGGACATGCCGCTAGTTCTGGCGATTATAGGGCAGGAATCAAACTATGATACTAGTGCAATAGGAGACGATGGACAAAGTCAAGGTCTGATGCAGATACAGCAAAGATGGCATAGCAGCCGAATGGAAAGGCTTAATGTTACAGATTTGATGAATCCGAGACAAAATGTAACTGTGGGTGTTGACTTATTAGCCGAATTAATATCCGAAGAAAAAGGCTGGGAGTGGGCTGTGACAGCATATAATGCAGGAATTGAAAAAGCTGATTTTAACAGGGATATGGGGGTTTTAAGCGAATACACCCAAAGCGTGATGAAATTGAGGGAGATGATTCAAAATGGACAATAAAAAAATGCCTGCGAGGGCAGTAACCCAAAACGCAGACACGAGAAATCACATAAAAAGTAACATAGTTTCGAAAGAATGTCAAATAGAATCTTATCAATTTGTGAAAGCTGACAAGCAGAAGCGAATATCAATGATTTTGAGGGCATTAGGCGAAGCCGAGATGACAGCTAGGGAGATAGCATATAAGCTTGGGTTTTCTGATCTTAATGCTGTTAAACCAAGACTTACTGAGTTAGTGCAAGAGGGAATCTTAGAGGCTTCAGGAAAGAAGCTTGATGAGCTAACGAAACGTAAGGTTTCTGTATACAGGAGGATAGATTGATGTATATGTGCGAATGCGGAGAAATATTTCATGAACCGAAGAGCAGAAAAGAGATTATAGGGGAATATCAAGGGGATCCAGCATGGGATAGTTTTGGCGTATGTCCTTGTTGTGATTCTGAAGAGATTACAGAAGTGAATTTGTGTCCTATAACAGGAGAATATAAGCAGGTTACAGAGGATTATCATGATGTGGCTGTAAACTGGGGAGATGAGTTTTGGTCATATGTATGTCAGTCTATCCAGAGACGGTGGGATTGTGGTTTTAAGGATGCAAAGGAATTTTTAGAGTACATAGTGGAAAGGAATGTGTGATGATTGGTAATTTAAATGGATATGTAAAAAACTATCGTTCTTGTCTAAATAATCCTTTGTTCAATGAAAAACCTTTTGATCGCTGGCATGCGTTTCAATATTGTATATTGGCAGCTAATTATAAATCCAGCGATGTTATTTGTGGAAATACGGTTTTGAGAGTTGAACGCGGGCAATTTTTAACCAGTATTAAGAGTTTGGCTGAAACTTTTGGCTGGACGGATAAGAAGGTAAGGTGCTGGCTTACTCTCTTGGAAAAAATGAATATGTTGTCTGCAAAAGGACATGCAAAGGGAACCACTGTAACCGTTGTAAATTACAAAATATATCAAAGCGAGGGACAAGCAGAAAGGCAGGAGTTGTGCGAGCATTGGGCGAGCACTGGGCAACAACTAAAGAAAGATAAGAATAATATAAATAATAATATACCGCCGACCATCGAAGAAGTAAGAGTTTATTGCTTAGAGCGGGAGAACAGAGTCAATCCCGAACAGTTTATTGATTATTACGAAAGTAAAGGATGGCTTATTGGCAAAAGCAAGATGAAAGACTGGAAGGCGGCGGTCAGAACTTGGGAAAGGAGAAACCATGAACAAAGCAGCAAGGGAAATACTGATAAATTCACCAATAAGAAGTTCGGCGATTACTTGTAGCATAGAGGAGATGGCGGTAGAAAGCTTTAATGGTTCAGTAGGTGAGCTTAAAGGATATTACTGTGCTATATGCAAGAATAAGGGCATGGTTGCAGAACTTATTGATGGTCAGGACTATTATAAACCTTGCAGCTGTATGAGTATTCGCAGGATAGGAAATCTTAAACGAGATAGTGGGATAGAAAATCTTCTTGAACGTTATACTTTTGATAATTTTAAGGAAAAAGAAAGATGGCAGACTGAACTTTTAAATAAAGCTAAAAAGTACATAAAGACCGGAGGTTGGTTTTTTATAGGCGGACAAGTTGGAAGTGGCAAGACTCACATATGTACTGCGATCGTTAAAGAGCTTTTGAATAAGGGGGTTCCTTGTAAGTACATGCTTTGGCGTAATGAAGCTTCAAGGCTTAAGGCAAATGTCAATGATGATATTTACAGTGATATGATTAAGCCTCTTGTTGAGACCAGGGTAATATACATTGATGATTTTTTTAAAGGCGGCGTGACTCAGGGTGATATTAATTTAGCCTTTGAGATTTTAAACGATAGGTATAACAGTTGTCTTGCAACGATAATTTCAAGTGAGAAGACCATAAATGAAATATTGGGTATAGATGAGGCCATTGGAAGCAGGATTGTTGAACGGTCCGAGGAATTTATAACTAACATAAGTAAAGACAATTATAGGTTAAAGAGAGTATGAAGCCAGAATTGTCACAGTGAGATTTGGCGATATAGAAATAGAGGGAATTTAATGGATAAGCAACAAATTTTAAAATTGAGAAAACTTAATACAGAAGCAGCAGATTTGAGAAAGCGAATTAAGGATTTTGAGTCTAAACCGAGAGAGTATGTAGCAGATTCTTCTGCCAGCGATTATAGTACTGGATTTTCTCATCCTATTGTCATAGAGGGATATGGTGATAATAACTATATAAAGACTAGAGAAAGACTATATAACGGATATGTCAGAAAACTGATTGAGATTCAAGAAAGTATTGAAGAACTTGAAAAATTTTTAGATACATTGGAAGATCCTGAACTTAGGACTATTTTACGGCTTACATGTATAAATGGATTTACGCAGGAAGAAATTGCTGAAGAGTTGGGATATAGCAGATCGGCAGTAGCAATGAAAATAAAGAGATTTTTTAAATGATTTTATGAATTGTGACAGTATTTACATTTTCAATGTGCTATACTTATATTGTAGAAAAAGATAATTACTTAGCAAAGAGCTTCCCATCTAAGGGAAGCTTTTTACTATAAAAATTTGGAAAGAAAATTGGTACAAACGTATTAAATTATTTGGCGAGGTGATGCTGATTGATTGAAATAAATATATCAGATCATAATATTTTAGTTGACGGCCATGCAGGATATGCGCCGCCGGGAGAAGATGATATTATATGTGCAGCTATATCTGTGCTTATTCAAAGTTTTATTATATCAATTGAGGAGTTAACAAACGATGAGATAAGTTACCAGATACAAAGCGGTCATATCAATATAAAACATGGGGATCTGTCAGAAGCCGGAAAGCTTTTGAAAAGATCCTTTTCTATTGCTGCAAAAATGATAGAAAAAAGCTATAGCAGCCAATACACACATGTTAGTGGTGCCGACGGGCGTTAAACGGAGAAAGGAAATGGAGTTTATGAAAATGAGCAAAAAGTACAGCAGCTTTGACTTGCAAATTCTTGGTGATGAGAAAGATGGTGACGGAAAGTTGGAGAGAAAATTCACACAGACAGATGTAGATAAGGCCGTAAAAGATCGTCTCAGACGAGAAAAACGTAAGTGGGAGAGACAACATCAGAATGAAACTTCATTCGAAGACCTTGAAACAGAGGGTAAAACTTGCAACAGCGGCATTGATGATGAAAGCGAAGACATTAAGAAACTTAAGGAAAGGGCGGCTAAAGCTGACGAGCTGGAGCTAAAATGGATATGTATTGAACATGGAGCTGATAAAGCTAATATAGATGATCTTATAGCCCTTGCGAAAGTTTATGTCGCTAGAAATAACATGGATATAGAAGACGCCATAGATGAGGTGTTGAAAAAATATCCGATATTTAAGTTATCTTTCAATTTAAACTAAAAAAAGATAACCTGGCATAAAGATTAATTAGGAGGAAAATATGAAAGAATTAAATTTACAGGTGTTTGCAGAAGCAACACTTCCGGAAAATACTATAACTCCAGACATGAACTGGGAAACAGAAGCATTTATAAATACTGCTCCTGGTGAGACAACAGCAGTATGGGCATCCATGTCTGCGTTTACAAAGAACATGGCACAGGCATTAAACGAGGTATTATATCAGGCTACATATTGGAAAGATAAAGGATGGGGTTCAACAGAAGTAACTGGTGCGCAAATGACACTGACACTTACAGGAGATGTAAAAACAGGGGATTCGGCATGTGATTATATTATGGGTGACGATGTACTTTACGGAATCGGCAATGCTCGTAAAACTCATCTCAAACTTACCAAGGGCGATAAGACAATAATCTGGCCTGTAACTTTGGCAAATATAACTCCGGCTTATGGAGATTCTGGAACAGTCAATGCTTTAACCGTAACTATTCATGGAAATGGAAAACCATCTATAGGAACAGTTACAGCTTAATAAGGTTTGTAAATAATCCATTATTTTAGAAGATAATTTGATTTAAGGGGAACGTAAAACGTTCCCCTTTTGAAATGGGAGGAATAAAAAATGGCATATAAAGCGATAAGAAGTAGAAAATGTGTGGAATCTCTTGAACTTGTCAATGAAAATGGCGAAGTAGAAAAAATTATTCAAGTTGAGATAACTACAGGTAAGCTGGCAGATAGTCTAAGCCGTAAATATGTAGAACTTATCAGAGCTCAGAGAGAGATGAAACAGCTATCAAATGATACAGATAAAAAGACGGAAAAGATGGTTGAAACATATGAGCATATCGGAACAATTGTCCTTGAGATGATGGAGATTGTATTCGGCGAGAAGAATACAAAAGAAATTATGAGTTTTTATGAGAATGATTATGTTGAAATTATACAGCAGGTAATGCCGTTTATTATAAACATAATATTGCCGGAGGTACGCAGCATAGCACAGGAAAATAAAGCTAAGATTTTAGAACAGTATAATCGAAAGAACAGAAGAAGTGTTGGAAGAGGAATGAGGTCATAAAATGAAATTTTTGACGGATTACCATGATAATATTGTGAATTTTGATGGTCTGGAATTTGAGGTAAATCCGGCGTTTGACATTATACTGGAAATCAGGCAGTTATTTGAAGAAGAAGAGCTTAATGAAAGGGATAAAATAACTCAGGCATTGAAAATGCTTGTTGTTAATGGCAATGTGGATAAGCTGAATATTAAAGAACAAGGTAATCTTTTGAACACTATATATAAAGACTGTGTGAAAATACAAAGCAAGCCACATATTAAAAAGACATTGCCGACAGTAGATTTTGATTATGACGGAGAGTATATTTATTCGTCATTTATGCTGGATTACGGGATAGACCTTATAGAACATCAAGGTATACTTCCTTGGAAAAAGTTTATTGCTCTTTTTCAAGGATTATCAAGCAAAACAAAAATACGAGAAGTTATGCGTATAAGGAATATGGAAATTCCGGTGTACAACGGTAAAAATGGTAAAGAGATAAGAGAAATTCAAGAGTTAAAGAGTTTTTATGCACTCCCAGTTCGAGGAGGCGGCGGTAAGAATGGATTAGATGCGTTGTTTTTTGCTCTGGAAAAAATGGCGAGCAATTGAGGTGAGGATGTGATTAAATATGGCGGATAACACGGGAAAAGTAGAATATTCACTTAGAGTGAATAATGAGAACATTGAGTCTGATCTTGAGGAAGTCAACAAAAAGGTTGAAGAAGCTGCTGAAAGATCGGCTGATGCGATCATAAAGATAGAAAAAGATAAAACCATTATGCTGAATGAGGAGTCTGATAAAGTTGTAAAAAATACTGAAAAGGCGGCAGCCGATGTTTCGGACGCATGGAAAGGCGCGGCCAAGGAGTCTAAGGCTGCAATGTCAGATATTGCCGGAGATAAAAGGATAGAGATAGTTGTTGAAGTAAATACTAAAGAGGCAGAAGCAAGTATCGATAAAATTATTAAAGACAAAGATATAGAAGTTGATGTTAAAGCAAATGTTAAAGAGGCGAAAGCGGATATAGCCAGCTTGGAAGACGCAGGAAAAGAAGCCTCTGGTAAAATAGGTTCAGATTTTGGTACAGTATTAAAAAATATTGGAAACACATCAAAGAATATGTTTTCAGATATGGTTACAAGCTCTGCACCGTTTGGAGATAAGATAGATGGATTGGCTACCGGATTATCTGGAGCAGGTACTAAAGTTTTAGGATTAGGAAAAGCCTTTATCAGCGTTGGCGCTGACGGCGTCAGGGTAGCAGATGATGTTAGAAAAGCGATGAATAATCTTGCAGCATCTACTGGTCTTGGTTCTGAAGAAATAGAACGGTATCAAGGTGTATTAGAAGATATATATGCCAATAATTATGGAGAAAGTTTTGACGATATTGCAGGAGCATTAGGAACGATAAGAGAACAAATGGGTCCTGTAATAGATTCTTGGGATGATGAGCAGCTGCAAAACTTTACAGAATCTGCTTTTGCTTTGAGAGACACATTTGAATATGATATTGCTGACTCTGTTGAAGCTGCCAATACTCTTATGGAGCAGTTTGGTATAGATGGACAAGATGCATTTAATCTCATAACAGTAGGGGCACAAGAAAGTTCCAAATCTTCAGCTGAGCTGCTTGGCAGTATAAATGAGTACTCAGGCTATTTTGGAAAGCTCGGGATGGATGCAGATGATATGTTTAAGATATTTGAAAAAGGCTCTGAAACTGGAGCCTTTAGTCTTGATCAGATCGGCAATTCAATGAAAGAACTGTCAACAAGAGTTACCAATGGTTCTGATGCTGCAAAACAGGGGTTTGAACTTATCGGGCTCAATGCAGATGAAATGGCAGAGAAATTTGCGGCAGGAGGAGATTCGGCAAAAGAAGCTTTTGATGAAACTATTGATGCTTTGGCAAACTTGGAAGACCCACTTGAACAAAATCAAGCAGGAGTTGATTTGTTTGGAAGCATGTGGGAAGAGCTTGGTTCAAATGCAGTGGATGCTTTGGCAGGTATAGAAGACGGCTCGTACGCTGTAGGAGATGAACTGGAAAAACTTAAGGATATAAAATACGATGACCTTGCTTCTATGTTTGAAACTTTAAGCAGGGCTGTAGACGTTGCATTAGTTCCGCTTGGAGAAGCGTTGATGCCAATACTTTTAACATTGATTGAAACAGTATTGCCTATCATAACGGAACTTCTTACGCCGCTTATTGAGCTTGTCAGTGCATTTCTTGAACCGATAATGGAGTTAATAAATTCAGCGCTACAGCCTCTTATAGATATGTTTACGTGGCTCATGGACGAGATTTTAACTCCGCTTATTGAGCTTTTACAAACTGTACTTCTGCCTGTATTTGAATCTGTTATGGAGATAATATCTGGCATAGTAAGCGGAAGTATTGGCAGGGTAATTGAGATTTTTGAAAATCTTATTGGTTTTATAGTTGATATTTTTACCGGCGACTGGGAAGGCGCATGGGAACATGTGAAGGAAATATTCAGAACTTTGATTCCTGGTATAGATGATGCTATTGCAGGAATAAAACAAACATTTTCCGGAATAATCGATTTTATTACAGGAATATTTACAGGGGACTGGGAAAAAGCTTGGAATGGCGTAAAAGATATTTTTGGCGGCATTTGGGAAGCGATGAAAGGTATATTCAAAACGCCTGTAAACTGGATTATTGACGGAATAAATATTTTCATAAGAGGTTTAAATAAAATAAAAATACCGGATTGGTCGCCGGTTTTGCCCGGAAAGGGATTTAACATAAAAGAGATACCAAGGCTAAAGATAGGTATGGATTATATACCTGTAGATGATTTTCCGGCTCTGCTGCATGCAGGAGAAATGGTCTTGAATAAAAGTGATGCAGAAACACTGAGGTCTGTAGGAGGAGTAAGTGAAATAGAAAAATTATTGTCATATTCAGGTAAACAAGCAGATATATCAAAAGGCTTACAAATATACAGCGGAAAAACTGAAGATGAAACAAAAACTTACACGTTTAACTCTATTATTGAGATGGATGCAAAAGAAGTTGCAAAGGCAACCAGCGTATATACTGACAACGAATTATCTAAAATTGAAGCGATGTCAAAGAGAGGAGTATAAGATATGGGAATTAAATTTGATGATATTAGTGATGAGAGCCTTGGATTAAAGCTTATTAGCGTAAATATGGGTTCTCCGGAACCTGCACTTATAAAGACGGAAGTACCTGGCAGTAATGGTGTTCTTGATCAGTCAGAAGCAATAGCAGGATTTGTTACATATCTGGAAAGAGAGTTTGAGTTGATTTATACTCTTATGGCTAATGGTGAGGAGGAATATGCATCTAAGATAAGTAAAATAAAAAATGCGTTGCATGGAAAAAAACGAAAAATTATATTATCATCTGATCCGAATTTTTATTATGATTCCAGATGTATAGTAGAAGAAGCGCCGGAAAGCAGTGTCTTTGCTGAAATTACTGTAAACGGTACAGCATATCCGTATAAATATAAAACTTCAGATACTGTTATAACGCATAATGTCATAAATGAGGCCGGTATAGTATGTAATAACTTAAGTATGCCGATAGTGCCTACTATGGAGGTATCTAATGTGACTACACCTCTTAATATTGCTTTTAAAGATAAGATGGTTACTTTTTCAGAAGGCGGTATATATACGCCTGATTTTGTATTTATGGAAGGAGAAAATGAACTTCAGATAACGGGTAATGGCACTATCAAGATAACTTATAGGGAAGGGAGTTTATAATGTATAAGATATTTTCTGACGGTTATATAGTATATCATCCCATGCTTCCTGAAAGTATAATAATATCAGGGAAACTGGATCTTGAAGTCAATAAGGCAGGCACTCTTACGTTTACAATACCAGAAAGCAATCCACATTACGGCATGATAGAACTAATGAAGTCAATAGTAGAGCTTTATGATGATGATAGGCTCATTTTCAGAGGCCGTCCTTATGCGCCAAGTAGAAATTTATATAAAGACAATGAGATTGTTTGTGAAGGAGAATTGGCGTTCTTCAATGATACATATCAAGAACCGTTTGAATATTATGGTACAGTTAATGATTTATTTACAAAAGCTGTTAACTATCATAATTCACAGGTCCCTGAACAAAAACAATTTAAAGTAGGTATGGTCAATGTAACAAATAACACTATTGAAGGTTACATAACAAGGTCGTCTGTAGATTATCAGAATACATGGCAGTTTATTGAAGACAATTTTCTTGAACCTCTTGGAGGTTATCTTTATTTGAGACATGAAGAAGATGGAACCTATATAGATTATTTGTCTGACTTGAATTTTCCATCGGGACAATCAGTACAACAGTGTTTAAATCTGGTAGAGGTATCGGAAGAAGTAACAGCAGATGAACTGGCAACTGTAATAGTGCCGCTCGGAGCAAAACTTACAGATGATGAAGGCAACGAGACCGATAAGTATACTACTGTTGAGAGTGTTAATGCAGGAAAGATATATGTTTCAGACTTAAAAGGAATAGAAGAGTATGGATATATAGTAAAAATTACAAATCATAATGATATAACGGATCCAATCAATTTAAAAAAAGCAGGTGAGGCTGATTTGGCAGCGTCTATGGGAGTTACAACAACAATAGATTTAAGTGCCGCAGATTTATCTAAAGCAGGATATAATGTGAGTCCGTTTTCCTTTGGCACATATGTTCCGGTGAAAATAAAAAATTTAGGTGTAGACAAGAGTATGCTCATTAAAAAATTGTCTATTGATTTATTAAATCCACAGTCTAGCAATATAAGTGTAGGCGACAGTATAAAATCTTTTACAGCTAAATCACTGAATACTAATAAGACAATTGGGATTATTCAAAATAACCTAGCCCATGAAAAAGTAATTGTTAATCAGACCATTAGCCAGATACAAAAAGAGATGATGTCCAGCCTTGAACAGACAGAAGAATATATACTTTCGACTGTAACAGAAGGATATTTTTCTAAAGAACAGACAGAAGAGTTATTGTCTCAGATGTCAACACAAATAGAGCAAAATGCCGGAGCCATAGAGATAAGATTCGAGCAATTACAAAAAGAAGTGACAGAGGTAGGTGATACTATTGTTGCGCAAAACCAATTTATTAGGTTGGAAAATGGAGAGGTCATAATCGGAAAGTCTGACTCTCCTATAGTATCTGTATATACTAATAATGCTTTAGAGTTTAGATATAATGGCGTGACCGTTGCAAAATTTACAAATGAAGTTTTAGAGGTTAGAAACATTAATATTGAAAATCAGCTTAAATTACATAATAGATGGGCCTTTCGCAGAGGCGAATATCAGGCAGGTAAGGGACATAACCTTAATGTGGTTTGGCTGGGATAGGAGGAATTATGGCATCATATACACAAAATTTTAGCTCAGGCTGGGCTACTTTGATATTGAATGTAAGTGAATCCGGAACGTCTGCAACGACTAACTCCGGTAAAATTTCATGGTCGCTTCAAGTGAAAATGCTGGCGGCATCGGGCTCGTATAATAATGGCGGTGCCAACATAACGGTTACCGTAGGCGGTGTACAGCGTTATAAAGGCAATTCGTTCAGTCTGCAAGGAGTAGGGAAAGGAAGTACAAAGACCATAGCGTCAGGTTCTTTTACACAGTCGCATAGTGCTGATGGCTCATTGTCTCTCAGCTGTGCGGCAAGCTTTACCTCTGGTGTTGGTCTCGGCAATGCAAGTATCAGTTCAAAAACATTTACTGGTACAACAATACCAAGGGCAACACAGCCTGCGTTATCAGCTTCTTCTGTTAATCTTGGCTCATCAGTGACTATAAATACACCGCGTGCTTCGTCAGCATTCACACATAAGCTTTATTATAAAATCGGGTCAGGATCATGGGTATCAATTGCAACAGGAGTAGGGACGTCGTACAGCTGGACTGTACCTAAGTCCATAGCAAGCAGTTTTCCTAATAACAGCAGCGGCGTGATAGTAATAGCAGCAGATACATACAATGGAAGCACTAAAATCGGCAGTAAGCAAGTTAATTTGACTGTTAAGGTACCGACAACGGCTGAATTTATGCCAGTCGTCAGTTCCTTAACAGTTAGCGAGTCGGTATCTAAGGTAACTGAAGCATTTGGCAGCAGATATGTACAAGGATTGTCACAGTTAAATGTGAAAGCAACGGCAACAGGATCATATAATTCTACGATTAAGTCATATTCTACATCTGTTGACGGCGTTAAGTATAACAGTGCAGCATTTACATCAAATGTGATTAATAGCGTTGGGACAATTCCTATTACTGTTACCGTAACCGATTCACGTAATAGAACGGCAACCAAGACTATTAATGTTTCAGTTATTGCATATAGCTTACCGACAATAACGGTAATGTCATACCAGCAATGTAATGCAGATGGTACGGCTAATAATGAAGGGACATCAACTAAAGTAGTTATATCCGGAAAAGTTGCAAGTGTAGATAGTCAAAACAGCAGAACGTTGATTTTGAAATGGAGGAAGTCAACGGAAACTACATATCAAACGAGAAATTTATCAACGTCAGGGTGGGAATTTTCCGTTGAGACTATAATAAATAATACTGCAATTGATGAGACATATGAGTTTGTGGCTGTATTATCGGATAAAATTAAGACGGTTGAAAAAGAGATTACTACCGGAACCGTTGCATTATCATTTTTAGCCGGTGGGAATGGTCTAGCAATAGGAAAAGAGGCAGAGAAAGATGGCATTTGTGATGTTGCATATAAATTGTATGCACCTAATATTTATTTGAACGCATACGGAGTTACTGCTCAGATAGGACCACAAAATTCTACAGCTATACATTTTGCCAGTCCTGTTCCATTTTATTTTAATAATGATATTATCGTCAATGCGGTATGTCGTCCCCATAGTAACAAATCTAAAAATTTGGGCACAAGTTCTTATAGATGGAATTATGTATACGCAAAAGGACTTTCTGCCGCTAATGGAGACGGATTTTGGTGTGCGGATCCAAGCGGAAAAGATACATTGATTATGGGGGTATCGGCAGCTAATAATTTATGGATTGGGGATGCAACAAACCTTAATAATACCAACATATATGGTTCAAATTTAATAACATTCAGGGCAAATGTGAGTAGCACTGATAAGAAGGCTACTATAATACGAATATTTAGAGAGCAAGATAGCGATGCAAGAACTATACTAAGACCTGAAACAAATGGCGGTGCGTATTTAGGTACTACATCAGCACGTTGGAATACAGCGTTTTTTACTAATTCAATAACAGCTTCGGATTTAAAGGAAAAAGACGTTATAGAGGATTTTGATTTTAAGGCAGAGGATTTTATCTTGGGACTTAAACCTATTGCTTATCGCAGAAAAGGCGAGGGTGATGGAGGAAAGAGAATCCATTTAGGATTTGGTGCTCAAGATGTTGCAAAAACTATTGATGATTTGGAAATGGGTAATTTGTCTATGGTACAAGCCTCTATTACACAAGAAGAGTCTGTAGAGCGTGAAAATGACAATGGTGAGGTTGAAAACATTACAGAAAGAGTTGAAAAGCCTTATGACGGAACTTCTGTTGATGATAGTAAGCTTTCATGGGGTTTAAATTACAATGAGTTAATAGCGCCTATGGTATTGATGATTCAGAAACAGGAGGAGAGGATTAAAAAACTGGAAGAATATATTGCTAAACTGGGAAATCATGTAGATAAAACAAAGGAAGTATGATAATATAGAAAAGTCAAGAGGACGAGCGAAAGCGGTTAGCCTTCCAAGATTCAAAAGGGATTTTGGATTTTAAGGAAGGTGATACATATGACAGACTATGAATTATTAATAATAGTTTTCACTGTTATTACCATTATAGAAGTTGTACGAAAAAACCGCCCATAAGCTTGCAACCTTAGGCGGTTTTTAAAAACCCAATAGGTTAACCGTTTTCAACGGCTTCCTCTTGACATCAATATATCATAACAATATATAAAAATCAATAGTTAATTAGACCAGTCAAAAGGCTGGTCTTTTGTTATATAGAAAGAGAGGCAAATATTATGAAGAAGAATTTTAAGCAGTGGATTAAGGCGGCAGGTGTAAGGGCGGTTAAAACTATGGCACAAGCAGCTATTGCCATGATTGGAACTGCAGCAGTAATGGGGGATGTAGATTGGACAATGGTAGGCTCTGCGACAGTGTTGTCGGGAATATTATCAATTTTAATGTCGGTGGCAGGACTACCTGAGGTAAAAGAAGAGGGGGATATAAATGCTTAGTATTAGACAACGACAGCTTAATCTGTACTATTGCGGCTATTATTACATTGGCAAGATAGATGGCATAGAAGGACCCCTGATGAGGTCAGCATACGGCAAATTTCAAGAAGCTAAGGGTTTGAAGGTAGATAAAATATACGGACCTAAAACAGATACAATGCTGATTGAAACCGTTAAAGAATTACAGCGCAAGCTCAATTTTTATGGTGCGAAATTAGATGTTGACGGTTTAATAGGTGATAAAACTATTGCCGCTATTAAAACATTCCAAAAGGCAAATGGATTGGTTTCTGATGGTATTGCTGGGGTAAAAACAATGGCTAAACTAAATAAATCATCTGTAACATGGGATAATATTAAACATTTTAAACGTAGCGAATTTAGGTGCCCTTGCGGTAAATGTAGCGGTTATCCTGTTGAACCTGATATGAAGATGGTTCAATTGATGGATAAAATCAGGGAAGCATACGGCAAACCTATAACTATAACATCTGGTGTACGTTGTGATTCATATAACAAAAAAGTTGGTGGCATTAGTGGATCTGAGCATACAAAGGGCAAAGCTGCTGATTTCTATATCCCAGGTCAAAACGATACAGCCGCCGGTAGAACTGCAGTTGTAAACAAGTCTAAAAAGTTAGGCGCAAAGTATTCATATGCAAATACAAAAGGCATGGGGAATGCCGTGCATGTAAATGTGTAGGTGTCATTATGGAATTTATTAATATCGCAATAAAAGCCATAGTTACCGCAACCGCAGGAGGCGTTTTTACAGCTACTGTGGTGTGGATAAAAAATCAACGTACAAAAGGACGAATCCAGGATAGGGCATTAAAAGCATTATCACACGATTCGTTTTTTCGTATGTGTCGATATATATTGGCAAAAGGTAGCATGAGTGAGGATGAGCTAGAAAACCTAAATTATCTTCATGATACCTATAAAGGTTTAGGTATGAATGGAACAGGTGATGAATTATATAGACGTTGTTTAGAATTGCCAATTAAATAGAAATTTAAAAAAGCGGGGTGTATAACCCCGCTTTTAAGTTTAACTACCATATGAAATTACACTACTCTTAAACTCACCTTTCTTTTTATTGTTATTATAAATGAAATTTTGTCTTGCCATTTCTTGACGGACTAATTGTTTTAATAATCCTTGCCGATTACTTATGGTTTCAAAGAAAGCCAATATATCGCCATCGGTGTTTCTGTTTAAATCAAAAACGATTCTTTTAATAGTTTTATTCTGGTAATTCGCTCTTGCCATTATAATTTTACAACCTCCTTTTACTTTTTACTTTGTTTAAGCGCATATATAGAAATCGCTAACGCTGCGATACTTATGCACAGACCTATAATTCTTATAAACATATCCATTTGAATATTCTGAAAGATGGTGATATAATTTATCTATCCCCCGGAGGGGGAGGAAGAATTATTTCTTCCTCCGTTCATCCTTGATAACTTTGAGTGCTAACAGAGAAGCCGTTAAACTTACAAGTGCTGTACTCAGGTCTATCAAGGATTTTATTATGTCCATCTTTCTTACACCTCCTTTCTGTAATTATATAATATCATATACGTACGTATATGTCAACGCTTTTTTCAAATTTTTAATGTTATTTCAGGAGACCTATAAAATATCAAAAAGTGCAACACAGAGTGCAACACTTATATGTTGCAATTTGCTCAAAATTGACATGTTGCCTGTAATTAACTTACAAAAATAAGAAAAAATAAAACCGCTGTATATGGCTAAAAATAGCTGCTTACAGCGGTTTTTTAATTGGTGCGCCCAGTGGGAATCGAACCCACGGCCAACACATTCGGAGTGTGCTACTCTATCCCCTGAGCTATAGGCGCAAACGTACAATAATATTTATAACATAAATATAAACTTTTTTGAAGAACTTTTGATTATACCTTTTTTAGATATCGTTCTTATAATAGTTTAAATTGACTTCTTTTAAATTCTATGATTCCATCTCTTTGCATTCTGCTCAGTTCAGCAGACATTGCACTTCTTTCAACACAGAGAAAATCAGCTAGTTCCTGACGATTAAATGGAATGGTGAACATGGAGCTATTAGCTTGTTTAGCTTGTGCTGATAGATATGCAAGCAGTTTTTCTCTTGTCGTTCTTTTTGAAAGTATATCTATCTTTTGATTGAGGAAAAGAGCTTTTTCTGAAACTATGTTAAGTAGGTTGGCTATTATACGATCATGGAATTTACAGTGTTTGTCGCAAGGAGTGAGGATATTTTTGAAATTTAGGAACATAATTTCTGATTTTTCTGCGGTGAAAACACTTACAGGAATTGAGTTTATACCTGAGCAGCAGAATACTTCACCAAAGATTTCACCCTGTGAGCATTTTGCCATAATACTGCGATTGCCATAGTAATCTTCTTTTATCACATAAATTTTTCCGGAGATGACAACCCCTATAGAATTTGCCGGTTCTCCCTCTGATAATACAATTGAATCTTTCTCGTGTGATATGACTTTTGCATTTAAACATTGCATTATATCTTTCAATTCTTCAGACGATATTCCTTTGAAAATTTCTGTTTCCGTCAAAATATTAAAAAATTTTTTCATATGCACCTCGTTTGTTGTAAAAACAACAGAAAATATAAATGTATTATACTAAAATGTCATCATGAAATCAACAACTGGAGGATTTTTAAATGATAAGAAAAATTATTAAGATAAATGAAGAAAAGTGCAACGGATGCGGAGCATGTGCAGCGGCTTGTCATGAGGGTGCGATAGGAATGGTGGGCGGCAAAGCAAAGCTTATGAGAGAAGATTATTGTGATGGCCTTGGAGATTGTTTACCGGCTTGTCCGACAGGCGCTATAACTTTTGAGGAAAGGGAGGCTCCTGCTTATGATCATGCTGCAGTTATGGCAAATAAACAGGCTAATTCTTCAAATGAACCTGCTGCGTTTAGCGGATGTCCAGGAAGCATGTCAAAGTCTATAAAAGGGCAGCTTTCGCAGTGGCCTGTTCAAATTAAATTGGTGCCGGTTAAAGCAGATTATTTTGACGGAGCAGATTTGCTCATAGCAGCTGATTGTACAGCGTATGCTTATGGAGATTTTCATAACAAATTTATAAAGGGCAAGATAACGTTAATCGGATGTCCGAAACTTGATCAGGGTGATTACAGTGAAAAGATTACGCAGATTATTGCTTTAAATGATATAAAAAGCGTAACGGTTGTTCGTATGGAGGTGCCTTGCTGCGGTGGTATAGAGTTTGCGGTGAAGAGGGCAGCAGAAGCCAGCGGAAAGGATATGCCTTTGAAGGTTGTCACTATATCTACTGACGGAAGAATTTTAGCATAGAATATCACAGGCTTTATGAATGCTGTAAATTTTTAAAAAATAATGGGAGTTTACAGCATTTTTGCTTTTTTTGGAGGGAAAGTGTCTGTCGAAGTTGTAATGTCTTTAAAAGTAAACAATCATTTAAACTCAGCGACATATCCTTAAGCTATATTATATTTGCAAAATAATGTAAGGAATATAGCTCAGCCCCCGAAATTTTATCTTTTTTATGGCATTACCCAGGGTCAAACCCCGAAAATATTGGATTTTTTGTCAAATTTGCAGGGTAAGAAAGTCGATAAAATCAGCTTTTTTCCTCTTATGTGCCTCATATAGACCATATTTTATAAAATTCCATTGAATTTAACCCTGCAAAATTTCTGATTTAGTCATGTTTTTCGGGGGCAGACCCTGCAAATTGCTTTAAAATCACAGTTTTATCGGGGTTTGAACAGTGTACGGTCTATCTGTAATGCTTTTTCATATACTTTTCTGATTTAGTGAGAAACCCTGAATTTCGTGCCACAACGCAAGTGTTCATTGTATTCAGCATTTATACTGCTGCAGCGGTAGCTGTCTGTGCTGTGCGCATAGAAAATTTATCTCGACCGCCAAAATCTTTATCTTTTCAAGTACCATGAGGTTATTGCACTGTATTTTTACGAAAGCGGTACCACACATAAAATGCACAGTTTACGTTTAATTGACAAGCTGACAAAAAATATGAGATAATAATAAAAAATTTATATAAAATCCGGCAGATATGTTTTGAAGGAGAAAAAAGATGAGTGAAGTGTATGAGATAATGAAGAAATATGGCAGCATGATGGCCAGTCAGCCGTATACAGTGGGAGCTGCTGCAAAGATGATATTACAGACATCGCAAGGTGTGTTTGCAACCAGGGACGGCGCAGATATGGGAAAGTTAAAAGAAAATGATATACAGCAGCTTGATATGGATACGCTTCCTATTCCAAAACCGGAGATGAGAGCTATAGTGTATTCACAGACACCTTATTGTCAGCAAGCGTTAAAAGAAGCAAAACCTTTTAGAGCATGTCTTGACGATATGGCGCAGATATTTGGATATACTGCTTATATAGTTGACGGAAGAGACAGCAACAAATCTATGGGAAAATCTCTCATAAAAGCTCTAAGAAAAAATGCAGGGTGCCTTGTATTGAAAGGCATAAATAAAAAAGGCGAAGGAAAAGGTTATACTATTACTATGGGCAGAAGTCTGTATGAGGCAGTTGTTGCAATGACTGTACTGGAAAAATCGGCAGAAGTTTCTATGCTTGCAGAAAAGATAGGAGGAGCTGTGCCTATAAGTAAACGAGATGCAAAACTTATGAGAAAGGAATATGAAAAGAATTATTCCAAGACAGAAGAAGCAGTCAGAATTGCGGAGGTAAGATAATGGAAGAGAAGCTTAGAGAAATGTTGGTCGAATACGGCAAAAAATTGGTACAATCAGGTTTGGTGCAGGGTACTTGGGGGAATATTTCTGTAAGAATTGACGATACATATATGCTTACAACTCCGTCAGGCATTGACTACATAAGGTTAAAATCTGATGATATGGTTAAAGTGCAGATAGATGACATGAGTTATGAAGGAATTAATAAGCCTACATCAGAGAAAGAGCTGCATGCAGCAATTTATAAGCAAAGACCGGATATTGGGGCAATAATTCATACACATTCTAAATATTCTTCTGTATTTGCTGCGGCTAATAAGGATATGCCTGTACTTGAAGAATATGCGGATTCTTTGGGAAATATTGTAAAACTGGCAGAGTACGCTTTGCCTGGGACAAAGAATCTTGCTAATAATACAGTTTTAGCATTGGGAATCGGAGTCTGCGCCATAATGGCCAACCACGGTATGGTTGCATGCGGAGAAGATATGGAGAAAGCTTTTGAAAACTGTGTCAAAACTGAGGAAAATGGTAAGAAATATCTGTTGACAAAATGAGATTAGAATGTTATAGTAATTGAGTATGAAGTAGAAGTTATCCGCTTCTCACCTGTCCGGTCAGAGCGCTGAAACAGGTAAATAGAGTTAGATTCACAATATTTTTGTGTGTATACAAGGCGGATACTTCATGTATCCGCTTTTTAATTAAAGCAAGCATTTTAGGAGGTGCAGGAACCATTAGCAAGGAAAATCTCATCAACGAAGAAATTCGTGATAAAGAAGTAAGAGTAATAGACTCAGACGGCAGTATGCTTGGCGTTATGCCTATTGAACAGGCATTGGGCTTGGCAAATGAAAAGAAGCTGGATTTGGTAAATATTTCGCCAAATGCAAAACCGGCAGTTTGTAAGATTCTTGACTACGGTAAATACCGTTATGAGCTCCAGAAAAAAGAGAAGGAAGCCAAGAAGAAACAAAAGACAACTCAGGTTAAAGAGATTAGACTCAGTACATTTATTGAGGAACATGATATTAAGGTCAAGGCAAAAACTGCATCAAAATTCTTGGCTGATGGAGATAAAGTCAAAGTTGGCCTCAGGTTCAGAGGCAGAGAACGAGACTATGCAGCTAAAGGAATGGATGTAATGAATGCTTTTGCAGAAGCAGTTTCGGATGTAAGCGTAGTAGAGAAGAAGCCGGTCTTCGAGGGTCGTAGCTTGACTATGGTTTTAGGACCTAAGAACGACAAATAAGTTAAATTTATATTGACATATTAATTCAGGAGGAAGAATCATCATGGCAAAGAATAAGATGAAATCCCATAGAGGGGCATGCAAAAGAATGAAATTAACCGGAAGCGGTAAGATTAAGAGAAATAAGGCATATAAGAGTCACATTCTTACTAAAAAGGCAGCTAAGAGAAAAAGAGGCCTGAGAAAAGCTACTACTTTAACAAGCGCAGATCTGAAGAGAATGCTCAGATCCATGGCAAAATAATCGGAGTTTAGGAGGTAAGAAAAATGGCAAGAGTTAAAAAAGGTGTTAACGCACATAAGAGACATAAAAAAATCCTGAAACAGGCTAAAGGTTTCTATGGATTAAAGAGCAAAGTTTTCAGAGCAGCAAACCCTGCGGTTATGAGATCATTAAGATCCGCTTATGTAGGAAGAAAGCTTAAAAAGAGACAGTACAGACAGATGTGGATTGCAAGAATCAACGCTGCTGCAAGAATGAATGGACTTAGCTACAGCAAGCTGATGGACGGACTTAAGAAATCAGGTATTGAAATCAACAGAAAGATGCTCTCAGAAATGGCAATTTATGATGCAGCAGGATTCGCAACTCTTTGTGAAACTGCAAAGAAAGCTGTAAAATAGACAAGATAAAAGACTTCCTTTAGGTGGAAGTCTTTTTTATATACTAGATATAATGTAATGCTGAAAGGGAATATATCATGATTGAGTGCATATTGAAAAGACATGATCAGCAGCCTGTGTGCAAATGGCAAGGAGGAGTTACGAGACAGTTTGCTATTTACCCTGAGGGAAGAGAAGGCGCTACTGCTTTTGATTATGATTTTGAAATTACATCATCTACTATGGATTATCCTGAGACTGAGTACACCATATATGAGGGATATGACAGGATTCTAATGATTATTGATGGTAAAGTTACTTTGAATCATGGAGACGGTTCAATCGCAGACCTTAAAAAATATGAATACGATATGTTTGCAGGAAATATGAAAACCTCAAGTAAAGGTATTGCCACTGATTATGAGATGATGATTAGCGAAGAGAATAAAGGTTTAATAAGGATTTTTGAATCTGATAATGAAAAAGTTATTGTAGATATTAAAAAAGACATGGATTATGAGCTTACATATTGTGGATTTTACTGTGACGGAGATGATTGCTTGATTGTAGTGAATGAGCAAAGATTCAGTCTCAGCCATGGTGACCATGTTTCAATAATCTCATCTGAGGAAGCAGTATGTATAATTGAAGAAAACAGCGGAGTAATCATAAACTCTGTAATTTATTTTAATCCGAGAAAGTAGAAGTGTCTTAGAATATGTTTAGACGAAGAGGTTGACAAAACTGTCAGTTTAATAAAGAATTTTACAACAAGTCAGATAGTTTGTTGGATTTTTGTTGTAATTATTTTTAGATTTGTCAATTTAACTACCGGTTTAGACAAATTTCGACACAATTATGGCGTTAATATTGTAAAAAGTTATTAAAAAATTGATTTTTGTCAATTGTTATAACCCCTGCCAAATACTTCAAAATCTCTTAACTCTCGCTGGTAGAATTTTGCCATACGTGGTAAAATAGATACAAACAAAGTTTTTAGGAGTTACACATATGACAGAACAGACTTTATTATATATAGTATTGATAATTGCAGCTGTTTCAGCTTTGGTGACAGTTTTTTTGCTGATGAATAACCGCGGTCTGAACAAAGAAATTAATAGTATGGTAAATGCATATCAAAATTTGAGCAAGCAAGTGGACGAAATAAAACAACATGATATGGATATGATCAGGACCTTGGAAAATTCTCTTAATAACTTTGGCGGTATGATTTCTGAGAATCAAAAAAACAGTGCCGAAAATATGGATAAAAGGTTATTTGAACTCAATACAAGATTTTCTCATATGGCGGTAGAGAATGAACAAAAGCTTGAAAATATCCGAAATACTATGGAAAACAAGATAAAATCTCTCACTGAAGATAATAATAAACAGCTTGAGCAGATGAGGCAGACCGTAGATGAGAAGCTTCAAAAAACGCTGGAGGACAGAATAAGCCAATCCTTTAAACGCGTAAGCGAACAGCTTGAACAGGTATATAAGGGTCTTGGAGAGATGCAGAATTTGGCGTCAGGAGTAGGAGACCTTAAGAAAGTCCTCTCTAATGTAAAGACTAGAGGAATTCTTGGAGAAGTACAGCTTGGAGCCATATTGGAGCAGATACTTTCCCCTGAGCAATATGAAGAAAACGTCAGAACTAAGAGCTCAGGTAACGAGAGAGTTGAGTTTGCAGTTAAGCTTCCAGGTGATGAAGACGGCGTAGTTTGGCTTCCTATAGATGCAAAGTTTCCGGGGGACGCTTATGCCAAGCTTATGGATGCTTACGATACGGGAGATGCTGTTATTGTCGAAGCAGCGGCAAAAAATCTTGAAAAGGTTATAAAATCAGAAGCAAAGGATATAAGGGATAAATATATTGAACCACCGTATACTACAGATTTTGGCATAATGTTTCTGCCGTTTGAGGGGCTCTATGCTGAGGTAGTAAGGCGTGGACTTCTTGAAACTCTGCAGAGAGAATATAAAGTCAATATTGCTGGACCTACTACTATGGCGGCTCTTTTGAACAGTTTGCAGATGGGTTTCAGAACTTTGGCGATTCAGAAACATTCAAGTGAAGTATGGAATGTTTTAGGTGCAGTTAAGACAGAATTCGGCAAGTTCGGCGAAGTTCTTGCTTCTACGCAGGATAAGATAAATAAAGCCAATGCTGAATTGGACAAATTGATTGGTGTAAGAACCAGAAGTATTATGCGAAAACTTAAGGATGTTACACAGCTTCCGGAGAAAGATACATCTGAGCTTCTTGAAATAGGCAAAGGTGAATTTATCTCAGACAGTGAAGAGGAATAAATATGAAAATTTTTGCAATAGGCGATTTGCATTTGTCTTTTGGCGAAGGTATAGAAAAACCTATGGATGTGTTCGGTGAACTTTGGAAAGACCATACTGAAAGACTAAAGGAAAAATGGAATTTAACGGTTTCGCCTGAGGATATCGTTATAATTTGCGGTGATATCTCTTGGGGGCTTAGGCTCAGCGAGGCAGAAGCTGATTTTGAGTGGATAAGCAAACTTAACGGCAAGAAAGTCATCTTTAAAGGCAATCATGATTTGTGGTGGCAGTCAGCTGGCAGACTTAACAGACTTTATGGAAGCGAGAATATGGTGTTTGTGCAAAATAATTGTCATATGATTGAATTTGAAGGACGCCGAATCGCAATTTGTGGAAGCCGCGGCTGGATATGTCCGGGACAGGATGGATTTTCTGAAAATGATAGGAGAATATATGACAGAGAAGTCGGCAGACTAAGGCTTTCTTTGGAAGATGGAAAAAAATCAGGAGCAGATCAGATTATTGGGGTTCTTCATTTTCCGCCTACCAATGATAAAATGCAAAGCTCTGGATTTACTGAGCTTATGAGTATGTATGGGGTAGAAACTTGTGTTTACGGACATTTGCACGGAAAAGATGCATTTAAAAACGGTATAAAGGGTGTTTTTAATGGTGTGAGATATGAACTTGTCTCATTAGATTATTTGGATGCGGAACCGAAGGAGGTAATATTATGAGTAAAGTAGTATTGATAGTTGCAGACAGCATGGGGGTAGGCGCTTTGCCTGATGCTGCTGATTACGGAGATATTGGGGCGGATACTTTCGGACATATTTTAGAAAAAAACAGAGATCCTAAAATTCCCAATTTGAAAAAACTTGGTATAGGTAATATTGATGATGTTGCATGGAGTGATTTGGCATGTGCTGAGCCTATGGGAGCTTTCGGCAAGATGGCTGAGATTTCAAGAGGTAAAGATACTATAACAGGACATTGGGAAATTGCAGGGATTTATACTGATACACCTTTTAAGACATACCCTGACGGATTTCCACAAAGTTTTATAAGTGAGTTTGAGAAAAATATAGGAGTAGGTGTTTTAGGTAATTATCCTACTTCAGGAACTGAGGTCATAGAAAAATTAGGTCCGGAACATGAGGCTACAGGCAAGCCTATAGTGTATACTTCTGCTGACAGTGTTTTTCAGATTGCCGCCAATATAGATGTAATCCCACTTCAGCGTCTTTATGAGATTTGCGAGGAAGCTAGACGTCTTTTAGTAGGCGATGTTGCATGCGGCAGAGTTATAGCGAGACCTTATGTGATTAAAGACGGAAAGCGTATAAGAACTTCTGACAGAAAAGATTATGCAGTTTCTCCGCCGGAAGATACTGTACTTGATAAGATTAAACAGGCCGGTAAGACTGTATATGCTGTGGGCAAGATAAGCGACATATTTAATGGCAAAGGTGTGACAAAAGCCGTCCATACTGACAATAATATGGATGGTGTAGATAAAACAATAGAGGCGTTAAAAATGGATTTTGACGGATTTGTTTTCACTAATCTTGTGGACTTCGATTCTCAATATGGACACAGAAGAGACCCTGTAGGATATGGTAAATGCATAGAGGAGTTTGATGCAAGAATTCCTGAGATAATTAAGACACTTTGCGATGATGATATATTGATGATATGTGCAGACCATGGCAACGATCCTGTGCACAGTGGATTCGATCATACAAGAGAATATGTACCGCTTCTCGTTTATGGCAAAAAAGTGAAGGCGGGAGTAAACCTTGGTATCAGAAACAGCTTTGCTGATATAGGAGCTACAGCGGCAGATATACTGGGCGCTGAACAAACTAATATAGGAGAAAGCTTTAAAGAGGTGATTCTTTAATGAACATGGTAGACATAATTCAAAAGAAAAAAGAGGGAAGAGCATTATCCGACGATGAAATAAGATGGTTTGTTGACGGCTATGTTTCAGAAAGCATACCCGATTATCAGATATCTGCATTGTTGATGGCTATATACTTTAAGGGATTAAGCAAAGAGGAAACCTTCTGTTTGACTGATGCGATGCGTCATTCGGGCGATACCGTGGACTTGTCACCTGTATCAGGGATTAAAGTTGACAAACATTCCACAGGAGGAGTAGGAGATAAAACGACGCTTGTTGTTGCTCCTCTTGCTGCTGCATTAGGCGTGCCCATAGCCAAGATGAGCGGAAGAGGTCTTGGATTTACCGGAGGAACTGTTGACAAAATGGAATCCATACCGGGATTTAGAACATCTCTTGAATCATCGGAATTCTTAGATCAAGTAAATACAATAGGAATGTCTGTAATAGGTCAGACTGCTCACATCACACCTGCTGATAAAAAGCTTTATGCTCTTCGTGATGTTACAGCTACAGTAGATAGTTTTGGACTTATTGCATCTAGTATAATGAGCAAAAAGCTGGCATCAGGAAGCGACGCCATAGTTTTAGATGTGAAGGTGGGAAACGGTGCTTTCATGGAAAATCAGCATGATGCTGAAATTTTGGCTGAACTCATGGTGGAAATCGGCAATAATGCAGGTCGCAGGACGGTAGCAGTGATAACTGAGATGGGTCAGCCTCTTGGAAAAGCCGTAGGGAACAGTCTTGAGGTAATAGAGGCTATAGAAACTCTTAAAGGCAAAGGCCCTGCGGATATTACTGAACTTGCTGAAAGACTCAGCGGCATAATGATATATTTGGGAGGTAAAGCAAAGACACCTGAAGAGGGACTCGAAATGGCAAAAGAGGCTTTAGCTGATGGAAGGGGCTTGGCAAAACTTAGGGAATTTATATCTGCACAGGGCGGAAATCCGAAAGTTATCGAGGATTATACTCTTTTTCCTCAGCATTCTGTACAAAAGGAGATTTATGCTGAAAGCTCCGGTTATGTAACTGGAATTGAAGCCGGCAAAATAGGCCTTGCATCCCAGCATACAGGAGCAGGCAGAGCTACGAAAGAAGAAGATGTGGATCTGTCAGCAGGAATATGTTTATCAAAAAAGGTGGGAGATAAAGTTGAACGAGGTCAGCTGCTTGCCACTTTATATGGAAATGATTTATTTAAGCTTGAAAATGCGGCGATTACCGCTGCCGCAGCATTTAAGATAGAAGAGAAGAATGTGGAAAAACCAAAATTGATTAAGAAGATTATAGGATTATAATGTTGTTGTGGTACTATATCAAAATAGCTATGTTGACAAGATTTTAAATTTATAGCAAATTTTACAACAAAACAGGTAAATTTGTGCTAAAACTTGTTGAATCAGTCATCAGAATTGACTAAAATTAGAAAAATAATATAAAAGGTCAACAAAACGGTCAAAATGTTGTAAAAATACATGTAAAAGCAGTATTTTGTCAACATGGCTAGACGTGACCTTATTCTCAAAAGAAATCTAAGGACGGCATAATGCCGCCCTTTTTGCATATATTTTAAAGACTATATATGTAGAAAGGACGGCGCTTTTATGAAATTGAAGAGGAAAGCCCAAAAAGCTGAGAACGCCGGGATAAAAGAGAGGTTTTCTGCTGCTAAGAAAAAAATTTTTGTTACAGTTTTGGGGTGTGCTGTAATTTTATGCGCTTTTGTAGGAATAAGTCGTAATTTGCCTAAACAGGATCCTATTGAGCTGGAAACTGTGGCAGATTCACCTGAAGAAGATCAGCAGAAAGGACCCTTTGAGGTTGCTGCAAAGGGCGCTGTTCTCATAGATGCAGATACGGGAAAGGTATTGTTTCAACAGGCAGCACATGAGGAATTGCCGCTGGCTTCGGTTACAAAAGTTATGACTATGCTTCTTGTTATGGATGCAGTGGACAGCGGAAAAATAACGCTGGAAGATGAGGTCACCATATCGGAGAGAGCCGCTTCCATGGGCGGAAGTCAGATGTATATGGAATTTGGAGAAACTCATACTGTAGAGGAACTTTTGCGGGGCGTTGCCATGGCAAGTGCCAATGATGGATGTGTTGCTTTGGCAGAATATGTTGCAGGCAGCGAAGAAATATTTGTGGAACGCATGAATGAAAAGGCAAAGGAACTTGGTATGAAGGACAGCCACTTTGTAAACACCAACGGTTTGCCTGTAGCAGATCACTATTCAAGTGCATATGATATAGCATTGATGTCTAAAGAACTCTATAAATATGAAGCAACCCATGAGTGGTTTACAACTTGGCAGAGCAGTATAACCGTAGGACTGCCAGGAAAAGAGAAAGAATTCGGGTTGACTAATACCAATAAATTGATTAAGCAATATCAGGGGTGTAATGGGATAAAAACCGGATTTACAGCAGATGCCGGATATTGCCTTTCTGCATCAGCCACAAGAGGAGACACTCATTTAATTGCTGTTGCTTTAGGATGTGAAACTTCTGAAATTAGAAATGCCGAAATCAGCAAGCTCTTAGATTATGGATTTGCCAATTATGAGACTTGTATAATTGCAGAAAAAGGTCAGGTGATGGAAACCATTAAAGTGGAGAATGGTAATCCTCAGCAGCTTAATGTTGTAACTGACAGGAGAATAACTGTTTTAACCGAAAAGGGAGGCAAAGAAGGCATCTCAAGTAAAGTTAAAATGGATAAGAAAGTGCCGCTTCCTCTTAAGAAGGGCGCTGAAATAGGAAAAATTAATATATATCAGGGAGAGGATAAGATAGCAGAATATCCTCTCGTAGCTGAAATTGCAGTTAAAAAAGCATCTTTCGGGGAATTGGCAAAGAGAATGATTAAGAAAATCTTCTGATTATATACATACCAAAGAGAAAGATTCTGATAAACAGCAAGGAGGCTGCTTGATGGAAAAAGAATATATAATAGCCTTTTCCTCTTTTTATAAAGCTGCTTATGCGCAGGATATGCTGGAGGAAGCAGGCGTAAAGTCTACCTTAAGAAAATTGCCTACTGAATTAATAAGGTCTTGCGGAACGGGAATATATTTGAAAACCTCCGATATACGCGAAGCACAATCTGTTTTTGAAAAGAAACAAATTAGTGTAAGAGGCATTTATGAAATCAGAGTGCAGGAACATGGTAGAAAAAAATATGTAAAAGCATAAATTAAGACAGCGCCCTTTAAAAGGGCGCTGTTTGTGTATTTATGAGAGCTTTGTGCGTTGACGCATTGTAACTGACCGTGATAAAATGACCACAGGAAGCCGAATTTGTTGAGGTGATGTAACAATGAAAAAAATATACAAAGTTTTGATTATAATTTGTTATATTTTTATGATTTTTTCTTTTAATTTGAGTAATGTCAATGCAGAAAATAATAACCTGGATTATGAAATCATAAGTAAAGAATTAGAATTGGAAGTAAAAAAACCATATTCCTGGTATGTATGTAATAGTTGTTAATCCAGAAGAAATTTTATTCTCCAAAACTTATGGTAATTGTGAAACTATTGATACACCTTTTATAATAGGTTCAATGAGCAAATCGTTTACAGCTTTATCCATTATGAGATTATCAGAAGAAGGAAGAATAGATATAAATAAACCGATTTCTACTTATATTGATGCATCACTTTATTTTAAAAATAAAGAAAATGGAGATGAAATTACAGTAAAACAATTATTAAATCAAAACAGTGGGATTGGAACTTATCAAAAATTAGGAAACATAGAAATGTCAAACTATGGTAAATATGAATATGCAAATGCTAATTATAATCTATTAGGGAAAATTATTGAATCAGTAAGTAATGAAAGTTATTCTGATTATGTTACTAAAAATATTTTTGAGCCACTTGAAATGAATCATACTTCGGCAACTTTAGAAGGAAGTAATAATAATGGATTATTAAAAGGTTATCAAAATTATTTTGGCTTTCCTATTGTAATAGAGACAAATTATCCTACTGATGATTCATGGATACAAGTACCAGCGGGCTTTATTAGTTCTAGTGTTAGTGATATGGGCAAGTATTTACAAATGTATCTAAATAATGGTTTGGATATTGTGACAGAAGATAGTATTAATAAAATGTTTTATGATTATATACCCAAGATGATATAGATAGAGATTATTATGGAATGGGATGGGTATATACGAAATATTATAGTAAGCCGGTTTTGACACATTCTGGACTTGTTGAAAATTATACTTCTAAAATGTTCATTATTCCAGAAAGTAAAATAGGGGTAGTTGTTCTGGTTAATATGAATGATTATTTAGTTACAAATAATTTGATGGAAGATATTGTAAAACCTCTGTTAGGGGAAGAAAAACCAGAAATATCAAATAGCTTATATATAATGAATCATTTACTAATCGATACCATTTATATGGTTATTACTATTACTGCTTTATATCCAATTATAACTATTAAGAGTTGGAAAAGTAAAAATAAAACAAAAAAACTATATGTTATGGATATTACAAGACATTTACTATTGTCAATAGCTTTAATTTTAATTATAAATTCTATATTAATGCTTTCAGTAGGAATATATAAAATAGGTTATCTGCTAAAGAAAAAGACAATATAGATAACTGCGAATCCCGATTAAGGAGTGTAATAAAATGCCAAAAGAACTATCAGAAATGTCTTTAGAAGAATTGTGGGAGCTGTTTCCTATATCTCTTGTTGAACATAATGATAAATGGGAATTATACTATGATGAAATTGAAACTATTTTGAAAAATTTATTAGCCGAATGCCCGATTGAACGGATTAGTCATATTGGCAGCACGGCTATAGCCGGAATATGGGCGAAGGATATTGTCGATGTGCTGATTGAAATATCAAAAGATTCGGATATTGAGAATATTGCAAAATTAATTGAACTGAACGGATTTAGACGGATGTCAACAGAAGCAAACAGAATATCGCTAAACCGCGGATATACGGAAAGCGGATTTGCTGAAAAAGTTTTTCATGTACATATTCGCTATGTTGGGGATAATGATGAATTGTATTTTAGGGATTATTTAAATGAACATCCACAAATAGCTAAGGAATATGAGATGTTGAAACTGCAATTATGGAAACAGTTTGAATATAATAGAGACGCTTATACAAGTGCAAAGACAGAATTTGTTAGAAAACAGACTTTGGAAGCAAAAAAAGTTTATGCGGGAAGATATTGAAAATATATCAAAATTAAGTCAGGAGCCGATAACTATGTATGAAAGTGAGATGCTTTTAAAAACAATTTATAAGACCATGTCTGAAAAGTTTTTCCTTAAAAGAATAGGAATGACAAGTGATGACATGGAAAATATGCTGAGACGAGCAAAGGCAGAGGAACTTTGCTGTGAACTTACAGAGCAAATAGATGAGCGCGGAAGATTCATAGCCAAAAATGTGGTTTTGACATTACAGCCTTTACTTAAAGAATTTGGTCATGAGCCCGAGGAAGGTTGGCTGAAAGGGTGCTACGCATATGTTTTAGGACAAATTTTTGAGGAAAAACAGGCAGAGGCAAAGACCGATGAAACAGCTGTCGGTAAGATATTCTTATTACAGTTTTTAAGAGCACTTTATATTGCAGAACATAAAATCCTCCCTTTCGATCCTACAGTTGAAATGCATTTTTTGAGCCCTGATGAAGTTGCTGCCAGAGGATACAATGAAGAATATTATAAGCTTTTACGTCTTGCAGACAGAAATTATCTTTATGAATTCATGCGCATAGGGGTTGAAGTCAAGCCATATAACACTCTTGGACATATTGCAGGAGTACATTATGTTGCCATGCATGCTGCACGTCAGCTTGATAACTTAAAAGTTCCTATAGATTTAGGCTTAGTTTCCGGCGCTGCTGCCGGTCATGACATAGGCAAATATGGATGCAAAAAAAGTGAAGAAAAGAGAACACCATATCTGCATTATTATTATACAGATATATGTTTTAATAGGTTTGAAATGCCTATGATAGGTCACATTGCCGCTAATCATTCTACTTGGGATCTTGAACTTGAAAACCTTTCTGTTGAATCACTGCTTCTTATATATGCAGATTTTAGAGTCAAGAGCAGCAGAAATGAACAGGGAAAAGAAATAGTGCATTTCTATACTTTAGATGAAGCATTTCAGGTGATATTGGATAAGCTTGATAATGTAGATGATGCCAAAGAGAAACGCTACCTCAAAGTTTATAATAAGCTTAAAGATTTTGAGAATTATATTGTAGAATTAGGTGTAGATGTTAAGTTACCGAGAATTCCGGCAAGAATTCCAAAAGAAGCTGTGCCTGCCATGAAAAAGGATGTCTCTCTTTTAAGAAGCAGTCAAATAGTAGGAGAACTAAAGAATCTTTCCGTGGAACATAATACAAGGCTTATGAATAAGTTTTACAGCCAAGAGGAATTTTCAGGACTGCTTGAGACTGCTCGCAGCGAAAAGCAATGGAAGAATCTGAGAACGTATATTTCAATTTTCGGCGAGTATTCTACATATATGACTGAAAAACAAAAGCTTATGACATTGCGCTTTCTAATTGAACTTTTGGTTCACAGAGAGAGCGATATAAGAAATCAAGCGGGAGATGTAATAGGTCAGATAATAGCCGGATTTAATGAAGAGTATAAAAAAGAACTGCCTTCCGGAGCTATGCTGCCAAGCAAAGAAATTACAAATATTTCTCTGTGGGAACAGACATTATTCGACATACTTTCAGCTGACCATAAACTTACAGACCAGCATAAAAAATGGATTGAAAACAGTTTGAAAAGCATAGTTTCAGCATTGCTTATTAATTGCTCCGAGATTCAAAGAAAAGATTTTATAGATGTACTGCTTGTATGGTACAAAAAGAAAGATCTCACAGAGCAAAATAAGGAGGCGTTGCTGCAGGTAGCTATGATGATTGAGCCGTCTGTATGCTTGCCAGATCAGCTTTCAGTCATAATGGAATTTGCCGGATGTATGTATGCCGGAGAAGACCATGGGCTCAGAGCCGCTGCAGTAGATGTGATGAATCATCTCAAAAGTACGAAGGGCAGCGAAAACTACTATAAAGAGCTCAAGAATTGCTTGGGCTTTGATATGGAAAAAGAACTTTCGGCAGAAGATTTGTCGGAGATGTATCTGGATAATTTGAAAGCCAGCACCCCTTGGCCTATAAAAGTTGCAAATATTCATCTTATGCTCAATTCTCTTGAAAAGAAGCAGGGCGAAGGTCAGACTCTTCATGTTGCGACTCACCTTGGCAATCTGGTAAAAGTAAGTGAAACAGTAGTAGTTCGTAAAAGAGCCGGAGCGGCATTGGTTTCTATAATCGATAAAATGCCTTTAGAACAGAGAAATGAAATTGCTGTAGAGCTTGGAAAGGGTCTTGAAATAGGGGACTATCAGTTTTCTAAATATATACCTGAATATCTGGGCGTGATTATGCTGCATTTACCACCCAGAGAATTTGATGAATTGATCTTAGATTTAGAGAAATTTTTAGATACTGCTAACGGACAAGTAGCAGCAGCGGTACTTCATACTTTTGGAGTTGTTATAGAAAACTATGATACATATGGAGAACGCTTTAGTAAAAATGAAGAAAAAGAGACAAGGCAGGCCAGAAAATACAAGATTGTAAACCTTATAGTACGCGGATTTGCCAATTACAATAATGTAATAAGTCAAGAAGCATTGTGGACCATAGGAATGCATATATTCGGTTCTGATAAATTGTCTTTAGACGATAAGTATGATATTTTCTGCCATTGCGGCAAGAAGATACTTACCCTTTATGAAAACAGAAAAGAAACAGATTTGGATTTCTTTAATAATGCTGCTGTGCTGAAACATATTTATAGATTTATATCTGAATATGAACTTGAAAAAGGTAAGATATTGGTAAATGAACCTGACAAGGTGGCGTTTTTTCCCGGAACCTTTGATCCTTTTAGCTTAAGTCATAAAGCGATAGCAACTGAGATAAGAGATATGGGTTATGAAGTCTACCTGGCGCTTGATGAGTTTAGCTGGTCTAAAAAGACTCAGCCTAGACTCCAGAGAAGAAAAATTATGAGTATGTCAGTTTCAGATGAGGAAAATATATATATTTTCCCTGACGATATTCCTGTAAATATAGCTAATCCCCGTGATTTGGCCAGACTTAAAGAGATATTCGCCGGCAGAAGCTTGTATTTTGTTGCAGGAAGCGATGTGATTGAGAATGCTTCATGCTACAGGTTTAAACCGCAAGAAGATTCAATTCATTCTATGAATCATATAATATTTAAGAGGATGTCTGATGAGAGACGAGATGGGTTTTCAAGTGATAAGATTTATCCGATTACAGGAGATATAATAAATTTACATCTGGAAGAGTATTATGAAGATATAAGTTCAACCAGGATAAGAGAGAATATTGACTCTAACAGAGATATTTCTAATCTGATAGATCCTGTTGCTCAAAATTATATTTTCGAAAACAGTTTGTATATGAGAGAGCCTGCATATAAACATGTGTTGCAGGCCAGAGACATTTATCTTGACGAGTTTCGTAAAGCTGACAGCAGCATTTTGGAAGATCTTGAAGAAGAACTTAAAACCTACGGATATGACATTGGGAAAATATCTGATTACATGAGTCGCAAAGATGTGAATATGGTAGTCATAAGGGACGGCAATTTGGATAACCGCGTGGTAGCGGTGGCTGCTGTGAACAGGCTCGACAGTATAGATCTTTTAAGTACTTTCAATGATCAGGATATAGCAGCATATATCAGGAGCCAAGCGGCAGGGGCTATTGCTGTCATAGGCGGTCTTTACTTTAGCAGTAAAAGTACTGTTACAAATTTAGAACAGACCATACTGGTTGAGATGCTTTCTGAACTTTTGGCAAAAGATTATACCTATGTTGTATATCATCCTTGCCATGAGGCAGGACTTTCGCGTAGAATTGTGAAAGCTGTTGAAAAACAGGGATTTGTGAACATTTCACCTGATGGTGCAAAGCCTATATATGCCGTAGATATGCGTTCACCGGTAATAATATTTAAAAATGTTGATACTGTAATTAAGCATCCGCTCAATAAGAATGAAATTGTTCTCAGAGCAGTGGAAAATGCTCATAACAAGCTTCTCAAAATACTTAAAGAAATTTATCCTGGAGAGCTTATTGTATCTTACAATTCAGGCATAATGCACCACAAGATGATTAATTTGATAACCAAGATTAACGGTGTATCACCTATACCTTATGAAAAAAAGTCATATGGAAATTATATGGTGGTTCCTTTCGGAAAAGTTCTTGAAGGTGTGGTAGTTCCTAATACTGTAACAAAGACTATGCACACAGAAAAATATTTTACTCGTGATGTGTCAGAGTTTACCATTGAAGAAAGCAGTTTCTATTCGACTCTTGAGAATCAGGTTAGGACTATAAAATCTTTTAACAGACCAGTAATTTTGGTTGATGATTTGCTTCATAAAGGATATAGGATGAAAGAAATCGATCCTATTTTAAAGGCCAACGGAGTTGAAGTAGTTGACACTGTGGTAGGTGTTCAGACCGGTAGAGGAAGAGATTTGATGACTGTAAAAGAGCGAAGTGTGGATAGCGCATATTTTCTTCCGAATCTTAAGTGCTGGATAGATGAAAGCGCCATGTATCCTTATATAGGAGGAGATGGCATGAAGGATAAGGAGATTTCTGTAGAAAAACAGGAGGTTTCCGTTTCTCTCAATTTGCTGCTTCCTTATGCCATACCTAGTTTTTTGGGTCAGATACCGGGGAAAAATATTTATGAATATTCTATGACATGTCTTGAAAATGCAAGAGATGTTTTAAAGACGCTGGAAGAAGAATATCAAAAGGAATTCGAACAAAAGCTTACTATTAAGAGACTGGGAGAGGTTATCGCTGAACCTAAAAATCCGGATATTGGAAATCACATAAAACTGGATGAAAATACAGCGGCATCTGCTTATGTGGAGATGGACATAGAGAAACTTATAAGGATGAGGAAGATGTTTAAATGGTAGATAAAAAATCTGATTTGCAAGTCAAAAGAAGTGTAACAGAGCTTTGTCCTGATAGAGACTGTCTTACTATAACTAAAGAATTAAAAGGACATGGTTATAAAGTTAATTTAGTCGCTTTGGGGGATGTGGGCGCAAACCTACTGTTAGGGTTAAAACTCTTAGGTTCAGAGCTGATAGACACAATAGGAATCTTTGATGTAAATGAAAATGTCATTAAACGATATGAGATAGAGATGAATCAAATCGGATGGCCTTTTGGGACAAAAAAACTGCCTGTAGTAAAAGGTTTGTCTGAGGAAGAGCTGTTTGATTGTGATATGTTTGTGTTCTGTGCAAGCAAAGCCGTGCCACCTGTTGGGACATCAGGTGATGTGAGAATGATGCAGTTTGAAGCAAACAGACAGATTGCTTCTTATTACGGTAAAATGGCAAAAGAAAGAAACTTTAAAGGAATTTTTTCTGTTGTTTCAGATCCTGTAGATCCTCTCTGTAAAGAAGTTCTAATATCATCGGGATTATCAGCAGGACAGATAAGGGGATACGGACTTGGTGTAATGAATAAGCGGGCTGAGTATTTTGCTTCAAAATACATTGAGGCAGGAGATAGTAGGTTTGCTTCATATTTGACTGAGGGACGTGCTTTTGGACCTCATGGAGGTGACCTTGTAATTGCCAACAGCATAGAAAATTATGATGATGAGATTTCTAAAGAGCTGACTGAGCTTACGGTTAAAGCTAACCTTGAGGTCAGGGAACTTGGATTTAAGCCTTATCTGGCTCCTGCCATTTCTTCAGGAGCAATATCTTTGCTGCTTACGTTGTCAGGTCAGTGGAATTATAGTTCTGTTTATTTGGGAGGGGGAAAGCAAGGAGCTTTTTTAGGTATAAGAAACAGAATTTGCGGTGACAAAGTAGAAATTGAGGATTTGCCGCTTCCTGAGGAGCTTTATAAGCGCATTGAAAAGGCGTATATTAATTTGTGCCGGTTAGTGTAACAAACGTAGGGGGATTATTATGGATTTTTGGATAATCAAAATTTTAATGCAGAAAACCGGCGGCAGAATGGAAAAGGTTTTGAATACAGTGTTAGAAGAGCAAGGGGATTTTAACATGCCGTCCGTTAGGATGAAAATGATTAAAAGTTATGATGAATTTTTTGATGCTGCTGAAAATGGTCTGTTAAAAAATTCGTGTCTGTTGTTTGCTGTAGAAATACCGCAAGATGGAATAAATATAGAAAGTTATAGAATACTTAAATATCTTCAAGGATGTGATAAAGATATTTTAAGCGGTTCAGCAGGAAGCGTAATTGTAGATGGGCAGAGTGATTTGTACACTAAGGACATAGGGCGCAGATTTATTTTTGCTGCAAATAGCAGAGGCTGTACTTTTCCGGGAAAGCCTTTGGTTGAAGCAACGGTTAGTTTGAGTAATTTTAAAGTTCTGGCCGATTTGTGGAATATGGATTTAAGAGAGGCCTATGTTAAAAGCTGTGGTTTGCTCATAGAAAAGCTATTGAATTTTAAATTTATAAAATATGATAATCCGCATATTTTAGTTATTCATGCAAGTAATAAAGGCGTTTCTAACAGTCTTAAACTTTGGGAAATGGTAGAAGATAACCTTAGCGGAAAGGCTCAAATTGAGGAAATTTCCATAAGAAACGGTCAGGTATGGGATTGCCGCGGATGTAAATATGAAGATTGTTTCCACTTCGGAGAAAAAGGAGATTGCTTTTATGGCGGCGTTATGGTTGAGAAAGTGTATCCGGCCATAATAAAGTGTGATTTACTTGTATTGATTTGTCCTAACTATAATGATTCAGTTAGTGCCAATATCATGGCATTTATCAATCGTTTGACTTCTGTTTTTAGAGCTAACGATTTTAGCAGCAAATGTGTATATGCTGTAGTAGTGTCAGGATACAGCGGCAGTGATATAGTTGTTCAGCAGATTATCGGAGCGATTAATGTTAATAAAAATTTTATTTTGCCATCTAGGTTTGCTTTGATTGAAACTGCCAACAGTCCCGGAGAGATTGATGGTATAGACGGGATAAAAGAACGAGCAAAGGATATGGCAGAGCGGATTATTTCATATGGAAGAGGTATCTAATAAAGATACCTCTTTTTATATTTAAAGAACATTATCATTGATAGTACCAGAGCCATCAGTTCAGCAACCGGTGTTGCCAGCCATATTCCTGTGATTCCAAGCATTGCAGGAAGAATCAACATTGTGATAACCATAAACACAAAGGAGCGTGAGAATGCAAGAACAGCCGATGTTAATCCATTTGACAGAGCAGTGAACATTCCGCTTGCAAATATATTGAATCCGATAAATAAAAGGGCAATAGTGCAAACTCTGTTGCCTGTGACAGCTAAGTCATACACAGGATTATCAGGGCGGGCAAATATGGATACAAGAGGTTTGGTAAAAACAAATGAAGCAAATACGGTGACTATGGAAATGCCCCCGATTACTTTTAAACTTGTATTGATTAACTTTTTAAGCTTTTTATGGTTTTTCTCACCGTAATAAAAGCTTATCATCGGTGCAACACCGTAGGAGTAACCTGTGTACAATGAACTTGCAAACATTAGGACATACATAATAATAGTAATTGCTGCGACCCCGTCTTCACCTACATATTTTAACATGGTCCAGTTAAACATGAGAGTTATAATTCCGGTAACCAGTGCGGTTGCCATTTCAGAGGAACCGTTAGAGGCTGAACTTACAAGTACTTTGAATCTGAAAACAGGCTTTTTAAAGTGTATGAGGTTGGATTTTTTGCTGAAGATAAATAGACCGACAAAGGCTGTTACAGAGTAGCCCAGTCCGGTTGCAACAGCTGCACCGCTTATACCCATCCCAATCATGGATATAAATACATAGTCAAGTATTATATTTAAAATACCCCCGGCAACTGAGCAGACTAAAGAAAGAGTAGCTTTTTCAGATGCAATAAGGTAAAGGGTAAAATTGTTCATAAGCAGTATCGGAACTGTAAACAGCAAATAGCGGCTTAAGTATTGAGAACAGTAGTTTGAAACGTTTTCAGAAAGATCCATGGAGGCAAAAACGCTATCCATAATTAAATAACCCAAAATACACATTATGATTCCGACTACTACATTAACTAAAATTAAAAAGGTAAAATCTTCATTGGCTTCTTCTGACTTTTCTTCTCCTATTTTTTTCATTATTACAGCACTGCCTCCTGTGGCAAGCATTGTAGAAATTGCAGTTACCAGCTGAATTATAGGTGCAGTAAGATTGATGGCTGACAGAGCCTCTGTACTTATGAGGTTGGATACGAACAGTCCGTCTACCATAGTGTAAAATGACATGAATACGGTCATTGCTATAGTTGGAACGGCGAATTTTAAAATATTTTTTAATGTTACAGGTTTGCTGTAAGCGTTTAAATTTTCCATGGTTTTCTCCTGTTATATTGATTTTGTCTGTAATGTATAGTATGATAAACCGTACAGTTACTGTACGGTCAAGAGGTAATTTTAATGAATGAAAAAAATAAATTGCTGACCATAGGTCAGTTTGCAAATTTACATGGAATCAATAAAAAAACTTTAATGTGGTATGACGAGATAGGACTCTTCAAACCGGCTATTATAAACACAGAAAACGGATATAGATACTATAATTATTATCAGAGTTCTGTGCTGGAAACAATTTTACTTCTCAGGGAACTTAACGTGTCCGTAAAAGAAATACAAGAATTTATGGAGAACAGATCTGCTGCCAGTCTTGAGCATCTTTTGGATAAGAAAATTCAAAAACTTGATCAAGATATACTCCATCTTAAAGCTGTGAGAAAAACTTTATTTAATCATCAGCAAAATATGCTTACTCTTATGAAAATGGATTTATCAGAGATAAGCGTTGTGGAGAAAGAAGAAAACAGACTGGTTACTGTTGACATAAGCAGAGAGACATCATTTGATAAAGAAGTTGAAATGATTATATCCGAGACTAAAAAATATCAGCTTAGGCGATTACATGACGCTTCATATGGCACTATGATATCGGTTGATAGTTTGAGAAATGGAAGTTTTGACGATTATACAAAACTGTTTATCGAAATTCCTTTTCCTATAGAGAAGCAAGGACTGCACATTCAGCCTAAAGGCAAATATTTGAGAGCATTTCATAAGGGAGACTGGAAAGGAATTCCTGAAAAATATGAACAAATGCTTGATTATGCAGAGAAAAATGATATAGAATTATTTGGATTTTCATATGAAATAGGAATTAATGAAAATGTAATAGACAGTATAGAAGATTATATTGTCCAAATCGATATTCCTGCTAAAATACCTGTTGACTATGCTAAAGATTTATAGTAAATTGATGCGAATATTATAGTTATAGCAGAGTTACTTTATCTTGAATATTTAGACATTTTTTTATATACTTACCTTAAAAGTGATTTTGTGTATATGGGAAAGTAGATAGAAAAATGCTTTAGGAGGAAATATGGTGGCATTTTATGATGGGCTTATGTTCTTTATTATATTATTTATTGGTATGATTCCAGCGATTGTATTACAAATTCAAGGAAACCGTATTAGTAATTATATTTTAGTATTTACAATTTTCATTATTTATTTGGCATTAAGGTCTGAGCCAATACAGATGGTATATTTGTTCGTATATTTACTTTTTGAGTGGCATTTATTGGCTGGTTTTCAGTGGTATATACAGAAATATGGAAGGAATCCACATATCTTTCACCATTTTATTTTATTTGCTATATTGCCGTTACTTCTTGCAAAATGTAGTCCATTTTGGGGTCATAATTGGTTTGCTTTTATAGGAATTTCTTATATTACATTTAGAGTATTACAAATTCTAATTGAAAGTTATGATGGTATAATTAAAAAAAGTAATTTTTTAGAAACTATGAATTTTTTGTTGTTTTTCCCTACATTTAGCTCTGGACCGATAGATCGTTCCAGACGTTTTGAATTAGACTTAAATAAAATAAAATCACGTGAGACATATTTTGATATGATTCAGAGGGGATTACGAAAGCTTCTTCATGGAGCATTGTATAAATTCGTGTTGTCGTCAATTGCATTTTCATACCTAGAACAAATATCTGGTAGGTATGATCCTCAATATATTATTGCATATGCCTATTTGTATGGAATCTATATGTTTTTTGATTTTGCTGGATATAGTTTGATGGCAATAGGGACAGGATATATTTTGGGAATTTGTGTGCCTGATAATTTTAATAAGCCGTTTATAAGTGTAGACATTAAAGACTTTTGGGACAGATGGCATATTTCTTTGTCCCACTGGTTTAGAGATTTTGTATTTTCAAGATTCATGTTATGGGCTATTAAAGGAAAAAAATTTAAGAATCGAATGAATGCGGCTTCTGTAGGATTTATTGTTAACATGATGATTATGGGCGCATGGCATGGTTTAACAATAGATTATTTATGTTATGGATTATATCATGGTATTTTGTTAGCTTTAACTGAACGGTATCAAAAAACAAAATGGTATAAAGAACATAAAAAAAATAAGATATATAAGATTATATCATGGTTTATTACATTGAATCTTGTTATGTTTGGATTTTTAATATTTTCAGGAAAATTCTTTGAAACCGTATATATTATATTGACCTTGTTCTAAAAATAATGATTTCAGTAACAGAATATGATAAAAGATTTGTCTTGGATTAATATAATATTGAATACATCAAAAGAAAAGGACTTTAACAAATGAGGAAAATATTTGCAATAATTGCAGGAATTGGTTTATTTGCTTTAATCGTTTGTGGATTTAAATTACATATGAATGCTTCTATAGAAAAACATGCAGAAGGGGTACGTAATCATAGAACTTATGAGAGGTTTTGGAGTCGTGATGTGCAGAAGCATATTATTAAGGATAATACGCTTGTTATTTTTGGCTCTTCTGAATTAACTTCAATAAATGATATGGAAGAAGATATCTCCAGCTTTTTAAATGGTGACGAAATGAATGTAGTTACGATTGGTAGCGGTTACTTTCAATCTTTATCACATGCCATAACATTAGGTGCAATATCTGACTCTATTACATCTAAAAAAGTAGCTTTGTTTTTATCACCACAATGGTTTGATGCAAATGGTACTGACGCAGATGCATTTGCATCACGTATGAGTGAAGATGAATTGCTTGGGTTCTTGAATAATCCATATATTAGTAATGAACAGAAAAGTTATATATTGGATCGTACAGTTACATTATTAAGTGAAAGCCCTACTCAATTAAAGAGAGTACAGAGATATCAAAATGCACATGTTAATAAGCTGACATTTGACACAGTATATTTAAAAATCATGAATCAATATTGGAGGTATCGTTCGGAATTTGAGTTATATAAACAGCTCAATGATGTTTGTGATAATATTCCGTCTTATGACTTGGCAGAACTGGATTTTGATAAAATTTTGCAACAAGCAGAGATTCAAGGGAGAGAAGCTTGTACTAATAATGATTTTGGAATTTATAATGAATATTGGGATGAGTATGTTGAAGATGAATATAAGGAAGGGGAGGTTTTGGAGAAAAACCAAATTTATATCGAATCTCCGGAATATATGGATCTTGATTGCTTTTTAGATGTGGCCAATGAGTTGGAAATTGAAGTTTTGCTTGTATGTATTCCAGTTAATGAACGTTGGTATGCATATAAAGGTAATTTGTGTGATGAATATTATAATAAAATTGCAGATGTTGCGTCAGAGCATGAAAATGTAACATTTATTGATATGTCAGATTATGCAAATGAAAAGTATTTTTTAAAAGATGTTATGCATTTAGGATGGAAAGGATGGACAAGGATCAATGAAAGACTTTATCAAGAATTTACGAAATAATAAGACTTTATATTGGTTGCTGTGTGCATTACATGTTTATTGATTTTTTACTATATGATGACAACAGACATCTCTCAAGCTCCTGTGTTTATATATAGTCAATTTTAAAAAGAATCTTCATTGATACCTGTTGACTCTAACCTTACGTAATAGAGTAAGATTAAGTTACATGGGAGGAAATACTGATGAAAACGGTAAAAGAAGTAAGTAAAATATCCGGTGTAAGTGTGCGCACACTTCATCATTATGATGAAATTGGTTTATTTAAGCCGACAGAAGTGACATCGGCAGGGTATAGGCTTTATGACGATAAAGCTCTATGCAAGTTGCAGATGATTCTGATGTTTCGCGAGCTTAGATTTCCTTTAAAGGAAATTAAAAAAATGATGGAGAATCAGAATTTTGATAGAAGAGAAGCGCTTTTGGAGCAGATAAAGCTGTTGGAGCTTCAGAAAAAACATCTTGACGAGCTAATTTACTTCGCCCATGAAATTTTAAGGACAGGAGTGAATAATATGGATTTTTCTGCTTTTGATAAAAAAGAAATAGAGGAATATGCTTTGGAGGTGAAACAACGCTGGGGAGAAACAGATGCTTTCAAAGAATATGAAAACAGATTTAAAGACGGATCTGAAACAGCCTTTACTGATGTGAATTTGGGCTTGGTGGAGTTGTTTAAAGAGGCCGGACGTATTAAGAATTTGCCTGTAGACTCTGAAGAAGCTCAGAAGATGGTGGAAAAAATAAGAGGATTTATAAATGATAATTACTACACATGTACAATGGAAATCCTTGCGGGTCTGGGACAGATGTATATAGGCGATGAACGATTCAAAAAGAACATTGATGAATGGGGCGGAGACGGAACCGCAGAATTTGTGTCAAGAGCTATTGAAGTTTATTGCAAATAAAAATATTTGTGGAGTGCCTTGACTTTAAAAACAAAGGGTAATATACTGTATAAGTATTCTAAATTTAGATTTGATTGTAGCCGATTGTAAGTCGATTCTCATCTGATTTATAATCGGCACTTTTTATATTCTGCATTTTCGAATAACATTATATATTTAGGAGGTACTTGTATAATGAATAATGGTACTGTAAAATGGTTTAACGAAACAAAGGGATTTGGATTTATTTCAAGCGATAACGGCGGAGAGGACGTATTTGTACATTTTTCTGCAATTGCAGGTAATGGATTTAAAGCTCTTACTGAGGGACAAAAAGTTGTTTTTGATACAGAATTAGATCCTAGAAATAATAAGCTTCGTGCTGTGAATGTTCAAGCAATATAGACCTGGCTTATATTAAAAAGATACCTGTAGGTTAAAATTTTTACCTTACAGGTATTTTTTGTTGGAATAATATGGATTGACAAATCATAATTATTAAAGTATATTAGAAATATCTTAATTATTAAAATGGTTTAGGAGTAATTTATGAATCGATTATCTAAAATTGCATTTATTGGCAAGGAATGCGTAGCTTGCGGATGCTGCGCAGCCATATGTCCTAGAGAGGCAATTCGTATTGTTTCTGGCGTAAGAGCACAAATTGATAAAATGAAATGTGTAGGATGTGGCAAGTGCGCACAAGAGTGTCCGGCTGCTGTTATTACTATTAATAAACGGGAGGATGTATTGTGAAGAAAAAGAAATGGTTTGACTATCTTTGGGTGGTAGAGCTGTTTTATTTATGCTTGGGTCTTTTTAATATTTTGTTTGCGTGGCTTGGGATGCTGTTTTTTACAATTCCTCTTTTAATAGCTATATTTGGCGGAAATAAAGCATATTGCAATCGTTATTGTGGCCGAGGCCAGTTGCTAGGACTGTTAGGCAAAAAGTTAAAACTTTCAAGAAATGTTCCGCCGCCCAAATTTTTGCGTAGTACTTGGTTTAGGTATGGATTTTTAACGTTTTTTATGATAATGTTTGGTTTAATGATATTCAGTACATATAAAGTATTTGCCGGAGCAGAACTGGCGGAGACTGTGACACTTTTATGGGTGTTTAAGCTTCCTTGGCAGTGGGCGCAAGTGGACATGGTATCTCCTTGGATAGCGCAGTTTGCCTTTGGATTTTTCGGGGTTATGCTGACATCAACTGTGCTGGGGATTTTAACTATGATACTGTTTCGGCCTAGGTCATGGTGTGCATATTGCCCGATGGGGACCATGACACAAGGGATTTGTAAACTAAAGTTTAAAGAGGAGAAAGAAACACATGGAAGAACAAGCGAAAAAGATAGCGGAACTTTTGAAACTCCTTGCAAATGAACATAGATTGTTGATATTATGCGCATTGATTCAAGGAAAGCTTACAGTAGGAGAAATACACAAATATTTACCTAATATTACGGCGTCAGCTCTTTCACAGCATTTAAATCATCTAAAAAGTGCCGGAATATTGTCCTCACAAAAACAAGGTATGAACGTTGTTTATTGGATTGAAGATGAACGTGTTATCGTATTGATGGAGTCAATCAAAGAACAATATTGTAAGTGATTAATGAAAGGAAATCAAAATGAAGATTATAGTAAATAAACATAAATGCCCTCAAAACCACAGGTGTCCGTCTATAGCTGTTTGCCCTAAGGAGGCTATTAGTCAAAAAGACAACTTTTCACTGCCTGTGGTAGATGGAGAAAAGTGTATTGTATGTGGAAAATGTATGCGTTTTTGTCCTAAAGACGCTTTTGAGAAAGTAGAGTGAAAATATGAGTGACCGGTTTAGCTGCCGGTCACTTTTTTGCGCAGATAGAAGAACCTGTTTGCTTTACAAAGAATGGATAAGATGATTTGGTAGTTATGGATATTGAATTGTTTAATAGACGAGAAAAGATGATAAAGCTTAGAGAAGAATTATTGTCTGTAGAAGAGGATCGTTTGGCTGGAAGAAAAGGCTGCGCCCTTGATGAACTGGAGGATTACCTTGAAAGTATTATTGCAGGTGTATAACCTATGAAAGAAGAAATAGGATATTAGGTCATAGTATCTGATAGGGCAAAAACAATGATTGGGATATATATCAGATTCATGGCAGATGTTAATAAAAATTCAGAAAAACAGAAACGTAAAGAAATCATGAATATGCTCAAATCTTTAAAAGAAATGCCCAAACGGTTTCCTTTTTTCAACGAAGAATTGGTACCTTATAATAAGTACCACAAGATGTTTGTTGAGAAATGTTATTTTGTTTTATATCATATAAAGGATAGTGCTGTGTATGTAGAGTACATTTTAGACTGTGAAATAAAGGCAGACATATGGGAAACCACCATATATCTGCCTTTTTTCTTGTGATAAAATTTTATGTTTATTTATTTCTTAAATCCATTATATAAAAATCCATATAATTTATATCTAATATAAATTTATCTTTTTCTATTGGATAAAATGATTTAACAAGAAAGCCGGACTCCATTTCTTCAGGTAATAGTATTTCTCCTACGCAGCTATTTTCTATGTCAATATAATATGGATTGAAACCGTTATCTATTACTGTACAATATTTGCCTGATGAGCCTGCCATTCGCCACCATCTTTTTGTTTGTGGGAAATTTTTCTCTTGAAAATCATCTAAATTTATTCCCATGATACTTGTCTTGCCCATTTCGTGTCCGAGTGAAACAACAATATAATTTTCTGTAATGCTGCATGAATTAAATGAATCATTTATTTCCTTCTTTATATGAATTCCTTCAGCATCACCTGAAAGCAATATCAGTGTTTCTTTTTCTCGCTCATACAAACAAGCGAGGTATACACGTCCATTGGTTTGCAAAAAATCAAGATTTTCAAAATTATGAAATGTATCAATGTTTTCTGATTTAAAATCTATTATTTTATTTATTTGTACATTTACGCTGTTTTGCTTTCGATTAATTTTTTCACATACATAGATAGGCATTTTGTTGTCTAAAAGTGTTAAGTGTGTAGTAAACCAAGTTCTTGAACAGCCCGAATCTAGTATTGTTTTATTTTTTCCATCAATATAACATATTGACCATCCGTAGCCACCCTCATCAGGTACACCTGTATATTCGGCAAAAATGATACCGTCTTTATATGGAACTGCACTATAAATCCAACCGTCACTTTTTATATCATAAAAAGTGTATTTTTTATCATCACTGAGATTGAGCAGATATAAACCATTTGTTTTTATTTCCGGATATATAATTTCTGTAGCGGTTACTGTATCATTAAATACATTTGCAACGATAAGACAATCTTTATCGTAATAGCAAATCGAATATGAGTTAAGATATCTTCCTGTTTCTTCATTTTTCTCTAATTCATAAGGCATATTAATTTCTGAGAGCTCAGGGGCAATTGAATTTTCAGGAGCTGTATGCCCGGAAGCATTCTGTGGCTGCTCATTATTTGAACAGGCGGATAGAATAGATGTTGTCAAAATGAAAAGGAAGAGAAAATATTTAATTTTTTTAGTATTCATAATTTTCACCTTACTCAAAAGCATTAATGGGCAATGTAGTAACCGGAATTATCATTTATTGCCTGTTCCATTACAAAGCTTGGGGTGTCGTAGCTTCCGTAAATTTTGGGATTATAGTTCGGATCGTTGTAATATACGGATATACTTGTAGTAGTTCCTGCTTGTAGTGCATATCCTTTTATTACAACATAATGACCCGATGGTGCAGGGTGATTTTTATAATTTGGCAATATTGCCGGAGCCACATGACAAATTATGGGATAACCGGCTTTTATGTTTTCAATAGTTTTTAAGTCAAAATTAGAATTTGATGTAGTATAATATGCATATTTGTTGCCCAGATATGAATTTAGTGTTTCAACAACCTTATATACATACGTGCCTGATGATTCAGTGCTCCCTGCTTTTGTTGCTAAGGTAGATTCACTAACGGTATGGCCAAATTTTTTAAGCACCATTCTAATACATGCAGGTCCGCATGTATAATCTTTTTGCTGCATATAAAGCGGAACATTAAGTTGATGTCGCTCGCCAACTTTTGACGGAGCAGACGTATCAGCAAAAGCAAAGCTAATACTCCCGAGAGTTAATAACAAAGATAACGAAAAGATTATTAATTTTTTCATGGTGCATTTCTCCTTTAATAACGATACAAGAAAGACAGCTTATGTTTTAAATGCTTTTATTACGCCCTTTCTAATAATACATGCATATTTATCCTTTAGATCTAAAGATAAAAAAAAACGTATAGACTATCCGTTTAGCCTATACGTTTTATAATGCCTTACATTGATGATACTTTGTATAGTATGTAAAGGGAATAGTGCTAATTTGTATTTAACTTTTTAGTATTATTCTCTTTATAAAGTTTTTCACTGTAAAGTAGGGGGTGATTATTCTTTTTATTGTTAATAAAATAACATATAACGTTTGCGTTGTCAAGCGGCTGAGAATTGTTTTTTGAGCAAACTGTAGTGTCTTTTTAACTGTGTATAGCGTGTATTATGTAGGGGTAATGGAGAGAAAGAGAACTGCATACACGTATGGCATCGATGAAGTCATAATAAATTTCATAAAATAGCTAACAGGTAATGGAGAAAACTATCATGCCTGTAAAGTTTTAAACCTATTATAATTTGCATTATGAGAAGTTTGCCGATGGAAGCGTAAAGTGCATTGAAGATGA
>CAJUQR010000004.1:0-90275 GCA_910588185.1 uncultured Peptostreptococcaceae bacterium
ATGGAATAGAGGTAATACCGATAGAGTTTGATGAGGTAATGAAGGGATTTGGAGCAATACATTGTTGTACTGCATTCCTTAAGAGAGGTTAAGTTATGAAAAAGATTTTTGTAAACGGAAGATTTAGAACTATGGATCAGGAAGATCATCTTTATGAAGCTATAGCTTGTGAAGACGGCAAGATTATTGCCCTTGGAACTACAGATGAAATTATGAAAATGGCTGATGGATGCGATGTTACAGATCTGGGCGGTAAAGATGTGCTTCCGGGTTTCATCGATGCGCATATTCATTTGCTTGATCACGCTATTTTTGAAAAAAAGACAGCGCTGCTGGGCGGAGCACGTTCAGCAGAAGAAATGGTTGAGATAACAAAACAATATATAAAAGATAACAATATACCTGAAGGTGAATGGGTTACAGGATTCGGATGGGATCAGGAATTATTCCCTGATGGTCAGTTCCCTACTATTAAACAGCTTGATTTGATTTCAGATAAACACCCAATAATGCTGAACAGAAGATGCGGAACTATCTGTGCTGCAAATTCCATGGCTATGAAGATTGCAGGAATTGATAAAAATACTCCTGATCCTCAAGGAGGTGAGCTGGTACGTTTTGAAGACGGCAGTCCTACAGGTGTTATGCTTGAAAGTGCAATGAGCCTAATAGGAGATTGTGTTCCTAAGCTTGATGATAAAATGCAGATGAAAGAGCTTTTGGAATTTTCTTTCCATGAGATGGTTAAAAATGGAGTAACAGTTGCACATACAGAAGACTTTTATTCTGTAGGTGATAAACGTGCTCTGTGGGAGGCATATCTGGAACTTTGTGTCGAGGGTAAAATGCCTATAGATTTGGTATTGCAGCTGCGTATTCACAGACCTGATCAGCTTCAGGAATTCTTCGATTTTGGATTCCATTCATGGCAGCGTTTTGGCAAAATTAAAATAGGACCGATAAAGTTTTTAGGCGATGGCTCATTGGGAGCTTGGTCAGCAGGACTTAATGAACCTTACAGCGACAAACCGGATACATGCGGATGTTTGTACTGGAATAAAGAAGAATTGAGTACCATTGCAAAAGAAATAGTAGATCATGATTTTGACTTGACTATTCATGCTATTGGAGACGCAGCGGTGGAGACATTCTTAGACGGATGTATTTCTGTAAAAGATGAAATAAAAGCCAAGGGACTTCGTCCTTCTGTAATACATAGCCAGATAATGAATGAGCGCATATTTGAAAAATATAAAGTGGTAGATGCAATAGGCTTGGTACAGCCTATGTACATTCATTCTGACTGGAGCATTGCAGACTCCAGAGTAGGCGAGAGAATGAAGACCAGCTATTGTTTTGGAAGCATGTTAAAAGATGGAATAAGATTGGCTGCAGGTTCTGATTTGCCTATAGAATCTGTAAATCCTCTTGAAGGAATGCAGGTAAATATAACGAGAAGAGATCTTTCAGGAAATCCTGAAGGTGGCTGGTATCCTGAAGAGAAGCTCTCAAGACTCGATGCAGTTAAACTTCATACTATTTATGGAGCGTATGTTTCCAAAGATGAGGATTCGATAGGGTCTTTAGAGGTAGGAAAACGTGCTAACTTTGTAGTATTATCTGATGATGTGTTCTCAGTACAGGAGGATAAGATAAAAGATATAAAAGTGCTGAATACTTACATTGATGCTGATTGTAAGTACAGCAGTGAAGAGGAGGAATAAAATGAGAAAAAATTGGCCTGATGGAGTAAAAATGGGTGTTGCATTGACATTTGATTTAGATGCTGAAACATTTTGGTTTTCCAGAACTATGGAAAGCATGTACAACCCTAATTTGATGGCAGAGGGAGCTTATGGTCCTAAGGTAGGTGTTCCTAGAATTCTTGATATGCTTGATAGACAACAGCTCAAAGCTACTTTCTTTATTCCGGGATGGGTAATAGAACACCATACTGAAATTTGCAGAGAAATAGTAAGACGTGGTCATGAAATAGGATATCATGGGTATCTCCATGAAAAGACTTGGTTCCCAGAACAAGATAAAGAGCTGGTAGAAAAGACAAAAAAAATAATGAAAGATTTGCTTGGAGTTGAGCCTCTTGGATATAGAGCGCCGGAAGCAAATTTGACTGAAGAAACTATTGCTAACGTAATGGCAAGCGGATTCGAGTATTCATCCAATACGATGGATTGTGACTGGCCTTATTACCATGAGGGTGAGGACGGAAAGAAGCTCATAGAATTACCATTTTCATGGCTCTATGATGATACCTCTCATTTCTTTTTCACACTTCAGCAGCCTGAGAGAAGAAGAATTTGTTCACCGCAGTATGTAAGAGATATATGGCAGAGTGAATTTGACGGGCTGTATGAAGAAGGCGGACTTCTCAATTTTGTCCTTCATCCTCAATGTATAGGAAGAATAAGCAGAGTTAAGATGCTGGAAGATCTTATATGTTACATGAAGACAAAACCTGGTGTAGCTATAGGACCTGCTTTAGAAATCAGTCGTTTGGCAAGAGAAGGTCTTGAACAGGAATAAATAATTTTATAGGCTGAATACGGTTGAATACCGTATTCAGTTTTTTTATGGATGTACCTTACTATAATATTGTTGACAGACGAAGCGCATAGTGATATACTAACCCTTGTTGACAACTAAAGTTGTCAAAATGTAAAGCAAAATTGTCATAATATAACATGTCAAAAAATGCTGCGGGGGGGGTATTACCTTCTCGCCATAGAGAGGAGCAGCGATATATATGCCACTTAAAAACAGGCTTAAAGAGTATCGAGCGAAAATTGGGGTCAATCAGTCTGACTTCGGCAAAATGGTAGATGTTTCGAGACAGACTATAAGCCAGATAGAGCGAGGCGATTATTCGCCTTCCGTGACTTTAGCCTTGAAGATAGCCAAGGTATTTGATGCAAAAGTGGAGGAGATCTTTTCCTATGAGGAGGATGAGATATGAACAGTGAAAAAAATAAAAGAGAAAACAGAAAAGCTTTAAAGGTTTTTATACCGATTATTATAGTTGCGGCGGTAATAGGAGGTATTATAGGGGGATTTTCTTCTACAGATACTGCTGAAAGCGTGGCAGATATAATAGGGGACTTTTTTGGTAAATTAATATTTGCAATATCACCTTATATGGTTATTGCTGCCGTTATAACCGGAGTGGTTTTATCTATCAGATATTATAAAATTTCCAAAAAAAGTTTTGAAAAATGTAAATTAGAAGAAGATGAAGAAAAACAGGAAAAGCTCTATCAATTTGCAGATAAGACTCTTGCAAAAGGTATGATGGTTATAGGCATTACAGAAATAGTTGCTTTTATATTCTTTTCAGGGCTGCTTGCATATATCGAAAGATATATTGAAGAAAAACACATTATATATATGGCGACACTGGCGGTATTTATATTGGGAAGCTTTAGCAGAATTAAAATACAGCAGCTTATGATAGACTTTCAAAAGATTATGAATCCGGAAAAGACAGGAAGTGCATATGATTTTAATTTTCAAAAGAAATGGGAGAACAGCTGTGATGAGCTTGAGAAGTTTATGATTTATAAATCTGCATATAAAGCGTATCGTGTGGGTTCGCTGACTTGTGCAATTGTTTTTATAGTACTTATGTTATTTAGCTTTTTCTTTGACTATGGCCCTATGCCTGCTATGGCCGTGGGATTAATATGGCTTGTAAGCGTTGCTTCTTATTACAGAGAAGCCATGAGATTGGAAAAAGATAAAATAAATTTATAAAGGGGAGTAAAAATGAGTTTAGTAGTAAAGAATTTGACAAAGTCTTACGGCGACAAAGTTGTAGTAGACAATCTCAGTTTTGAAATGAAAGAACCGGGCGTATATGCGCTTCTTGGAACAAACGGAGCCGGCAAGACAACATCCATAAGAATGATGCTTAATATGCTTTCCCGTGACAGCGGAGAAGTTCTGTGGAATGGAAAACCGTTAACTACAGACATTTGCAACGTAGGATATTTAGCAGAAGAAAGAGGACTTTATCCTAAGTATTCCTTGATGGATCAGCTGATATATTTTGCTGCGCTTAGAGGAGTCCCAAAAGATGAGGCTAAACAAAGAATAAAATATTGGGCAAAAAGGCTTGAGGCAGAGGAGTATTTGTATCCTGCCGCCGAAAGCGCACAAACTTTAGGCGATAAGAAAAAGATTGGAGCAAGACAAAGAAAAAAAGCGTTTAAACCTAAGCTTGCCGATCAGCTTTCAAAGGGAAATCAGCAGAAGATACAATTTATGATTGCACTCATATCTGACCCTGAGCTTATTATTCTTGACGAACCTCTTTCCGGTCTGGATCCTGTGAATACAGATTTGTTCAAAGGAATAATAAGAGAACAGATTGCGGCCGGCAAATATTTAATAATGTCCAGCCATCAGATGGCTACAGTAGAAGAGTTTTGTACGGATATAACTATTATGGATAGATCCAAATCTGTTCTACAGGGTAATCTTAATGAAATAAAGAAAAGCTATGGCAGGGTAAACTTACATTTAAAGACTGAGCAAGATGCAAGAGAGATAATAGAAAACAGCGGAGCTTTGATAGTTACAGAAAAAGAAAGAGAATATCAAATTAAAGTTTCCGGAGAAGAACAAGCAAATAGATTGCTGGCAGACCTTATGCAAAATGGGATTACCGTAATAACTTTTGATCTCAGAGAACCGTCTCTTCACGAAATATTCGTAGAAAAAGTAGGTGAAGTACATGAATAGTAAGGGCAAGCTTATGGGACTTGGCAAAGTATATAAGTTTTCTTTGCATCAGTTGTTTAAGAGCAAATCTAATCTGATTTCATTTGGAGTATTTATTCTGGTAGCCATAATATCAGTACCTGCGATGTGTTTATTCATGGACGGTGATTCAGCAGGGACATCAGGGTTCAGCTCTGAGGTCATGACGATGGAAGAATTCTTTACCAGGGATGAAGTGGGATTTGACGCCAGATATGGAGTTCAGATGGCATATTCCGTATTAGTTATGATCGTATGTATATTCTCATGTTCATATATAGTCAGATCTATAATAGAAGAAAAATCATCAAAACTGGTAGAAACATTGATGGTCAGCGTTAAATCAGAATCCATGATATTAGGCAAAATTTTTGCTGTTATGACTTTTATCTTCGTAATGATTGGGCTTTTGTTTACGGCTTTTGGAGTATCTTATTTTGTTACAGGTATGTTTATGGATACTTCTGTAATAGGAAATACTTTGGCAGGTATGGGAATAACTTCAGACTTGCTTAACATAGGTCCGGAAGTTATCTTGGTAGCTGTAGTATCGCTTTTGTTTGCATACATGACTTTTGCATTGATATCAGCCTTGAGCGGTGCGGGATGTTCCAATATGGAAGATGTAGAGGCAGCAAATATGACTGCTATGATGGTAATACTCATAGGCTATATGGCGGCAACAATGGCTTCTGCTTTTGGAAGTGCTCCTGTAATTTTCATGTCGCTTTGTCCTATATTATCAGCATTTGCTGCACCTGCAAATTTTATTATAGGTGATATAGGCTTTTTAACTTTACTTGGGTCATGGGCTATACAAATATTATGTATCTTCCTCATACATAAGTTGTCAGGACGTGTGTATGACAGCTTGATAATGTATAAAGGCAACAGGCTTAAAATGAGACAAATTATTTCTATGGCAGGAATAAACAGAAAGGGGGAAAAGTAGATGAAAGGACAATTCAGAGGGCTTTCTAAGATTTTTTCCTTTACGTTTATGCAGCATGTTAAAAGCAAAGGGTATAAAAATACAACTATAATAATTGGCCTTTTATGCCTGTTAATTCCTGCATTGATAATGACAGGAATAGAGTATTTGGGCAGTGATGACACGTCAGACGTTGACAGTACGGATGTAATTGTCAGTATGGAGCAGCTAAATCGTGTATTGGTTGTAGACATGACGGAAGGGGAAGCATTCGATACGTCATTGATAGGCCAAGCTGCTAAAGAGATGACGGGAACAGATATGGAAATTGTCAATATGGGCAAGGATTTTGATACAGCCAGAAGTACTGCATCGGGAACCAGCGATACATTGATAATGGTCATAGAACAAGAGGGGACTTTATATAAAACAAATATTGTAATACCTGATGGCAGCAATATTTCTGAGGATGTAGTTTATCAATTTCAGAGTTTTGTTGATCAGTATACACAAACTGTATCAGGTGAATATGTAGATCAGCCAGATAATGAAGATCCTATCGAGGGAATTCAGGGAGGCGTTACACTTGTAGTAAGTTATTTGAACATTATGGTTTTGTACTTTTTTGTACTTGCATACGGTCAGGGTGTTGCAAACAGTGTCGTTATGGAAAAAAGTTCGAAACTTATGGAAAACTTTTTGATTTCTGTAAAGCCTACAGCAATTGTACTTGGCAAGTTGCTTGCAATAACCGCCACAGGGATAATACAATTTTTCACATGGATATTATCTCTTGTGATAAGTTTTGCGGCAGGCACAGCAATTGTAAAATCAATCAATCCGGATACGGATATGTTGGTGATTAGGGGATTTGAAATGCTTAAAGAACTGCTTGACGGAATGTTCTCACCGATAAACTGTATAATGGCTGTACTGATGATAATGCTCGGAATGCTTTTGTACTGTGCATTGGCAGGAATAGGAGGAGCCATGGCAAGTAAGACAGAGGATCTCTCTGCGGCAAACGTAATATTTACTATGGCGCTGGTTATAAGCTTCTTCGCTGCTCTTGTAGGAGGTGGCTTTGGGGAAAGTATGGATGCAGCTCCTTGGCTTGACTGGATACCGTTTACTTCAGTGCTTGTTACACCGGGAAGAGTTCTCATGGGAACACTGCCTTTGTGGAAGACAGCATTATGCTTTGTCATATCTCTTATAACAGCGCTTCTTGCAACAGCGTTGGCAGGTAAAATTTATAAAACTATGGTGCTTTATAAAGGAGATATACCTAAACCGGCAGATATAATAAAAATGTTGAAAAGAGCATAAAATTAGTTTATATATTTTATGTCAGGGCTTAGGCAACCAAATTTGATAAAAAAGGCAACCAAATTTCCAAAAAACATGGAATTTGGTTGCCTTTTTTGATTCTTACACAAACAAGCAAAGATACGGTTTATTCTTTACAGTGGCAACATTGACAGCCCTCGCTGTGACTTTTGTGCTCAATGTGAGTAAAAGCTATATCAATTATATCGACAACGTGTTGGTCGTCTAAACTGTAAAAGATGTTTTTCCCTTCGCGGCGTGCCTTTACCAGACCTTCGTCTTTTAGCAGCTTCAGTTGGTGTGATACAGCAGATTTTGTCATTTTTATTTTTTCTGCTATATCGTTTACGCATACTTCTTTGTCTGCTATGGTACATATTATTTTCATTCTTGATTCGTCGCCTACAACTTTGAAGAAAGTCGCAGCGCGTGGTATAAGTTCTTTATCTATACTATTCATACTTATTTTCCTCTTTCGTAGTATAACTTCATTTCTCCGTCAGGAACCATGCTGCCTCCGGTAGCCCATAGTATATGGCAGGCATTATCAATGTTTGAAATGCTATTATCCGATAGGTATTTATCGGCGGCTGTAACCATTGATGGCCCTTTGAATGAAGCACATGATGATGGTTCTATATATATTTTTTCTTTGTCAGCAAGTTTTGCTAAAAACGGATACAGATTTTCGTCATTTATTGTATAGCATCCGTCAAGCAATGTTTCCATGATGGAACTTACCAGTTTAGACGGTCTTCCTACAGCAAGACCATCGGCATCTGTTATACCGTCAAGACCGATATCTGAAACGCAAATGCCATCACCAAGACCGGTTATAAGCCCAAGGGTCATACAAGGAGCATGGGTAGGTTCTGCGAAAAATATGTGTACGTTAGTTCCGAATATTTCTTTTAAACCAAAAGCTACGCCGCCGGGAGCTCCGCCTACTCCGCAAGGAATGTATACAAACAGAGGATGGTCTTTATTTACTTGAATATTTGCATCTGAGAGTTGTGAGGCCAGCCTTTTGGCAGCTACTGAATAACCTAAAAACAGATCTTGCGAACTTTCGTCATCGACAAAATGACACATAGGATCGGTCATGGCTTCTTTTCTGCCTTCTGCAACAGCCCTTTGATAGTCGTCAGGATATTCTATAACTGTAACACCTTTAGAACGTAAAAGGTCTTTTTTCCATTGACGTGCATCTGATGACATATGAACTGTAACTTTGAAACCAAGTTTAGCGCTTATTATTCCTATTGATAAGCCTAAGTTTCCTGTAGAACCTACTGCAATCGAGTAATTGCCAAAGAGTTGGCGGAATTCTTCATCTGCCAGTTTTGCGTAATCATCTCGTATATCGAGAAGCCCTTTATCAATTGCTACAGATTCAGCAAACTTGAGAACTTCATAAATACCGCCTCTGGCTTTGATGGAGCCCGATATGGGAAGATGACTGTCACATTTTAAAAACAGCCTGCCGCCTATAGGACCGCACATAGATGACAAACAATCTTTCATTTTAGGAATCTCGATAAGCTTTGATTCTATTATACCTCTCGACTTTGCTGTTTCCGGAAAGACTTTCGCAATATACGGAGCAAAGCGTTTAAGCCTTGACTCCGCGTCATCTATATCTTTCATTGAGAAGGGTATTGGTGATGGAGTTTTTGATTTTGGATTAAGCCAAAATATTTCTTTGTATTTTGACATGTCTGAGATTATTGGATTCATAGACAATGTCTTTTTTGTATCCATATGGGAGTACCTCCTGATTAAAACCTATCGCTGTAATTGAGCAGGCTTCTTAAACGGCCGCCTTTAACTTTAGGCTTTTTATTTGAATTGCCTAATGCGCCGATAAAATCTTCATATCTGTATATTTTGCCCCAAATATCTGTATTATCTATTTGAATTATGCCAAAAGTTCCTCCTGAACCGTCTCTGGGATTAGAAAGGCTTCCCGGATTCATCAGATAAATTCCGTCCATTTCTATATAAGCGCTTCTGTGGGTATGACCGAAAAATGCTCCTATACAGTCTGATTCCAGTACCTTATAGTAAAGCCTCTGAAGGTCATGGCCTACGTTCTCCATATGACCATGGGTAATTAGAAAATTGCCGGCTTCAGTTTCAAGTATCATATAACTGTCATCGCCGAAAGATCCGTCGCAATTTCCTTTGACTGCAAAAACAGGAATACCGGTTCTTGCCTTTATTATATTGGCGTCTGTGTAATAGTCACCGCAGTGAACTATAACATCAACAGGCTCCTCAGCTTCTAATTTTTCAAAAACATCCCAAAAACGTGAAAGACGGTCATGGGTATCGCTCGTAACAAGAATTCGCATATTTTTTATCCTTTCTTTAAATATAGTATATCATAGAAAAAAGAAATGTTGTATGATAAAATCATATAAAAGAATTAAGCGGGAGGAGAAGGGTAATGATTAGAGAAATAAAGAAAAAAATGGTGATATTATCAGGCAGAAAACCTTTTTCACCGGCGGTAAAAGAATTTATAGCCAGCAATGAGAAAAAGGAATGGGTTTATCGGAATATGAGGCTTGAGGGTTCAGCCTTAAGACCTGAGCAAGTTGAAAATTTATTGAGAGGAGAATATGTGCTTGGCGCTTCGGTTTTTGAGCACCTTATTGCAGAAAGACTTGAGAGTTTGCTTGTTAAGATGAAAGATTTTTTGTCACGAGGAGCAGATATAGATTTGAAACTTATCAATACTTTTCATAATATAATCTCAGGGACTGCAGATGATCTTGGAAAAGGTTACAGAAAGCGCAGCATATCTATAAATGAATATAATTATACACCTGTGATTCCAGCTGAGATTGCAGTAAAGATGGTAGGTTTACAAAACATTGTCAATGATAAAATTAAGATTCATCCGGGAAGCGAGGAGAATTTTCAGGCGGCAGCAGAGATACATAATGAAATTTTAAAAATTTTTCCTTATGGAGAAGATGATAAGATTCTTGCCAGGGTAGTTATGACATATTTTATTATGTCAAAGGGATATCCGGCGGCAGTACCGGATATGAGTGAAAGTGAGTATAATGAAATAGTCTTTGATGGATTGAAATGCGGAGATTTCAAGGGTTTAAAGGAAATGTTGATGAAGGCGGTTATAGATAGAACGGACTTTATGATTCAATTGACCGCATATTAAAATTGGGGTATTATTAAAGCAGGAGGAAGAAAAATATGAGCAGTAAAAGATTCAGTTTTCGCAGCAGATATGCCAAGATGGGCATAACAATTTTTGTATCAGGGGCGGCATTGGTTTTATGTTTCTTTCTTCTGAATAATCTCAGTGATGTGGGCTCTTTTTTGAGCAAAATAAATGGAATTTTGACACCTTTTTATCTGGGAATAATAATGGCATATCTCTTATGTCCTATTTATAACGGGTCACTCAGATTAATATATAAGGGAATAAAAGATAAATTTAAGAATAATGTCAAAAGTTATACATTTGCCAGGTTTGTAGCAACGCTTGTAGCAATATTTGTCCTTATTTTTGTTATAAGCAGCTTGCTTATGCTTGTAATACCTGATCTTATTGACAGCATAGCGGGATTGGTGAGAGGACTGCCAGATACTGCTGACAGAATTTCAAAATGGGTTCAGGATAATGTTGAACAGAATCCTGAACTGGTTGAGCTGCTTCAGGGAAGAATAGAGAGCTTTTCAGATACATTTTTCAAGTGGGCGCAGACAAATATAATACCGGGAGCCGAGTCCATACTTGCCAGTGTGTCTGTTGGCGTAAAGGGAACCATTGGCGGTGTGGTAGACGTACTTGTTGCACTGGTAATATGCGTTTATATTTTGAACAGCAAGGAGATATTCCAGGCGCAGGCAAAGAAGTTTATACTTGCAGCATTTTCATGTAAAAAGGCAGATGAAATATTTGAATTTGGACGCATATGCAATGATACTTTTGGAGGATTTATAAACGGCAAGATTATAGACTCTGTAATAATAGGAATACTATGTTTTATAGCCATGACCATATTAGGATTGCCGCTGGCGATGCTTGTAAGCGTCATTGTGGGAGTTACAAATATAATTCCTTTTTTCGGACCGTTTATAGGGGCGATTCCATCAGGAATACTGCTTTTGTGTATAGACCCATGGTCAGCTCTGAAATTTGCCATAATGATTCTGGTATTGCAGCAGCTTGACGGAAATATAATAGGTCCTAAGATTTTGGGTAAAACAACAAAATTGGCAAGCTTTTGGGTTATGTTTGCTATTATAGTAGGCGGAGGTATGTTCGGTTTTGTAGGAATGATACTTGGAGTGCCTACTATGGCAATAATTTATGTATATATGAAGAGACTAATAAATAACAGACTTTCTTCAAAACACTTGCCTGTTGGAACAGAAGTTTACGAGGACTTTAGTAAATATAATATTAACAAGGAGGATATCTTTGGTAAAAAATCATGTATCTCATATACAGCAACTGAGGAAAAAACTGCTGGAGAAAAATAGCGATATAAATATAACTGAAAATGTCAATATGAGTAAATACACGTCATTCAAGGCTGGAGGATGTGCTGCTCTTATGGTTGAGGTTTTTGATATTGAGCAGTTAAAAGAAGTATTAAAGGCCGTATCCGATGAAAATGTACCTCATATGATTTTGGGCAATGGTTCAAATACATTGTTTAGAGACACCGGATATGAAGGCGTAGTAATAAAGCTTTCATGTGATAATTTTTCTAATGTTTTCATTGATGAAACAGATAAGGGCTATATGGTAACTGCCGGAGCAGCCATACTTTTGTCAACTTTGGCTAAAATATTGTTAAATGAAAGCCTGACAGGATTTGAATTTGCCAGCGGTATACCTGGGAGTCTTGGAGGAGCGATTTTTATGAATGCAGGTGCCTATGACGGCGAAATAAGACAAATAGTTCATTCTGTTAAAGCTGTTTCACCTGATGGAAGAGATGAAAAAATATTTTCATCATCAGAGATGGATTTTGGATATAGATACAGCTCTTTAAGAGATAATGGATATATAGCTGTAGAGGCTTGTCTTAAACTTGAAAAAGGTCATAAGGATGATATAGCGGCTAAGATGAAAGAATTAGCAGAAAAACGTAATAGTAAGCAGCCTGTCAAATATCCTTCAGCGGGAAGTACCTTTAAACGTCCGGAAGGGTATTTTGCAGGAAAATTAATACAAGATGCGGGACTTAAAGGAGTGACTGTAGGGGGTGCGCAGGTTTCAACTCTTCACAGCGGATTTATTATAAATAAAGGCGGAGCAACAGCTACAGATATTATAGATTTGATAACATTAGTTCAAAACAGAGTTTACGATGAATTCGGCGTAATGCTTGAGCCGGAGGTGAGAATCATTGGATAATTTTGAAAGCTTAATTAAGAATTATAAGATGATATTCGATCACCATACCCATACAGTTTATTCTCATGGTAAAGGAAGTATAGAAGATAATGTTAAAGTAGCAGTTTCTAAAGGCTTAAAATCAATAGCGATTACAGATCACGGTCCAGGTCATATGACATATGGGCTCAAGATGAGCAAAGTGCCGGAGATGAGAGCAGAAATGGACAGATTGAAGTCCATATATTCCGATATAGATATACTTCTTGGAGTGGAAGCCAATACCATGCGTGTCAGTCCGTTTTTGGATGTAGATGAAGATGAAAAAGAGCAATTTGATATAATACTTGCAGGATATCATTACGGGATAACAAAGGCAGGTATGATACAGAATTATATAAGTGATCACACTGGCCTTTTCAAAGGTTCATCATCTACTCTTTTGGTGAAAAATACAGATATGATACTAAAAGCTCTTTATGAGAATCAGATAGATATTCTGACTCATCCCGGTGACAAAGGCCCCTTTGATATAGAAGATATAGCAAAAGCCTGTGCCGATACAAAAACTATGATTGAAATAAACGGTAAACATAAACATTTAACAGTAGATGAAATTAAGATTGCTTCTAAATTTGATGTTAAATTTGTAATCGGCAGTGATGCGCATGTGCCTGAAAAGGTAGGGGAGTTTAGACCACAGCTTGTCAGAGCTTTTGAAGCAGGACTTGATCCTGAGCGCATTGTGAATATTGAAAGGATTTAATATGGAAGTTGTAATAATCACGGGATTGTCAGGAGCAGGCAAGACTAAAGCTTCCGACTGGTTTGAAGATAAAGGTTACTATTGTATAGATAATATGCCGCCTGCTTTGATTAAAAACTTCATAGAACTTGCCATGACCGGCAAGCGCAAGATAGATAAAGCTGCTTTTGTAGTAGATATACGGGGCGGAGAATTTTTTGGCGACCTGAAAGAAATGTTGGTTTCACTTGAAGATGATATAAATATAGATTTTAAGATAGTATTCATCGAAGCTTCTGATGAAGCCTTGATAAGGCGCTTTAATGAGGCAAGAAGGAGTCATCCTCTTTCTGCGTCTTCTACGACGAGAGAAGCTATCCAGGAAGAACGAGACAAGCTTTCTGAGCTTAGAAGTCATGCTAATTTCGTCATAGACACTTCCACACTTAAAGTTGCAGAATTAAACTCAGAGCTGGACAAGCTTTTTAGCTCAAAAACAAAAGATGACTCTTTTGTGCTTAATTTTATGTCTTTTGGATATAAACATGGCATGCCGACAGAAGCAGACTGGGTACTTGATGTGCGTTTTATTCCCAATCCGTATTATGTGGCAAGCCTTAAGAAACTCACAGGTAATAACAAAAAAGTTGCACAATATGTGATGAAGCAGGATATCACTAAAGAATTTGTAAACAGAGTTCAAGAGATAATTAGAAGGCTGGTTCCTTGTTATGTTAAAGAAGGCAAATATAGTTTGACTATTGCTTTTGGCTGCACAGGAGGACAGCACCGTTCTGTAACTTTAGCCAACGCATTTTATAAGATGTTTTCGGACGAAGGCTGGAGGGTGACTTTGGAGCACAGGGAACTTTAGAGGTAGCTGTGATGATTGATAAAGATATGGAGAATAAGGATATATCGTATAGAGTTGACGACAGGGAGATTAATACCTATGCATTTGTTATGTTTGTAAATAAAATATGGCCGGGTAATTATGATGTGAATATGACAGAAATCGCTTTGTCTAAGACATTGAATATAACAGCATATCATAATGATGTCCTTGTGGGATGTGTGAGGATTCTTTCAGATGGATATTATTTTGGTACGATTACAGAACTTCTTGTCTTGCCAGAATATCAGAAACATGGGATTGGAAGTAAACTTCTTAAACTTGCCAGAGATAATACTCCAACTATGTTATACTTTGGCGCACAAGGTGGCGTGGAGGAGTTTTATGAGAAAAACGGGTGTAAAAAAAGTCTTCAGTCTTATGAAATAGCAAAAGAGCGGCAGTAAGCTTTATATACGGTTGATACAGCGTGGAGAGTAAGCGAGAGTGTGACTTTACCCACTTGAATATTCCGATTCTTGATGATATAATAAAAAAAGCTAATTAATTCATTGTGAATAAAGGAGATAGAAATGGAAAAATTAATTATCAGTGCTTGTATTTGCGGTGCAGAAGTAACTAAGGAACAGAATCCTAACGTACCTTATACAGTAGAAGAGATCGTAAGAGAAGCAAAATCTGCTTATGATGCAGGTGCTTCATTGATTCATCTTCATGTAAGATGGGATGACGGTACTCCTACTCAGGACAAAGGAAGATTCCAGGAATGTATCGATGCAATCAGAAAAGAATGTCCTGATGCAATCATCCAGCCATCAACAGGCGGAGCAGTTGGTATGACTGACCTTGAGAGATTGCAGTCAACAGAAGTAGTTCCTACTCCTGAAATGGCTACTTTGGATTGCGGTACTTGTAACTTCGGCGGAGATGAAATCTTCATCAACACTGACAATACAATCGTAAACTTCGCTAAAATTATGCAGGAAAGAGGCATTAAGCCTGAATGTGAAGTATTTGATAAGGGAATGATAGATCTTGCTATGAAGACAGCTTATAAGAAAGGTTTCTTACCTAAGCCAATTCACTGGGACTTCGTACTCGGAGTACAGATGTCAGCTACTATCAGAGACTTAGTATACATGGTAGAATCAATTCCTGAGGGTTCAACTTGGACAGCAACAGGTCTTGGAAAGAACGCATGGCATATTGCTGCTGCAACAATCAGCTTGGGCGGACATGTAAGAGTAGGATTTGAAGATAACCTTTACATGGAAAAAGGCGTTTTAGCAGAATCCAACGGACAGATGGTTGCTAAGGTTGTAGAACTGGCTAAATTATTAGGCAGAGAAGTTGCAACTCCTGCAGAAGCAAGAGAAATCTTAGGATTAGCGCCACTGAAATAATACATAAATTAAAGGCCGCTGTAAAAGCGGTCTACGGTCTGAAACCTCGCCAAATGGCGAGGTTTTTTTGTTGTTTGTTGATGATGTTGTAAAAATTAAAGAAATTTCTTAAAAAAGACAACAAAACGACTATTTAAGTACAATTAATTAGGCGATTTATGCTTCGTGTTGACAAAAAATAAAATGTTTGCTTTGTTTTGTCAAAATTATTAATGATTTGTTGTCTTTTTGCGTGATTTCAGACCTAAAATGTCAGCTTTTAAGGAATACCGCAAAAGCAAATATTTTGCTTAAACCCCGATAAGCTTACAATTTTGAAGTTATTTGCAGGGTCAGACCCCGAAAAATATGCCTAAATCAGGGCTTTTGCAGGGTTAAATCTTCCATAATTTTTTAAAATGTGTAACATATAAAATATATAGCAAAGAAAAAGACGATTTTATCAAATTTCATACCCTGCAAACTTAACGAAAAAACAAATATTTTCGGGGTCTGACCCTGGGAAATCATCATTATTTTTCAATTATTCGGGGGTTTACTCTGAAACTCTAGGAAAGAAAATCTGCTGGCAATACTATATGGAACCAGAATCCAAATTCTAATTGTCTTTGTTTTTTTGCCAGATAAATTTGACTCCCATGAGAAAAGGTAAATATAGTCTTTGGCTATATGGCATATCAAAATCATGATTCACATTTTGATAATACTTCCACTTGACAGCATAAAATACGAGAAGTATAATATCACATGTAAATTGAATAAGATCTTCAGGGCAGGGTGAAAGTCCCTACCGGTGGTAAAGCCCACGAGCCGTAAGGCATGATTCGGTTAGATTCCGAAGCCGACAGTACAGTCTGGATGAAAGAAGATTATGATTGCAAATTGTATATTTTGCGTATTGATATAATTGCTCTGGTGTGTTTTCATTCCAGAGTTTTGTTTTTTAAATGAATTTTGAGCCCTGAACTATTTGTTCAGGGTAATTTTTTTGGAGGCGAATTTTGTAAGTGAAAGATAGAGAATATATGCAGCTTGCGCTTGAACTTGCAGAGCGCGGATGTGGATTTGTTGCTCCCAATCCTATGGTTGGAGCTGTAATTGTAAAAGAAGACAAAGTTATAGGGCAAGGATGGCACGAAAAATATGGAGAGCTTCATGCTGAACGTAATGCCTTAAGATCATGCAGCCAGTCACCTGAAGGAGCTACCATGTATGTTACGCTTGAGCCATGTTGCCATCATGGCAAACAGCCACCTTGCGTAGATGCGATTTTGGAAGCGGGAATCAAGAGAGTAGTGGTAGGTTCAATTGATCCAAACCCATTAGTGTGCAAAAAAGGCATAGGAATCTTAAGAGAAAATGACATAACAGTAGATGAAAATATTATGTCCAGCGAGTGTGATAAATTAAATGAAGTCTTTATTCATTACATTAAGACTAAAAGGCCATTTGTGACCATGAAATATGCCATGACCATGGATGGCAAAATTGCAGCATATACAGGGGATTCTAAGTGGATTACAGGTGAAGAAGCAAGGAGTCATGTGCATAGGCAGAGACATAAAAATACAGCCATAATGGTTGGAGTAGGTACAGTGCTTTTAGATGATCCGCTCCTTACATGCCGCATAGATGGGGGAAAAGACCCTATAAGAATTATCTGTGATTCAAATCTTAAAACACCTATCACATCACAGATTGTGAGAACAGCAGACAAGGTAAAAACCATAATTGCAACTTGCTGCGACTCTGAAGCTCGGTATAAAAGCTATTTAAGCTCAGGCTGCCAAGTGTTAGTTACAAAAGAGAAAAATGGTCGTATTGACCTTGATGACCTTATGAATAAACTGGGTGAAAACAATATTGACAGTATATTGCTTGAAGGCGGAGGCACATTGAACTGGGCGGCACTTGAAAGCGGTATTGTACAAAAAGTTCAAGGATATATATCTCCGAAGCTTTTTGGAGGAGCAACTGCAAAGACTCCGGTAGAAGGCATAGGTGTATCATCTCCTAAAAGTGCTGTTCTCTTGAAAAACAGTAGTATTATCAGACTTGGAGAGGACTTTCTCATAGAAGGTGAGGTGGATAGCAATGTTTACAGGGATAGTTGAAGAGATAGGAGTTGTTGAAAAAATTCAAAAGGGCCGATACTCTGCTGTATTGACTATACTTGCTGACAAGGTCCTGGAAGATTCCAAAGTAGGAGACAGTATAGCGGTGAACGGAATATGTCTTACGGTTACATCTATCAAATCCGGACGTTTTACTGCAGACGTTATGCATGAAACTCTCAATCGCTCGTCTCTTTCCAATATAAGAAACGGAAGCCATGTAAATCTTGAGAGAGCTATGCAGGCAAACGGCAGATTTGGCGGGCACATAGTATCGGGACATGTAGACGGCGTTGGCAGAGTCATGAGAATTAGAAAGGACGATACGGCTATCTGGTATACGATAAAAGCAGATCTTAAAGTTATGAGATATATAGTGGAGAAAGGTTCTGTTACTATAGATGGAATCAGCTTGACAGTAGCAGAAGCATCCCAGGATTATTTTTCCATATCTGCCATACCTCATACAGTAGCACAGACAGTATTGAAAGATAGGCGAGAGGGAGATGCAGTTAACTTAGAGACAGATGTTATCGGAAAATATGTTGAAAAGCTTTTGTCCACTGACGACCCGGAGCCTGGCAATGGGAAAAGCTCTATAACGAAAGAATTTTTAGACCGTTACGGTTTTTAGGAGGGTATATTGATGGTTTCATTTAATACAGTAGAAGAAGCTCTTGAAGAGTTAAGAAAAGGAAAGATAATCTTAGTTACGGACGATCCTGATAGGGAGAACGAAGGTGACTTTATATGTGCAGCAGAATTTGCCACGACAGATAATATTAATTTTATGGCGACTCACGGCAAAGGACTTATATGTATGCCTATGTCCGAAGAATATGCTTATAAGCTTAGAATTCCTCAAATGGTACAGCAAAATACAGATAACCATGAAACTGCATTTACGGTATCTATAGATCATGTAACTACATCTACAGGTATTTCTGCGGCAGAACGTTCTGTCACAGCTATGAAATGTGTGGAAGATGGAGCAAAACCGGAAGATTTTAGAAGACCGGGACATATGTTTCCTCTGCTTGCTAAGAAAAATGGTGTTCTTGAAAGGAACGGACACACGGAAGCCACTGTTGACTTATGCAGACTGGCGGGTCTTAAGGAATGCGGACTTTGCTGCGAGATTATGCGTGAAGACGGAACAATGATGAGAACTCCTGAGCTTGCGGAGCTTGCAAAGCGATGGGATATGAAGTTTATAACTATTCGCGATTTGCAGAATTACCGCAAATGCCATGAAAAATTGGTAGACAGAGTGACAGTTACAAAGATGCCTACAAAATACGGAGACTTTAAGGCATATGGATTTGTTAACCGCTTGAATGGTGAGCACCATGTAGCCTTAGTTAAAGGAGATATAAGTGACGGTGAAGATGTTTTGTGCCGTGTTCACTCAGAATGTTTGACAGGAGATACTTTTGGCTCTTTAAGATGTGACTGTGGTCAACAGTTTGCGTCAGCAATGATGCAGATTGAAAAAGAAGGAAGAGGTATTTTGCTATATATGAGACAGGAGGGAAGAGGCATTGGATTGATAAATAAATTGCGTGCCTATGAACTTCAGGAACAAGGTATGGATACGCTTGAGGCTAATATTGCTCTTGGATTTGAAGGAGATCAGAGAGAATATTATATAGGAGCACAGATTTTGAGGGATTTAGGAGTCAAAAGCATGAGACTTTTAACAAATAATCCGGACAAGGTTTATCAGCTCTCTGAGTTCGGAATGAAAATTACAGAGCGTGTGCCGATTCAGATGGCAGCCACAGCCCATGATTTGTTCTACCTGAAAACAAAACAAGAACGTATGGGTCATATTTTGGACTATACAAAATAAGATTAACAATATAAATGTGAGGAGAAATTATTATGAAAACATTTGAAGGAAAACTGGTATCAAAAGATATAAAAGTAGGAATTATTGCAGCTCGTTTCAATGAATTTATAACATCTAAGTTACTTGGAGGAGCCATGGACGGATTGCTCAGACATGACGTTAAAGAAGAAAACATTGAGGTGGCTTGGGTTCCGGGAGCATTTGAAATTCCTCTTATTGCTTCTAAAATGGCCGAGAGCAAAAAATATGATGCTATAATCTGCCTTGGAGCTGTTATAAGAGGCAACACAACTCACTATGATTATGTGTGCAACGAATTGTCTAAGGGCATAGCATCAGTATCGCTTCAAAACGGTATTCCTGTAATGTTTGGAGTATTGACTACGGAGAACATTGAACAAGCCATCGAAAGAGCAGGAAGCAAAGCAGGAAACAAAGGATACGAGTGTGCAGTAGGAGCAATTGAAATGGTAAATCTTATTCGTGAGATGGAATGCTAGTTTATAAAAATTTTGAGTTTTGGGCATAATGTTCGTTATGTCTGATTTTAGGTCAGCCTAGTGTAGGCTGACCATTTTTTTATTTGTGAGAATAAATATAATTAATAAAAAAGCAAAAGAACTTTTATTTTTGACTCTTATAGTATAAAATAAAAAATAAAACGCAAGGAGGAGTGTATGTCTTTTGCTGTTGATGTAAAAAATGAATTGGCAAGAATAGAGCCGGAAAAAAAATGCTGTATGCTTGCTGAGATTGCAGGATTTTTAAGAGTAGCAGGCTCCATAAAGCTTGCCGGAGGAGGTAAGTTTAAGATAGTTATAACTACAGAAAATCCTGCTATAGTCAGACATTTTAAAAAACTTATACAAGATTATTTTGGCATAGAGACTACTTTCGATATAGGAGAAAGCGATTCTCTGAGAAAAACAAAAGCATACAATATTAATATAGATTCTGATAACAGAAGCGAACAAATCCTCAGAGAAACTGGAATATTGCTGGTCAGAGAAGGAAATAACTATATTTCTGACGGAGTCTATGAAAGCATAATAAGAAGCAAATGCTGTAAAAGGGCTTACCTTAGAGGCGTGTTCATGGGGTCAGGTACTATGAGTAATCCTGAAAAGTCATATCATTTGGAGTTTGTTTGTCGCACAGAAACATTGGCTTCAGATCTTAAAAAAATAATAAATTCTTTTTCTAATATTGAAGCAAAGCTCTATAAGAGAGGAAAATCTTTTGTGGTGTATATGAAAAAGGCTGATTACATAGCCGATATGCTTGGAATAATGGGAGCAGACAGTCATTCATTAAAGATTGAGACTACTTGGGTTGATAAGTCTATGAGAAATAAGGTTAATAGGATGGCCAACTGCGATAATGCCAACGTTGATAAAATCGTTGAAGCGGCAATGAAACAAATAGAAGCAATAAACAAGATAGAACAAACAAAAGGTCTCAATTGGCTTCCTGAAAAGCTGAGAGAAGTTGCAAAACTCAGAAAAGAAAATCCTGATGTTTCTTTGACCGCGCTTGGTGAAATGTGTAATCCTAAACTGAAAAAATCGGGAATTAACGGAAGATTAAAAAATATTGTAGAAATTGCCTCTAAACTTTAGAATATTGCGCAGACTATTTATAACAGATTTTCATGTATACAGGATATTTGAGTTTTTTTTGGTATTGTTGAATATTTTGTGGTATTTTTAAAATAAGGGGGAAAATTTTTGTTTTTGAAAAACTCATACAAGGAGGCGAGAAGTTGTTTACAGAAGAACTTAAATTAATTAAGGAAGCAGAAGAGCAAGCAGACCAAATGCGGCGTGAAGCGAAGATTTCAGCAAAGAATTTTGTTGAAGAATCCAACGCAAAAGCCAACAAAATGGTAGAAGAAGCCTTTGCCACAGAAAAAGAACAATGCGAGGCTTTGCTTGCAGACGGTAGAAAAATTGCACAAAAGTTATATGACGATGCAATTAAAGATGCCAAAGAACTTTGTGAAAAGATGGCTGCGCAAGCTGAAAAAAAGCAAGATGAAGCCATAAAATTTATTGCAGAAAGGATTGTGTATTCAAGTGTCAATTGTTAAAATGCAAAAAGTTGCAGTAATAGGCCTTGAGAAACAGAAAGCATCCATAATGTCTAAACTGATGGACTTTGGCGCTGTAGAACTTGTCGATCAAAAAGACCGGCTTACAGAAGATGAATGGAAAGACTTAGTTACACTTGATAACAGTCATGCCAAAGCCGCAGAACTTGACGCAAAGATAAGTCAAGCAGAGTCAGTTTTGAGATTTCTCGAAAAGTATGATGCTTCAAAGGAACCTTTGTTCAAGACTCGCAGATTGATGAATCAAGATGAGGTAAACAAAATTGATATCGATCAGGCGGAAAAAGATATTGAGAGCGTTTTAAAACTGGAAGAACAGTTAAGACAGCTTAATGAACAAGTGAATAAACTTGAACAGGATGAGATTCTCATAACGCCATGGCTTGGGTATGCAACTCCTCTTGAGATGATAAAGACGCCTAAGGCTATCATACATGAGGGAATAGTACCTACTTCCGTGGATGTGGCCGGGCTTATAAGCGAGCTTGAAGAATTTGGGGGAATAGTAGTTAAACTTATAAATTCCGATAAAGACCTAAATTATATAGCGTTTATATGTCTTATAAGTCAGGAAGAGCAAATCATGGCTTTACTGAAACAAAAAGGATTTTCTGAAGTTTACTTCAGGGGGTTAAAAGGTACAGCAGCAGAAAATCTTAAAAGAATTAAAAATGAAAAAGAAGAACTGAATGCTAAAATAGCTGATGTAGAAAAAGAAGTGTCCGAAAAAGCTTTTCTGAGACAATCTATCGAAAATTATTGTGATATGATTGGCATAGAATCGGATAAAGAAAAGATAAGAGCTAAATTGCTTAAGACTAAGACGACATTTTATATGGAAGGATGGATTCCTGAACGTCTTATAGAAAAAGCATCAAAACTCTTGGAGGATGTGAACTGTTGTTATAGATTTTCAGAACCTGAAGAGGATGAAGAAGTTCCTGTACTTCTTGATAACAAGAACTTCTTTGTGCCTTTTGAGTCCATTACGGAGATGTATTCTTTGCCTGCATACAGGGGATTTGATCCTACAAGTATCTATGCCATATTTTATGCTATATTCTTTGGCATGATGTTGAGCGATGCCGGATACGGAATAATAATGGCGATAGCTTGCTTCGTGGTACTTCGCAAGTTCAGACTTGAGGGAACTACTTATAAGATGATAAAGCTGTTCTTCTACTGTGGAATTTCTACCGCAGTTTGGGGAGCTTTGTTCGGAGGATGGTTCGGAGACTTTATACAAGTATTTGCAAGGACAATCCTAGGTAAAGAAGTGGTCATAAACGCTATATGGTTCAACCCGTTGGATGATCCTATGAAGCTTTTGATTTTCTCATTGGCACTTGGGATAATTCATCTGTTTATAGGAATGGGAATCAAGGCTTATATGCAGATAAAAGAGGGCAATTGGATAGATGCTATATGTGATGAAGGCTTCTGGTATTTTACAATAATAGGTCTTATAGGATGGCTTGGAGGAGGCTCAATATCACAAACTTTGCCTACTGTGGGAATGTGGCTTGCAATAATAGGCATGGCAGGATTGCTTCTGACAGGAGGAAGACACAATAAAGGCTTCGGAAAAATAACGGGCGGACTAAGCAATATATACAATATTACAAGTTATATGTCAGATATATTGTCATATGCAAGATTGCTTGCACTGGGTCTTGCTACAGGAGTAATAGCGCAGGTAGTAAACACCATGGGTTCACTTTTCGGAGGCGGAGTAGTAGGTCTTATAATACTGCTTGTAATGTTTGTCTTCGGTCATGCGCTGAATTTGGCAATAAACGCATTAGGTGCGTTTATACATGCCAGCAGGCTGCAATATGTTGAATTTTTCGGAAAGTTTTATGAAGACGGAGGAGAACCATTTAATCCTTTCCGCAAAAAAACTAAGTATATAAAGATAGAGCAAGAGGAGGAATAAAAATGAATATGATAGATGGTAATACATTAGCTCTTATAGGTGCTGCGATTGCAGCTTTGGCAGGTATAGGAAGCGCTATGGGTGTAGGTATAGCAGGTCAGGCAGCATCAGCCGTTTTGGCAGAGGATCCAAAAAAGTTCGGTAAAACTCTTATATTGCAGGCATTGCCTGGAACACAGGGTATATATGGATTGATCATTGCATTCCTTATCATGCAGAAGATAGGTCTTCTTGGAGGAGCTATGGTAGACCTTACTATGGCACAGGGAGCTTATTTCTTAGCAGCAGGAATTCCTATCGGCTTAGTTGGAATCTGGTCAGGAATTGCACAAGGAAAAGCAGCGGCAGCGGCTCTTCAGCTCACAGCTAAGAGACCGGACCAGATGGTTAAGGGTATTATCTATACAGCTATGGTAGAGACATACGCTATTTTCGCACTGCTTGTATCAGTTCTTATTTGGCTGAGAATCGCAATATAAATAGGCCACGCGAAAGGTGGATTAATTATGAGTATAGAAAAGATTACGTCTGCAATCATAGAAGAAGCACAGACAGAGTGCGAGCAGATTATGAACGCAGCTAATATAAAAGGCAAAAGCGTTGTAAATGAACTGGAAAAGAGAATAAAGATAGAAATTGATGCTTATGTTAAAGATGCAGCTGAAGAGAGGGAAAGAATAATAAGCCGTCGCAAATCTGTAGCTGACATAGACAGTAAGAAGATAGTTCTTGCAAAAAAACAGGAACTCATAAACAGATGCTTTGATAATGCTGTAGAGTTTATCATTTCTATGGATGAAGAAAAGTATGTAGAGTTTCTGGCTGATGCAGGAAAAGCATCCGGTCTTATTGAAGGTACCCTTATATTTAATGAAAAAGAAAAAAATTCTATTGGCAAAAGGGTAGTGGATATGATGAATCAGAAAGTGCCTGGGGGCAAATTCACATTATCTGACGAAACAAAAAATTTAAGAGGCGGATATATGCTTCAAAAAGATCAAATTTACATCAATAATTCTGTGGAAGCAATGATGGATGAAAAACGCCGCGAACTTATGGGAGACGTTGCTTTGATACTTTTCCCAGAGGAAAAATAAGGAGATGATTTTATGAGTAAAAACAGACAAGACTCATATATATTCTGCACTTCACTTATCAGAGCAAATGAGAATTCCATGCTTCCTTGGGATGAACTAGTAAGAGCTGCAGAGGCAGATGACTTCAAATCCGCTATGAATGTGCTTAATGAACGTGGATACGGAGACGGAAAAGACTTGCAAAATCCCAGGGATTTTGTAAATATGCTAACAGCAGAAGAAGAAAAAACTTATGAATTTGTATTTTCTGCTCTTCCTGAAAAATCTGAACTTGAGCTCTTTAAGTATCAAAAAGACTATCATAATGCTAAAGCCGCTCTTAAGGCAGAGTTCCTTGGAATAGATTCAGAAAAATATCTGGTTTCAGGAGGCAATTTTGAACCAAAAGTTATGGCGGATATGATAAGAGAAAGGAACTTTATCTTCCTTTCAACTGAGATGAAAGACGCTATAAATGAAGCAGTAGAATTGTTTGGCAAGGGCAGAGATCCTCAAGAAATAGATATAATTCTTGACAAGGCGTGTTATAGCGAAATGTTAAAATCAGCTGAGTCTTTCGGAAATTTATTTTTGATTGGATATGTAAGACTTTTGATAGACATATTGAATGTGATTACATTTGTAAGGCTTAGACAGATAGGAAAACCATGGGCGTTCTTTAAAAAAGTTTTTTTAGAAGGCGGATTGATTCCGGAGAATCTGTTTATAGGAGGATATGAAGAAAACTATCAGCAGCTTGCCGATAAGTTTGTGCCTTATGGTTTTGGAGAAATAATCGAAAAAGGCGCGGCGAAGGTAAAGACTACAGGTATGTATTCTCTCCTCGAAAAGCTTTGTGATAATAAGAGAATAGAATATATAAAAGATGCTAAGTTTGTTTCTTTTGGTATAGAACCTGCTGCTGCGTATTTAGTAGCCAAAGAAAGCGAAATCAAGAATTTAAGAATGATTCTTACAGGCAAAATTGCAGGAACGCCTAAAGAAGTGATTTTGGAAAGGTTGAGGAAAACTTATGTATAAGATAGGAGTTATAGGAGACAGGGAAAGCGTACTTGGCTTTAAGGCTGTCGGACTTGATGTTTTCCCTTGCGATAGCCAGGAAGAAGCAAATAAAGCGTTTAAAAAAATTGCAGGTGGTGACTTTGCCATAATTTATATAACTGAAGTTTTTTATAAAGGAATGGCATTAGAAGTTGCTGAGTATATAGATAAGAGACTTCCCGCAATCATACCGATACCTGACAAGGACGGTTCGCTGGGAATCGGAATGGAAAGCGTGAAAAAGGCTGTAGAACGTGCCGTAGGTGCGGACATCCTATTTGGAGGTGACAAATAGTAATGAGTCAAGGTAAAGTAGTAAAAATATCAGGTCCTCTGGTTATAGCTTCAGGTATGGAAGAAGCAAACATGTATGACGTAGTACATGTAGGAGAGCAGGGACTGATAGGTGAAATAATAGAGATGAGAGGCGATAAAGCGTCAATTCAGGTATATGAAGAGACTGCAGGAATAGGACCTGGAGTACCGGTTGTAACCACAGGCGCTCCTCTTTCTGTAGAACTGGGTCCTGGGTTGATTGAGACTATGTATGACGGTATACAGAGACCTCTCGAAGAAATGTATAAGGTTGCAGGCGCCAATATAGCAAGGGGAATTAAAGTTCCGTCCCTTTCGAGAACTAAGAAGTGGCAGTTTGTACCTAAGGTAAAAGTAGGAGACCAAATAGAAGCTGGAGATATAGTAGGCACAGTTCAGGAAACCATAGTTGTCGAGCAGCGCATTATGGTTCCTTATGGAATTGCAGGAACAGTTGAGTCTATTGAAGAGGGTGAGTTCACTGTAGAAGATGTGGTATGCACAGTCAAAACATCAGATGGTCAGATAAAAGAACTTACCATGATGCAAAAGTGGCCTGTAAGAAAAGGAAGACCATATAAAGAAAAGCTGGTACCTGAGATGCCGCTTATCACAGGACAGCGCGTAATAGATACACTGTTTCCAATTGCAAAGGGCGGCGTTGCAGCAGTTCCGGGACCTTTCGGTTCAGGTAAGACGGTAGTGCAGCATCAGCTTGCTAAATGGGCAGACGCCGAAATCGTTGTATATATCGGATGCGGTGAACGTGGAAACGAGATGACTGACGTACTGATGGAATTTCCTGAGCTTAAGGATCCAAATACTGGCGAATCCATAATGAAGAGAACAGTGCTGATTGCCAATACTTCTGATATGCCTGTAGCAGCCCGTGAAGCTTCTATTTATACCGGTATTACAATAGCAGAATATTTTAGAGATATGGGATATTCTGTAGCTATAATGGCAGATTCCACTTCAAGATGGGCTGAGGCTCTTCGTGAAATGTCCGGACGTCTTGAAGAAATGCCTGGTGAAGAAGGTTATCCTGCATATCTGGCTTCTCGTCTTGCTCAGTTCTATGAACGTGCAGGCAGAACTATTTCACTGGGAAAAGAAGGAAGAATGGGAGCTCTTTCTGCAATCGGAGCAGTATCTCCTCCGGGTGGAGATATTTCAGAGCCAGTATCTCAGGCAACTCTTCGTATTGTAAAGGTGTTCTGGTGTCTTGATTCTTCACTTGCATATAAAAGACACTTCCCTGCAATTAACTGGCTTCAAAGTTATTCGCTTTATGTTGACAGACTTGAGGATTGGTATGCAGAAAATGTAAACAAGGAATTTCCTAAACTTAGGGCACAGACTATTCATTTGCTCCAGGAAGAATCAGAACTTAACGAAGTCGTTCAGCTGGTAGGTGTTGACGGTCTTTCACCTGAGGACAGACTTAAGCTTGAAGTTGCAAAGTCAATACGTGAGGACTATTTGCATCAGAATGCTTTCCATGACGTTGATACTTACACGTCTCTTGATAAGCAATATAAGCTGTTGAAACTTATCTTGTCTTTCCACAAGATGGCAAGAGAGGCAGTTGCCAAAGGGGCCAACTTTAATAAGCTGCTAGAGCTGCCTGTAAGAGAAAGTATAGGACGTTTTAAATATGTAGAAGAAAAAGACATTGCAGAAGCGTATGATAATATAATGGATGAAATGAAAAAGAGCATTTCTGCGTTGACGGCAAAGGAGGTTGAAGACGATGATTAAAGAATATAAGACTATAAGCGAAGTTGTCGGACCTTTGATGCTTGTAAAGAATGTTGAAAACGTAGCTTATGATGAGCTTGGCGAGATAAATTTACCAAACGGCGAAAAAAGACTTTGCAGAGTTTTGGAGGTAAACGGTTCAGATGCACTTGTTCAGCTTTTTGAAAGCTCTGCCGGAATAAACCTTAAAGAAAGTACGGTTAAGTTCCTTGGAAGAGGAACAGAGCTTGCCGTTTCTCCTGATATACTGGGAAGAGTGTTTGACGGAATGGGACGTCCTAAGGATGGAGGACCTGAAATCATTGCAGAAAAAAGACTGGATATAAATGGCTTGCCTATGAACCCGGCAGCTCGTGACTATCCGTCAGAATTTATACAGACAGGTGTATCAGCAATAGACGGTCTGAACACTTTGGTAAGAGGACAGAAACTGCCTATATTCTCGGCGTCGGGACTTCCTCACGCTGACCTTGCTGCACAGATTGCACGTCAAGCAAAGGTGAGAGGCGGAGAAGGAAACTTTGCAGTAGTATTCGCAGCTATCGGCATAACCCATGAAGAAGCTGAATTCTTTGCTTCCGACTTTAGAAGAACGGGAGCCATTGACAGAACTGTGTTGTTTATGAATTTAGCTAACGATCCGGCTGTTGAACGTATTGCAACTCCTCGTATGGCTCTTACTGCGGCAGAATATCTTGCTTTTGATTTAGGTATGCACGTGCTTGTAATCCTTACGGATATAACTAACTATGCGGAAGCTCTTCGTGAAGTATCGGCGGCAAGAAAAGAAGTTCCCGGACGCAGAGGCTATCCCGGATATCTTTATACAGACCTTGCAACCATGTATGAGAGGGCAGGCCGTAAAAAGGGATATGATGGTTCCATAACTATGATTCCTATTTTGACCATGCCTGAAGAGGACAAAACTCATCCGATACCTGACTTGACAGGATATATTACAGAGGGACAGATAATACTTTCACGTGAGCTTTATCGTAAAGGTATTCAGCCGCCTATAGATGTTTTACCGTCTCTTTCAAGACTTAAGGATAAAGGTATTGGAGACGGCAAGACCAGAGAAGACCATGCGGACACTATGAACCAGCTTTTCTCAGCTTATGCAAAAGGCAAGGAAGCATTGGAGCTGGTAACTATTTTGGGTGAGGCTGCTTTGACGGAAACTGACCTTAAATATGCACAGTTTTCACAGGCTTTTGAGAAGCAGTATGTTTCCCAAGGTTATGAAACCGACAGGACTATAGAAGAAACTTTAGGAATTGGATGGAAGCTTTTGGAGCTGCTTCCGAAGAGTGAGCTCAAGCGTATTAAAGATGAGTATATCGAAAAATACCTTGGCAAGTAAGGAGTCGATATGGAAAGATTAAATGTAAATCCTACCAGAATGATGCTTACAACTTTGAAGAAGCGTCTCGTAACTGCAAGGAGAGGTCATAAGCTTATGAAAGATAAGCGTGACCAGCTTATGAAAGGGTTCCTTGAACTTGCTCGTGAAAATAAACGGCTTCGTGAAGAGGTCGAGAATTCACTTGCGAGAGTGTATGAAAGCTTTTCAGTGGCCAGTGCAGTTATGAGTCAGGAAGTCATGGAGGAAGCTCTGATGTTTCCAAAGCAGGGAGTTGATCTGACTGTCAGCGGCAAAAATATTATGAGTGTCGATGTACCTCAGTTCAGTTTTGATACTAAGGCTGAAGATTCATCAGACATATATCCTTATGGATTTGCCAGCACGTCAGGAGAGCTTGACGCAGCTATAGCAGGACTTGCAAGTGTGCTGCCTGCAATGCTTGAACTGGCAGCAAAAGAAAAAGAAGCAGCAATGCTTGCAGCTGAGCTTGAAAAGACAAGGCGTCGTGTAAATGCACTGGAATATGTCAAGATTCCTCAGCTTGAAATGACTATCAAGTATATTGTCATGAAGCTTGATGAGAATGAACGAGGCAATCAGACCAGACTTATGAAAGTTAAAGATATGATTCTGAAGGAAGCTATTGAAGAAAAGCGTGAGCAGACTAAAGAAGCCTGCGGATAAATGATAAATTAAATGCGGTGCGATTCCCATAGTAGGAGTTTGCACCGCATTTTGTTATATAAGAGCAATCCAAGCGTATGCCGGATAAATTGAAAGCCATTTGCCAAAATCTATACCCATAACTGATATTGTCAGAGGAACTGCCAGTATGAGCAGTGCTAAGAAAGAGGATTGCAGATAGCTTTTTCTTAGATGCGATAAGAGCAGTACTAAAGAAGTTGATATTAAAAGTACTATAATTTGTGAAAGTATTGTAATCAATATGAATCCCCATATAGGCAGAGCTATTTTAAAATCAAAGTATGCCGGAATGTTGTCTACTGAAGACATAACTTCATGCATGGGATATGATTTGCTTATAGCTATTATTCGAAAAATCCATGGCAATATGGATATTGCACATGTATATAGAACGCATACAGCGACTTTATGTTTGATGATTTGCCGCTTCCCTTTAACTGTCGCTGAAATCAGATTCCATGATTTCTTTTGATATTCCATTGACATTACATTGCCGAAAGAAAAGATGATACATAATGTAAGCATCAGTAAATCTATTAAAAAGCTGTCATCCATAAGTCCAAACAAGTATTTGTAGCCTGTATCATAAATAAATATCCCTTTTGATTCTTTAACATGCTCATATTGAGCTTCAACTCGTTGGAATGACGGATAAAAAGTCAATACGCCGTACCACTGTATTTTCATGTCATCGGCTGTTTTTTCATCAATTTTACCGGAAGAAACCATTGAATCTATACGATCGATTTGTTCAAATGCTTCGTTAAACCGATTCTTTTCTGATGTTATTATGTCCTCTTTTTCTTCGGTCAGTTCACCCTCTAAGCTTGTCATTATATCCTTGTAATACTGCTCGCTTATGGAGGGAGAGTAGGTCATTGTCAAATCTCTGTAGCCTATTAGCAAAGTGAAAACCAGCAAGATTATTATTGCACGGTTAGTTAACAGGATTTTGTAACTTTCGTGACGCAGGAGGCTTTTATATGGTTTAAAAGGAATCGGTGACGAGATATGGATTTTATCAATTTGCAGTCTATTTCCCCTTATGAAGATCAGAATTGATAATGTCATATTCAAAATTCCAAAAATTAAGATTACAGCTATGCTTAATGACAAGCAGGATATGGGAGTACCTAATATATTGAGATTGAGGTATCCTCCATATAAATGTTCCGTGTCTATTGTTCCGAATACAGATAAGTATTTGAATATATTCAATTTAGAATTGGCAGGTATTATTGTGTATATGATCCAATTGACAGACAGCCATCCTATTCCTGCCATTTGAGGTACGAAGCTCTTTGCCGCATAGAGTGAAACAGCTATGAGAGCTGTGCCAAAACAAAATATAACTAAGGCCTTAGTAATAACGCTTAAGATAATGTATTGCAGCATGGTAATGGACAAACTGCTTTCAATATACAAAGATATGGATTGAATCTTTGCTGAAAGGTCAGCCAGACCGCTTGTTGCACCTGCATATAAGAGATTTATGCTGTACATTAAAATACTTATGATAAAGCAATGTATTAGTAGGGCCAGCAATTTTGCAAGAATACATTTAACAATTCCATTTTTGGTAGGTCTGGTAATATAAAATAGACCTTTTTCTTTTTCTTCAGTGACAAGTACGCCTATGAACAGCATAACAGACATGAATAAGAGTATATCTGTAAGTTGATTTTTCATAGCCATATGAGTCCCTTTGGATGGATAAAATCTTATATTTTCAGAAGAAAGTCCTTTGTGGTCTTCGGCACTTTTTTCTATGTTTTTGCTGCTGAAATTGTTTTTGTCGTTTGCCTGAAAAATAGAAATATCTTCAAGTGTATGCTTATTATTTTGAGTTTCTTCTATATAGTTATCGTAGTTTGATACTTTATTCAGCTCGTCATATATTTGCTCTGCAAGTAATAGCTCTTTATGCAGTTCATCTGTATATTTTAGATAATCTTTGCTGCGGTAAGATTCTATATATTTTTCATATATATCCGGTGTCTCTGCGATGATTTGCGATGCAAGAGCCTTACTCATTTCGTCTTCTTTAGACTGCAGTGACAAGAGCATATCAAGGTCGGATATGTTGTTTAGATTATTTTTTAGCTTATTGATATAATCATATTTTTCTTGTTCAGTCATTGAGGACATGTCTGAAGAGAGGGCTTTATAAGAAGTCAAATCAGGTGAGGCTGATTCAGGCAGATTTAAATACCACATCATAAACAGATTTAGAGTCATCAATATACAAGTAAAAATTATAAAGCTAGGTTTTTTACAGACTTTTAAAAGTTCGTTTAAAGTAAGCCTAAACATACAGCTCTTCCTCCCCGAAAATTTCCATGTAGACTTCTTCCAAGCTACGGGCATTGTTGTACTTTTGGCAGAGAGCAGGAACACTATTGCAATCCACTATCAAGCCGTCTTTGAGAAGTATTATTTCTTTTGCGATTGATTGAATATCAGATACGACATGGGTTGAAACCAATATGATTTTATCTTCAGATATGGCTTTGATGTTTTCACGGATGCGTACGCGTTCCTTTGGGTCAAGGCCTGCGGTGGGCTCGTCTAAAATTATCAGTTTAGGATTGCCTAATATTGCTTGAGCTATTAGTATACGCTGCTTCATTCCGCCTGAATATGTGCCTATAGGTTTGTCGGCAGAATCTGTCAGGTTTACATATGAAAGGACTCTTTCTATTTCATCTTTCATGGATTTTCTTGAAATATCTTTTAATGCTGCCATATATGATAAGAATCTCCTACCTGAAAATGTATCATACAAACCTTGTTGCTGCGGAGCGTATCCTAAAAGGCTTCTGTAGGAAGGGCCAAGAGAAGCGATTTCCTGGTTATTCCACATAACTTTACCTGATGATGGCTTTATGTTTCCGGTGATAATATTCATCATGGTAGACTTGCCTGCACCGTTTGGGCCAAGCAAGCCGTATATTCCTTCAGAGAATTTTAAAGAAACGTTATTAAGCGCTTTTTTGTTTCCATATTGCTTTGTCAAATTTTTAAGTTCTAGCATTATTCTCGCCCCTTTCCTGCCATAGAGATAGGTTCAAAGTTTTCCTTGCTGTTGTATAAATCTTCTTTAGCTATAAGCGCATATTTATATTGGTTAATTTCATATGAATCGTCATCGTTTGCAATTGCGTCATAATCGTAAACCGCCAATGCATGAGTATCTGTGTATGCAAGGATTGTAAGCTGCCATCCAAGAGATTTTTTTGTAAGTGTGCTGCGGCTGACTTTTCCTGTTTCTATATCCACAAAATATAAGCTCTCGTCTTTTTCATCACCTGTGGAGGTACAGCACAGTGTATCTCCTATTGAAAAATATATATAGTTTTGTTTCAGGTCTGTGAGTACAGATTGTTCTCCAGTTTCAAGGTCTATTTTGTTTATACCTCCTTTTTCGTCAGATACATAAAGGTATTGTCCTTCTACTGCGTCGGTGATATTTAGCTTGTTGTTGCTGTGTTTTAGAATCTCATTTTTCTCTCTATTTGTAATGTCTAAAGTTGCATAGACTGTTTTACTGTTTTTATATGCTTCGTGCCATTGGTCGTCGTTTAGTTTTAGAATGTCTGTTTGACTCATATTGTCTGGATAAGCTATACCACTGAGTACAAACTTTGTATCTGAGCAGCCTATGACTTGGTAGTTTACGTTATCATCAAAGTATATAGGAATTTGTTCTGTTATTTTATTTTGGGATATGCTGTATTTGCATAGAGCTTTGTCTGATGATGTGATATATGTGGCATTATCTTCTTTTTTAAATTTAAGATTTTTTGTCACAAACCATAGATTATCCCCTTCAGCAAAGACTTCTTTTGTAACCGTTGAATTTTCAGGAAAATCGAAAATCTTTTGTCTGGAAGAACCGTCAAGTTCCATGCAATAAATTTTTGCATTATTGGATTGCGGTTGTACATCGCTAGAAGTATCATTTCCTGCAAAATAATCCAATGATACTGTATCATCGTTATCATAATCGCGGCTTAGCACATATAAATGGTCATCATATACAAAAGGAATAGAATCAAATCCAAATTCATCTGCTGAAAAAACACTGCTGCATTTTTCACTGTCGTGTTTACAACCACTGTCGGAACACAGATAAATTTCCTTTTTTGTAGCATAGTCTACGTACATTAAATGCATACCATAGAGGTTTTTGCCTATCTCTGTATTTTCGGTAAAATAATAGAATCCGTCTTTAGTGCCAAAATTATTGGAAAAAGAAAATCCTCTGCTGTTTATAGATTTAAGTTCGCCGCTTGGCGCTGTATCTGATTGATTTTGATTTTGAGAATCACTGCAAGAAAACAGCGATAGCAGAATAACTGCCGATAGAATAATTGAAATAAATTTTTTCATAAAAAATGACCCCCTTGTAAATTAAAGACAAGGAGATCATAAAGCCTAAAAGTCAAAATTTAGTCAAATTGTTAAAATAATTTTTACCATGGCGCCGCCAGCTTGAGTATTGCCTAATATTAAACTGCCTCCATGTTTTTGGGCTAAAATACGGCAAATTGTAAGACCTATTCCAGAGTGTTTTTCATCGGAACTTTCAGATATAAAGTAATTATTCTTTGAATTTAGAGCTTTTTCTGAAAATCCGCAGCCATCGTCTATGACAGATATGTGCAGTTTATCGCCGATGCAAGAAAATGATAGAGAAATTTTAGATTTTGCAAATCTTGAAGCGTTGCCTATTAGGTTTTCTAAAATTCGGTATAATACTTGTGGATCTAAGGTAAGAAACGTTTTAGAAATTAAGTTTTCCGAATCGAGTATAATATTATTTGGCTCTGCTAATTTTGTAAGATCATCTATCATTTCAGTATATAGTGTTGGAAAGTCCACCTGCTTTTTTCGAATTTCAAGTTCCTCTAAATTATTGATAGTTCGCATTGATTCTGTATAATACTCGAGGCGTTTGGCGGATTTTCCGATATTGATGACTACAGACATGACTTTATCGTTATCTATACTATTTTTTGGAAGGTTAATTTGCAGATATTCAGTATATCCTTCTATGATTGCGATAGGATTACGAAGATCGTGGGCGACAGAGGCCTGTAGATTGCGGCGTTCTTCAAGCATTTCCCACATTTTTTTGTTGTTTTCTTTCAGTGCGTCTTTCATTTGCTCGAAAGAATTGCAGAGTTTGCCCAATTCGTCGTCAGAGTTATAATTGATTTTAAAATCAAGGTTCTGCAGTGCGATTTTATCTGTTGCAGAACTTAATATGTCGATTGGTTCTTTTAATTTTTTCTTGTAAAACTTAAATCCACAGAGCAATATGCCGGAGAAAGAAAATATGATAGGCAATACTACCATGGCAATTCCACATGACTGGTATAACAATTTTCGCTTTGGTGTCAGAGAGGAAAAATTGTTTTCGATAGAGGTTATTGAGTATTTTGCATTTATGACGGAATTGACAGAAAGATTCTGTTGTTGAAGTAAGGGAATACTTTGGCTGTTACTGCCGATTTTCATTCGGCAGGTTTGACTTTGGCTTGTACCGTCAGTAAGGGTTTCTTCTATATTGAGAAAAACTTCGTCAGACACGGGCAGAAGCCAGCTTCTTGTTGAAATACATGCGATTATGATGGCTGCTGACAAAGTTACGACAATAATGAAAGTGAAAAGAACGTATACTATAAAAGCCTTTTGCAGTGACATATTTTTAAGTTTTATTTTTATCTGTTCCATCGGTATCCAACTCCCCAAATTGTTTCAATGTAGTCCTTGCCTGTAACATCATGCAGCTTTTGCCGTATCTTGCGGACATGTTCTTTTACCACATTGCTGTCTCCCTCTGCGTCAAAGCCCCAGACAGATTCATAAAGTCTCTCTTTATCGAAAACCTGACCTGAGTTTGTGATTAAAAACTCTATGATGTCAAATTCTTTTTTTGAAAATCCGATTTCAGTGTCTTTGTAAAATACAGTTCTTTTTGAGAGATTTACTATGAGATCTTGTGATGTAAGAAGCTGCTGACTGTTGTGATTTCGATATTCTCTCCTAAGATGAGCACCTATTCTTGCCGTAATTTCAGGCAGGCTGAACGGTTTTGTAATGTAATCGTCGCCTCCTGTAAGAAAGCCGTTTATTTTGTCTTGTTCTGTAATCCTTGCGGTCAAAAATATTATGGGACATGTAACATTATCACGAATCATTTTGCACAAAGCAAGGCCGTCTGTTTCGGGCATGTTTATATCAAGAAGTATTAGATCCGGCGAGTGTTTTAGATTGCTAAGGGCTGTCTTGGCATTATTTGCCGTGTACGTAAGATATCCGTTATCCTTAAAATGATCTGAAAGAAGATCGGTGAGCATTTTTTCGTCGTCTACAATTAAAATTTTATATGGCATAAATTCACCTCCGATTTTTGAAGTGTAAAATGTGAAAGTCAAAATTCGGTCAAATTATGTATGGTTTAATGTTAATGTTAGATTTAGCAAGTACAATGACTAAAGTTGATAAAATAGGTTCAAAAAGTCAACGAAACAGCCAAAACGTTCTAAAAATTATGGCTTAATTAAGGATTTTGTCAACCTATTATAGTAAAAACACATAAATATGTACTATATATAATAAATTGTTGAAATTTTGTTCATAAATTTAATGTTTTTGTCAACATATAAAATCGGAAATGAGAATCAATGCGAGCTGGAGCTTTTTTATGCAGGTTCTAGCATCAGGATGAACCGATAGACCGTATGATTTGAAATTTATAAGAATTAATATAAAGTTACAGCATCGACAGAATTCGACACGGGTTTTGCAAAGGGTGTATGCCTGAAATGCTGTATAATTTTATAATCTATTGAAAACTTACAGCATGGTATTATTATGGCTAAAGCGTTCTATGGTATTACAAGCTTTGCAGCTGATAATTTTTTATGATACAATTGTGGCAGAAAGGATATTAAAGTATGGAAAAAGGTCAGATTGTTGAATTAACTATAGAAGATATGTCAAAAGAAGGGCAGGGAATCGGTAAGGCTGATGGATTTGCTGTTTTCGTGAAAGATACTGTGGTAGGAGATGTGGTAGAAGCTGAGATGACCAAAGTCAAAAAGAATTATGGCTTTGGCAGAGTAGTAAAACGCATTGAAGACTCACCAAGTAGGCAAGAGGCTTTTTGCCCTTATTATAAACAGTGTGGCGGATGCGTATACCAAGAGATGGAATATGAAAGTCAGCTTAAACTGAAAAGAAAACAGGTTGCTGATAAGATTAAGCGAATAGGCGGAATTGTTGAGCCTGTAGTAAGAGAGACCATCGGAATGGACGAGCCTTTTTATTACAGAAACAAGGCTTCTATGCCGGTAAGTACCGGCGGCTTGATAACAAAGAAAGGCGGAATCGTTGAGCCTATACATGAGCCCAGGATAGGTTTTTATCAGGCTAAAAGTCATGAAGTAATCGACTGCGAATATTGTATGCTACAGTCTGAGCCTGCTATGGCTGCTGCTAGGGCTCTCAGACAATTTATGGAGGAGGACAATATAACATCCTACGATACCAGATGGGAAAAGGGCTTGATGCGTCATATGATAGTGAGGACAGCTCTCGGAACGGGACAAGTCATGGTCATATTGGTGGTAAATGGAAAAGGTATTCCCAATGCTGCTAAGCTGGTTGAAATGCTCAGCGAGGCAATTTTTGATGTTCCTGTTTATGAGGAAGGACCTCTTGCAGGCATAGAATTCAGTTTAGAGAGCATGGTTTTGAACATAAATAAAAAGAATACTTCTGAAATTTTAGGAGAAGAATGCATAACTCTTGCTGGCTCGCCAACTATAATTGAGCAAGTAGGCGATTTGAAATTTGAAATTTCACCGCTGTCCTTTTATCAGGTAAATCCTGAGCAGATGAAAAAACTTTATGGAAAGGTTTTGGAATATGCGGATTTAAAGGGTGATGAGACTGTCCTGGACCTTTATTGCGGAGTTGGAACCATAGGTTTGTTCTGCGCCGATGATATGAGGAAAAAAAGCGGGGGAGGCAGCGTAATAGGTATTGAAACTGTCAAGCCTGCTGTGATAGATGCAAACAGGAATGCTGTTATAAATGGTATTGTAAATGCACGATATATATGTGGAAGAGCGGAGGAAGAGCTTCCTAAAATGGTTGATTCGGGAATACATGCAGATGTAGTGATTCTTGATCCGCCGAGAGCCGGCTGCAAGGTTGAACTCCTTGAAGCAGTAGCAAAGACTATGCCTGAAAAAGTGGTATATGTGTCATGTGATGCTGCTACTTTGGCAAGGGATATTAATATTCTGTCGGACATGGGATATGAGTTTATTGAGGCGACTCCTGTTGATATGTTTCCGTGGACGGGACACGTGGAGTGCGTAGTAATTCTGCATAAGAAAATTTAAAACAATACCCAAGAAAGGAGCTACCCATGGAATACGAAGGTCAGATTTGCAGGGCACCTATGGAGCGATCGTCGTTTATGCTGCCTGTGACTGTAGGCTGCCCATATAACAAGTGTAAATTTTGCGGGCTTTTTCGTCATCTAAAGTATAGACGGTTGTCGATGGAACAGATAGAAGCTGAGATTTTGCGTGTAAAAAATATGGGAGGCTCTCCAAAGAACATATTTTTAGGCGATGGAAACGCATTCGGACTTGATACGGCTCATTTGACAGCAATTTTAAAAAAGATAAGAGAGTATTTTCCCTTATGTGAGGGAGTCAATATGGATGCTACAGTCAGCAGCATTTTAAATAAAAGCAGGGATGATTTAATATTGCTTGGGAGTCACGGGGTTAAAAACCTTTACATAGGTATCGAAAGCGGTCTTGATGATGTGCTTGAGTTTATGAAAAAAGGCAACGATTTGAGCCAGGCAAGGGAAGCTATAAGGCGAATTAAGGAAGCGGGCATGGATTACAGTGCCCATATTATGACCGGAGTTTCGGGAAAGGGAAGAGGTATGGAAAATGCCGCAGCTTTGGCAGAATTTCTTAATGAAACGGGGCCTAAGAACGTTGTTAATTTTTCAATGTTTATTCATGAGGAAGTACCACTTTATGCGCATATAAAAGATGGAACCTTTAAGCCTGCCGATGAGCTTGAAAATCTAAAAGAAGAACGGAAGCTTATTGAACTTTTGGGGACGGAAGAAATGCCTATAACATACGAAGGATTTCATGATTATATAGAATTTCGTATTAGAGGAAGGCTTCCCAAAGATAGAGATAAAATGCTGGCAAAGCTGGATTCTACCATTGATTTGCAATCTCAAAAACCTAAAATATATTCATATGTAACGGGGATTTGTCCTGAATTGGAAAAGAAAGAATACGGCAACCCAGTGTGGAGGAGGCAATCCAAGTGAGAGTTGTAGAAGTCAATTTGAATTTGCGTGTAGAGCGAGGATTTACAAACACAGATTATACCATAGATAGAGAAGTTGCAGAAAAACTGTGCGGAATTATTCCGGAGCCAGATGTCATAGTTATGGTTGAGTACATGGAGTGTGAGAATAAAGACTTTCTGTATTGTTTTATGGAAAATGGCTACAAGCTATTTACTGTGATAGATGATAAACATAGACGAGGTATAATGATAGCTGTTAAAGATGGCATAGAAGCAATAAAAGTATCAGAAAAGACCAATCCCCATATGCTTCATCTGAATTTAAAGACAGAAGAGACAAACTTAGAGTTGATAGGAATGAGAATTCTTGTAGGCGGCAGATGTGATGAGCGGGAGTTTGAAGTAAGAAAGAAACAATTTTTGGACGTGTATTCATATATAAAAAAGCTGGACAGAAGTAAGATGATAATTACGGGAGATTTTAACAATGCCAGAATACTTGATAATTATAGAGGTAAAGTCCAGCGAGGCTATAACTATCAGTGGATTGTAAAACAGTTTGCCGGTTTATCACTAAACCTTGTGCCAATTGAGGGATATTCTCATAAGGGATATTTGAAAGAAGATCATATAGTGGTTAGCAAGAACTTGGATGTTTGCAATGTAAAGTATGATTATGATATCTTTGATGACAGAAGCGAGATAGGTTATCCGGATCACGTACCTATAATTGCTGACATAGAACATATATAAAACTGTATATATAGATATTTTGAAAATTGTCTTATATTACATGAATAAGACGGATAATTATCTAAAAAAAGCCAAGTGTATATATAAAAATAATCATAATTGTATATTTAAACAAGTACAGATGAGTCATATAATAATGTTAACATTATTTGGAGGCAATTATATGACAAGTCAAAGAACGAGAGAAATAGCGCAGACAGCGCTTATGGCAGCGCTTGTTTTTGTTGCAACTTATCTTATAAAAATTCCCAATCCGGCTACGGGTGGATACAGCCATATGGGAGACTGTATGATATTTTTGGGCGTAGTGCTTTTGGGACGCAGAAACGGAGCCATTGCTGCGGCTTTGGGCGGCGCACTTTCTGACCTTTTAGCAGGAGCAGCAGTATGGATACTGCCTACTCTGATAATCAAGTTTATTATGGCTTTGATAATGGGATACATAATAAAGTCAAATGTAAACAGCAGTAAGCTACAAGCCTTTGGAGCCGTAGTTGGAGGAATATTTCAGATAGCTGCATATACTTTAGTCAAAGTATTTCTGCTTGATACAAAGGTGGCTGTTGCGTCTTTACCTAATGTAACTGTTCAGACTTCAGTAGGCATAATTCTGTTCATAGTTTTGGTAAGCATTCTTTCAAAATATGCAAAGGATCTTTTTAAAAGAGAGGAAGTGACAAGATGAAAATAATCGACGCACATGCTCATATAGGGTATATAGGCGGATGGGCAGATGTAGGTATTACTGCTGATGGCCTTATTGCTCAGATGGATGAGTACAACATAGAAAAAACTGTATTATGCTGCGAAGATAATGATATTACATTTGATGTGATGAATAAGTACCCGGGACGGATAATAGGCGCTGTTTATGTTAATCCTTTGGTTAAGAAGACCGTTGACTTTATGGAAGAATATGTGAACAAGGGATTTAAAGCTGTCAAATTAAACCCTTTGAGACATGCTTACTGCGCAGATGCAGAGATTGTGGATGAAGTTATGTATAAAGCTCAAAAACTGGGACTTCCTGTATGTATTCACAGCGGTCATCCGCCATATTCACTGCCTTGGCAGATAGGTGTTTTGGCAGAACGCCATCCTGACGTTAAAATTATGATGATTCATATGGGACATGGTCACGGCGTATACATAGATGCCGCTTTAAAGATGGCAAGAAAGTATTCAAATATATATCTTGAGATGTCGGGCATGCCTATGCCGTCAAAGATTAGAGAGGCTTATGAGACTGTGGGACATGACCGGATAATGTTTGGAACCGATACTCCGTTTCATCATCCTACCGTTGAAATGCAAAAGGTAATGGTCAGCGGAGTTGATGAACAAGGATTGCAAGCAATTTTTTATGATAATGCATTAAAATTTTTTAAATAAAACGGTTGCAAAAAAATTGTCAATCAAATATAATAACCATAGAAAAATTCAATAGCGGGAGAATATTTTTCGGGAGAGATTCTATATTAAGAACGCCGAAGAGGCAAGTGAAACAGATTGAGTCAGGGTTTGTTAAGTGAAACTTTCAGGTAAAAGGACCGAAAAAAGGACTGCATTCTGGATTTTGAAAGAGCAAAAAACAGAGGAACGATGACGCACATTTTTATGTGTATTGACCATCGTTCCTTTTTTATTATGGTGAAAAAGATATGAAAGATAAATTTATAGTAGTGACTAACAATCCGCTTGTCTTAAATGAGCTTGGTGCAGGACATAATACAGTATATAGAGAAATTTCTTATGAAGAAATATTAAAAGAAATCAGAGATTTGATTCATAAAGGGCACAAGCTTTTGTCCCATCCTCTGTCAGGGAGTGTGAAGCCCAAAGAAACTCCTTACAAATCTGTTTTAATAAGTTCAGAATGCGGCAAGCTTGATGTATATTCTCTAAAACTTATAGAACAAGCCATAGAAGCGTGTGATAAATTTGAAGATAAATCATCTAAATTTTCAAAGCAAGTATGGGAAGATTTTCAGCTTGTCGATTTTGAACTGATAAAGGGTGCAATCGCATCAACAGCGTATATATAGACTAAATATTAAACAAGGAGGAACAAAAAGTGCGTTTAGAAATGGGGCACATATACATTAAGGATATTCAGTTTTCAGAAAAATCCAAAATTGAAGACGGAACCTTGTATGTATCAAAAGAAGATTTAAAAGAAGTAGCGATCGAAGACGAAAAGCTTAAAAGCGTATCTTTTGACATCGCAAGACCTGGAGAATCGGTACGAATTACACCGGTAAAAGACGTCATAGAACCTCGTGTCAAAGTTTCAGGAAATGGAGGCGTTTTTCCCGGAGTGATATCAAAGGTGGACACTGTAGGAAGCGGCAGGACTTATGCGCTTAAAGGAATGGCAGTTGTAACTGCCGGCAAAATAGTAGGCTTTCAGGAGGGCATAATTGATATGTCAGGACCGGGAGCTGATTATACGCCGTTTTCTAAGCTTTGTAATCTTGTCATGGTTTGTGAACCTGCTGATGATATAAAGCCGCATGACTATGAAGCTGCTGTAAGATTTGCAGGATTCAGGATTGCCGCATATATAGGAGAGTTGGCACGTCAGACGACACCAAATGATATCAAGGTTTATGAGACGTGTACATTTAAAGAAGGGTTGGAGAAGTATCCGGGACTTCCGAGGGTAGCTTATGTTCAGATGCTTCAAAGCCAAGGGCTCTTACATGATACTTATGTATATGGAGTGGACGCCAAGAAAATACTGCCGACGATATTGAGCCCAACAGAAACCATGGACGGGGCTATTGTATCAGGTAATTGTGTTTCAGCTTGTGACAAAAATCCAACTTATGTACACCAAAACAATCCGGTGGTTGAAGACTTATTTGCACAGCATGGGAAAAAACTAAATTTTGTTTGTCAGATAATCACTAATGAGAATGTATATCTTGCAGATAAAATGCGTTCTTCAGATTGGACGGCTAAGTTGTGCAAGATGCTTGACCTTGACGGAGTTATAGTGTCTCAGGAAGGTTTTGGAAATCCTGATACAGACTTAATAATGAACTGCAAAAAGATAGAAGCAGAGGGCATAAAGACCGTGATAATAACAGATGAGTATGCAGGACGTGACGGTAAATCTCAATCTCTTGCCGATGCTGATGCCGCAGCTGATGCAGTAGTTACAGGAGGTAACGCTAATGAAGTTATAATTCTTCCAAAGATGGAAAAGGTTATAGGAACACTTGATTATGTTACAAAAATTGCAGGAGCAAGCGAAGATACACTGCATGAAGACGGTTCTTTGGAAGTGGAACTTCAGGTAATTACCGGCGCAACCAACGAAACCGGATTTAATAAGCTAAGTGCAAGGTAGGAAGGAGGATATGTCGTGTCAAAGATTAAAGTAGTTCATTATATAAATCAATTTTTTGCCAACATAGGCGGAGAAGAAAAGGCAGATTATCCTGTTACTCTTCGCAAGGGAGAGGTTGTAGGCCCCGGAATGGCATTTGCTTCAAGCTTTGGCGATGAAGCAGAGATAATAGCAACAATCGTGTGCGGAGATTCATATTTCAATGAGAATATAGATAAAACAAAAGCGGAGATTTTATCTTTGGTAAAGGACTTATCTCCGGATGTATTTGTTGCGGGACCGGCATTTAATGCTGGACGTTATGGTGTTGCATGTGCAACTCTAGCAGCAGCAGTCCAGGAGGAACTTGGAATTCCGTCAGTAACGGGTATGTACGAGGAAAACCCCGGCGCTGATATGTTCAAGGATAAAGTATATATCATTTCGACGAAAAACAACGCCGCAGGTATGAGAGATGCAGTTAAAAAAATTGTACCTTTAGCTCTTAAACTGGCTAAAGGCGAAAAAATAGGGGCATCTATTGAAGAAGGATATATGCCTGGAGGCAGAAGAGTAAATTTCTTTGAGGAAAAGAGAGGCTCAGAGAGAGCAGTGGAAATGCTCATCAAAAAGCTGGAAGATGAAAAATTCATCACGGAGTTTCCTATGCCGGACTTTGACAGAGTAGAGCCAAATCCTGCAGTTTTAGACTTGGCTCATACAAAAGTTGCGCTTGTAACTTCCGGAGGAATAGTGCCTAAAGGCAATCCGGATCATATAGAAAGCTCAAGTGCGTCACATTATGGTGAGTATGATATTACAGGAGTGGACGATTTGACAGAATCTACTTACGAGACTGCCCATGGAGGATATGACCCTGTGTATGCCAATGAGGATGCAGACAGAGTTTTGCCTGTAGATGTTCTTCGTGATATGGAAAGAGAAGGAGTAATAGGCTCACTTCATAATAAATTTTATACAACTACAGGAAATGGAACAGCAGTTGCTTCAGCAAAGGCTTTTGCTGCCGAATTTGCCGCAAAATTAACTGAGGACGGTGTGGGAGCTGTCATTCTTACTTCTACCTGAGGGACTTGTACACGTTGCGGTGCAACGATGGTAAAAGAAATAGAAAGGGCAGGCATACCTGTAGTGCACATATGTACTGTAACGCCGATTTCAATGACGGTTGGAGCAAATAGAATAGTTCCGGCTGTTGCGATTCCTCATCCGCTGGGAAATCCGGCACTTGATAGGAACGAAGAAAAGGCTCTGCGCCGTCATATTGTTGAAAAGGCTTTGAAGGCGCTAAGCACAGATGTAAAAGGGCAGACTGTATTTGACTGATTAGAGGGGAATTCTATATCATAAAATTTGATGACTAGAATTATAAAAGGTGGTACAATATAGATAATATATGAAAAAGGGAGGATGAATCATGGTTAAAATTGCGATAAACGGATTCGGAAGAATAGGCAGACTTGTTTTCAGACAAATTTTCGGAGATGAATCAATGGAAATCGTAGCAATAAATGATTTGACAGAGCCTAAGATGCTGGCGCATTTGCTGAAATATGACAGTGTTCAAGGAGGATATAGGGGACATGAGGTAATAAGCGATGATAGTTCTATTACTGTAGATGGTACTAAAATTAAGATTTTATCTGAAAAAGACCCTGAGAATCTTCCGTGGAAAGATTTAGGCGTAGATATAGTTTTAGAATGCACCGGTTTTTTTGCTTCAAAAGCTAAATCGGAGGCACATATAAAAGCAGGCGCTAAGAAAGTATTGATTTCTGCACCTGCGGGTAATGATTTGCCTACTATAGTGTACGGAACTAACCATGAAACTCTCACAGCTGATGACAATATAATATCTGCAGCTTCATGTACCACCAATTGTCTTGCTCCGATGGCTAAAGTCCTGAACCAATATCGTGAGATACGTACAGGGTTTATGACTACCATACATGCTTATACAGGTGATCAGATGCTTCTTGACGGACCTCATAGAAAAGGAGACCTTAGAAGGGCAAGAGCCGGAGCTATAAATATAGTGCCTAATAGTACAGGTGCGGCAAAAGCCATAGGGCTTGTTATACCTGAACTTGACGGTAAGCTCATAGGTTCAGCGCAGAGAGTACCGGTTCCAAGCGGATCTATAACCATATTAGATGCAACGCTGAAAGACGATACAGAAACTGTAAGTGTAGAGGGAATCAACGCTGCAATGAAAGCTGCGGCTAATGAGTCTTTTGGATATACTGAAGAGGAGCTTGTGTCAAGCGATATAATAGGTATGGAATACGGTTCATTATTTGACGCTACACAGACATTGGCTGAAAGATGCGGAACTAAGATATATGAAGTGCGTGTTGTATCATGGTACGATAACGAAAACAGCTATGCTTCACAGATGGTGAGAACTCTAAGATATATGAAAAAATTCATATAAATAGACAGCAATATGAAAAAGCCGAAGATTAAGATAACTTTAATAGATAAAGCAGGAAAATACGGATGCCACAGAGGTCATAAGGTAGGAGATACTTTTGATTATGATATAGACAGAGGCAAAATATGTCCGATGGCTATGCATGTGGCATTTCCGTATATTGATATAATGCGATACGGAGGTAATCCTCCTGCATCACACGCAGGAGACGTTCGATTTTGCTGCCCTGATGCAGATGTAATGAATATATTTAAACTTGAATTAGTAGATGAAGAATGATAGATAAGATATGAAGCGTATATTAAATATAGAATATGCCGCAGTCCATGGAACTTATTGGATGCTTTACGGTGTTGTATGCAGCTTTGCATCTGTATTTTTGCTTGGAAAAGGTTACAGCAATTCTGATATAGGTATGATACTGGCGGTAGGTAATGTGGTTGCCGTATTCATGCAGCCTCTTTTGGCGGATTTTGCGGATAGGACTAAAAGAATATCGCTGATAGGCGTTACAGAGGCTGTTACAGTAATTATAGCTTTGTTGACAGCGATTACGTTTATAACACAAAAAGCATCCATTGCGTTATCTATCGTATTTGTTTTGATGGTTGCATGGGTTACAGCTCTTCAGCCTTTGTTTAATTCTCTTGCTTTTAAGCTTGAAGAAAGCGGACACAGAGTAAACTTTGGGGCTGCAAGAAGTATGGGCTCATTGGCATATTCGGTTTTATGTGCATTCCTTGGAACATTGGCGCAGAAAAACGGCATTATTGTGCTTCCTATAACAGGAGAAATAGTGCTGGTTATGCTGCTTGTGACATTATGGCTTACCAATAAGCATTTTATAAAAGCATGCTCAAAACAACAAGCAGATGCAGCATGTTCTTTGGATAAAAAAATAGATAGTTCAGATGAGATTAACCTTGTAGAATTTATTAAACGAAACAAGCTGTTTATGCTGGTAAACGTAGGTGTAGCGGGAATATTTTTCAGCAATGCCATGTTTAACAATTTTATGCTTCAAATCGTAGAAGGCGTAGGCGGAGGCAGTGAAGATATGGGAAGAATTTTTTCTCTTATGGCGTTTCTTGAGATACCTCCTATGTTCTTTTTTAGCCGGGTACATAACAGATTTTCATGTCAGACACTTTTAAAGTTTGCGGCGATTTGTTTTACTGCAAAAGTGGTTTGGGTGTTCATGGTCAAGTCTGTTGCTATGATATTTGCGGCGCAGTTTTTCCAATTAGTGTCCTTTGGGCTGTTCTTGCCGGCTATGGTAATTTTTATAGATGAGATAATGGAAAAAGGCGAAGCCGTAAAGGGGCAAGCGCTTTATACGATAGTGATTACTGTTTCCACTGTATCTGCCAGTCTTCTTGGAGGATTTATACTTGATATTGGAGGAGCATATACGTTACTTTTGATTTCATCAGTGGTTACAGGAGCCGGTACGATACTTTTTATAGCTATTATAGATAAAATAAAGAAAAGAAATAATAAAGATGCTAATCACCTCATAGATTAAATGTGAGGTGATTTTTGTATGGAAAAGAAAATATTTTTATGCTTTGCCATAGTGGTAATAATCGGAATCAGCGCATGGGCGTTTGTTTTAGGAGGAATAGGAGCTAGTGGCAAACCTGTCGCAGAAGAAAACAAGGGTGATGAGCTTGAAGACGTGGCGGCATCAGCAGAATGTAATTGGGGTTTGTCTTTTCAAAAAGAAGGCGCTGCTCCTTTAGGAAATGCCACGCCTGAATATTTAAAACAATATAATGGCTATTTTATTGATGCGGCTCAATCTAAAGAAAAGAAAATATACCTAACTTTTGATGCCGGATATGAAAACGGCTATACTGAAAAAATCCTTGATGTATTAAAGAAAGAAGAAGTGCCGGCAACATTTTTCTTGGTAGGGAATTACATAGAGAAAAGTCCTGATTTAGTTAAGCGCATGGAGGCAGAGGGACACATAGTCGGTAATCATACAATGCATCATCCTGATATGGCGTCTATTGCTGAAAAAAGCGCATTTGAAAAAGAACTGAAAGATTTGGAAGATACTTATAAGCAGGTTACAGGCAAGGATATGAAAAAGTTTTACAGGCCGCCTCAGGGTAAGTACAGTGAGAATAACCTTAAGCAGGCATGTGAAATGGGTTACACCACGGTCTTTTGGAGTCTGGCATATGTTGACTGGTATGAAAACGACCAGCCTACAAGAGAAGATGCTTTGAATACATTAAACAAACGTATTCATCCCGGGGCTATAGTATTGCTTCACAGTACATCAAAAACAAATTCTGAAATTTTAGAAGAATTGATAAAAGGATGGAAAGATAAGGGATATAAATTTTGCAGTCTTGATGAGATTACAGCTTGATTTAATTGTAAAATTTTAGTATAATAAGATAGCGTTTATAAATTGTATTATTTTCATAACTAGATATATCTAGTCCCATAATCCGTAATCATTTTTGTACAGTATATAAGCGCAAGGTGTGTGAATATAAATTATATAATAGAATCGGAAGCCAGAGGGCTTCCGATTCTATTTTTTGCGTGAATAGTATTAAAAAACTATTGCATAATTATTCTTAAAGATGTATAATTAATGCATTGCGGAAAATGTAAGGAGAAAAGAAAAGTATAATGAAAGTATATTTAGAAGGTGTTTTAGTAGCATTAAAAGGATTACCTGAAACATTGGGAGTAAGCCTTTTTGCATTAGTTGTGGGTGCAGCCTTAGGATTGTGCTTTGCACTTATGAAAAAATCAGAGAATAAGCTTATAAGGATTATTTCAAAAATATATATTGAAATTGTCAGAGGAACGCCTATGATAGTTCAAGCATTGATAGTTTCTTATGGTATACCATTGTTGCTTCAGGGAAAAGGGATTTCATTTAACTGGCCTCACTTGATTATACCGGCTATGCTGGTCTGCGGCCTTAACAGCGCAGCATATATGGCAGAAGTAATCAGAGGCGGTATACAAGCTGTAGATCCCGGTCAGATTGAAGCGGCGCAGTCGCTTGGTATGACCAAAAGTCAGGTAAACAGACTTATTGTATTGCCGCAGGCATTTAAAATAGTAATTCCTTCCTTTGGAAATGAGTTTGTAACATTGATAAAAGAAACAGCGGTACTTTCGTTCGTAGGAGTGGTAGAAATTCTTAGAAGTGCACAGCTTTGGTCTGCATCTACTTTTGAGACTTTTCCTGCATATATAGGAGCGGCGGTAGTGTATATAATGATTACATATCCTCTTTCTAAAGGAGTAACTGCACTTGAGAAACATATGGCAAAGGAGATTGATCAGAAATGATAAAGGCTACTAATATAAATAAACATTTTACAGATCTTCATGCAGTTAAAGGCGTGGATTTGACTGTTGAGGACGGAGAAGTACTTTGCATAATAGGACCGTCAGGATCAGGAAAAAGTACACTTCTCAGGTGTCTTAACATGCTTGAGATTCCTGACGAAGGGATTGTTGAAGTGGACGGAGAGTTAATTACTGATAGCAATCTAAGAGAGATGAGAACTAAAATGGCAATGGTGTTTCAAAACTTCAATCTTTTTAGTCATCTTTCAGTAATGGATAATATAACAGTTGCACCTATAAACGTAAAGGGCATATCTAAAGAAGATGCGGAAAAAAAGGCAAAAGAGCTTCTTAAATTGGTAGGGCTTGAAGAGAAAGCGGGTGCTTATCCAAGAAATCTCTCAGGAGGACAGAAGCAGCGCGTTGCTATAGCTCGTGCATTGGCAATGGAGCCGGAAATATTGCTGTTTGACGAACCTACTTCGGCTTTAGATCCGGAAATGGTGGGAGAAGTTCTTGATGTAATGAAGGAACTTGCCAATGAAGGAATGACCATGCTTGTAGTTACTCATGAGATGGGATTTGCAAAAGAAGTTTCGGACAATATTATTTTTATGGCTGACGGACAGATTGTTGAGAGCGGTCCGCCATCTCAGATTTTCGAAAATCCACTTAATGAAAGAACAAAATCATTTATACAAAAAGTTTTATAAGAAGTATGAAAGGAGCTATCGCACAGCTGATTTAATAAATCGATTGGAGCCTATGCTCCTTTTTGTCTGGTTATAGGTTGCAATGATGTGGTTCACAGAATAAGGCAAGACATAATATCTCTTGTATATGAGCAAATATTTTGCTTAAACCCCGAAGAATTGAAAAATAATAGGAGCTTCGCAGGGTATGATCCCGAAAAATATGGCCAAGTCAGGAATTTTGCAGGGTCAAGTTTTACAAAATACGTACTATATGAGGCATATTACAAGGAAAAAAGCTAATTTTATCAGTTTTCTTACCCTGCAAATTTAACTAAAAGCAAAGATTTTCGGGGTCAAACCCTGGGTGATATCAGAAAAAGGACAAATTTTCGGGATTTTAATTGACATATTCATGCATATGATTTGCGGCTGTAAAAATTTTATCGCATAGACCAATAAAATATGCTGATTGATATAGCATGTACTTTATGTTAAAATTGCCCTAGTAATGAATGCAAGATAGGAAATATATGACATGAAGAAAACAATAGTTACCATATTTGCCATAATAGCAATAGCGCTGGGTGTTTCCCCTGCGCTTTTTAATGAACCTGTATCTTACAGTGATATATATGTTGATATAAAAACTCTGCCGGAATATTCCGGCAGACCTTATGTAGAGCTAAACTATAATATGCCTGAATTTACAGATGAAGATTTGGCAAAAAGTTCTTTTGAGGAATACAGTGATTTGGACGATTTGGGAAGATGTGGAGTTGCATATGCATTAATAGGTGAAGAGACCATACCAAAAGAGGAGAGGGGCAGCATAGGACAGATAAAGCCAAGCGGCTGGCATACTGTCAGATATGATGATTTAGTAGATGGAAAATATTTATATAACAGATGTCATCTAATAGGATTTCAGCTTGCAGGTGAGAATGCCAATGAGAAGAATTTGATAACAGGTACTCGTTATATGAACGTGGATGGGATGCTGCCTTTTGAGAATCAAGTTGCAGATTATGTGAAAGATACGGGCAATCATGTATTGTATCGCGTATCGCCTGTTTACGAAGGTGAAGATCTTGTGGCCAGAGGCGTTAAAATGGAAGCTTTTTCTGTAGAAGATTCAGGCAGAGGGGTTTGTTTTAATGTATTTGTATATAATGTTCAGCCCGGAGTTCAGATAAATTATGCTACGGGTGAAAGTCAAAGAGAGAAGGCTCGTTAATGGTAAAAGTGGTTGCAGCGCTTATATGGAAAGAAGATAGATTTATGATTTGTCAGAGACCTGCTCATAAGGCAAGAGGGCTTCTTTGGGAGTTTGTAGGAGGAAAAGTGGAGCAAGGCGAGACCGATGAAGAGGCTTTGATACGTGAGTGCAAAGAAGAACTTGATATTGAAATCGGTACGAAAGATATATTTATGTCTTTAGTCCATAAGTATCCGGATATGGAAATTAATTTGATTTTGTTCAATGCGTACATAAAAAGAGGAGAACCTAAGCTACTTGAGCATAAGGATATAAAGTGGATTACAACAGACGAAATTCCTGAATATGATTTTTGTCCGGCAGATGAGGAAATATTGAAAAAACTTATGAAAGGACGTTTAAATGGCTAAATCGTCTAATCAGAAACTTAAGGTTTTATATCTTTTAAATATAATGAAAGAACTTACCGATGAGAATCATGGGCTTACTATTATGCAAATCCTTGAAGAACTTCAAAAATACGGCATAAGAGCTGAGAGAAAAAGTATATATGGCGATTTTGAGGCCTTGAGAGATTTTGGACTTACCATTGAAAAAAGAACTGGTAAAAATGTTACCTATCATTTGGCAGAAAGGGATTTTGAGCTTCCGGAGTTAAAACTGCTTGTAGATGCAGTACAGTCTTCCAAATTCATAACTCATAAAAAGAGCAGTACTCTTATTAAGAAAATAGAGGGCCTTACCAGTAAATATGAAGCGCAGCAGCTCCAAAGACAGGTCTTTGTTGCTAACAGAATAAAGACTATGAATGAGAGTATTTATTATGTGATAGATGAGATACATAGAGCTATATCTGATGATAAAAAGATATCCTTTAAATATTTTGAATGGAATATGAAAAAGGAAAGGCAGTATAAAAGAAATGGCAAAATATATATGGTAAGCCCATGGGCTTTGACATGGGACGATGAAAATTATTATATGATTGCTTTTGATGATGAGAGCAGTATTATTAAGCATTATAGAGTTGATAAAATGCATGGTTTAAAAATAACTGACAAGCCACGCATGGGTGCTGAACTCTTTGAGAACTTTGATATGGCGCTGTATTCGAAAAAAACTTTTGGCATGTATGGCGGCAGAGACGAGCAGGTGACGTTAAGATGTAAAGACAAAATGGCAGGCGTTATAATTGATCGTTTTGGACAGGATGTCATAATGTATGAGGTCGATAAAGAGCAGTTTGAAGTATCTGCCAGAGTGTCCGTCAGTCCGTTATTTTTAACGTGGATAATGAATTTTGGAGGAGATATAAAAATCTTATCCCCTCAAAGTGTTATAGATGATTATGTTAAGCTGGCAAAAGCTGCTTTAAATGTTTATGAGGAAGACTAGAATTTATGGGAAAGAGTGATATAAAAAAGGCGTTTATTTCATCCATACCTGTTATGGCAGGATATTTAGCTCTTGGAACAGGATTTGGAATAATACTTAAAACTAAAGGATATGGAGTAATTTGGGCAGTTCTCATGAGTCTTTTTATGTATTCAGGAACATTGCAGTATGTTGCAGTTAATTTGCTTGCTTCAGGCGCATCTCTTATTACTACGGCGATAACAACACTTATGGTAAATGCCAGACATTTGTTTTACGGCATATCGATGATAGATAAGTATAAGGGTACAGGCAAGAAAAAGGCATACTTGATGTTCGCCCTTACAGACGAGACATATTCTTTAGTATGCAGTGATGAAAATACAAAAGATGTAGAGGACAAGCATAAGTATTATTTCTTCTTATCCATGTTTAATCAGTCATATTGGATAATAGGATCTTTGATAGGCTCTGTGCTGGGAAGCTTAATTACTTTTAGCACAGAGGGGATTGATTTTGTGTTGACAGCTTTATTTGTGACTATAGTAGTTGATCAGTGGATAAACACAAAGGATCATAGACCGGTGATTATAGGAGTGGCTTCTTCTGTTTTATGTCTTTTGATATTTGGCAGTGACAGCTTTTTGATTCCGACGATGATATGTATAACTGCTGCGCTGATGTTTATGAAAGGAAAGGAGCATGTAAGCAATGATTGATATTCATTCCGTTTTGATTGTGGTTGTTGCAACAGTAATAACAGCTTTACTTAGAATGTTGCCCTTTTTCATATTTGGAGGAGACAAGGAGACGCCGCAATATATAACTTATTTAGGAAAAGTTCTCCCATATGCGATAATGGGAATGCTTGTAGTGTTTTGTTTAAAGGAAGTTTCAGTAATAAGTTATCCCTTTGGTATTCCTGAATTAATTTCATGTGTACTGGTAGCTGTTTTACATGTATGGAAGAAAAATACGTTATTTAGTATAGTGAGCGGCACGGTGTGCTACATGCTTCTTGTACAGCTGGTATTTTAAACTTTGTATTGATGCTGCCGGACGATTTGTTACGGCGGTTTTTTAATTTTTTGAAATCATGAGACCAAAGTCCTGAATATAGGACACCTGTTATAGTAAAATATGATTACAGAAGGGAAGATAACAGGAGGTAATAGTAATGAAAAAGTTTAGAAAAGGTATAATTCAGTTTTTAGTGGTTTTACTTATATTTGCTCCAGTAATACATATAGCTGACATAATGTATTAAAATATAAATCCGGTCTTATTATAAGACCGGATTTTAAATTGCTTATATGATTAGAGTTCTGATGATTCAAACCATTTCTTTACTAGTTCATCGTATTTGCCGCTTTCTTTAACATTAGCTAAACCTTTATTGAGCTTTTCAAGAAGTTCTTCATTTTCTTTGGCTACTGCAAATGCCATAGGGGAAGGATCGATAAGAGCATCCAGCTGTTTGATTTCATCTGCAAATTTATTTTGATAGTACATTGATACAGGTGCATCCATGATTACTGCATCTACATCACCATTTTGAAGCTGAAGAATACACTGTGTAGTTTGATTTAAGATTACTGCATCTCCGATTTTATTCTTCTTTGCCAGATCCTGAACGTAATCGCTTTCTGTTGTACCTATCTGAGCAGCAACTTTCATTGTAGGTTTTAAGTCGTCAATACCGTTTATCTTGTCATTGTCGCTCTTTACTAAGATTACTTTACCGCTGTCAAAATATTTGTCTGAAAAAGCAACTTTTTCTTCTCTGTCTGGAGTAATGTTTACGGCAGCGGCAGCTATATCAGCGCTTCCTGATTGAACTGCAGGTACTATAGCGTCGAATTCAAATGATTTGTATTCAACTTTGAAGCCTTGATCTTCAGCGATGGCGTTTAAAAGGTCCATGTCAAATCCAATTATGTTTCCGTCGTCATCTACAGAATCAAATGGCGGATAAGTAGGTTCTGTGGCTGCAATATATGTTTTTACTTCTTCATTTTTATCGTTGCTGCAGCCTACCATTGAAAATATTGATAAAATAGCTATCATAGCTACAATTAAAACTTTAGTTGATTTTTTCATTTTTTCCTCCTTAATATAACGTAAGCTAGCTAAAATTTGCTGCCTATATTGATTTTATTTTAGTTTGTTTTCTCTTGCCTTGGTTAAAAAAGACATTGTATCAAGCATCAATTGAGCTGCATACATACAAGTCATTCCGTTTGTATCATTAGGCGGTGATACTTCGGTTATATCAAATCCTGCTATATTTCCTTTATTTGATACAGCTTCTATTATTGCACTGACTTCTTCGTAATATAGACCAAATGGTACTGGAGAACCGGTGCCGTTTGCTATAGACGGATCAAGACCGTCAATATCGACTGTTATATAATAATTTTCTGCTTCAGGAATCATAGAGCAGACATATTCGGTACCTTTTTGTCTGACTTCTCGAGACGTGATTATTATATTGCCGTTTGCTTTTGCATCCTGAAAGTCTGAATATTGAGAACTTCCGATACCTCTCATTCCTATTTGCATTATTTTTCCTATGTGAGCCATTTCGGAGGCTCTTCGCATAGGACTGCCGGGACCTTCTTCTATTCCAAAAGGATTGTAAGTGAAATCCAGGTGAGCATCGAACTGTATTATGCATAAATCTTTGAAAGTATCAAATGCTCTTAGAACAGGTGTCGTTATCGCATGATCTCCACCAATTGTAAAAGGTATAGCGCCTTTAGACAAAATTTTTCTGATAGCCTGTTCACAATTTTTAAAACTTTGAGCTTGTAGTGTGTGCAGAACATCTATATCGCCACAGTCCACGATTTTCCAAGGCTCACCAAGAAAAGTTTCGTCTCTTACAGGGTCATACCAGCCTTCGTGAGCGTAACTGTTATAGGTGGATGCTTCTCGGATTCCTCTCGGACCAAATCTGGCGCCGGTTTTTACCGATGTGCCAAGATCGTAAGGCATTCCTATAACTGCTATATCCGCATCTAAACTGTCAAGATCAAAATGTAAAGGTGACATGAGAAAAGATGGGATACCAACAAAGGGATTTCGCATTGACTCCTTTTCAGTAGTAAAAGGATAGTTTTTAATCGCCATTTTACTTTAACTCCTCTCTAATTGATGCATAATTTATACATCAATATGCGTATAATACCCCTTTTTATAGCAAAAGTCAAGCATAAAAATAAATAAATATGAATAATTTTGAATAAAATAATCTTTTGATGTAAAAAGCATATGCGAAATGATATTAAAAGAATTGTAACACTTTGTTTCGGATTCGAGTCTTGTTAGAGCTAGATAAGAATGATAAAATTATATAGAAAGATAGTGTCGAAATTTGACGAAAGCACTAGTTAAACCGGAGAGGTAGCTTGAAGAATGGAAAGAAACAGGACAAATATATTTTTGTCATATTGCAGGGCAGATAGCAAAATTGCTGATAGGATATGCAATTATTTTGAAGACAGAAAAGATGTAAAAATACATAGAGATAAAAAAGATATACATAACTGGGATAGTATAAAGGAGTATATGAGATCAATTGATGAGACAGAATATGCTATTTTGCTTATTTCAGATATATATTTAAAATCACCTAACTGCATGTATGAGGTTTTGCAGGTTATGAGAGACGGCAAATATCAAGAGAAAATTTTTCCGGCAGTCATAGAAAAGAGTATTTATACGTCTATAGGCAGAGCAAGGTATGTTAGATATTGGAAAGAAGAGTTTAATGCATTGCGTAAGGAATTGGCAGATATAGAACCATACGAACTTGGAAGACTGGGAGAGGATTTGAAGAGGATGCAGGAGATAAAGACCAATATAGCAGAGTTTCTTGATAAAGTATCTGATATGAATAATCCCGAAGCAGATGATATATGCATAGCTATAGAAGAAAAATTTGACTGTCTTTTTAAATAGAGACAGTCTTTTGATTTTTTAGTACACTTTTTGTGGATTTTTGCTATAATGTACGAGGATAATATAAATGGAGGACTTTTTATGAGACGAATAACATCACTTTTATTATCATTGATGCTAATACTTGTCTTTACCAGCTGTGGGTTAGAAGATAAAAAAGAATCTTCCGGCGATGCACAGAAAGATAAGGTTGTAGAGACAGATGCAGAAAGCTCAGAAGACAGCGAAGATGTCGATGAAGAGGAGTCTGAAACGACAGATTCAGATGAGGAATCAGAAAATAAGCCGTCAAAAACAACAAATTCAAATAAAAAACATACTCATAGCTTTGAGGCTAAAACTATAAAGGCGACTTGTACAAAAGAGGGATATACTCAGAAAACATGTTCTTGCGGATATGTTGAAAAAGAAAAGTATACAAAAGCTTTAGGACATTCTTTCGGAGATTGGAAAACTGTAAAGAGTCCTACTAATTCCAGTGAAGGAAGCAAGGAAAGAGTTTGCAGTACATGCGGACACAAAGAAACGCAGAGTATTCCTAAAACAAAAAGCAGCTATTCACCTAGCGGAGATGAGCTTAAACTGCTTGAGCTTATGAACAGTGCAAGAAAAGAAGCAGGCGTTCAGCCTTTGTCATATGATTATGGAAGGGCTTCCGTTGCAGATGTGAGAGTATATGAAATAATGCAGGTACAATCACATACGAGACCAAACGGTAAAGATTGCTTCTCTGTTGCGTCAGAACAGGGAGTTTCTGCATCAGCTATGGGAGAGAATCTCTATTGGGGAAATAAAAAGGGTTCCATTGCAGAAAATGCACACAGTGCTCTGATGAATTCTAAAGGACATAGAGATAATATATTGTCATCTAACTATAAAACCGTTGCAATACGTATAGCTCAAGATGGTTCAGGCAATAAATATGTAGTGCAATATTTCTTCGGATAACAAAAAGATATGAGAGAAGTTGCCCTCTCTCATATCTTTTTTTATTATCTTCTGTCGAACTCAGGGTTAAAAGCGTAGAAGTTCTTTTTATCAAGATTATCCTGAATTATGCGAAGGCCTTCGCCAAAACGCTGATAATGAACGATTTCTCTTTCACGAAGGAAACGTATAGGATCGATAACATCAGGGTCGTCAGCCATACGCAGAATGTTGTCATAAGTTAAGCGCGCTTTTTGTTCGGCAGCCATGTCTTCTTGAATATCTGCTATAGCGTCGCCCGTAACAGCAAAGGTACTTGCGCTGAACGGCATACCTGAAGCTGCCTGAGGATAAACTCCTGCAGTGTGATCTACGAAATACTCCTGAAAACCTGCTTCTTTAATTTGTTCCATAGTCATATTTCTGGTCAGCTGATGAACTATGGTACACACCATCTCCAGGTGACCGAGCTCCTCTGTGCCTATGTCGTTTAGAATTCCGGCAACTTGTCGGTAAGGCATTGAGCAGCGCTGAGATAGATAACGAAGCGATGCCCCAAGTTCCCCATGAGGACCGCCGTATTGGGATATTATGAACTTTGCAAGAGCGGGATTTGGATTTTTTATTTTAATAGGGTATTCTAATCTTCTTTCATACATCCACATAAATTATGCCTCCAATTCCCAAGGCCATGGAGCCTGAATCCAGGTCCAGCCTTGCTCAGTATTAGTGTCAAAGGCCATTAATGGGCCATACATCATTTCGTACTCTGCCTGAAGCTGAGTATATTGTTTTTGGACATCAGTGAAATAATCCAATGCCATTTGATTCTGAGGATGAGAATCAAGGAATAAATTTAAGTCAACAAGAGCAAAGCCTGCTTGCTGTATCTGACGCATCAATTGTTCTCTGCTCATCTTTTCATACCTCCTAAAAATGGTAAATCAAGCTCAGGAAATATTGTTCCTCTTTCTAAGCCTTTTTCTAGTGAATAAGTGGTATTCCAGCGCTGCATCGGTACATAACACATGGCAAGGGGAAGATCGCCAAGGTACATGTTATCAAATGAGCCGCCAGGCATGTTGCCTTCATTATCGTCTGTGTCGCCAGGGAAATCACATCCGCAGCCCGGTTTGTTGGGCTTGCTTTCAATGATTATAGGCATACCAATATAAGGATCTTTGATCAAGATAATTCTCCCTTCTTTTTGTTATACTTTATTCTATGAAAAAGAACTTTTTCGCGTGAAATTTCCTTGAAAAAACTAGGAAATTTATTTATTATAGATATGTAGACATATATTTTAGCGCCATCTTAACTGAGGTGTGATATATAGTTGTTTTAGGAGGTCTTTGAAGGTGATAGAAAGGATTAAAAACTTTATAACAAAAGTGAGATTTTTGCCTTCAAGTGACGAAGCTTTGAGAAAAAGCCACCAGCGGGATTGTGCGATATTTTTCATTTTGTTTATATTTACTACATCCATATCAGTGGTGTTTAGAGGAATAGTGCAAAATCCCGATTTGAATATAACCATGTTTTATATTTTGGGCAATTTCTTAGTTGCCAGATATACTGCCGGATATATTTTCGGCTTTTTGTATGCAGTATTAAGCGTTATAACGGTAAATTTTTTATTTACCTATCCGTTTAATACTTTTAATCTTACAATGGACGGTTATCCTATTACTTTCGTTGCAATGCTTGCAATTTCCATGGCTACATCGGCGCTTACAACAAGCATGAAAAAGCAGGCGAGAACTCTGTCGATTCAGGAAAAGCAGTTGATGGAGGCACAGAAAGAAAAGATGAGAGCCAATCTTTTAAGAGCGATATCTCATGATATAAGGACGCCTTTGACGGGTATAATAGGTAATAGTACATCATATTTAGAGATGGAAGATGTTCTAACAAAAGAAGAAAAACGTGACATTGTCCAAAATATAGAAAATGATGCCAATTGGCTTTTGAATATGGTAGAAAATTTGCTCACTGTTACACGTATAAATAATGAAACAGCGAGGGTTAATAAAACATTTGAACCTGTGGATGAAGTTGTTTCTTCTGCAATAATGAGATTCAAAAAGAGATTTCCAGAAGCTGAGGTTAAAGTTAAATTGCCTGACCAATTGGTCATGATAATGATGGACGCTATGCTTATAGAGCAGGTTTTGATAAATATACTGCAGAATGCGCAGATGCATGCTGAAAGTGTCAAACCGCTTGAAGTGCTTGTTACAGAAGAAGATGAAAATGTTAGGTTCTCGGTTAAAGATTATGGGATAGGAATTGAGCGGGAAAAATTAGAGAATATATTTGACGGGAACGGAGCATATAAAAATGCTTCTAATACGGATGGAAATAAAGGCATGGGAATAGGACTGTCTATATGTAAGACTATAATAGTTGCACATGGGGGCAAGATAAAAGCAATAAACCATGGAGAAGGAAGTGAGTTTATGTTCTTGTTGCCAAAAGAAACGGAGGCATAATAATGACACAAAAGATAACGGTTCTTATAATAGAAGATGAAAAAAGTATTTGTGATTTTATGGCTAAAACACTTGGCGCACATGATTATAAGACCAATACTGCACATACAGGTAAAGAAGGTCTTGCAATTATGACTTCTTCATTGCCTGACTTGGTTTTATTGGATTTAGGATTACCTGATATGGATGGAATTGATATAATTAAGCAGACAAGAGAATGGTCCAGTATTCCGATTATTGTTATTTCAGCAAGAAGCCAGGAAAAGGAAAAAGTTGAAGCTCTTGACGCAGGTGCAGATGATTATATAACTAAGCCCTTTGGTACTTTTGAACTCTTAGCGCGTATTAGAACAGCAATAAGACATAATAACAAGATTGTAGATGACCCAATAAACAACAATAGACCGTATTCTGCCAGCGGAATGGTCATTGATTTTGAGAAGCGCAAATGTACAATAAACGGCTCAGAGATTCATTTTACAAGGGTAGAATACAAGATAGTGTCAATGCTTGCTAAGAATTCAGGAAAGGTTATCACATATGATTCTCTTATAAATGAAGTGTGGGGGCCGTATGCAGATGACAACAATAGAATCTTAAGGGTTAATATGGCCAATATAAGACGAAAAATAGAAGAAAATCCGGGAGAGCCGAAGTATATTTTTACAGAACTTGGCGTAGGGTATAGGATGCTTGAAGATGAGAATTTGGTTTAACAATTAAATGTGTGTATGCAATTAATGGGAGTAAGATTTAATGGTATTTAGCAGTTTACAGTTTATATTTATATTTTTACCTGTATTTTTGATAATATATTTTGTATTGCCAAAAGTTTGGAAAAACTTTTGGGTGTTTGTAGGAAGCATAGGATTTTATGCTTTTGGAACATTGGACAAGCCTCAATATATTTTACTATTGTTGATGTCAGTAATAGTAAATTTTGTGTTGGCGAAATTTATAGAAAAAGATAAAAAAGGTGGCAGAAAGCCGCTTATATTAGGAATTGTATATAATTTGGCTTGGCTGTGTGTGTTTAAATATTCGGATTTTATATTTGAAAATATCAATGCATTGTCAGGTGTTTTCGGAGGAGGAGAGCTTGTCAGTCCGTGGAATTTGCTGCTGCCTGTGGGAATAAGCTTTTATACTTTTCAGAGTATTTCTTATCTGATAGATGTATATAGAAAAGATATAGAAGCTGAAACTTCTTTTACCAACTTTGGAGCATATTTAGTTATGTTCCCTCAGTTGATTGCAGGTCCTATAGTCAAATATCGCGATATAAAAGCAGAGATGCGCAGAAGAAAGACCTACTTTGAAAATTTTGACCAAGGTTTGCGAATTTTTACCCTTGGGCTTGGTATGAAAGTTTTACTGGCAAATAGGATAGGGAGTCTTTGGAGCGATATACAAGCTGTAGGATTTGAAAGTATTTCCGTGCCTGTTGCTTGGATGGGAATATTTGCGTTTAGCTTTCAATTATACTTTGATTTTTATGGATATTCTATGATGGCCATTGGTCTTGGAAGAATAATGGGATTTACAATTCCTCAGAACTTTGATCATCCTTATGAATCTCTTTCCATGACAGAGTTTTGGAGACGCTGGCATATGACTCTCGGCAGCTGGTTCAGAGAATATGTATACATACCTCTTGGAGGAAACAGAGTGTCTATGCCAAGAGTATATTTTAATCTTTTGGTAGTATGGCTGCTTACAGGATTTTGGCACGGAGCAGGATGGAACTTTTTGCTGTGGGGATTGGTTCTTTTTGCAATGATAGCTATAGAAAAGGCCGGGCTGAAAAAGGTTTTGGACAAAGTCAAGACTCTTGGACATGTGTACATGCTTTTTCTTATTCCGCTGACTTGGATGATATTTGCAATAACGGATATGCATGACCTTGGCGTATATGCAGGAAGATTGATTGGAATAAGTGCTTCAGAAGGAGGCACTGTGTTTGCAGGTGACTTTACGAAGTTTATAAATTTGTATGGAGGACTCATGGCTATATGTGCAGTACTCAGCGTATCAGGCCCTGCAAAACTATTTAATAAGATAAAAGACAATGTTCTTGGCAGCTTAATTTTATTTGCGATATTTTGGGGTTCAATTTATTGTTTATATATAGGATTGAATGACCCGTTCTTATATTTTAGATTTTAGGAGATTTTATGAAGAATTATTTGAAGTACTTTTTCTCAATTTTATTGATGTTATCATGTCTGATATTGTTTTCTATGGTGTCATATAAGGTCTTGTTTTTAGAAGATGAAAAGCCTCCAAAGGAGCCGGAAGTTACAGAGGAAAATAATGAGAATCCTCCTGTTGACAATAAAAATCATGAAAAACCAAAAGATGATGATGAAGTTAAATTTGTAAAACCGGAGGATGCACCTTTTGCTACGGTAGATAAATCATATTTTAAAGACGTATTATTCATTGGAGACTCCAGAACTGTGGGACTTTTTGAGTATGGACAGATTGAAGGCGCAAATTTCTTTGCCAATACAGGAATGAATGTGTATAATGTTCGTGAGAAAACAGTATCTGTAAGCAATTTAGGTAATGTTACGCTGGATAAACTTTTAAGTTCTAAACAATATGGTAAGATATATCTTATGCTAGGAATTAACGAGCTTGGATATGACATGGATCAGACGGTTAAAAAGTATAAGGAACTTGTAGATTGGCTTAGGGAAAAGAATCCAAACGGGATTTTATACATAGAAGCTAATATGCATGTGGCGGCTGCAAGATCTGATAAAGATGAGATATTTAATAACAAACGTATAGATAAATTTAACTCAAGAATTGCTGAATTCATAGACAATAAGAATATCTTTTATATAGATGTAAACGAGCTGTTTGATGATGAAAAAGGAAACTTGGGTGCCGAATATACAAGTGATAATACTCATGTGCTTGGCAAATATTATGTAGAATGGGTGGATTGGCTTCTTACTAAGGCAATAGTAGTAGGCGAAAATAATTAATATAAAATATATAAAACTGTTATTTAGGAGGAATTTTATGAAAAAACTGCTTATAGTTGTTGATTATCAAAATGATTTTGTTTCAGGCTCTCTTGGCTTTGACGGAGCTGAAAAGCTGGAGGGACCTATCGGTGATAAGATAAAAGAGTATCATGAGCTATGTGAAAATGGACAAGTTATATTTACTATGGATACTCACGATAGACATTATATGGACACACAAGAGGGAAAACATCTGCCTGTTGAACATTGTTTAGACGGGGAAGACGGATGGCAGCTTTATGGTAAGATTGCAGAATTGAAAGGTGAAGAAGATTTAGTTTTTTCAAAACCTACCTTTGGCTCGTATGAGCTTTGTGAATATTTGCGTAAACATTCAGAAGATTATGAAAGCATTGAATTTGTCGGTGTAGTAACAAATATATGTGTTATTTCTAATATTGTATTAGCAAAGGCCGCTATTCCTAATGTTCCTTTGATTGTTGACGCTTCATGTGTTGGAAGCAATGATCAGCATTTGCAGGAAGCAGCGCTTGATGTCATGGAATCTATTCATGTGGAAGTAAAGAGGTAATTATGGTATTTTTAAATAATGCGGCAACCACAGTGACAAAACCTGAAAATTATTATAATGCAGATTGTGTATCCAAAGAAGAGGCAAAAGAAAAAATTGCAAAGTTTCTGGGATGTAAAAACAATGAACAGATAATACTGACTGAAAGCGGCACACAAAGTTTGAAAGCAGTTATAAAAAGTTTTATAAAACCGGGAGATCATGTGGTATCCACTGATATGGAATACGGCGCAGTTATTGATGCTCTTGAAGAGAGAAAAGAAAACGGGTGCAAAGTAACATACATACCTGTGAATGAGTATGGTACTGTAAGATATGATTTGGTTGAGGATGCCGTAACGCCGGAGACAAAGGCTATAGTGTGCTGTCACGGTTCTAATGTAACAGGAAATATTATAGACTTAGAGAAGATGGGAGCTATTGCAAGGAGACATAAGATACTTTTAATAGTTGACGGATGTCAGACAGTTGGGGCAACTACCGTCAACTTAAATGACCTTAGTGTAGATGTATTTTGCTTTACAGGACATAAAAAACTTATGGGGCCTTATGGAACAGGAGGTATCTGTCTCAGGCAGGGCCTTGAACTGGATACTGATATAAGAGAAAGTTTGCAGGAACCTTCTGCCGAAAAATTGGGCAAATTATGTGCATCAATAGATTTTATAAATGAAAAGGGAATATACGGAGTAAGCATATTTCCGCATAGACTGGCAAAGAGATTTTTTGAAGCTGTAAAGTCTATGCAGGATGTAAAGGTTTATGGTGATTTTGGCACCAATACAAGAATTCCTACAGTGGCAATAAGTGTTAAAGGATTTACTTCCGAAGAAGTTAAACTTTTTATGAGAAAAAGGGGAATTGCAGTAAAATCAGGCGATTTTAATGCCCCTAGACTTATAAGTGCTTTTGGAAAAGAAGAAGATGGGCTGGTTAGATTCAGCTTTGGATATTTTAATACACGTCAAGAAGTTAATGAAGCTGTATGGGGGCTTATGATGCTTTTGGATTTAGATGATTTATATTTGTTGTCATAAATAAACTCCCGGTTATACCGGGAGTTTTATGGTTTATTCCATACTGTTTAGTTCATCGAAAAGCCCTTGCATTCTCTTATCTAATGCAGAGTTTATTTCTGCACATGCTTTTAATTCTAAATCCACCATCGGAGAGTGATGCTTTTCATTTTTATATCTTAGTTGGTGTTCAAGACTTGCCCAAAAATCCATTGCAACTGTGCGCAGTTGTATTTCAACAAGGACATCTTCGCAGCCGTCAAGAAGAAAGACGGGAACAGAAACCACCAAGTGTAAACTTCTGTATCCGTTTTGCTTTGGATGCTCTATGTAATCTTTTTTCTCTACCAGACGAATATCATTTTGACCAAGTAACATATCGGCAACTGTGTACACATCGTCTATAAAGTTGCATACAACCCTAATACCTGCAATATCGTGGATATTTTTCTTTGCAGAATCTAAAGTTATTTCCTTTCCTAGCCTTTGAAGCTTTTCTTCAATGCTGTCTGTGGACTTTAAACGTCTTTCCAAATGATGGATAGGATTGTAGTCATGACGCACCGCAAAGTCTTCACTCAAAATCTCAATCTTTATTCTAACCCCTTTAATTGCAGCTCTGTAGGCGTGTTTGAATTTTTCAAAACCCTCTTGCTGCGTCAGGTGAAGTTCTGTTGACACTGAATCATACCCCCTATTTTAATATTTACAATTCAATTATACTGGATTATAATTAAAAAAGAAAGGAATTTAATGATGAAAAGAGTATTATTGGGTAACACAAACTTAGAAGTCAGTCGTATAGGAATGGGTGTTATGCCAATAGGCCCTAATCAGTTATCCTTACCTGTAAAAAAGGGTGCATCTATAGTGCGTCATGCCCTTGAGCAGGGAATAGATTTTCTTGATACTGCCCAGTATTATCAGACATATCCCTATATCAAGGAGGCTATTAAAGGAACTAATTATGAACCCATAATCAGTTCAAAAAGCCTTGCCAGTGAATATGGCTCTATGATTGATGCCATTGAAGAGGCGAGAAAAAGGCTTGATAAAGATGTAATAGAAATATTTTTGCTGCATGAGGTTAGAAGCGGCGATTTTGAATATAGACAGAGAGCATGGGAAGCCCTTAATGATGCTAAGGCAAGGGGACTTGTCAAGGCAATAGGCATTTCTACCCACAATATAGATGTGACTGAACAGATGTCAAAAATCAAAGAATGTGATGTGGTATTCTCGCTCATAAACTATGCAGGTCTTGGCATTAGAAATGGTTCTGAAGCAGGTACAGCAGAAGGTATGCTTAACGCTATAGAAAAGTGCCACGGGCAGGGTAAGGGAACATATGCGATGAAAGTCTTCGGAGGCGGTAATCTTACAGGTACTTATCAGAAGGCGCTTGATTTTGTATCATCTCAAAGTTTTATAGATTCTATAATGATAGGTTTCGGTTCATATAAAGATATCGATGATATAATTGATTATGTGGACGGCAAAATGCCTTTGGGATATAATCCGGATGTTTCACATAAAAAGATAATAGTAGAAGAGAGCAATTGCGAGGGATGCGGTAAATGTATGTCCATGTGCCAGTCAGGAGCATTGTTTTTTAATGAGAGAGGATTAGCTCAGATAGATGAGAACAAATGTCTGACATGCGGTTATTGTGCGCCTGCGTGTCCAACAAGATCCATAATAATGTACTAAGGGGAAAGGGGAGTTTACTTGATGCATAAAAGGTGTTTAATCAGTTTAATATTAATAATTACAATGGCTGTTTCAACAGCCATTGCTTTTGGTGCTACGACTACAACGTCTAAATATACAGGCTCAAAGTTTACTCATAACAGTAGGTTTGATAATATGCTGATTGTAGATGGTGTGGATGTTTCTGCGTGGCAGGAGAATGTAGACTGGGCAAAAGCCAAGGCAGACGGTATAGACTTTGCAATAATCAGAATTGCAGGAAGAGGATATGGAGCAGCCGGCAATATGTATAAGGATGGTCAGTATGCCAAACATATAAAAGGCGCTAAGGAAGCCGGATTGATGGTTGGTGTATACTATTTCTCGCAGGCTATCACCGAAAAAGAAGCTATTGAAGAAGCTAATGAGACGTTAAAATACCTGGCAGGTGAGGAGCTGGATATGCCGGTATTTATGGATTACGAATTTGCAGGAGCTAACGATGGGGGAAGATTGGTAAATGCCAAACTTTCTAAGGCTCAGATGACTAAGAATGCCGTTGCTTTCTGTGAGACTATCAAAGCGGCAGGTTATGATGCAGGATTTTACTCCAATCTGTTATTCTTAAGAAATACTGTAGATGGTAAGTCCTTAGGAAATAAATATTCTATGTGGGCAGCGCAATATTACGGTCATTGTGAGTATGAACACCCTTATAGCATATGGCAGTACAGTTCATCAGGCAAGATAAACGGAATAAGCGGAAGAGCGGACTGTAACTTCTGGTATTTGGAGAATACACCTAAGGCTACTACCACAAATTCGATAGCAAACTGTGAAGTGTCCTTTACGACAGCTTCTACATATTTGTATAATTCTGGAAAGCCAATAGAGCCCGAGGTAATTGTCGAAAAGAATGGCGTTAAGTTAAAAAAGGGAACTGACTATGCAGTAGGATATATAAAGAATACTGCCATAGGAACAGGATATGTAATGGTACAAGGCAAGGGTAAGTACAGCGATTATAAGCTGATTCCGTTTACCATAAGCAACAAGCTGCCGGAAGATATGGGTATTCACGCCAATGTGGATATAAAGAGCGATAAATATAAATTCGGAGACTGGGTAACAGGCGTTGATTTTGATACAAAAGTAGATACTTTTAAGAAAAAATTAGTTTTAGGAGAAGGCTTGACCTGTAAGGTCACTACTGCAGGTGGAAAAGAAGTTACTTCTGGAAATATCGGAACCGGCATGAAGCTGGTGGTTTCTGATAGTAAAGGAGAAATAATAGGGAATGCGCCTATTGTGATAAAGGGAGATTGTGACGGTGACGGCAAGTGTGGACTTTCTGATTTGCTTAGACTTAGAAAGCAGATTATGTCAATAGATAAATATGGGGGAGCGCAGCTGAAAGCGCTTGATATCAATAAAGATAATAGCGTCGGTCTTGCTGATTTATTAGCTTGCAGAAAACATATAGTTGGTATAACAGCAATTAAGAATTAAGAAAGGGGCTTTTAATGAAAAAGAGATTATTGACTTTAGTTATTATATTTACATTAGCGATAGGAATGACAGTGACTTCAGAGGGATTCGGGGCATCTGTAAGTGCAAGAATGTCAGGAGGTTCGTGTCAAGTAGGCAATAAAGTTACTGTAACACTTACATATTCCGGTCCTAAATTATTTGGGGCAACAGCAACTTTAAATTATGATTCTTCTGCATTGACACTGACCGGTTATGGAGGTAATGTTACTACTCAAAACGGCAATAGTTTTTTGCTTGAGACTATGGGCTCAACTTCTATGTCTGCAACGTTTACCTTTACCACTAAAAAATCTGGTAATTATACGGTGAGTGCTTCTACTTCAAGTGGGTTAACCTATGATTCTGAGAATTTTTCTTGTAGTACAGTTTCGGCACAAGTAAAAGTAACAGACCCGCCAAAGCCGTCAACCTCAACAAAACCATCCAAACCGTCTACATCTTCTAAACCTAGTACAAGTAGCGGAGGGGGGGCTGATTCAAATTCAGGAACTCCAAATAGAAGAGGAGACTTTACTCCGTCTGAAAAGGTTGATAAAACAGATGAACCGGAGACTGACGATGAAAAGCAAGAAGAAGAGAAGCCTCTTGAAAAGCCTGAAAAGATAGAGGTGGAAATAAGCAATAAAACGTACATAATATTTGAAGATATCAAGGAAGAAGAGGCGCCTTCAGGATTTAAGCTTGACAAAGCAAAATACGGCGAATGGAAATGGGAAATCAATGTATATAAAGATGAAGAAGGCAAATATACTCTGGTATGTATGCAAGATAAAGAATCAGGCGAAAAAGTATTTTTCACATATGATGAGGAAAAAGGAACCTTTGGCAGCAGCATTGCGGTAAGCGTAGCGGAGTTTATGGAATATAAGGATTTAGCGGCAGCTGCTTCTGAAAAGGGAAAAGAAAAAAACAGCATGGCGCCTATGATAGCTCTCGGAGCTTGGGGTGTAGCAGGAACAGCTGCTGCAATATGGCAGTTTGTAAGAGCAAGAAAACGTGAAGACGATTTATACTAAAGATATAATAAAAAAGGATCTGAATTTTCAGGTCCTTTTTATATGCTATGTTGTAAAAATTTTTGAAATTCCTTACAAAAAGTCAAAGAATATGTTTTTTAGTACAATTTTAATGCTGGATTGTGGCAAGTATTGACAAAATTAAACGATTTTTATTAATTTTGCCAACGATAGTCATATATTTTTGACTTTTTGAAGAAAAATGAAGATGTTTTGTCAATTTTAACCGAACAGAGACCGTTCAATCATTACAGTCCATAATAAGATGTAAGGAACAGTGCCGTAACAGGTATTGAAATCACAGACAATAACGTTGTCAAGGCCACTATTTCTGCGGAAAGCAGCGAGTTTTTATTTTCCATGGCGGCTATGGCCGTTGCCACTACTGCTGTAGGAAAAGCGGCGCTGAATACTAATGTGATTTTTACACCTATATCAATTGGAAGCCAGTTAACTGCCAGAAACATAAACACAGGAACCGTTATCATTTTTGCTATTGATGAAAGCAGAAGATGGCGATTTTTGATTATCCTGCCTATATTGCTGTCTGCAAGCTGCATTCCCACTAAAAGCATAGACAGAGGTACAGTAATGTCTCCTATTAATTCTACTGTATCAAACAACATGGACGGCAGGTGCAGACCTGCAAAAAGCATAGCTATACTTATTGCGGATACTATAGTTGATGGATTACATAAAGTTTTTAACAAATATCTGAGATTGAATTTGCCTTCTCCGGAGTTCATATTTAAGATGAAAGGACCGGCAGAGTATAAGAATAAATTCAGACATATATTGTGAAGAACCATAAAGTACAATATGTCACTTCCGAATATGGCCTGAGTTATTGGAAAACCCATAAATCCATTGTTCACAGTGGAAAACGCAAATATATAAACCCCCAGATCTTCTGCTGGTGATACTTTTATTATTTTTTTGCAAAATAAATACCCAAGTACAAAAGTAAATGCGAAAAATAATAGTCCTACTATAAAGGTTTCTATAGTTGCAAGTCCTAAATCCGGATTAAACTCTTTAGAAGTTATAGAGGATATTATCATGCAGGGCAAAGTAACCATGAGAAGCATGGATACAAAGTGTTCGTTTGCACTTGCAGGTATTATCTTGGATTTGGTTATACCAAAACCAACTGCTATTATTATAAATATTGATGCGATATTAGTTATTATTGTAGCCATGAAGCCATTATAGCACCGTGCTTTGCAAAAGTCACTAAGAAAAAAATAAATATCTTGACTTTCTGCGAAGTTAATATATAATCATATATGCTAGATTAGTTTAGTATTTCTAAACTTCAAGTTTATTATAACAAAACGAAGGTGCAATTATGGATATTGGTTCTAAGATAAAAGAGCTTAGAATACTCAATGGATTAACACAGGAAGAGCTTGCTGACAGAAGTGAACTGTCAAAAGGATTTATTTCACAACTTGAAAACGATTTGACATCACCGTCTATATCCACTTTGGAGGATATTTTGCAATGTCTCGGAATGACTATAAATGAGTTCTTCTCCATGGAGGAAACAAAAGCACAAGTGGTCTTCAGTGATGAAGATTTTTTTGAAAAGCTTGATGAGCAATTGAAGAATAAAACCGAGTGGATAATTCCCAATGCACAGAAAAATATAATGGAGCCAATAAAACTTACTCTTGAGCCGGGCGGAGAGACTTATCCGGACAATCCACACGAAGGAGAAGAATTTGGATATGTGCTTAAGGGTGAGATAACTATAATTTTGGGAAAAGAAAAACACAAGGCTAAAACGGGTGAAGCTTTTTATTATACAGCAGATAAGAAACACTATATAATTTCTAAGAAAGGAGCAGAAATCTTGTGGGTTAGCACTCCTCCAAGTTTCTAAATATAAATACATGGCTTTAATTGAACTTGTAGACATATCAAAATCTTTTGACGGTGAATTGGTCTTGGATGAATTTAACCTTAAGATAAAAGAAAATGAATTTATAACGCTCCTTGGACCGTCGGGATGCGGCAAGACAACTACTCTTAGAATTCTTGGAGGCTTTGAAACGCCTGATACAGGAAAAGTATTGTTTAACGGACAGGATATTACAGGTCTTGCGCCCAATAAGAGACAGATAAATACTGTATTTCAAAAATACGCACTTTTTCCGCATATGTCTATTGCTGATAACATTGCTTTTGGACTTAAAATAAGTGGGAAAAGCAAAGAATATATAAGAGATAAGGTTAAATACGCTTTAAAGTTGGTTAATTTAAGCGGTTATGAAAAACGTTCTGTAGATTCATTGTCAGGAGGACAGCAGCAGAGAATAGCCATAGCAAGAGCCATAGTTAACGAACCAAGAGTTTTACTTTTGGATGAGCCGCTTGGAGCTTTGGATTTAAAACTCAGGCAGGAGATGCAATATGAGCTTATAAGGCTTAAAAATGAGCTTGGCATTACTTTTTTATATGTGACTCATGATCAGGAAGAGGCTCTTACCATGTCGGATAAAGTTGTAGTAATGAATCAAGGATATATACAGCAGATGGGTACTCCTGAGGAGATATATAACGAGCCTGAAAATGCGTTTGTAGCGGATTTTATAGGCGACAGCAATATAGTTCCCGGAATTATGATGGAAGACAGAGTAGTTAAGATATGTGACCATATATTCCCTTGCATTGATGAGGGATTCGGCAGAAAAAAGCCGGTTGATGTGGTTATAAGACCGGAAGATATTATAATAGGAAATCCTGGAGAAGGAATAATAGACGGAGTAGTAACGTCCAATGTCTTTATAGGGGTTCATTATGAAATGTGTATAGAGGCAGCAGGTTTTGAATGGCTTGCACAGAATACCAAAAGCTATCCTGTCGGAACCAAGGTATCTATAAATGTTATACCTGAAAATATTCAGATTATGAACAAACCACAGTCAGAAGATGAGGAGGCAATGGCGCTGGATGACTAAAAGATTTTTTAGCGGTCCGTTTCTCATATTTATTTTATGCGGTACTCTGATACCTCTGGGTGTAATCGCATTTTACGGAATAACTGACAGAAGCGGAAGTTTTACATTTGACAATATAACTGCTATTGCAACGCCAGAACATAGAGAGGCTCTATTTCTTGCTTTAGCGCTTGCGTTTATAAGCACTGTAATATGTCTTATCATAGCTTTTCCACTTGGACTTATATTAAAGGACAGCAAACTTGGTAAAAAAGGTTTTATGGTTTTTGTATTCATATTGCCTATGTGGATGAATTTCCTTTTGAGAACTATGGCATGGCAGGTTTTGCTTGAGAGAAACGGCATAATTAATCAGGTGCTTGGATTCATAGGACTTCCTTCTTTGGATATAATAAATACACCGGCGGCAGTAGTCCTTGGCATGGTTTATGATTACTTGCCTTTTATGATATTGCCTATTTACAATGCACTTATTAAGATAGATAAACATGTAATCGAGGCGGCTTATGACCTGGGGGCCAGCGGCATTCAGGTGTTCAGAAAGGTTATTGTGCCTTTGTCGGTTCCTGGAATAGTCAGCGGCGTTACCATGGTGTTTGTTCCTTCTTTGACAACTTTTGCAGTGTCTAATATGCTCGGAGGAGGAAAGGTTAATCTGATAGGAAATATAATAGAGCAGGAGTTTACCGCCAGCTCAAACTGGAATTTAGGCGCAGGTCTGTCCTTGGTAATGATGATATTCATAGTAATAAGTATGGCTCTTATTGAAAAATTTGATAGAAATGGGGAGGGCAATATCTTATGAAGAAGACTTTTAAGGGAATATACCTTTTGCTCATAATGTTGTTTTTGTATCTGCCCATATTTACGCTTATGGTATTATCATTTAATGGCGGCAAGACTATGAATGCATGGGTTGGATTTTCTCTTGAATGGTATGAGGAAATGTTCAATAACAGACAGATAATGGAGGCACTTTGGAATACGGTGACTATAGCTTTCTGGGCGGCTACTATTGCAACCGTAGTAGGAGTGATGGCCTGCATAGGTATCAATTTCATGAAAGAAAGACACCGCTCTCTGCTTATGGGAATAAATAATATACCACTTCTCAATGCAGATATAGTTACAGGGATATCGCTCATGCTTGCGTTTCTTTTATTTGGAATATCGCTTAATTATGGAACAGTGCTGTTTGCACATATTACATTTTGCATTCCTTATGTAATATTGTCCGTAATGCCTAAGCTTAAGCAGCTTGAAAATCACACTTATGAAGCAGCTTTAGATCTTGGAGCATCGCCAATTTATGCTTTTTTTAAGGTGGTAATGCCTGATATAATGCCGGGAATTATCTCTGGATTTTTACTTTCATTTACCATGTCTGTAGATGATTTTGTAATTACTCACTTTACCAGAGGGGCAGGTATTAATACGCTTTCTACGCTTATTTACAGTCAGGTAAGAGTAGGTATAAGACCGACGCTTTATGCTCTGTCTACATTAATATTTGTTGCAGTATTTGTCGTATTGGTTATTGTCAATATTATTGGTAACAAGAAAGAAGAGAGGAAAGACTTATGAAAAAGATTTTAACTTTAATGCTTATAGCAGTTATGTGTCTTGGACTGTTTGTAGGATGCGGCGGCAGCAAGGAAGATGCAAAAGGTACTCTATATGTATATTGTTTCGGGGATTATTTTGATCCTGCCCTTCAGGCAGAGTTTGAAGAAAAAACAGGTTATAAGCTGGTTGTAGATTTGTTTGATACCAATGAGGAAATGTATCCTGTAATAAAGAATAATTCTGCTGATTATGATGTGATTTGTGCATCAGATTATATGATAGAAAAGCTTATGAGCGAAGATCTTCTTGCAGAGATTAATTTTGATAATATCCCAAATATGGAAAATCTCACAGATAATATTAAAACGTTTGTTGAAGAATTTGATCCGGGCATGAAACATTCGATACCTCATACTTGGGGAACATATGGAATCATGTATAATAAGACCATGGTTGATGGCAAGATAGATTCTTGGGATGTATTATGGGATAAAAAGTATAAAGACAAAATAGTAATGCCTAATTCTATGCGTGAGGGCTATATGATTGCCGCAAAGAAGCTGGGATATTCTATAAATACTACTGACGAAGCAGAGATAAAAGCTATGACAGACTTGTTGATACAGCAAAAACCTCTTGTTTATAGCTTTGCCAATGACAGCGCAAGAGAAATCATGATAGGCGATTCTGCGGCTATGGCAGTAATAACTTCGGGAGAAATCATATACTCTAAGGAGTATAATGAAAACTTAGAGTATGTTATTCCTAAAGAGGGAACAGAGGTCTGGACTGATTGCTGGGCAATACCTAAGACTGCTAAAAATGTGGAGGCTGCTGAAGCTTGGATTAACTTTATGATGGATGGAGGAGTTGCAAAAACCAATTTTGAATATTTAACTTATGCAATTCCTAATAGACAGATTGAAGATTTGGTTGATGAACCTGTGCTCAATCCTTCAGCGGAAGTTTTGAGAAATTGCGAGACTCTTCGTAATTTAGGTGCAGAGATTGATGATATGTACAGCAGTTATTGGAAAACATATAAGGCTGATTAATGCGTAAAATGGCGGTAAATCTACACTGGATTTGCCGTCTTTTATTATTAATAAAATGTTACGTTTTTCGAAAAAAGTAGAAATTTTAAGAATTTTATGATAATATAACAAAGTATGTGAATTTGCATACTTTATTTTATTTTTACGGAGAAATTAAAATGGAAGATACAAGAAGAAAGAAGAAAAGAGGAGACAGAAGAGACGGAGTTTTGCTGAGAGATTTGGATCCTTTACATGCTTTTGTGCCGTATCTGTATCCTAACAGAGCCGATAATGAGGCTTTTATAAGTGAGAGGATACCTCTTGACAAGATAAATGAATATTTAGCAGAAAAAAATAAGGACAACCCAGAAGAACCATATAAGTTCTTTCATGTTTTGATTGCTGCTATAGTTAAGACTATAACTTTAAGACCTAAGATGAATAGATTCATACAAGGTTATCGTATGTATCAGCGCAATGATTTGACTCTTGCATTTGTGGTGAAGAAAAAATTCAGTGACAATGGAAGTGAGGCACTTGCATACATAAAGTTTGACGAAGATTCCACTATAGAAACAGTAAAAGAAAAGGTTTATGCAGAGATAAATGAGTGCAGAAGTGAAAAGATAGATAATTCCACAGCAGGAATGGATACCCTTAGCAGACTTCCTAGATTTATACTCAGAATTGTAATGTGGATATTGCATAAGCTTGACTTCTACGGAAGAGCTCCTTATGATTTGGTAAAGACAGATCCTAACTATGCTACATGCTTTGTTACCAATTTGGGATCTATAAAATTAAAGTCAGGTTACCATCATCTGTCCAACTGGGGAACAAATTCAATATTTGTTGTAGTAGGTGAGAAGAAGTTATCGCCTTTTTACGATGAAAAAGGAAATGTGACGATGAAGGAAACTATAGATTTGGGTTTAACTTTGGATGAAAGACTTGCAGACGGATATTATTATTCGAAAACGGTGAAGCTTGTAAAATATTTGCTTGAAAACCCGCATTTATTGGAGCTTCCTGCATGTGAGGAGGTAGATTATGAACAAAGAAAATGAAAACAATATGAATGTAAGAGCGCCATGGATAAAACATTTGGGAGGCATTCCTGCACATCTTGATTATTTTCAAGGCTCTATGTATGACAAGGTGGCAGAAATATCCGAAAATTATCCTGATGTTATTGCTTATGATTTTATGGGAAGTAAAGTTAAATATAAGGACTTTATTTCAAAGGTGGACAAGTGTGCCAGAGCCCTTGCGGCAATAGGCGTAAAGCCTGGAGAAAGTGTTACTATATGTATGCCTAATGCTCCCCAGTCGGTAATCATGTTTTATGCTGTAAATAAGGTGGGGGCTATAGCTAATATGGTTCATCCCCTTTCCAGCGAAAAAGAGATTGAATTTTGTCTTAAAGAATCGGCAAGCGTTGTATGTCTTACTTTAGATCAATTCTATGAAAAATTTGAACATATAAGAGCAAATGTGCCGCTTAGAAATTTGATTTTGACCAGTGTTAAGGATGTCTTAAGCCCTATAAAGAGAAAAGGATATTATCTCGTAGAGGGACATAAAATTAAAAAGGTACCTGATAACGCAGAAATAATATGGTGGGAAAAATTCCTGATGGATGGAAGAAAATATCACGGACCATTTCATACAGTTAGACAGGCACAAGATCCTGCTGTAATTTTATACAGCGGAGGAACAACAGGAACTATGAAAGGAATTCTTCTTTCTAACCTGAACTTTAATGCGCTTTCACAGCAGATTGTGGCTACCAATCCAATATATAAGCCGGGAGACAAGATGCTTGCTGTAATGCCGATTTTCCACGGATTTGGTCTTGGTGTATGTATTCATTCAATGCTTTCTAACGGCGGAAGAGTGCTTCTGATACCTAGATTTAACCCTGAAAGTTATGCTAAGTTGATTAAAAAACACAGACCTAATTTTATAGCCGGCGTTCCGACTTTGTATGAAGCACTTTTGAGAATAAAGAGTCTTGACAGAGTGAATTTATCATGTCTTAAAGGTGTTTTTAGCGGAGGAGATTCCCTGTCCATTGAGCTTAAGAAGAGATTTGATACATTTCTTAAAGAACATGGAGCAACAATTCCGGTTAGAGAGGGCTATGGAACCACTGAATGTGTAACAGCCAGCTGTCTTACTCCTATAAACAGGGAAAAAGAGGGAAGTATAGGGCTGCCGTTCCCTGATACTTTTTATAAGATAGTAAAGCCCGGAACAGAGGATGAAGTGCCTTATGGTGAAGAAGGTGAGATTTGCCTTGCAGGCCCTACTGTAATGATAGAGTACATAAATAACCCCGAGGAGACAGCAAGCACACTTCGCCGTCATAAAGACGGAATGACCTGGGTACATACAGGAGACCTTGGTATGATGGATGATGAGGGTTTTGTGTATTTTCGTCAAAGAATTAAGAGAATGATCATAACCAGCGGATATAATGTATATCCGTCAAGAATTGAGAATATTTTAGATGCTCATGAGCTGGTTCATATGAGCTGCGTCATTGGAATTCCTGATCCGTACAAGATGCAGAAGGTTGTAGCGTTTGTAATGCTCAAACCTGATGTTAAAGTATCGCATGAGGAAGCAGAGAAGATTTTAAGAGATTATTGCAGCAAACATATTGCAAAGTATGCTATGCCGTCAAGAATAGAATTCAGAGAAGAATTGCCTAAAACATTGGTAGGCAAAGTTGCATATAGGATTCTTGAAGAGGAAGAAATGTCAAAATTGGCATAGATGATAAAAAGACCGTATCAAGTTTGAGACGGTCTTTTTGATTACATAATTTACATTATATGTAAATTAATGTATAATATAAATTAAAAGGAGGTGGAGTGTGGATTATAAAGATATAACAATAAAGGAAATAGAATATGAAAAAAATTGCTTAAGCAATATGAAATTAAACTTAAACGATTACCTACAGGGAAGCTTGTATGTTTGAGAAAAAAAGAAAAAGAAGAATATTATTATATAGATGCGAAAGACAAAAAGCGTAAATATATAAATAAAGAAAATCTTAATCTTGTGGATGATCTTAAATTGAGAAAGCACATTGAGACAAGTATAAAACGGTTGAAACAGAATGTTGAAGTGCAGCAACGTATGCTTTTGAAATATAAGCCATATAGCTATGGAGCTATACAACAAGTAGTTCCCATGTCATATAAATTTGGTGATAATGGAGCTGGCAATATTTTAACTAAGGATAAAAAGAATTTTAAAAATCAACCGCTGTATTTGACTAGTGCAGGTTATAAAGTAAGATCTAAGTCTGAGGCTATGATTGTAGAAGCTTTATGTTCTGATAATATTGTCGCCGAATATGAAAAACCTCTTTATCTCAAAATAAAAGGAAGAAACGTTATAAAAATATATCCTGACTTTACTTTTACAAATAAATATGGCCTCCCTATATATTGGGAGCATTTTGGAATGCTTAGTAATGAGATATATAAGGAGGATATGCTAAGAAAATTAGAGACATATATTGATAATGGTATAATTCCATCAGTTAATTTAATTATTACAGCAGAGAAATTGGATGGCTCTTTTGATATGGGAGTGATATCAAGAACTGTAGATATGATAAAGAAAATGTTATAGCACATTAACCATACATAAATCTTTGAAATACTTTTTTTGTATGGGACATCCCTACTTGTCAAGTGTAAAATGATAATTTTGTATGGGTTTTGCAAAGGGGCATAGAATAAAATTAAGAGGCAAAAGCAATTTTCATAGAATAATTCATAGTTTATTGTTTGTTTTGATTGAATTTGTATGATTTGAATCATACAAATTTGCGTGTTTAATAAAAAAGACGGCTAAGCCGTCTTTTTTATTAAAGAAAAACCACCGGCTATACCGGTGGATTATTATTATATCTTGTGTATGAATTTTTCACGTTCTTTTTCGATTTCTATTCTGTGATGTGGCGTATTGATTCCGGGAACACCACCGGTATGCAGGAATATAACTTTTTCTCCTTGTTTGATTTCACCGCTCTTGATCATTTCAAGCAATCCGGCGAAAGCTTTTCCTGTATAACAAGGATCAAGAATTATTGCTTCTTTTTCAGCCATATAGTATATAGCTTCTCTGACTTCTTTACAAGGATTATTGTAAGCACCTCTGTCGTATTTTGTCGTAATATCAAAGTCAGATTCGGCGGCTTCATATTCAAGACCAAAAAAGGCGCGTACACGATTGTAGTAATCAAGAGCCAGCTTTTTAATATTTGCTTTAGGACAGATTGCGATACCTGTAAGATTGATAGGAAGCTTTTCGTTTGAAATAGCAGCAAATAGTCCCATATAAGTACCAAGACTGCCGACAGCGTCGATTAACCTTGCTCCCTCAAGCTCTGTGCCAGATATTTGTTTTGCGATTTCCAGCGCACATTCATAATATCCCAAAGTGCCAAGCTCGTTAGAACCACCCATAGGAATGAAATAAACTTTTTCCCCAAGAGATTCGTAGTGGGCAGTTACTTCTTCAGCACCCATATATGCAACTTCATCTTCTGTGTGAATTCCATCCAGTTTTTTGATCCATACGTCTGAACCCATTATTCCATCCAGCAAAAGATTTGCAGATAGTTCTCCCGGATATTCTCCTGAAGTTACTATTGCACCTTTTAGCCCGTATTTGTTAGCTACGGCACATGTTAGTCTTCCGTGATTGGTTTGCATACCACCCACAGTAAGCAAAAGTGTTGCGCCTTTATCTTTAGCGTCCTTTACGAAATATTCCAGCTTTCTGAGTTTGTTGCCTCCCATAGCCAGGGGCGTAAGATCATCTCGTTTGATATATAATTTTATACCGAGATCTGCAGAAACAGAAGGAAGATATTCTATAGGGGTGGGCAAATGCAGTATGTTTTCCTTTTCGTGTCCTAATAACATGGTAGAGCCTCCTTAAATTTAAGTTATTCCCATTTTATCATATAAGTGGTATAATTACATCGTTAAATTTAAAAAGGGAGGATACAAAATGGCGTTTATGGATAAATTGGGTCAGATGGCCAATAAAGTAGGAGAGGTTGCAGGAGATACGTTTGACTACGGTAAAGCTAAAGGTAAGATTGTGCTTGAAAGAGGCAAGATAAAAGACGTAAAGGAAGCCATAGGAGAATATGTATACAATGCAATGAAAGCAGACGATAACGTGGATTTGGAGAGATTAAGAGCTTTCTGTGCTGAAATTGATCAGCATTTTGATGAAATAGAAAAGCTTAATAACGATGCAAAGCAAAGCGGCGAAGACTTGAGCGAAGCTTTTGGAGGCAATGAATAAAGATGCTTGGGGTTATAGTTAATACTATAGCTGTGGTACTTGGAAGCGCCGTTGGGCTGGCTGCTAAGAAAGCTATACCTAAAGAATGGACTGATTTTATATTAAAAGGTATTGCACTGTGTGTGCTGTATATAGGAATTGAAGGCAGTATGCAGGGACAAAATACCCTTATAATGATAATATCAATGGCAATAGGTTCAGTAATAGGGGCAGCGTTAGACTTGGACAGGCATTTGAATAATTTTGCCGAGAAGCTTGAGAATAAGTTTAAAAAACCGGGTGAAAAGACCACGATTGCAGAAGGGTTTATAAGCGCAAGTCTGCTGTTTTGCGTAGGAGCCATGACTATAGTCGGTTCGCTTCAGGCAGGACTTCTTGGCGACAATCAGATGCTTTATACTAAGGCGACACTGGATGTGATAAGTTCGATTATTTTTGCAGCTTCACTTGGCATAGGCGTAATGTTTGCAGCAGTTTTTGTATTTGTATTTCAGGGTGCAATAGTCATGCTTGCGCAGTTTGTAGAACCGTTCCTAGAAGAGGCTGTTATTGCAGAAATGACATGTGTAGGGTCACTTCTTATAATAGCATTATCTTTGAACATGCTTGGTATAACCAAACTAAAAGTTATGAATTATACGCCGGCGATATTTATGCCTATCATTCTTTGTCCCATTGTCCAATTAATAGGATAAATTTATAAGTGATAATAAAAAGGACTTTCTCAATTGCTGAGGTTAAGTCCTTTTATTATTTTATACTTTTTTCTCAAATATGTTGTGACATCTGCTGCAAGTTATCCTAATTCGACCTCTGCCTTTAGGAGCCCTTAGAACTTGCCCGCAGCCCGGACATTTAAAATATTTAAAATTTTTCCTGTCTCTGGCGAAGTATGAACTAAGCGGTAATTTGACATATGTGACATACCATTCGTTTTCTGCTCTGCGCCTTGCTATATTGCGGGAAAATGCCCTGAAATATACGTATATAAATAACAGAAATACTATAGAACTTAATATTCGTCCGGGTATGAACAAATCGGCAATTATTAAAATTAAGCATAATTTTACAAGTCCTTGGCAGAGATTATCAAAGCCGTTTCTGCCTATCATGAACTGCATCATTTTATATCTGAAGTTGCCCATTTTCACTCCCCCTTCTTATCTTTTAATAAATAATTTAATCTTATTAAAGACAAGTGTCAATGGGATTTATAATAAACCACGAAAACTTCACATTTTCGGCACAAATAAACTCCTCTGCTTAAGTAAATAATAGAGGAGTTCATTATATGCATTAATTTTTTAAACTTTGCATTGGAGCCGGAATTCTGCCGCCGCGATTTATCATCTTCTGAGAAGATTGAGAGCGGAGTTTCATTACAGGTCCGTTACCAAGAAGGCCTCCAAAATCCAGTTCGCTTCCTTCATCAAGACCAATAGCAGGTATAACACGTACTGCAGTGGTTTTTGAATTTACCATGCCTATTGCAGCTTCATCTGCGATTATAGCAGCAATAGTTGAATCAGGGGTATCTCCCGGAATAACTATCATATCAAGTCCTACTGAGCAAACAGCGGTCATAGCTTCGAGTTTTTCTATGGATAGTACACCGTCTCTGGCAGCAGCAATCATGCCGGCATCTTCAGTGACGGGTATAAATGCGCCTGACAGTCCGCCAACACTTGAAGAAGCCATAACACCGCCTTTTTTAACGGCGTCATTTAACATGGCAAGTGCTGCAGTAGTACCATGAGCTCCACACTGCTCAAGACCGATTTCTTCAAGTATGTGTGCCACTGAATCGCCTACTGCGGGAGTAGGAGCCAAAGATAAATCTATAATTCCAAAAGGAACGCCCAACATCTTGGAAGCTTCATTTCCTACAAGCTGACCTACTCTTGTGATTTTGAAAGCAGTTTTCTTTATAAGTTCTGCAACTTCATTGAGAGAAGCATCGTCAGGAAGCTTGGAAAGGGCGCTGCGCACAACGCCTGGTCCTGAAACACCAACGTTTATTACTACGTCAGGTTCGCCCACACCATGAAAAGCTCCTGCCATAAAAGGATTATCTTCTGGTGCATTGCAAAATACTACAAGCTTTGCAGCTCCTATACATTGTCTTTCTTTAGTAAGTTCTGCGGCTTTTTTCACTGTAGAGCCCATAAGCTTTACAGCATCCATGTTTATGCCGGCTTTTGTTGAACCTATATTGACAGAAGAACATACAAATTCGGTTTTTTCTAATGCTTCGGGGATTGCAGCGATAAGTTCTTTATCGCCTGCGCTGAATCCCTTTTGTACTAGAGCACTGAATCCGCCTATAAAATTCACGCCTACTTTACGTGCGGCAGCGTCTAGAGTTAGGGCATATTTGACAGGATCTCCGCCGCTTGCAGCTACCAGCATTGCAATTGGGGTAACGCTTATTCGCTTATTTACGATAGGAATTCCATATTTTTTTTCAATAGTTTGGCCCACTTCTACAAGGTTTTTTGCTTTTGAAGTAATCTTGTTATATACTTTTTCACAAGAACGGTCTATGTCGCTGTCAGCGCAGTCGAGAAGTGAAATTCCCATAGTTATAGTACGTATATCTAAATTTTCATCTTGGATCATGGTTATGGTTTCCATGATATCATTAAAGTTAACCATATTCTAAAATTTTACCTCCGCTTATATTCTGTGCATTGAATTGAAAATATCTTCATGCATAACGTGAATTACCATGTCAGGAACAGAGGTCTTTAAACTTTCTTCCAGAACGTCGAGCTGACATGAAAGTTTACTTATATCGATTACCATTACCATACAAAAATATCCCTCTAATATGGACTGGGTTACTTCAAGCACATTGGCATTTTTATCTGCACATGCTGAAGCAACTTTTGCAAGAATTCCAACCATATCTTTGCCGATTACTGTTACTACTGCTTTCATTTTATATCTCCTTTTTCGATTGTATTAGAGAGGTCGACCGCTAAATATTCATTATCGCTGAGATTTAAATCAAGTTTAGAGTCAATTATGTACTTAAAGTCAATCCTCTTATATTTATTTTTAAAATATTGTTTATTTAAAGATTTATGTCCGAATATATTGTTTCTACATTTGTCATTACTGACTAAGGCTATAGTATTTACAACGTTGTTATCTTTATATATTTTTTTAATTTGTTCTTCCAAATCTTCACGTGCTATTTGACCTTCTACAAGCTGTCTGAAAGCCGGATGAAATGTTCCGGCAGTATTATCTTTGTCAGACATTATATCACTTGATTTGAGACCTACACGAATTACATTTATGCCTGCTTTAGTCAAAATTCTGTACATAGCTGAAGTTCTTAACACAGCGTCTTCTTCTGTCATAGGGACATAGAAGCCTTGTTTCATTTGCTCATAAAGCTCTGTATCCTTTATAACAACAGTAGGATAAAGACGTGCAATTTCAGGTTTTATTTTAACTGTTTCCATGGCAGAAAACAAGTCGTATTTCAAACTATCTTCAGGTAGGCCTATCATTAATTGTATTCCCAGGATAAAACCATATTGTTTTATTAAATCGCAGCTTTTATAAATACAGGCAGCATCATGTCCGCGGTTTGATGCTTTTAGAACTTTTTCTGAGAAAGATTGAACTCCCAGTTCAATCACATCTACTTCGTAAGACTTTAAGTTGTCCAAGACAACCTCGCTGATATAATCGGGTCTTGTGGAAAGATGTATTTTTTGGATTACACCTTTATCCTTATATTCTTTTGCAACTTTCAGAAACTTATTTTGCTCTTCCATTGGGAGTCCGGTAAAAGAGCCTCCAAAAAAAGAAAGCTCTATAGTTTCCATATTCATATCAGATAGTGTGGACATGTATTCATTCACGGTTTTGTGAATATCATTGATGGTTACATCATCGTTATGTGCTGTTATTTTTCTTTGATTGCAAAATATGCAGTCGTTTGGACAGCCTTTGTGTGGAATAAAGATAGGTATTATTGCATGTTTTTTCATGATTTTGGATCCTCTATTATAGAACCTATATCTGTAAGAGGGTATTGATTAAAATATACAAGATCAAGGTCACGTTTTTTAATGAAATTTTTAATTATATTGTAGTCGCTGTGGTTAGTGATATTACCGTTAAAGATTATACTATTTCCAACTTTGCCTGATGCGCCGCCTAAAAATCCATATCTGTAGCCTTTTAGATTTACTTGAGCGGGCTGAATCAAAAGAACATCCATACCGGCTTTCTTAGCTGATTTTTCTATTCCTTTGTCTGCAGTTATTATAGAATTTTCGTCTATGACTACGCAGTTGCATTTTGTATAACCTTGTGCTACATGAATTTTTATTTGATTTAATTTATCAACAGTATTCATGAGATCAGGTGATGTTATCTTTAAGTTGTGAATAAAAAACTTACCTGTTGAGCAACCGTTATATATAGCATGACCTGGATAATCAGGCAATAAAAGTCCCGGATCTCCGTGAAATATTTTTTCACCTAGATTACACATATATATATCAGGATGAAAAGCAATCGCGGGATCTACAGAGGCTTTTGAGTTTATTTGTTTTATTATGTGGCCGTTATTCTGCAAATATTCTTGCAGTATATTATTAGCCAGTTTGCTTATATATATCTTGCTCATGGACTTATTATACACGAAAGAATTGATAATTTATACAATTTTATTTAGGTAAATTTTAATAAAATTTAAGATGCGATTTTTTGCATGGGGGGTATTAACGACTTTATATTTACTGAATATTTTTTGGTATTTATGCAAAAAAATTTTTAATATTCACGTAGAAGCAGAGGTTTTCTTTGGTAGAGTTTTTATGGTATAATGAACGCACGATTATGTTTGCGGCATTGCCGTAAGGAAGCGTTCATTGAATCATAGCGAGATATCCTTGTAGCTATGGTATAATAACCTCACGGCGCTAGCAAAATCAAAGATTTTGGCGCCTGAGAGAACATTGAACCACAATTTCTGTGCTTTCAGCACAGGCAGCTATCGCTGCTGCGGCATAAATGCCGCAATTATGGTATAATTAACGCACGATAATATTTACGGGGTTGCCGCATGGAAGCGTTCATTGAATCATAGCGAGATATCCTTGTAGCTATGGTATAATAACCTCACGGCGCTAGCAAAATCAAAGATTTTGCTCAGCCTGCGAAAAACCTGCAATTTTGAGGTGATTTGCAGGAAGAAAATGTGTTATTAGCACTACATTTTGGTATACGCTTTAAATACAGGCAGTACATAAATAAAAATTGTTACAGAACTAAAGGAGATAATTTAAATGGTTTACATAGGGAACGATTGGGACAATGTATTAGAAGGAGAATTTGAAAAGGACTATTATAAAAAATTAGAGGAATTTTTGGAAGCAGAGTATAGAGAACATACCGTTTATCCTCCAAAAGAAAATCTTTTTAATGCTCTGAAATTTTCATCTTATGAAGATACAAAAGTAGTTATATTGGGACAAGATCCTTATCATGAACCTAATCAGGCGCATGGATTGTGTTTTTCTGTAAACAAAGGCGTTAAGGTTCCGCCTTCACTTGTAAACATATATAAAGAAATTCAATCGGATTTGGGGCTGATACCTCCAAATCACGGCTGTCTTGAAGATTGGGCACGGCAGGGCGTTCTGCTTTTGAATACTGTGCTTACGGTAAGGCGGGGTGAAGCTAATTCGCATAAAGGTAAAGGATGGGAGATTTTTACTGATAGAATAGTTAAGCTTTTAAATGAGAGAGAAAAACCTATGGTATTTATATTGTGGGGAGCAAATGCAAAATCAAAGAAAGCTCTTATAACGAATAAGGAGCACATGATAATTACAGGAGTACATCCAAGTCCTCTGTCTGCATTTAATGGATTTTTTGGAGGCGGATATTTTAGCAAGGCAAATAGATTTTTAGAAGTTACAGGACAAGAACCCATAAATTGGGAAATTAAATAATATATGAGTAAAACAGAAAAAATCCTTTCTTGCTTGCTGTGTTGTTTATATAATATACAGGTGAGGTGATAAATATGAAAATCGACAAAAGAATAATTTCGTTATTTTTTATCGTTATGATTTTTGTATTATCTGGTTGTAATGGTGGAGATAGTCAGTCCGTAAAACAAGGCAGCGGCAGCAGGGACAATACCCCCATCGTGTTGGAGCCTAAGGCAAGCGGAGAAAATATAATAGGAAATGAAAAAATCATATTTGATATTTCAAATACCGATGACGGATATATAATGGCAAAATATGAAGGTGATAACGCAAAGGTTAAGGTAAGAATTCAAAACCCCGGGCAGAATGAGCCGTATACTTATGATGTTTCAGAAGGATACAATGTTTTCCCTTTAACCGGCGGCGATGGTCAATATACAGTTTCTGCTTATGAGAATATTTCTGATAATAAGTACAGTCAGCTGTATACAAAGACGATTCAGGTAAATATAGATGATGAATTGTCCCCTTATTTATATCCAAATCAATTTGTCAATTTTGATTCATCGACAAAAGCCATAGATAAAGGCAGTGAAATTGTTAAAAATGCAGATAACGATTTAGATGCTGTTAAATATGTCTATGATTATGTTATTAATAACATAAGTTATGATGGTGACAAAGCTGATTTAATTAAAAAAGGAAAATTATCAGGATATTTGCCTAAAGTAGATGAAACATTAGAAGAAAAGAAGGGAATCTGCTTCGATTATTCAGCTGTAATGGCGACTATGCTTAGAACGCAAAATATCCCTACTCGTATGATGATAGGCTATGTTTCACTTCCAAGCGGAAGTTTGTATCACGCTTGGATAAGTGTGTATATTGAAGATATAGGCTGGGTAGATGACCTGATAGAGTTTGATGGTAAAAACTGGTCCATGATGGATCCCACACTTATTTCAGATGGAAAAAACAGTTCTGAAATAAGAGACTTTACTTCAAATAAAGATAACTACTTGATTAAATATTTATATTAAACGGGGGAGGACGGTTGTATGAAAGCAAATCAGCTGACAAATCGTGAAATTGATTCATTCAGTACACAGATGGCATTGGTACTTCATGCTGGAATATCTGCCTATGAAGGCATTGCTATTATGAATGAAGACGCGGGAAGTGAAGAATTAAAGCCTGTACTGGCAGATATATACAAACATTTAGAGAATGGAGAAAGCTTTCATGATGCACTGGCTGCAACATCTGCATTTCCGGATTATTTTTTAAAGATGGTACAGATAGGAGAAATGTCAGGTAGGCTTGATGAAGTTATGGAGTCCCTTAGCGTTCATTATCGTCGCATGCACGATAACAGCGAAAGCATAAAGAGTGCTGTTACATATCCTTTTGTTATGATTATAATGATGTTGGTGGTAGTGGGAGTTTTGATAACCCAAGTGCTGCCTATATTCAATCAGGTGTTCAGCCAACTTGGAAGTTCTATAACGGGTTTTTCAAAGATGGTTTTAGATCTTGGAATGACACTTTCAAATTACTCTTATATATTCATAGGCATAATAGTTGTAATTATGATTTTGTTCTTGTACTTTACTAAAAGTGAATCTGGAAAGATGAAATTATATAACTTTTTTGCAAAATGGCGGTTTACAAGGAAACTATCTTTAAAACTGGCATTGTCTCAGTTCACAAGCGGTATGTCTATTGCTTTAAGCAGTGGCCTTGATATAGACCAGAGTCTTGAGATGTCAAAAGAATTGATAAATCATAAAGAACTTATGGATAAGATTACAAAGGTTCAAATGTCATTGGCAGAAAAAGATTTGGCGACCAGTCTTGTTGAGATGGGAGTTTTTAATGGTATGTATGCCAGATTGGTGAAAATAGGAAATAAGACCGGTCATATGGATGATATAATGAGAGAAATTGCAGACCAATACGACCGTGAAACTAATGAAAGAATTTTGAATTTAATCGGTATTATAGAACCTACCCTTGTGGCTATATTATCGATTTTAGTAGGTATAATCTTATTGAGTGTTATGCTGCCGCTTATAGGCATCATGTCGAGTTTGTAATATGAAACAGTTATATAGATATTGGATTACGATTTTTTCGATTATTATCATTTTTATATTTGTTGTATTTGGATTTAGAGGTATTGACGAAAGTACAAGACAGCAACAAAGGGAAAGTTTGGAAAAGGCTTTGAATCGTGGCGTTTTACAGTGTTATGCACAAGAGGGACGCTATCCTGAAAGTCTTGATTATCTTGTTCAAAATTATCATATTATTTATGATGAAGAAGCTTTTGAGATTAAATATCAAACCGTTGCCAGCAATATAGTTCCCGATGTTACAATTATTGAAAAGTAGGGAGGAGCACTTATGAGGTATAAGGCGGCTAAACGCCATACAATTGACTTTGTCTTTGTTTTGATGCTATTTTTAATATTTTCCATAAGCTCCCTTGCAGTTGTTTATATAGGAAGCCAAGTTTATTCTTCAACGGTGGAAACTATGGACGATAAATTCAACCAGAATGTTGTAATGGATTATTTGATTGAGAAAGTAAGGCAGACCGATGCAGAAAATTGTATAAGTGTTGAAAATGTAAACGGAACAGATGTATTGTGTTTGCATGAAAAATACGGAGATAAAGATTATACTACTTATATTTATGAAGATGAAAATAAGCTAAAAGAACTATTTATAAGTGATGAGGAGATTTTTTCAGCGCAAAAGGGACAGGCAGTCATGGATGTAGACAGTGTTTCTTTTTCTGTTGAAAAATCGCTGCTTACTGTAGAGATTACTACAGGCGGTGAAACAAGAACAGCCTATGCTTCTATCGTAGGAGGACAAGATTATGAAGCACAGTAAAACAGGATTATTTCTTATGGAACTTATTGTGGGTATTTTGTTCTTTGCCTTGGCAGGAGCCTTATGTGTACAGCTTTTTGTAAAAGCCAACACTATGAATGAAGAGAGCGTTTGTAAGGATCAAGGAATGAGAATTGCAGCAAATATTGTTGAAGTTTATAAAAATGATAAAACGAATGATTTAGTCAATGAGGGAATTGTGTATTTTGATGATTTTGGTCAGGCTGTAGATAAAAAAGATGCAACATATGAGGCAGATATAAAAAAGAATGGCGATGCGATTACCGTTCAAGTTGTTCATGATGAAGAAGTGATATATACTTTGGATTATTACAATTATCAGCAAAGGAAGTGGCAAATTGAAAGATAGAAAACTTACCATGAATATAGGTATTATTTCTTTTATAATTGTATTTGTTATTTTGTGTTTGGTTACTTTTGCTGTACTTTCTTTAGTAAGTGCCAATTCCAATTTGAATATGACTAATAAAAGTGTTGAACATACCACGGAATATTATAAAATATCGTCTAAAGGTGAAGAAGCTTTAGAAAAGATTGATGATAAATTGTACGAGATTTATCAGAAATCGTCTTCTGCTAAAGAGTATTATGACAGACTTGGAGTATTAACTGAAGAATTTTCTGATTTGATGGTTTATGACAGAATAATCAAGTTTAGTATTACAGAAAATGAATTAAAATTAACAGTTGAAATAGAGGCCACTTATCCGGGAGATACCTTATATAAATTAAAGAGTCATAAGGTGTTACCTAGCTCGGAATGGAATCCTGACCAAAGTATAGATATATTGTAGGAGGATATAATGGAAGTAAAAGAATTGCTTAGTAAAGCTGTTGACAATAAGGCTGCGGATATATTCATAGTAGCAGGTAGGCCGGCAACTATGAAAGTTTACGGAAATCTTGTGAATATATCGGAAGAACGTTTATTGCCTGATTCTACTTATAATATTATAAAAGAAATCTATGGACTAGCTAATAACCGTAATATGAGTAAACTTGAAGAGCAGGGAGATGATGATTTTTCATTTTCAGTTGCCGGGCTTTCCAGGTTTAGAGTAAGCACGTATAAACAGAGAGGCTCATTTGCTGCAGTAATTCGTATTATTTCTTTTGAACTTCCTAGTCCGTCAGACATAGGAATTCCTCAGGACATAATTGAATTTGCTGATATTAATAAGGGACTCGTTTTGGTGACTGGACCTGCCGGAATGGGAAAAAGTACGACTCAGGCATGTATGATAGACCATATTAACAGAACCAGATCCAAGCATATCATCACTCTTGAAGATCCTATAGAGTATTTGCATTCTCATAAGAATAGTATAGTTTCGCAAAGGGAGATTACTATAGACAGCGCATCTTATGTTAATGCGCTAAGGGCTGCATTAAGACAAGCGCCTGACGTAATATTGCTTGGTGAGATGAGAGACTATGAAACCATCAATATTGCACTTACAGCAGCAGAGACCGGACATACGGTGATTTCTACACTGCATACGCTTGGCGCAGCTACAACAATAGACCGTATTATCGATGTGTTTCCTGCAAATCAACAGAGACAAGTGGCATTGCAATTGTCTATGACACTGGAAACAGTTATTTCGCAGCAGTTGGTACCTACAATCTCCGGTAAACTTGTTCCTGCTTTTGAAATTATGCAGGCAAATCCTGCCGTAAGAAATATGATTAGAGAAAATAAGGTTCATCAGATAGATGGAATAATCGCTTCGGGAGCCAATGAGCATATGCTCAGCATGGAAAACAGTTTGCTTTCTTTATATAAAGAAGGATTGATTACTGAAGAAACAGCGATTCTATATTCGATGAATCAAGAAGTTATGGAAAGAAAATTAAATGTACGGTAACAATTTGTGTATGAATAAAGACCTGAACTTGAAAGAGTTTCAGGTCTTTTTTGATTATAAATCGGTTAGTTTTTTTAAAAGAAAATATAATCAAAATATCATGGAGCTTAACTATTTAATTAGAAAAAACCAAAATTTTCCGGGGGGGGGGGGGG
>CAJUQR010000004.1:90285-143939 GCA_910588185.1 uncultured Peptostreptococcaceae bacterium
CCCCCCCCCCCCCCCCCCCCCCAGAAATATAACAATAAACTAACCACTATATGTTTACAATTAATTTAATAATATAAAGGTGTTTAAATTATTTGTAAGGAGAATGATTGTGAAGAAGTTTTTAACGATTGTGTGTTGTCTATCTATGCTAGTAAGCATGTTTACCGTTCAGGCATTTGCAGTATCCCCGGATGCCGAAATTACAAATAGCAATTACGATGCTTATTTAGATGGACTGGAAGAAGAATTAAACGGAGATAATGTAATATCTTCGACAACAAAAGAAGATTATAAATTCGGACAATATGGAAGAGTACATTTTGACGGATGGAATGTAAAGGTGACAGATTGCCGAATAGATGGTCTTAAAATAAAATTGACTATAGTAGCAGATGAAGGATATACATTGCCGGATGCTTTGCCTGACAAACCAAGCCGCAATGATCCGAATATTACTTTTCCTCAAACTCCAAGAATAATTGGAACGACAGGAAGAAGCGGAGATACAAGATATACCCTTAACAATGACGGCAGCGCCACATTAGAGTTTTTAGCCAAAGATTTAGCATATGAAAAGCAAGGATTTGGAGCAGCGCAGGATCAATACTATTCTGTGCCAGTACTTGCATATGCCGTAGCGATTAAAGACGGAGAAAACACAAACACATATCTGAAAGATTATGTATTTGTAAATGTTGAGCACAGAGCTGCCGCTCATGGTTATTTGGGATATGAAGAATCTATCGATGGCATTGATTTTAGGATGGATGGATCTCGCACATATCTTACGAAGAAAAATTCGACGTTGAGAGTATATACCAGACAGCAAGATGGATTTGCACCTATGGAAGTAGAATATAATGTGAATCCTATAGTTACAGGCGTAACAGATAGTCCTGATGCTACAGATTACAGAAACAGATATATTGTGTTTAATGTAGGTCCAAATAGCATTTCATCAAAAGAAGTAATGTACCAGCCTACTTATTTTACAGTAAATGTATATGATTATACAGCAAATGCATGGGTTAGAGTAGGCGCATATGATTATTATCATAATGATAATAATATTAATATTGCAGAACTGGTTGGCGACCGTTTTCAGTTAAATGGAAGAAGAATAACCGGATTTAATGCGCAGACATATGTATATGATAAGACCATGTCACAAGTTAGAACAAGAACTATGACTTCTGAAGAAGTATCTCTGGACTATACCGTGAATACAAAAGCGTCAGATTTTAATATTCAGTGGACAAATACAGGTGTTGACAAAATAAATGGAAGCAGAGATTCAAGTTTAAGATTAAGACAGGGTGATGTATATATAACACCAAGATATACAAATGAATATACAGTCAGCTTTGTTGATTATAATAATAATGTTTTAAAAACAGAATCTGTTTTGGCAGGACAGGATGCTAGTGCGCCTGAAGAACCATCAAGAGAAGGTTATCTGTTTACGGGATGGGATACAACATTTACCAATGTTCAATCGGATTTGACAATTACAGCTGAATATGAAGCGGAAGAAGTAGATGAACCTGTTAATCCGCCAACTCCTCCTACACCTACTACGCCGCCGACTTCTACTCCTCCTGTAACGATTATTGCACCGCCATTACCAACAGTTACTGTTGCACCAGCACCTACAGGAACAGCAACAATAATTCCTGATCCAGAGACTCCACTTGCCGGAGGAGAAACAGAACCTGTTCAGATTGATGATCCGCAAGTCCCTATGGCAAATGCCGGAAGCGGAAGCTGGGCGCTTGTAAATCTTATTTCTACTGTATTGACAGTGTTGTTTGGTATTGTTATTCTTCTTGGAAAACTTAAGAAACAAGAAGAGGCAGAGAATGAGGAAGAAGTAAATGAGCTGAAGAGAAGAAAATGGACTAAGGTCATAGGAGTAATCTTGGCAATTGTATCAGTTATCGTATTTTTCGTAACTGAAGATATGTCAATGCCGATGGTAATGACAGATAAATGGACGTTATTGATGGTTGTTATGGCAGTTATCAACTTGGTTGTACTTGCTGTAGGACGTAAATTCAAACAAGACGATGATAAAGATCAAGGATTACAAAGAGCATAGATTTTTAAATTAGGGAGGATAATTATCCTCCCGTTTTCTTATTGACATAGACGTATTTACTTATATAATAAATATTAAGTAACTTTATAAAATCATACGCAAATTACCGGAGGAGAGACTAAGATGGGTAGTGACAATATTGTTTGCGTAAGAATGTTCGGGGAATTTGTTATAAAGTTTCGTGGAGTAAGATATAGTATGACCGAACACTTAAATAAACAGCCCATAAACCTTTTTCAGTTTTTCTTGTTTAATCACGATAGGGTTGTTTCCAATGAAGATTTGTATGACGCATTATGGAATGAAAGCAAAAATCCAAAAAGCGCCCTTAAGTTTGCTGTGCACAATTTAAGGAAATTATTAAAAGATATCTTTGGAGACGACATAGAGTGGATTATTTCAAGTAAAGGCGGATATAGGTTGACAGATGAACTTGAATTTGTCTTAGATACTGAGCTGTTTGAGGATATTATTAAGCAGCTTGAGAGCAAAGTTGAGTTGACTCAGGCAGATTATAATGTTGCATTAAAAGTCATGGACATATATACTGGACACTTATTTACGACATCTTCTCAACATTTTTGGGCAGCGCAGCTAGCAGAGTGGTATCGTGCAAATTTTGCAAATATCGTAGGTAGAATATGTAAGTATTTAATCAGCAAAGATGAATATGAATTGATGATTAAAATAGACTATCAAGCTATTTTAAGAGAACCATTTTATGAAGGTTTACATTATTTTTATATTCAAGGTCTTATTGAGACTCAAGAATATCATAAAGCCTTGCAGTATTATGATGAAATTAATGAAGCTTTCTATAAAGAGCTCGGTACAGGACTGTCGCCGAAGTTTAAGGAACTATATGATATATTAGAAGAAGAGAACAAGACAGAATTGTTAAATTTATCTGAAATTAAAAAAGACCTTGATGAAAATAGGGATAAGCAGGATAAACGTGGTGGTTTTTATTGCACGTTTGATATGTTTAGGCATGTTTATGAATTATCATCAAAGATTTCTGAGCGAGAAGATAAGAATTACTATATTATCTTGTTTAGCTTGGTAAGCAATGTGGATATTGATAAGAAGACAAGGGTTTTGAACAGGCTTAGAGATATTATATTAGGGTCTATTCGCTCTACAGATATCTGTGCCAGAATAAATGAAGAACAGTTTATATTGCTTGTAAACTGCTCTTGTAAGGATGATACATATATAATAATTCAACGAATTTCTAATTTATTTTATAAGACTTATTCGTCTAGTAAATATCGTCTTAATTATGGCGTTGAAGACATTAAAATTTAATTGGATATAATAATGCTAAAACAAAGAAAAAGACTTTATTATAAGTCTTTTTTTTATTATAATAAAGATATAAAATTATCTACTCAGACAAGAAAGCTTGGTTACTATGGAAGTAAAAGATAAAAAACAGATTTTAATAGTAGATGATTCAGAAATGAATAGAGCTATTTTAGCTGATATTTTGGAAGATGAATTTGAAATTATCGAGGCTGAAGACGGTCAGTCTGCCATAATGATACTTCAAAAAAAACACATAGAGATATCATTAATGCTGCTGGATATTGTAATGCCTGAGATGGATGGCTTTGAGGTTCTGGAAATTATGAATCAAAACAACTGGGTTGAAGAAGTTCCGGTTGTCATGATATCGGCAGAAAGCTCACCATCTGCAATTGAAAAGGCTTATGAACTTGGAGCGACAGACTTTATTTCGAGACCGTTTGACTCTTCTATTGTGTATAGGAGGGTAAATAACACTTTGATGCTTTATGAGAAACAAAATAAGCTCGTAGGTATGGTTGCAGAGCAAATTTATGAAAATGAGAAGCGCAGTAATTTGCTAATCGCTATATTAAGTCATATCGTAGAATTTAGAAATGGAGAAAGTGGTCTGCATGTTTTACATGTACAGTCATTGACGGAATTGTTATTAAGAAGTTTGTTTAAAAAAACAGATCGCTATAATCTTACACCATCTCAAATATCTTTGATTTCGGTAACATCAGCGCTTCATGATATAGGCAAAATCGCTATACCTGACAATGTTCTCAATAAACCAGGCAGACTTACAGATGAGGAATTTGAGATAATGAAAACTCATTCTGAACTGGGAGCAAGAATGCTCAAGGAGATTCCTTTTTATAAAGATGAAGAACTTATGACCATTGCAATTGATATATGTCAGTCCCATCATGAAAGATATGATGGGAGGGGCTATCCGAACAGTTTAAAAGGAGATGAGATTCCTATTGCTGCGCAGGTTGTTTCTTTGGCTGATGTTTATGATGCTCTTACAAGTGAGCGTGTGTATAAAAAGGCATTTTCTCATGATAAGGCTGTATCAATGATTTTAAATGGAGAATGCGGTACGTTTAATCCTCTGCTTCTTGAATGCCTTAAAGATTCTGAGGACAGTATACGAAAAGTCATTGAAAATAGTACGCAGGATTATAATAAAAAGAAAGATATAGAAAAGATAACGGAAACATTTGATAACTATGAAGAACTTTCTACATTTGAGAGCGTTTTAGAATCTTTGAAATATGAACGGAATAAGAATGAATTCTACGCTGCAATGTCTAAAGAAATTCAGTTTGAATATACTGCTTTTCCGTCCATGCTGTTTGTATCAGGACGTGGTGCAAAAGAACTCGGAATTGAGGAAAACATATTAAATCCTTTTGATGATGTTAAGCTCATAGAATGTTTTGGACGAGAAAATATAAATAATTTTATAGAAGCTTTGGATAAGACTACAGCAGAGCATCCGGTAGTTCAGTTAGAGTTTGAAATGACAAGAGACGGTCAAAGACGATGGAAACGTGTCATTGTACAGACAATATGGGATTATGCTCAGTCTCCTAAGTTTATTAAATTCTATGGAAAGATTACGGATATACATGATGAACATACAGAACTGGCAAATCTTAAAGTAATGTCATCACAGGATGGACTTACAGGTATATATAACCGGGTTGCAGCAGAAAAATTGATAAAAGAAAAGACAAAGATAAATCCCGATCATCGTTTTGCATTTATTATGCTCGATGTTGATGATTTTAAATTGGCTAATGACAAATTTGGACATATTTTTGGTGATTCTGTGCTAAAGTACATAGCAGATACTCTTATGCAAAGCATAAGAAGTGATGATATCGCCGCACGTATAGGCGGAGATGAATTTATGCTGTTTATGGATTACAAGTATAATTTGGACATGATTATTGACCGTGTTTTCAATGCTTTAAATGGTATATATGAGGAATTCCCGGTTTCTGTAAGTATGGGAATTGCAAAATCTGAAGATGTAGGTACAGATTTTAATACGTTGAAGTATTGTGCAGACTGTGCGCTTTATACATCAAAAAAGAACGGAAAAGGATGTTATCATTTTTACGATGACAGTATGAAAGAAGTTCTTGCTGATAGTTCACAGGATATAGACGAATAAAAAGAAGGTGATGAAAGAAGTATGACTGTTAAAGAATGTTATGAGGCAATAGACGGAAACTATGAAGAAGTTATTTCTAGACTTAGAAGTGATGATAGAGTTAAAAAGTTTGTGCTAAAGTTTTTAGATGATGGCAGTTATCAATTGTTATGTGATGCTCTGAATGAAAAAAATTATGATGAAGCTTTTCGTGCTGCTCATACAATAAAAGGCATATGCCAGAACTTGGGATTTGATAAGCTGTATGAATCATCGGCAAGTCTTACCGAAAAACTTAGAAATAAGGAAATTGAAGGTATTGATAAATATGTGGAAATAGTGCAGAAAGACTATGAAACGATTATAAAAGGAATCAGAGAATTATCATAGTAAGGAGAATTACAAGTGAAAAAAAATATTAGCCGATATTTGTTAATAAGCATTATAATATCAAGCATACTTAGCGTAGTTATATTTGCTTCTGTAACTGCTCATATGAAAGTAAAAAACCAAGAATCAATAAGCAAGATTGGTGAGATTTATATGACAGAGATGAATCAGCAGATACAGCAGAAATTCTCGTCTATAATCGATATACGTTTATCTCAGGTAGAGGGTATGATTCAAAGGACTCCCCCTAAAGAATATCAATTCGGCACTGCATTAGTACAGGAACTTCAGACCAGTGCAAGAGTACGTGAGTTCAAATCCCTGGCATTTTATACGAAGGATGGAGACTTTAAAAATATTTATGGACAGGGGATTGTGCCTCTGGATCAAAAAGAATTTGAAGATATACTGAAAAACAGTGATAAGAAGATTTCACGTGGTGTCGGTTCAGATGGTGAAAGATTATTATTGCTGGCAGTAAATGCCAAGTATGATATGGGAGAAGGCAGGACCAGTGATGTAGTAGTTGTCGGTATTTCTATGGATTACTTTAAAAACGCTCTTTTTGTAGATGAAAAAGAAAATACGTCTCACTCACATGTTATAAATAAGAACGGCGACTTTGTAATTAGAGGTGAAGAATCTAATATCAGCAATTTTTTTGATAGAGTTGAAAATGATTTTAAAGAGTATGAAGGAAAGAGTAAAGACAAATATGCAGAAGAAATTAAGACAGCAATTGAACATAACGAAAATTATTCAACTATAATCTTAATGGGTGAAGAAAAGTGCCATCTTTATATGTCGGAATTAGATGAATCAGAATGGTATCTGATCAGTATCCTTCCATTTGGAGAATTGGATAATATAGTATACGAGCTTGATGAGACACGTACTTCAACTATGCTTATTGCCAGCATATGTATTTTGGCCATGTTACTGGGGATTTTCATATTATACTACAGACTTACACGCTATCAGATGCATGAGCTGGAAAAGGCAAAAGGAGAAGCGATACATGCAAATTCGGCTAAGAGTATGTTCTTATCTAATATGAGCCATGATATAAGGACTCCTATGAATGCAATAGTGGGCATGACAGAAATCGCCATTAAAAATATTTCTGATATTGTTCGTGTAGAGGATTGCCTGAACAAAATAAAACTGTCAAGTAAACATCTTCTTGGACTTATTAATGATGTTCTTGACATGTCCAAGATAGAGAGTGGCAAAATGACGTTAAGTATGGATCAATTATCACTTCGAGATACTATGAAGGATATAGTTCAGATAATGCAGCCTCAGTTTAAGTCAAAAAATCAACAATTTGATATTTTTATTCAGAACATAATTGCAGAGAATGTAATGTGCGACAGCGTTCGTTTGAATCAAATATTGCTTAATTTATTATCAAACGCTCATAAGTTTACGCCGGACCAGGGAAGAATAGATGTATACTTATCGCAGGAGATTTCTGAGCTTGGAGAAAATTATGTTAAGAACTCTTTCATTGTAAAAGACAATGGAATAGGTATGAGTGAAGAATTCCAGAAAGAGATATTCAGTTCTTTTACAAGGGAACAGAATAACAGGGTAGATAAGATAGCCGGCACAGGGCTTGGTATGGCAATTACAAAGCATATCGTAGATGCTATGGGCGGAACTATTGAGATAAAGAGTAAGCAGGGAGAAGGAAGTGAGTTCCATATAACAGTTGATCTGCAAAAGTCCGATATAAGTGAATCTGATATGATACTTCCATCATATAATGTACTTGTTGTTGACGATAATGAAGCTCTTTGTCTGAGCGCAGTTAATACACTTGAGGAACTTGGCCTTAAGGCTGAATATGCTTTGAGCGGAGAATCTGCTCTTGAAATGATAGAGACTCATAATAAGGCAGATGATGATTATCACTTTGTACTTCTTGACTGGAAAATGCCGGTAATGGACGGAGTTCGTACTATGGAAGAGATTAAGAAACGAATCAGTGATGAAATTCCGACATTCTTAATATCTGCCTATGATTGGAGCGATATCGAAGAAGAAGCTCTTGGAAAAGGAGTGGCAGGATTCATTGCTAAACCACTCTTTAAGTCGACTTTGTATTTTGGATTAAAACGCTACATCGATGGAGAGTATCACGAAGAGATAAGCGAAGAAAAGTTTAATTTTAAGGGTAAGCGCATTCTACTGGCTGAGGATAATGAATTAAATTATGAAATTGCTTATGATATCCTTACAGAAGTGGACTTTGAAGTGGACTGGGCAGAGAATGGCCAAATATGTGTAGATAAATTCAGCCAGTCAGAATTAAATTATTATGATGCGATTCTTATGGATATACGTATGCCTATTATGAATGGATATGAGGCTGCAAGTACTATTAGAAGTTTATCTCGTGAGGATAAAGATATTCCTATTATCGCAATGTCAGCAGATGCCTTTGCAGATGATATTCAGCATAGTTTAGAATGCGGAATGAATGCCCATACTGCTAAGCCTATTGATATTGATGAAGTAATGTCGTTATTAGAAAAATATTTAAAATAAAGGGGGAAATTAAATTATGTTAATTGCAATCGGAGTAATAGTGGTCTTAGTTATTATAATAATCGTAATGTATAACGGGTTTATACGTTTGAAGAACAATTGTGAAGAGGCTTTTGCCACTATGGATGTATATTTGAAAAAGAGATATGACCTTATTCCTAACTTAGTGGAAACTGTAAAGGGATATGCAAGCCATGAGAAAGAGACTCTTGAAAGGGTAATATCAGCCAGAAATATGGCGCAGGGAGCTGTAACTTTGGAGGAAAAGGCAGCAGGAGAAAATGCTTTGACAGGAACTCTTAAGACACTGTTTGCAGTAGCTGAAAACTACCCAGATTTGAAAGCAAATGAAAATTTCTTGGATTTACAGCACAAATTGAATATGGTTGAAGAAGATATAGCTAATTCACGTAAATATTATAATGCAGTTATAAAGCAGTTCAATACAAAGTGTGAAGTATTTCCTTCAAATATCATTGCATCTATCTTTCATTTTGAGAAGAAACCTATGTTTGAGGTAGATGCAGAAGAGGAAAGAAAAAACGTAAAAGTAAGCTTTCAATAATGGAGCATTCAGATGATTTGTAATATTAAAAAAACAGCAAAAATAGAATGTCGCAGTATAATGCACATAATCAGTATACTGGCTTTAATCGTTATTCTGCTTGCATCTTATTCTGCGTTTGCAACATCCGCTTCAGCTTACAGTTACAGTACAGACCTTTATGATGTGCAGATTAAGGTAAATGAAGATAATACCTATGATGTATCGGAGAATATAGATGTAAATTTTAATGTACAAAAACATGGGCTTTTTAGATATATACCTACAGGAAATTTTGAAGATATGGGCTATATGTCTATAAAAGATATCGATGTTAAGGGATGGGAGTTTGACACATATTCTGAAGAGGGTAACAAGGTTATCAGAATAGGCAGCGAGGATGAGACGGTAATAGGACGTCAGAAGTATGAGATTAACTATAGGATTAAGGTATATGATGACAGAAATCCGGAAGAAGACTTCTTGTATCTTGATGTCATACCGACAGGATGGGAGACTCCAATAGAAGAGGCTCGTGTATCCATTAAGCTTCCAAAGGCTATAGATGAGAACAAAATAGAGGTGTATAGCGGATATTACGGCTCAACATACAAAGGAAGTGTTGATTGGACCTATGAGAAAGAAACTAATGAGATTATTATAAAAGAATCAAGGATGATGACAGGAAACGGTATAACTGTTTTGTGTCATTTGCCTGAAGGCTATTGGCAAGGAGAAGGTACTTATGTATGGGCAAAAATCATGGCCTTAGTAATTACTTGTATCGTAGCCGGTTTTGCATTCTTGCTGTGGTTTATGTTTGGAAGAGATAAGAAAATTGTGTCTACAGTTGAATTTTATCCTCCGGAGGGCATGAATCCTGCTGAAGTGGGATATATCATAGACAGAACCGTAAATAAGAGAGATTTGGTATCTCTGATAATGTATTTTGCTGATAAAGGTTACATGTCTATTGAACAGATAAAAAATGATAATTTTAGATTTGTAAAGTTAAAGGATATAGACAGCAAAGAAAAGTCCTTTGCAAAGACTCTCTTTAATGGCTTGTTTGCCGGCAGAGATTCGGTTAATATCGACGATTTGGATGAAGACTTCGGAGATAGTTACCTTGCAGCGTATGAGCAACTTAGTAATTATTTTATGAAAAAGGCTAACAGGCAGGTTACTGTAAAATCTGTTGTATTTCAGGTACTTGGCGTAGTATTTACGATGGTTGCTCAGGTAGGAACTGCTGCTGCGGCATGGTGGTACAGCGGCAAAACTATGCAGCCTTTGATAGCCGTGATTTTAGCTGTAGTATCGGTTTTGGTTTTGGTTGTTCTAATATTCAGAACTAAGAAACAATATGTAATGAAGACTGCCAGTAAATTGGTAGGCGGTACTATTTCGTGGCTGATAAAAGGAATGGTCAGTCTTGCATATGGCTTTGTCATTGCAGGTTTGTTTGGTAATTTGCTTCTCATAGTTGTGTTTGCAGGAGTAAATTTTGCGGGAGAACTTTGCATAGTATTTATGACGCAGAGAACCAAGTCAAGTATAGAGCTGATGGGAAAAATATTGGGACTCAAGAATTTTATAGAAAAGGCAGAGCTGAATCGAATAAATATTCTAGTGGAAGAAAATCCTAATTATTTTTATAATATATTGCCATATGCTTATGTAATGGGATTGACAGATAAGTGGGCTAAAAATTTTGAGGGAATATCTATGGTACAGCCATCATGGTATCACAGCAATAGTGTTGATATATTTGACGTATGGCTTTTCTCAAGAATGATGAATCATTGTAATCATTCTTTTGAAAGTAACATTCATATTCCGACAGGAGGAGATTCCGGTGTTGGCGGAGGCGGCTTCTCCGGCGGCGGTGGATTTTCCGGCGGAGGCTTCGGCGGCGGTGGCGGCGGAAGCTGGTAAAAGTACAATAAGAAAAGGCAGATACATTGAGGTTTTCATGTATCTGCCTTTTTTGATTTTAATTAAGCTTCTTCTTTCAGTCCGATTTCTATAATTTTAGTTATAACATCGGTATATTCAAGCCCTACGCCTGCCATCATCTTAGGAAAACGGCTTACAGAAGTAAAACCTGGTATGGAGTTTACCTCATTGAATACGATTTTTCCCTCTGGAGTAAGGAACATGTCCAGACGTGCATATCCGCTGCATCCCAATGCTCTGAACAGCGTTTTACCTGCTTCCTTTATACGTTCTTCGGTTTTTTCATCTATTCTTGCAGGAGTATGGATCTTTGAATCTACACCGGTGTATTTTCTTGTGTAGTCAAAGAAGCATCCTGTGAACAATTCAATTTCGTCAACCCTTCCGACAATATCGTCACCCTTGCCGTCGCCGATTATTGAACATCCAACTTCAAAGCCGTCAATTTTTTCTTCTACTATAACTTCGTCATCATACGAAAGAGCATAATTTACGGCATCCATAAGCTGGCTTTTATCTTCAATTACGGTAATTCCGTAAGAAGAACCTGCGTTTACAGGTTTAACAAAAAGTGGGTAAGTTAGATTTGCAGTTTTTTCAAAGACAGTTTCTTCGTCAAAACAGCCTGCCAGACTGGCTGCTTTTGGAACTGCAATCCCTGCTTCTTCAGCGATTACGTGAGCACGATATTTGTCCATGCAGAGAGCCGATGAGAGCACGTCGCAGCCCATAAGAGGGATGCCTGCAAGCTTAATTAAACCTTGAACTGTTCCATCTTCGCCATTTTTGCCGTGAAGCATAGGGAAGACACCATCCAGCCTTGTAAAAACAGGACCGGATGGTGTAAGCTCCATCATACCGTGTACGCTTCTGTCAGGCACAATGTAGGCGGTAACACATTCAGTTTTATCATCCTGCCATGAATCTTCGATAATTTTTTCCAGGCTGCCATAGTAGTGGAACCAATCTCCTTTTTCAGTTATACCTATGGGAATTACTTCGTACTTTTCTTTATCAATATATTTTAAAACGCTATAGCTGGACTTCAGAGAAATTCCATATTCACTGGAACAGCCTCCAAAAAGTACTGCAATTTTTTTCTTGTTCATCTGGTGCTCCTTTCCCAAGCAAATGTTTTATCTATTTAAGATTTTCTGGATTTAGTCCTTTGAGCTCATCTATGACAAAAAGTCCGTCTTTACGGATAAGCACATCGTCAAAGTATATTTCGCCGCCGCCGTATTCAGGCCTTTGTATCATGACGAGATCCCAGTGAACAGCTGATTCGTTGCCGTTATCTGCATCTTCATAACATTTGCCCGGTGTCAGATGGAAACTTCCACATATCTTTTCATCAAAGAGTGTATCCTTCATAGGCGTTAATATATAAGGGTTTACACCTATGGCAAATTCCCCAAAGTAGCGAGCGCCCTCATCTGTATCAAGAAGGGCATTGATTCTGTCAGTATCGTTTGCGGTTGCTTCGACTATTTTACCCTTTTTAATTTTAAACTTAATGTTTTCATAAGTGAAACCTTGCTCTTCAGAGAAAGTATTATAACTTATTGTGCCGTTCATTGAATCTTTGATAGGGGCTGTATACACTTCACCATCAGGTATATTGCGAAGACCGTCGCATTTAACTGCCGGAATGTCTTTGATAGAAAAAGTGAGATCTGTTCCCGGACCTACGAGGCGAACTTTATCAGTTTTGTTCATTAGGTCAACCAGAGGATCCATGGCCTTGCTCATCTTTTTATAGTCTAAAGTGCATACATTAAAATAAAAGTCTTCAAAGGCTTCTTGTGATTTGTTTGAAAGTTGAGCCATTGAAGGATTAGGGTATCTGAGAATAACCCATTTTGTCTTGTTAACTCTATAATCAAGTACAGGGCTTGTCAGCTTATAGTACATGTTAAGTTTATCGGAAGGAACATCTGCCAGCTCCGCAGTATTTTCGCCTCCCCTCACAGCGATATAAGCGTCCATACCTTTCATTTGGTAAAGCTGATAATCGTTAAGAAATTCTATCTGATCTTCGTCTGCATTTAGAAGTATTTCTCTTAATATGGAGCTATCTTTGTGATTAACATAGGGTTTAGCGCCAAGCTCATAGGCATCTTTTATAAGTTGTCTTACAAGAGGACGGCAGCATTCACCTTCATAATCTATAAGCACACGTTCGCCTTTGCGTAAATCGCAAGAATACGATGTGAGTCCTTTAGAAAGTTCTTTTATTCTCGAATCCATATTTGCCTCCTTTTTATAAAAATTACTGTAATATTATAACCCAGAAACATGGAAAATAAAAGTAGCAGTTGATTTATGCCGCAAAAAATGTAAAATGTTTATATACAGAATCTTAACAAGGATAATGGTAAAATTTTTATGAAGATAATTTTTGTGGTCAATCCAAAGGCCGGTAAAGGCAGAGGAATAGATAAGCTCAAAGAAAATATAAGCGTGGTTTCTGAAAAGTCGGGAATTCCGGCTGGCTTTTATTTGACTAAAAGTATAGGTGATGGGGAAATATTTGCTAGGGTTGCTGCAAAAGAAGCTCAAGACAAAGGCGAAGAACTTAGGCTTATATCATGTGGCGGAGATGGAACTGCCAACGAAGTGCTCAACGGAATAATGGGGTTTGATAATGTCAGCATGGGGATAGTGCCTATAGGAACGGGCAATGACTTTGTAAGGAATTTTGCGGAAGCAGGAAATTTTTTGGACATAGAAGCACAGCTTAGAGGAGAACAGCAGAAAGTTGATGTTATAAGGTATGAAGGCATGATGAATGGTAGATACCAAACTAGATACTGTCTTAATATGTTCAATATAGGGTTTGACTGTAATGTAGTTGACTTTACTGCAAAACTCAAACAATATCCTTTGTTAAAAGGGTCGCTTGCATATCTGTCAGCAGTAGCAGGGATACTTATAAAGAAAAAAGGTGCCAATCTGAGTATCAAAATTGATGATGAGACGGTTCATGAGGGGCCGCTTCTTTTAACCGCAATCGCCAATGGGTCATACTGCGGCGGCGGAGTTAAAAGTTCGCCTAAGGCCTCCTTATATGATGGATATATGGATGCAAATATAATCTATGATGTGTCGAGAAGAGAATTCTTGCAGAAGTTTCCTGCGTATTCAAAGGGCACGCATATGGAGCTTAAGGACATTGATAGAATATTTTACTTTAGAAAATGTAAAAAAGTCGTAATTACACCTTTAGATGAAAAAATGAGACTATGTACGGATGGCGAGATAGTAGATGCAGAAGAGATTAAAATGGAGATAATACCGTCAGCTGTAAACTTTGTTTTGCCTAAAATATTATAAATAAGAGAAAGGAAGAGAAATATGTTATTTGTTGAATATCCTAAATGTACTACTTGCCAAAAAGCAAAGAAATGGTTGGATGATAGAGGATTTGAATATGAAGACAGACATATTAAAGAGCAAAATCCTACATATGATGAGCTAAAAGAGTGGTATGATAGAAGCGGACTAGCTATTAAAAAGTTTTTTAATACAAGTGGACTTTTGTACAAATCCATGGAGCTCAAAGATAAACTTGCAGACATGAGCGAAGATGAACAGCTTCGCCTTTTGGCAACTGACGGGATGCTTGTTAAGAGACCTATCGTTGTTACGGAAGATAAAGTTCTTGTGGGATTTAAAGAGGAAGAGTGGAAAAAGTTATAGACTTGATAAAAAGCGGAATACAAAATGTGTTCCGCTTTTTTAGAATCAAATATTATAAAGTAAGTGACGGTGCGCTGTAAGAACGGCCTGCCATCTCACTGTTTAACATGTAAAGACCTTTTGCATCGTCTCCGAATAACTCCATTTTTGTAATCATGTCAGATGCATTCTTTTCTTCTTCACCTTGTTCTTTAACGAACCAGTCTAGCATCTGCATAGTTCTAAAATCGTGATCTTCATATGCAGCTGCATAAATAGTGTCAATTAAAGATGTAACATATTTTTCGTGTTCGAGACCTTTTTTGAGAGGGTCCATTTTATCTTTGAGTTCGCATTCAGGTTTGTCTATAGCCTTAAGTTCTACTTTGATGTCGTTGTTATGTAAATATTGATAGAAAAGCATAGCGTGATCTCTTTCTTCCTGAGCCTGAATTCTGTACCAGTTATCAAAACCGTCAAGACCTATGGAATCATAAAAATTAGCAAATTCCAGATAGAGATAAGCTGAATACAATTCTTTGTTGATTTGATCATTAATTAAATCTGCGACTTTTTTGTTCATAATTGTAAAAACTCCTTTCAAATTTTATTGCAATATCAATATACCACATTTTAAACTTATTAACCATATACGGTTATATAATTTCTGCCGCCGGGGCATATCCCATTTTCGACAGACTTTGCAAAATTTAGGAGATATTATTGAGCTTGAGAGGTGGAATATGATTATCTATGGCGAATATCTTTTTTTGGAAAATTTCATAGTTGGCGCATTGTTGATTTTTCTTACAGGTAAACTTATAGGTAGCATGCCACCGCTTTGGAAGATTGCATTATCAGCGTCTATCTGCGGTTTAAGTGGATTCATAATTTTTCTGCCAATAGAAGGTGTAATATCAGCGGTTTTGAGGATTGCCATAGGAATAATTGTTTCACTTGCATCATTTGGACGAAGCAGAATATTAAAAAACTCAGCTATTTTTTTAACATTGACATTTTTGTCAGGCGGAGTAGTTATTGCGCTTCTTCTGTGGCAAAAGCAGCCGGCAATAACTCATCAGGGAATAATATATATGGATGCTGTTACATATTTGAAACTAATCTGTTTTGGAATCCTCGCATTTGGATTTACATATTGGTTTATAAAGTTAATACGTAGAAGAACAGAAGATATAGCTATACGTGGAAAAGTGAAGATAGTAATAGGTGATAAAAATTATGATTTTGAAGGATATGTCGATTCAGGTAACAGTTTAAGAGATCCTATTACAGGTAAGCCGGCAGTATTGCTTGATAAAAAAGGAGCATCGAAACTTCCTTTTATGGTGTCTGATTTTAAAGAAAGGTATATGGTAATACCATACAAAGCTGTAGGAGTAGATTGCGGATATCTGGAAGGAATAAGAAGTGATCAAATAATATTTAATAAGAAGTGCGTAATAGGAGCTCCTATTGCATTCTATGACGGTATTTTTGAAGGCTTTGATGTTTTGATCAATAAAGACTTTCTTGAAAAAGAATTATAATCTGTTAGTCTTATGGCCGTAAGTAATTCATATTTTTTTTATTTCATTGCAGATTTCGACATACTTTGCACAACATGTAATGTATTATAAACGAGCTAGGTGGATATGAGATTTTTTTAGGGAGGATTGCTGTAACATGTATAAGGAGTTTAGGTTTTTGCCTACTATACAAATAAGAACGTGGCTTAAAAGATTGAGAGAATTAGGTAGGAGAAAGATTAGAACTCTTTTTTATATTGGTGGAAGTGACGTGCTTCCGGCGCCTCTTGACCGTAAGGAAGAGACAAGACTTCTTAAGGAGTATGCCAATGGCAGTCAGGAAGCCAGAAGCATTTTGATAGAGAGGAACCTCAGATTAGTGGTGTATATAGCAAAGAAATTTGAAAATGCTGGAGTTAATGTAGAAGATCTGATTTCCATAGGCACAATAGGTTTGATTAAGGCTGTAAATACATTTAAATTGGAGAAAAATATAAAATTGGCTACATATGCTTCAAGATGTATTGAGAATGAAATACTTATGCATTTGAGGCGAACTTCCAAGCTCAAAAGCGAGGTCAGTCTCGACGAGCCTCTCAATGTAGATTGGGACGGCAATGAGCTGCTTCTTTCAGATATACTGGGAACAGAAGGGGACTTGGTATACCATAGACTTGAAGATGAAGTCAATAGAAAATTGCTTTACGGAGCAATGAAGAAGCTTGAACCCAGGGAAAAAGAACTTATGGAAATGCGCTTTGGACTTAAAAGCGGCAAGGAGATGACTCAAAAAGAAGTAGCTGATAAACTTGGAATTTCTCAGTCATATATATCAAGGCTCGAAAAGCGCATCATTACTAGACTTCAACGAGAAATAAAGCGTCTGGGATAGGCTTTCGGCGTCTACTCGCCATTTATTGGAACGCATAATCAAAAGTTCCATAGTACATAACTAAATTAAAATATTGTAGATAGGATTGGTGTGTATTATGGCGAACAAAGTTGAAATATGCGGTGTAGATACTGCAAAATTACCTCTGTACAAAGAAGCAGAAATGACAGAGATGTTAAAACAAATAAAGGATGGAGACACTTCAATCAGAGAAAAGTTTATCAACGGCAATTTAAGGCTGGTTCTCAGTGTAATTCAGAGATTCAGCAATAGGGGAGAAAATCCTGATGACTTGTTTCAGGTTGGATGCATAGGTCTCATTAAAGCGCTTGATAACTTTGACTTACGTCATGGCGTAAAGTTCTCGACTTATGCAGTGCCGATGATAATAGGCGAAGTAAGACGATATTTAAGAGATAACAATTCTATCAGAGTTTCAAGGTCTTTAAGAGATCTGGCATATAAAGCTCTTCAGACAAAAGAAGCACTTTCAAGGGATTTGCAGAAAGAACCTTCAGTCAGCGAAATAGCCAAGGCGATGGAGGTAAACAGAGAGGAAGTAGTTATGGCTCTCGAGTCGATTCAGGAACCGGTGTCGTTGTTTGAACCGGTATTCCACGATGACGGAGATGCAATATATGTTATGGACCAAGTATCAGACACTAAAAATACTGATACAAAATGGATTGAGAATATTTCGCTTTCGGAAGCAATGGACAAGCTTAGTCCAAGAGAAAAGCATATTCTAAATATAAGGTTTTTTGAGGGAAAGACGCAAATGGAAGTTGCCAATGAGATAGGGATTTCTCAGGCACAGGTGAGTAGACTGGAGAAAAATGCACTGTCTGCAATGAAAAAAGAGCTGGTGTAAAAAATATATAAGACCGCATCTTATAACATGTAAGATGCGGCTTTTTTATTGTGGTATTGCAAAACCCGATTATTTTTTGATTGAGTATTATAAAGTTGCCTAGTTGACAAAATTTTTAAATTTGACAAAAAAAGTCAAAAAATATGTTTTTTAGTATAGTTTAAGTGTGAATTTTCGAATAGTGGTGACAAAATCTAATGATTTTTCTCACTTTTTTCAAATAAAATGGCATTTTGTTGACTATTTGGCTTTATTTATTTGAGTTTTTTCAATTTGACATATTGCGTATAGTAGATTAAAATGACAATAAATTTTTATGCAAAAATCACAGAAAAGGATAATAATTATGCACAAAAGAGACGTCAAGATAATAATAAAAATCGCGCTAGTTACAGTATACATACTTTTTCTTTTAAACCCTCTTTGCCCTCAGTTTGACGTATTTGAAAGCAAGTGGGTTTTGATGATTCCAATAGAGTCATGGTGTGAGATACTGGCATTTCAGATAATGGGCTGGCTCATGGGCGCCGTTGTCAATGAATTTATATACACAAAAATAAAAGTTAACGGAATCGTTTTAACTGTTATATTTGTATTTTTATTGGCGATGACTTTTTCTCTCCCTCTATGCTATTGGACAAATGCCATATGGCCTATCATGACCATCGAATATGCAAAATATTTTGACATATTGCTTGGAATCGTGGTCGCAGTTTTAATTAAACAGAAGTTTTTTATCAAGCGGGATTTACAGGAGCCAGAGCTGGACTCGTAAAGAAGAGAATATTTATTAGAAAAAGCGGATGTGATTTTCCACATCCGCTTAGTTTTTCCATTGAAATTTAAAAAAAAATGTGCTTAAATAATATTTGTAGAAAGTAATTTAAAAAGCATATTTTAGGAGGAAAGATGATATACACAAGAGAAGTAGAGAATATGTGTCCTGTCAATAAAGGTGCTTATCACGGGCCAGCGCCGATTCCACAGGAAGGAAAATGGGTCCAGGTAAAAGAAGTATCAGATGTTTCCGGTCTAACTCATGGCGTCGGTTGGTGTGCTCCTCAGCAGGGCGCATGTAAGCTCACCCTTAATGTTAAGAACGGAATAATCGAAGAAGCGTTGATTGAGACTTTGGGATGTTCAGGCATGACTCATTCAGCAGCTATGGCAGGTGAGATTTTAATCGGCAAAACTCTCCTTGAGGCCCTTAATACGGACCTTGTATGCGATGCAATAAATACAGCTATGAGGGAATTGTTCCTTCAGATTGTATATGGACGCAGCCAGTCTGCATTTTCAGAAGGAGGACTTGCCATAGGAGCAGGTCTTGAAGACCTGGGAAAAGGAACAAGGAGCCAGGTTGGAACCATCTATTCCACTAAGGCAAAGGGACCTAGATATCTTGAACTTGCCGAAGGATATATTGCAGAAGTTGGACTTGATGAAGAGGATAATATAATAGGATATAAATATATAAATGTCGGAAAGATGATGGATGGCATAAAAGGCGGCATGGATCCGATGGAGGCCATAGAAAAGGCCAGCGGAACATACGGAAGATTTGATGAAGCGGTCAAGAAGATTGATCCGCGTCAGGAATAGGAGGCAAGGTCATGATTACATTTGAAAATTATGAGAGAAAAATTGATAAGATTTTGGCTGTCCTTGCCAAATATGATATAAAAGATTTGGAAGAAGCTCATGAGATTTGCAAAAAAGCTGGTTTCGATCCTTATGAAATAGTAAAAGGAATACAGCCTATATGCTTTGAAGATGCTTGCTGGGCATATACTGCCGGTGCTGCTATCGCAATAAAGAAAGGCTGCAAAAATGCGGCTGATGCTGCCGAAGCAATAGGCGAGGGACTTCAGGGATTCTGCCTTTCCGGTTCTGTGGCAGAGGACAGAAAGGTTGGTTTAGGTCATGGAAATTTGGCAGCTATGCTTTTAAGAGAAGAGACGGATTGCTTTGCTTTCCTTGCAGGTCATGAATCTTTTGCAGCAGCAGAAGGCGCCATAGGAATAGCAAAATCAGCAAATAAAATTCGTAAAAAACCTCTCCGTGTAATTTTGAATGGATTGGGAAAAGACGCAGCTCAGATAATTTCAAGAATTAACGGCTTCACATATGTTCAGACTCAGTTTGATTATGCTACAGGTGAAGTTGCTGTAGTAAAAGAGATACCTTATTCAAAGAGCGAGCGTTCAAATGTTCGCTGTTATGGTGCGGATGATGTACGTGAAGGTGTTGCTATTATGCATATGGAAAAGGTAGATGTTTCTATTACGGGCAATTCTACCAACCCTACAAGATTCCAGCATCCTGTGGCAGGAACATATAAAAAAGAATGCATTGAACAAGGCAAAAAGTATTTTTCCGTGGCGTCCGGAGGAGGTACGGGAAGAACTCTTCACCCTGATAATATGGCGGCAGGACCTGCTTCTTACGGCATGACTGACACTATGGGAAGAATGCATTCAGATGCTCAGTTTGCAGGATCTTCATCAGTGCCTGCACATGTGGCAATGATGGGATTCATTGGCGCAGGCAACAACCCAATGGTTGGAATGACTGTAGCAGTTGCTGTGGCAGTTGAAGAAAGCACAAAATAGATATACTATATTATGAGCCCCTGGCGTTGCTGGGGGCTTTTTATATTATGGGGTTGTAAGCCCGGTCGAGGGAGTGAAGCGCTCAAGACAATGAACTACCCGTTTTACGGGTGAAAGCGATTAACTGTTGCATTTTATAAGTAGTGTTTCGCTCAAACCCCGAAAAAACCGTAATTTTCAAGCAATTTGCAGGGTTAGCCCCCGAAAAACATGTTTAAATAATGGATTTTGCAGGGTTAAATTTTCCGGAATTTTATAAAATGTGTACCATATAAAGCATCTGACGAGAAAAAAGGTGATTTTATCGAATTTCCTACCCTGCAAATTTAACAAAAAAGTAAGGAGTTTCGGGGTCAAACCCTGGGTAATGCCAGAAAAAAGCTAAAATTTCGGGGTTTGACCTGATACTTAGTGAAAAAAACATGCTCTGAATATTATATAAGTACAAAGAGATAGTTCATATTTGTTTTTATCGTACTTTTTGAGATGAGTCTAATATTTACAGGTCTATTACATAAAGGACATAGTAATTACACAAAATAAAGTTAGAATTCAATCGTTAATTTTAAAACACGCTATAAAGCTTGATTTCTCTTATTTCCAATGGTATAATGAACGCACGATTATATTTGCAGCTTTGCTGCAAAGAAGCGTTCATTGAAACATGACGATATATTCTTGCTGTCATGTTATAATGATTGCTAAGATTTAAGTATATCGGCGTTGCCGGAAGGTAGCAATCATTGAAACCCAGCAATATATACTTACAGCTGGCTTATAATGAACGCACGATTATATTTTACAGCTTCGCTGCAAAGCAGTGTTGCCGTAAGGAAGCAGTCACTAAGACATGATTATATATTATTATAGTTATGTTAGAGGTAAAGGCATTAATAATTTTGTTTTCAATCACGGAGGAAGAAAATGAAGAGAGCAGTTTCAGTTTTATTAGTTTTTATAATGATTTTTTCTGTATTCACATTGGCAGGATGCAAAGACAAAGAGGGTGAAGATGAACAGATAACAGTATGTGTTGTAGTATCTTCTGCATTTGGCGATAAATCATTTAACGACTCAGCTAAAGAAGGCGCGGACAAGCTTGCCAAAGATTATGGCGTTAAGGTAACTACCATTGAGTGTCAGGAAGAAGCTTATAAGCAGAAGATGATACAGGCAGCAGAAGAATCTGACATAGTAGTTCCTGTGGGCTGGCAGTTCCATGAAATCGGAGAAGTAGCGAAAGAATACCCTGATACTAAGTTTATATGGGTGGACAATGTTGCAGATGGAATTGAAGATCTTCCTAATGTACTTTGCATTATGTATGCTCAGAATGAAGGTTCTTTCCTAGCAGGATATATTGCTGCAAACATGTCAAAGAATGACGTTGTAGGTGCAGTAGGCGGAGAAGACAGCGGCACTATCAATGACTTCCTTGTTGGATATGAACAGGGAGCTAAGTATGCAAATCCTGATGTTAAGGTAGTTAAGAATTATGCTAACACATACGAAGATCCTGCAAAGGGTAAGGAATGTGCTCTTGCTCTTAACGGTCAGGGCGCAGATGTTGTGTTCCAGGTAGCAGGCAATACAGGAAATGGAGTATTTGCAGCTGCTAAAGAAGCAGGTTTTTATGCAATCGGCGTAGACCAAGATCAGAAGATTTCAGCTGCTGAATACGATGAACAAATTATTTGTTCAATGAAAAAAGAAGTAGGCAATTCAATTTATGATACTATCAAGGCTTTCATTGAGAATGAAACATGGGAAGGCGGAAGAGTATGGACTGCTGACATGTCAAGTGGCTATGTATCAATAGCTTATGGTAATGATGATTCAACTCAGCAGGTTAATGATAAATTAAAAGCTAAAGTAGAAGAAATCGCAGCAAAAATTGTTGCAGGTGAAATCAAAGTAGAAACTACGAGACAGTAATCTAAAAAATATTTCGCTTATTGGGCGTAGCGTTAAATGCGCTACGCCATTTTTAATAAGTCACCTGAAGTGAGGTAAAAAAATTGCAGGATTCAATTGTAAAATTTGAAAATATATCTATGCAATTCCCTGGCGTTTTAGCCAATGATAAGGTTTCCTTTGAAATTAAAAAGGGCGAGGTGTTTGCTCTTGTAGGAGAAAACGGTGCAGGAAAGAGCACATTGATGAATATTCTGTACGGCCTTAATACACCTACAGATGGAAACGTTTATATTAAGGGAGAAAAGATAGAGAAGTTTAAACCTATAGAGGCGATTAAGAAAGGCGTAGGAATGGTGCATCAGCATTTTATGCTGGTACCTTCTTTTACTGTTGCTCAGAATATAGTTATGAGCAAAGAGCCCAGAAAGATGAAATTTTTCTGCGATTTAAAAAAAGCAGAGAGAGAAGTAAAATCACTTTCTGAGGATTATGGGCTGACTGTAGATCCAAAAGCTACAGTAGGAGAGATAAGCGTAGGTCTTCAGCAGAGAGTAGAGATATTAAAGACACTTTACAGGGGAGCTGACATATTGATATTGGACGAGCCTACAGCGGTGCTTACTCCACAGGAAACAAACGAGCTTTTTGGCGTTATAAGAAAGATTGTCAAAGAGAAAGAGATGACCATAATTATAATAACCCATAAGCTCTATGAAGTTATGGCGATTTCCGACAGAGTGGGGGTTATGCGCCAGGGCAGACTTGTAGGAGTAGAAGAAACTAAGAACGTAAATGAGAGAACTCTGGCATCTATGATGGTTGGAAGAGAAGTCTTGTTCGATGAAATAGAAAAAACAGGTCAGCCCGGTGATGTGCTTATTGAGACAAATAATCTGCATGTGGCAGATAACAGAGGTCTTATGGCAGTAAAGGGTGTTTCTCTCAGTATTAGAGCAGGTGAGATACTGGGAATAGCGGCTATAGAAGGAAATGGTCAAAGTGAACTGCTTGAGGCTATAACAGGTATGAGATCCATAGTTAAAGGTTCTTTCAGTATACAGGGAAAAGAAGCAATGGGCAAAGATCCGGGTCAGATAAGGGACATGGGGCTTGCGCATATACCTGAAGATAGGATTGCCACCGGAGTGGCGATGCCTTCGACTATAACCGAGAACCTTATAATAGGAAAAGAAAGAAACAGAGAGTTTGCTGCAAAAGGAATTCATCTTAAAAACTCCAGCATAGTCAGATATGCGCAGGATTTGTTTGAAAAATTTGATTTGCGAGGTGCAGGTGTAGAAACAACTGTAGGTTCACTTTCCGGCGGTAATATGCAAAAGGTGGTTGTAGCAAGAGAATTTTCTCTTGAAACTCCTGTTCTTATAATAGCCCAGCCGACGAGGGGAGTAGATGTAGGAGCAATAGAGTTCATACATAAACAAATCATAGAGAAAAGAAATGCGGGCTGTGCTATATTGCTTGTCAGCGCTGATTTGGATGAGGTTTTCAGACTTAGTGACAGGATTATAACCATGTATGAAGGTAAGATTACAGGCGAGTTTAAGTCAGGAGAAATAGACAAAAGCAGAATAAGTTATTATATGACAGGTGCTAGAAACGAAAGCGCAGGAGGTGGAAGTGATGAATAAGATTACAGAATCTTTTCTAAAAAATAGATCTTATCTGCTTTCGCTGGTGCTGAGCATACTTGTGGCTCTAATAATAGGCGGAATTTTGATGGCTGTTACAGGATATAATCCGTTTGCGGCATATGGGGCTATGATTAAAGGAGTTTTTGGTTCTCTGCGAGTATTTGGAAATACTTTGGCAAAGATGTTGACATTATGCCTTACAGGCCTTGCAATGGCAATATGCGCTAAAGCAGGGTTGTTTAATGTAGGTGGTGAAGGACAGCTTTATTTTGGAGGCCTGGCAGCTACAATGACAGGAGTGTGTTTGCAGGGAGCGCCTCCTATAATAGCAGTTCCTCTTGCATTTGTTTCAGCGGCAGTTGTCGGAGGATTTTATGCGTGGATACCGGCTGTTCTCAAAGTCAAACTTAGAGTAAGCGAAGTAATAACTACTATAATGCTTAATTCTGTCGCTATATATGTGTGTACATATTTGGTAAACAGCAACGGACCTTTGGCTACCAGTGATAAAGGTGTTTTAGGCGGCAGTGATGCCGTACCGGAAGAATTTAGGTTTTTACATTTGATATCTACGTCAAATTTGAGCACGGCTTTGATATATAGTGCTGTTATAGCTTTTTTATGTTGGTATCTTATGCAGAAAACCAGTATAGGACTTGAAATGAAAGTCACAGGAGAAAATGAAAGATTTTCATTTTTCTCAGGATTGCCTAAGGACAAGCTGATGATATGGTCTATGGTTGCATCAGGTGTAATATGCGGTCTTGTGGGTATGTTTGAGGTTTATGGGTATCAAAACAGATTCCAAGGGACCATAAGCAACGAGTTTTATTATGATGGTATGTTGGTTGCAATGATAATGAATTATAATCCTATAGGAATTATAATAATGAGTTTTTTCTTTGCAGCGATAGATATAGGAGCCGGTGCAATGGAGTTTTCTACAGGAGTGGCTGGTGAAATATCAGATATTATCTTTGCTATAATAATATTCCTTATGGCTGCACAAAATGGAATTTTACAGGCAATTACCAAAAGAACTACTCAGAGAAAAGCCAGAGAGCAAATGAGAAAGGAGGGCAATTAAATGGAACATTTAATGGATGTATTTAATATTGGTCTTCTTCAGAATACTTTGAGAACTGCTACTCCGGTTATTTTAGCGGCTATGGGAGGGCTTCTTACAGAGCAGGCAGGGATAATGAACATTGGAATGGATGGTATGATTCTGATGGGAGCCTTTGTTGCAGTGGCATTCAGCTTTACTTTGAGTAGTGCAGGCATGGGTGTATTGATGGCTGTATTGGTGGGTATTGTAATAGGCCTGTTTTTTGCGTTATTTGTAGTAAAGTTAAAAAGTGATGAGTTTATAATAGGTATGGCGCTTAATACTTTTGCAGCAGGACTTACTGTATATCTTTTGAGATCCATATTTGGAGTCAAAGGTACGTTTTCGAACAGCGACATAGTAGCGCTTCCTACAATACATATGGATTTTTTGGATAATATACCTGTACTTGGACCGCTTTTAAATGATAATTCACTTTTTGTTTATCTGACTTGGCTACTGGTATTCCTTACATGGGTATTCTTGTATCGGACTCCTTATGGCTTTTGGCTTAGAGCGGCAGGAGAACATCCTGAATCACTTGAGACTGCAGGTGTAAGTCCGCAAAAAATGAAGTTTACGGCTAGTATATTGTGCGGAATATTCTGTGGATTTGCAGGAGCACATTTATCTCTTGGATATTTGACTATGTTTACTGAAGGAATGAGCAGCAGCAGAGGATTTATCGCTTTCGCATGTGTAATTTTTGGAATGGCTAATCCTCCTAAAGTATTTGTTGCAGCTCTCCTATTTGGATTCCTTGATGCGCTTGGATTGAGACTGCAAAGCGTAGGAGTTCCTTCTGATTTAACATCGACGATTCCTTATATAGCTACCATACTTATGCTCATTTATGTGGTAGTAAGCTCAGATAAGAGAAAAAAGAAGAGAGCAAGTAAACAAATTAAAATAAGCGAAAATGCTTTAGAATAAAAAGGGGGAAAATATGAAAAAATTATTAGCAATCACATTAGCAGGTGTCTTAATTGTGGGGACTGTCTTAGCGACCACTGGATGCGGAGAAAAGAAGCCTTATGAAAAATATGATTTAACAGAGTATATAACGCTGCCAGATTATAATTCGTATAAGGCTGAAGAACCAAATGTAGTCATCAAAGATTCCGATGTGGAAGATGAGATTCAAAATAGGCTTAAGAGCGCTGCTAAGACAGAAAGCGTAACAGAAGGTACAGTGGATAAGGGAGATTCAGTTACAATTTCGTTTAAAGGGACTCTAGCAGACGGAAGTTCTCCAAGCGGTATGAATTCTGATTCATATAACTTGACTTTAGGTTCAGGCGGTATGATAGATGGATTCGAGTCCGGTCTTTACGGCGCCAAAATTGGTGAGACAGTTACTCTTAAACTTAAATTCCCTGATCCTTATAAGAACAATGAAGAACTGTCAGGAAAAGATGTTACGTTCGAAGTGAAAGTTTTAAGCAAGAATGTGCAGAAAGTACCTGAATTTAACCTGGATTTTGTAAAAGAAAACAGTGAATACAAAACCATAGAGGAATATAAGACAGCTTTGGCTAAAGATCTTGAAAAGCAGAAATATGAAAAGCAGCTTTCAGATATTAAACAAAACCTTTATATGAAGTTAGTAGATGAAACTGAAGTTAAAAAGTATCCTGAAAAAGAAGTTGATGAATACTTTGAGGAGCTTGATTCTTACTATCGTGATCAGGCCAAGAGTTCCGGTTATGAAAAGTGGGAGGATTTTCTTGAAAGTCAGAAGATGACTCAAGAAGATTATGATAAACAGATAAAAACTCTTGCAGAAGAATATGTAAAACAAGAAATGGTCATATATCTTTTTGCAAAGGAAGAGAAGATAGAAGTTACTGACAAAGAGTATGATGAGTTTTTGCAGGATAACCTTAAATCCGCTGGATTTAAAGATGAAGAGGATTTTGAAAAATATGTAGGAATGTCTTTGGAAAAATACGCAGAGCAGGCCAAATTAAGCAGAAATATGCTCCTTACCAAGGAATTGGATACTCTTTATGATAAGTTAATTGAGGCACAAAAGTAGTAGATAATAAAAATTTACATTTATTTCAAAAAATAGTTGCACAGATATCGGATGTATGCTAATATAACCCTATTAGTTGGATTTAAGACATACATCCGATTTTTTGTTGAAATGTATATATTTAAGAACTATGCTCTCTGGAGAGAACCCTTAAGGGGGTCGCCGAAGGTTTAAGCATTATAGATTGAGCAGCTGTAGTGTGATATCTCAGGCAAAGAGGACAGAGCCAGTAGTATTTTTACAAATAGCTTATGTCACCTCTCTGGAAGCCGGATAGATTATCCCGGCTTTTTTATTGTATCATTTTATATATGATGATATAGAATTTTGTCTAAAATAGGAGAAAAGGAGATGTAAAATGGACAAATTTAATGAAATTTTAGGCCAGATTAATGATTTGGCTTGGGGTGTGCCTATGCTTTGCCTGATAATGGGTACAGGTATAATTTTGACTGTAAGACTTGGTGGATTGCAGTTTAGAAAGCTTGGACTTGCACTCAAATTGATGGTGAAGAGTGAAGAAGGCGGTGAAGGTGAAGTATCAAGTTTCGGAGCTCTTTGTACAGCTATGGCTGCTACCATAGGAACAGGAAATATAGTTGGTGTTGCCGGAGCTATGATGGTAGGCGGTCCCGGAGCATTGTTTTGGATGTTCATTGCCGCATGTCTTGGTATGGCAACCAAATATGCAGAAGGTCTGCTTGCTGTTAAATACAGAACCATTGATAGCAAAGGGGTAGCCCTGGGAGGACCTTTCTTGTACATAGAAAAAGGTATGGGACCTAAATGGAAGTGGCTTGCCAAACTGTTTGCAATTTTTGGAATAGGAGCAGGGCTTCTCGGAATAGGAACTATGACTCAGGTTAACGGAATAACAGCAGCAGTGCAGAATTATTTTGACCCTGAAAAAGCTAATGTGCTGTTTTCTATAGGTGAAAACGACTATACATGGTCCACGGTTATTGCTGCTGTAGTTGTAACTGTTGCTGTAGCTCTTGTGGTAATAGGAGGTATACAGAGAATTGCCAGTGTAACTACTATAGTAGTGCCATTTATGGCCATAATGTATGTGGTAGTATGCGTAGCAATACTTATTTCTAATATTTCTGCAATTCCTGATGCTGTAGCATCCATATTCAGAAGTGCATTTGGTCTTGATGCAGCAGCAGGAGGTATGCTTGGAGCTCTCTTTGTAGCTATGCAAAAAGGTGTTGCAAGAGGTGTCTTCTCCAACGAGGCTGGTCTTGGTTCAGCACCTATCGCAGCGGCGGCTGCAAGGACAAAAGAACCTGTAAGACAGGGACTTATAACCATGACAGGTACGTTTATGGACACAATAATAATATGTATGATGACAGGACTTACTATATTGGTAACCAATTCTCATGTTACAGCGGCAGCCAAAGGTATGGAAGGCGCAGAGATAACTGCTAACGCTTTTGGAGAAGGACTTCCATGGAGCCAAAGCGTAGGTTCGTTTATTCTTATGCTCTGTTTGGCATTTTTCGCATTTACTACGATTCTTGGATGGGACTATTATTCAGAAAGATGCCTTGCATATTTAACAAAGGGTAATATGACTGCTCAAAAAGTTTTTAAGTGGCTTTACGTACTTGCTGTGCTTATAGGACCATTCTTAACAGTAACAGCAGTGTGGACTATTGCAGAGATTCTTAATGGCTTTATGGCAATTCCAAACTTAATAGGTCTTTTGGCTCTTAGCGGTGTAGTTGCTGCTGAGACAAGATCTTTCTTTGCTAGACTTAAAGACGATCCTAAACTTGTAAAATAACTTCATTTAGTCTATAACGCTTGTAAAATCGCTCTGATATATGATTGGGGCGATTTTACTTTGTCTTTAAAAACATATTTTTGAATGACATGAATATACTTGTCTAAAGAGGAGGAGGTACCAAAGATGATAAGTACAGATAAGCTAAAGAATAAAGAAGTAATAAATATTGGGGACGGCAAAAGCTTAGGTTTTGTCTATGATATTGAAGTGGATCTGGAAAAAGGAGTAATAGATGGTATAGTAATACCTGCAAATAAAGGTTTTTTAGGATTCTTTTCAAAAAGGGAAGGCGACATGGTAGTTAAGTGGGATAAAGTACGTACTGTAGGTGATGATGTTATATTGGTTGATCTTGGAGCTTTCTAGGTTGCAAGTTATCTGAGATTTGTAGTATAATATTACCAGAAAATACGGGGAGGTAAATTTTATGAAATGTCCATTTTGTGATAATCCCGATACAAAGGTAATAGATTCAAGACCTACCGAGGACGGACATGCCATTAGGAGAAGAAGGGGCTGTGATAATTGTGGAAGACGTTTTACTACTTATGAAAAGATTGAAGAGATAATCCTGATGGTAGTGAAAAAGGATGGACGCAGAGAAGCTTTTGACAGATCTAAGATTCTGAACGGAATTATTAAGGCCTGTGAGAAGCGTCCCGTATCAATGGCAGATATGGATAACATGGTAGATGAGATAGAAAGAACTTTGAGCAATTCTATGGAAAAGGAAGTTGAGAGCTACTACATAGGCGAACTTATAATGAATCAACTTAAAGATGTAGATGAAGTGGCATATGTAAGATTCGCATCTGTTTACAGGCAGTTTACAGATGTTAATACTTTTGTAAAAGAAATAGAAAAATTAATAGGACCGAAGAAAAATGGAAAGACTTCGTTAAGGGAGAAAAGATAAGATGGAAAAAGTATTTCAGATAGCGGTAGACGGACCTAGCGGTGCAGGTAAGTCTACAGTGGCAAAAGCAGTAGCAAAGAAGCTTAACATTGAATATATAGATACCGGTGCAATGTACAGGGCTCTTGGATTGAAAATATTGGATATGTCGGTCTCTATGGATGATGAGGATGCACTTAGGACTTTATTAGGTAAAACAGATATAGATTTTGTCGATGGGAATATAATTTTGGATGGACAAGTTGTAAGTGGCTTGATAAGGACGCCAGAAGTATCTATGGCAGCATCAAGGTGTTCAGCATTTCCTTTTATAAGAGAAAAGCTTGTGAAAGCACAGCAAAAGATGGGTGAAAGCAAAAGTGTTATTATGGATGGAAGAGATATTGCTACAGCAGTGTTTCCAAATGCAAAATACAAATATTTTATTACAGCTTCTGATGAAGAGAGAGCCAAAAGGAGATATAAGGAACTTTTAGAAAAAGGCGAGGATGTAACTTTCGAACAAGTTTTAAAGGATATAAGACAGAGAGATCATAATGATATGACAAGAGATGCCAGCCCTTTGAAAAAGGCAGAAGATGCAGAAGAGATAGATACTACAAATATGAGTATAGATGATGTGGTAGACTATATTTGCAGACAGGTTAAGCTATAGAATATATTTAATATGAATAACAAGAGCCTCCGACGGGGAAAATACCATCGGAGGTTTTATAATGTATGTATTTAATCAAAAAAGAATTAAAGTAGTTGTAATAGCGTTTACTATAGTCATGATTCTGCTTGTGGCCAGGCTTTGGTATATACAGGTAATATGCCATGATGAGTTTACAGAAGCAGCTATTTCTCAATATGAGGTATCTATAGAAGGTCTTGATACAAGAGGAAAGATTCTTGACAGAAATTTAAAACCTCTCACAGGTGGAACAGATCAGTATTATTATATAATTGATAAAAAGCTTAAAGACAACAAGTTGGAACGAATAATGAAAGATATGGAAGCGCGTCAGATTGCAAAATCCTCTTCTGCGTATTATGTTTATAGAACAGAAAAGTATAATGATGATATAAATGATACATTAAAACAAGAATACGGCGCTTATGTATTTAAGAGCCAATCAAGATATGCCGATGAGCAGATTGCCTGTCATTTGCTTGGTTATCTCAATAAAGATGAGAACAGGGGAGTATCAGGCATGGAACTTTTGTACCAAGATGAATTAAAAGATGATGGCAATGTACTCACTTTATGGGCAGATGCGGCAGGAAATATATTAAAGGGTGTATCTCCTTCAATAATAAAATCAGATAAAAACAGAACAACTATGAAAACTAACTCTGTGGTTACTACCATAGACAGGCGTTTGCAGTATGTATGTGAGAAAGCTTTGGCACAGGCAGGTGAGGGAGGAGCAGCGATAGTTATGGATGTTGATACGGGAGAAATTCTCGCATGGGCATCATTACCTGTGTTTAACCCCAACAGTATTGAAAGCTATTTGGAAGACAGCGGAGATTGTTTGATAGATAAGGTTTGTCAAGGTGCATATGCGCCTGGCTCTGTATTTAAAATTGTTACTGCCATAGCAGCCCTTGAAAATGGCGTATGTGATGAAAATTGGAGTTTCGAATGTAACGGTGAAGTGACCATAGAAGGTGTAACATTAAAGTGTACAGCGGCAGAAAAAGAAGGCCATGGAAAAGTTAATATGAATCAGGCGATGGCATATTCATGCAATTGTTATTTTGCCAAATTAGGCGAAATGGTAGGAAGCGAGGCCATAGTTGAAATGGCTGAAAAACTTGGATTTGGACAAAAAGTTATGATTGATTTCCCTCAGGAGTCAAGAGGAAATATTCCATCTAAAGATGAAGTCGGACCTTGGGATATAACCAATTTATCTATAGGACAGGGAGAGATTTTAACCACCCCGTTGCAAATTGTAAAGATGACAGCCATAGTCGCAAACGGAGGTACGGAAGTAAATCCTAAGTTGATATTAGATGAGAAACAAGAATATGAGAGACAGCCTGTTTCAGAAGATACTGCAAAAAAAGTGGATTCCATGCTTGAGGATGTTATGACGAAAGGAACAGGAAAAGGCGCATGGCAGGTTCCTGTTTGCGGCAAAACAGGAACTGCAGAAGCCATTTTTGAAGGCAAGGATGTAAAAAATTGTTGGTTTACCGGATATTTTTCTGTGGGTGACAATACTTATGCTGTAACTGTTATGGTTGAACGCGGAGCTTCCGGGACTTATACTGCCATGCCTGTATTTAGGTCTGTGGTTGATTTTCTTTCAGAAAATCTTTAAGCTTTTCCAGCGCCTTTTTTTCAATTCTGGAAACGTAAGAACGGCTTATACCTAGGACTTTAGCGATTTCTCTTTGCGGAAGAGGCTCTTTGCCTCCGAGACCGTAACGCCACATTACCACAGTGCGTTCACGTTCTGTAAGTGCCTCCTTTACGGCGTCGTATAGTTGACAAACTTGTATTTTTAAGCTGATAGAATCGATTATTTCATCCGGATCAGTACCAAGAATGTCGTTAAGGCTTATTTCATTGCCATCCTTATCCACACCTATTGGCAGGCTGAGGGATATTTCCTGCTTAACACGTTTGGAAGCCCTTATGCTCATTAAAATTTCGTTCTCTATACACTTTGCCGCATAAGTCGCAAGTCTTGTAGATTTTTTACCTGAGTAAGTGTTGACTGCTTTTATAAGACCTATGGTTCCTATGGAAATCAGATCATCTTGGTTTGTTCCGGGCCCTACGTACTTTTTAGCTATATGGGCCACTAATCTGAGATTTCGCTCAATTAAGATAGATCGTGCATCACTGTCGTCTTTTTCCAGCAGTTTTACGTAGTATTGTTCTTCTTTTTCTGTAAGTGGACTTGGAAAAGAACTGCTCATTTATGTAAACCCCCTCTATAGATTAAAACTATATGCACGGTAAAGATGTCCGGTGCCTGGCAACATTAAAAAGTGCCAGTACCTATTTAATCTACGGGGGTTTTAAACTTGACTATATCTTACTTAGATTGCACTTTAAGATATTTATCTTGATTTTTCGAATGATAAACAATCTGTGCACTGATCCATGCTAGGGTTTGCTTCGTGAGTACCTACTGTGATAGCATTAAGAGAACAGTAATTTTCTGTCTTTTCGTGATGTTTACACTGATCAACGGTACATTTAATTGTCTGATTACATTTACAAGCCATAATTTTTTAATCCTCCTTAATTGATTGGTTTTACATGAATATTATGACCAAAACTTCATAAATTATTACTTAACCATCACTTGTACTTGCCTCCAAAAAATGATATAATTTCAATTGTTACTATGTATTTTGAATTAGAATATGGTGCGTGAGATTTTCATCGGCTTTCGGAAGGAGAAAAGATGAGAATTAAACATTTGCCAGAAGATGAGAGGCCGGTCGAAAAGAGTTTTTCCATGGGTATAGAAAGTTTATCCAATGGTGAGCTTCTCGCATTGCTTATAAATTCTGGAACAAAAGGCAAATCAGCTATGGCTTTAGCTGAAGAAGTTTTGGCAAAAGATGAAAAAGGAATAAGCTATTTAAGAGAAAGCTCATTGGAAGAGCTTTTGTCTATAAACGGTATAGGTAAAGCAAAAGCTGCACGTATTATGGCAGCGGTAGAATTAGGCAAGCGAATTGCATCAAAACCTACTGAAAAAAGAGTCAAAATTGAAAGTGATGAAGATGTGGCGCATATTTTTATGGAAGATTTGCGTTATAAGAAAAAAGAAATTTTTAAAGCTGTTCTTCTTGATTCAAAAGGTGGGGTAATTTCAATTGAAACCGTTTCTATAGGAGAACTAACCAGTACGCTGGTACATCCCAGAGAAGTTTTTAATCAGGCGGTTAAAAAGAGCGCTGCGGCGATGGTATTTGTTCACAATCACCCAAGTGGAGATCCTACGCCCAGCAAAGAAGACTTTAATACTACTGATAGGCTTGTAGCCTGCGGTGATATTCTTGGGATAAAAGTTGTAGACCATATTGTAATAGGAGACGGACGGTATATAAGTATAAGATCAATGGGTAAAATTTAAAAAGAGGAGTAGAAGGATGTTTAGTTTTTTTAGACCAAAAGATATAGGTATAGACCTTGGAACTGCAAATACGTTGATTTATGAGAAGGATAGCGGAATAATATTAAATGAACCGTCAGTAATAGCTGCTGATTCAGATACATCAAAAATTTTAGCTGTCGGTATCGACGCTAAAGCTATGCTTGGAAAAGCTCCAAGAAGTATAACTGTAGTAAGACCGCTTCAAGATGGAGTTATATCTGATTTTGATAAGACAGCGGACATGCTTAAGACTTTTGTCGAAAGAGCTATAAAGACTAACAAAATTAGGAACTTTCGTGTTGCAGTAGGTGTTCCTACCGGTGTCACAGAGGTTGAAAGACGTGCTGTAGAAGAAGTAGTAAGAGGTATGGGAGCCAGTGAAGTATACATTATGGAAGAACCTATGGCTGCGGCTTTGGGTGCTGGACTTCCTGTTGACGGAACTACAGGATGTATGATTGCAGATATAGGAGGCGGTACTACAGATGTTGCTATTATCGCCCTTGGAGGAATTGTCTCAAGTACATCCATACGTCATGCTGGTGATAAATTTAATGAAGCTATAGTACAATATATGAGAAAACGTCATGCGCTGCTTATAGGTGAAAAAACTGCTGAGGAACTTAAGGTTAATATTGGATGTGCATGTATGGATGAAGACGAATTCGGAAATGAAATAATCAAAACCATGAATGCAAGAGGCAGAGATATTATTTCAGGTCTTCCAAAAACTTTAGAGGTTACCAATAAAGACATGATGATAGCTTTGCAGGAAGCTATGGATATGATAGTAGATGCTGTAAAGAATACTATAGAGAAGGCACCTCCTGAAATTGCAGCAGATATTGCTGAAAATGGCATGATGCTGTCAGGTGGCGGAGCCAATATTTATAATTTGGATAGACTTATAAAAAAGAAGACAGACATGGATGTTACTATAGCAGAGAATTCATTTGAGGCAGTGGCTGTTGGAACAGGAAAAGCTTTGGAAGATATAGAAAAACTTCAAGTCTATACCAGAAAGTCTAAGAGAAGAGGATAGCGAATTTATGAGGTGGATTAGGGAACATAAGCTTATAGCGGGGTTACTTGCGCTGCTTTTTGTGCTAGTGTTTATTTTTACCATATCTATGGCTTTTGGCGGGGGAAATAACTCTTTGACTAATTTAGTTAACAGCGGTACTAACGGAGTATCAGGCTTTTTATCATCTTTGGGGAATGGTATAAGAAACCAGGTAGTCGGTATTTTCTCGCATGGTGAAATGCAGGAACGCATAGATGAACTTGAAAAAGAAAATGATGAACTTAGACGTGAACTTGCAGCAGCGAAACTGGAAGAAAGCCAGCTTGATCAGTTGAAGGAACTTTCACGTCTGCTTAACTATGATTACATTAAGCAGGGATATGAAGTAGTTACTGCTGATGTAACACTGAAAGATGGTTCTAACTGGACCAGCGAGTTTACCATAGACAGAGGTACGGAAGCAGGTATTACAGAGGGCAAAATCGTTATAAACGGAGTAGGACTTGTGGGTAAGGTTTCCGATGCAGGCGAAGGATGGGCTAAAGTGGCTTCCATAATAGACAGCGGTAACAAAGTAAGCTTTAAACTTTCGAGAGATGGAGGACAACTTGGAATAGTTACAGGAAATTCTCAAGGATATATAAGCGGATATATGCTTGATGAGGAGTCTACTGTTGTAGAAGGAGATATTCTTCTGACATCAGGTATGGGAACATATCCTGAAGGACTTGAGATAGGAAATGTAAGAACTGTTGTCAATAACAGCAATACTTTGATTAAGGAGATAACTGTTGAGCCTTCGGTAGATCTTAACAGCCTTCGGAAAGTATCGGTGATATTATGAAGTATTGGAAAGCAGGAATAATATTTCTCATAGCTTTTTTAATACAGCCGTCGCTTTTAAATATGATAAACATAGCAGGTTATACACCAAACCTTTTACTGTGTTTAGTGGTTATATTTTCTTTTATTTATGAAGATGAAATGTACGGAGTAGTTTATGGGGCTGCGTTTGGTGTGCTTTATGATGTGTGTTACAGTCAGGTAATAGGACCTACTCCTATAGCATTGACAGTTGTAGCTATATGTATAATATTGGCCAGAGAATATGCTAATATTGAGAATATAATCAATATGTGGATAGTGTCAATAATCTCTTTTATTGCTTATTATTTGATGAACTGGGGTCTTCACAGAATTGCAGGTAATCCTATAGGCATAGTATATGTATTCGGTAAAGTGCCTTGGATAATACTATACTCTATGGTTGTCATAACCATAATATATTTGATTCTCATAAGAAAAGTTGTTAAACATCACAGAGACAGGTATTTTAGATGAACAATAAATTGCTTAATTCAAGATTTTATCAAATATTATTTTTAACCATAGTCCTTGTGCTCATATTGTGCATAAGGCTTTTTGTGCTGACTGTTCCTCAGCATGAAAAGTGGAGCGCTCAGGCGGAAAGTCAGAATACTAAGGAGATTACTACAACTGCGCCCAGAGGTGAAATTTTAGACAGATATGGTAGAGTTATAGCTACCAACAAACAGATTTTCACTGTTTCTTTTAATGTAAGCGGGTTATCTACAGAGGAGATTAATAACGCAGCATATGGTATAACTAAGATTTTAGAAGATAATGGTGACAAATATGTAGATAATTTTGCAATTCTCTTGTCCGGAACAGAATTTTCTTATTCATTTGATAATGAAAAAGTAAAATGGTTAAAGTCCAAAGGATTTCCTTCGGATTTTACTGCAGAAGAAGCATTTAACGCTTTGAGAAATACTTATGAAATAGATCCTAAGCTTGATAGATATGATGCGATGACAGAGCTTCAGGAAAAATATGGAGTATTTCCGCCTATATACGTTAGAAATATGACATTTTCTTATGACAGGGAGAAAAAGTCTTTTTTAGACAAGTATGGATTGGACGAAGATCTGACTGCTGAAGAGGCATTTAAACAGCTGAGAAAAGATTATAAAATAGATGAAGAACTTTCAGACGCACAAGTAAGGAAGATTTTTAGAATAAGAGAAGAGATAAAGGATATAGGATATAATAAGTATCGTTCCAGCACTATAGCAAAAGATGTTAGCAATGACACTGTAGTGTATATAGAAGAGATGTCAGACCAGCTTCCGGGAGTAGAAATAGGTTCTGAGTCTGTAAGATACTATCCTAACGGCTCAAGTCTTGCCCATGTTATAGGATATATGGGAAGTATTTCGGATAGTCAGTATGAAGAGTATGTAACTAATAAAGGATATAAAGCTACGGATTTAATTGGTAAAGACGGAATAGAAGCGTCTATGGAGTCTTACTTAAAGGGTACAGATGGCGTAAAGACCGTCAGAGTAAACAGCGGCGGCAATTATATAGAAACTTTAGGCGATACACAGCCGATAGCAGGAAAAAACGTTTATCTTACTGTTGATTTGGAATTGCAGAAAGTTGCAGAGAAAGCTCTTGAGGATGGTGTCAAAGCCGTTCAGTCGGGAAGTACGTTTAAGGGCAAATACGGAAGCAGCAGAATGACTAAGTATTCTAACTGTGCTTCAGGTGCTGTTGTTGCCATAGATATTGAGACAGGAGATGTACTTGCTATGGCCAGCTATCCTGATTATGATCCTAATATATTCGCAGAGGGTATTTCTGACGAAGATTGGCAATCGGTTCAGAGTACTAATCCTAGAGATTATATGGCTCCGACGCCTCTTTATAACATAGCCACTAAATCTGCTATTCAGCCGGGTTCTACTTTTAAACCTGTTACGGCGGTTGCAGCGCTTAAATGTGGGTTGAATCCTGAAATGCAAATATATGACAGAGGTTATGTTCAAGTAGGCGACAGAAAATGGGGATGTAGTTTATGGAATGATTATGGCGGCAGTCATGGAGCTGAAACTATGGCCGCAGGAATCCAAAATTCATGTAACTTTTATTTCTATTGTATCGCCACAGGAGTCAATTGGAACACAGGAACTTCTTTAGGTTATAAAGAAGAAATAACCATTGAAAAAATCATGGAAGTTGCTAAAGAATTTGGTCTTGGAGAGGAGACCGGAATAGAATTAGCTGAAGGAACTACTTCTCTTGCATCGGCAGAAAAGAAGATGCAAGGTATGAAGGACTCACTTTGGTATGCTCTTTATAATTCAGCAAATCAATATTGGCCTGAAAACATAGTAAATGATGAAGAAAAACTTAAAGAAGAAATAAACACCATAGTGAATTGGACTGAAGAAAACCCTTCACGTGGTGAAATAATAAATAGAGTTAAAGAAAAGACCAGTGTCAGAGAAGACAAAGTTGAGAGCATTACAGATTTGTGCAAATATTCATATTTTAATCAGGCACAATGGACTATAGGTGACGAATTTAATATTTCCATAGGTCAGGGAGACAACGCTTATACACCTTTGCAGATGGCTAATTATGTTGCAACTCTTGGAAATAACGGTAAGAGAAATAAGGTTAGTATAGTAAAAGGCATAGAAGGCGAAGGAAAAAAAGAAAAAGAAGCACCATATCAGATTGATGTAGATTCCAGTGACCTAAAAAAAGTTCTTGAAGGAATGAGACGAGTGGCCACTAATGGTACGCTTGCCGGATATTTCAGCAACTTTAAGTATCCTGTTGCCGGTAAGACGGGAACTGCAGAAAGGGCAGGATATATAAATCCTGTAGATGAAGTGTCTTATGTTAAAGATAACTTGAGCAGAATTACGTCTAAAGTTACATGGGATGAAGTTGAAGAAACCATGGCAAGACTGATGAGAGAAGATAGGGAAAAGTATCCTACAGAAAACGATGCTGTAGATGCTGCTCTTATTTTAGCTAGCGATAAGACTGTTACCCAGTCCCAAATAGACAGGTATAAAGACACTTATGATCCTTTTGCATGGGTTATAACTATGGCTCCGGCAGATAACCCTAAGATCGCTGTAGTAGTAATGCTGGTTCAAGGTGGCATATCATCCAATGCTGCGCCTATAGCGAGAGAAATAATAGGATCTTACCTTGATAATGAGGGTAAGTATGATGAAATTGATTTGACAACAAAGATACAGTAAAAAAGATAGTAATTTTATGAGTAGGAGGAAAGACCATGGGCAAGGCAATCGTAATTGCATCAGGTAAAGGCGGAACAGGTAAGACCATGTTTGCAGCTAATATAGGCGCTACGTTGGCACGGCAAGGTCATAAAGTAGTCTTGATTGACCTTGATACAGGACTGAGAAATCTGGATTTGTATTTGGGACTTGAAAACAATGTAGTGTATGATGTAAATGATGTGCTTACAGGTGTATGTAGAATAAAACAGGCGCTTGTAAAAGATAAGAGCTTTCCGGGACTTTCATTTATGGCGGCTTCTCCACAGAAACCTAATGGAGAGATTACGCCACTTCATATAAAAGTACTTTGCACTAAACTTAAAGAAAAATTTGATTATGTTATTATAGATGCTCCTGCCGGTATAGATGATGGTATGGTTATAGCTTCAGGAGGAGTAGATATGGGTATAATAGTAGTCAATCCTGAATATGCTTCTTTAAGAAATGCTGAAATGGTTAAAAAAACTTTGGAAGAGCAAGGCGTATCTAAGATTGCTTACGTAGTGAATAAAATCAATCTTGAACTGATAGAATCAGGCAGAGCGCCGTCTTTTGAGGAAGTTACCAAGAGTATAAGGGAAAAGATAGTTGGTATAATAAAGGAAGATGAGAATATTCATATTTCTACAAATCTTGGAATACCAATTGTAGTAATGTCAGAGACATATATAGCCAAGAGTTTTGATGCTATGGCAGAGCGTATAAAAAAGATGTTTTAATAATAATGCACTTAATATGGGAGATACCATGTTAAGTGCATTTTATTTTAGAATCTTATAGCTTTACTGTTTATACCTACGTTGAGGATAACTCCTACTGAAATCAAGCTGGCTATAACGGATGTACCTCCGCCGGATAAGAACGGCAGGGTAATACCCGTAACCGGCATAAGACCCATGGTCATGGCAATGTTTTCAAATATTTGAAATAAAAACATTGCAGTGAAGCCTACAACGATGAGAGCACCATAGAGGTCTACCGCTTCTCTTATTATAGCAGTAAATCTGAAAAGGAGCCCTCCATAGAGAAGTATTATTAAAGCTCCTCCTACAAATCCAAGTTCTTCAACCACTACTGAAAATATAAAATCAGATTGCTGAACAGGAATAAAATCAAGACTTTTTTGGGTTCCGTGAAATAGTCCCTTTCCCAATGGTCCCCCGGAACCTATGGCGATTTTGGACTGCCATACTTGATAATTGCCGGGAAGACTAAGATTGTCGGGGTGAAGGAAAGCCTCAATACGGTCTTTTTGGTATCCGTCAAGCAGATTATACACTATAGGGATAAGAGCTATTACTGCGACTATGGATTTTAACAGGATTTTGTAATCGATACCTGCGAAAAATACCATGAACACCCATGTTACCATGTAAACGAGTGCACTTCCCAAATCCTCTTTTAAAACCAGTGCAATAATAGGCAGGGCATATATACCCGCCATCATAACACCACGGAATTTTTTAAGATCCTCACGGTGCCTTGACAGGTAACTTGCCATAAGTATTATAAAAAGTATTTTGACAAATTCTGATGGCTGGATGGTTGTTATACCTAAGTTAAGCCAAGCTCTGGAACCGTAGCGTTCTTGCCCAAGCCCCGGTATATATACAGACAAAAGAATCACTATTGAAGCTATATATAAATATTTATCCAGACCTAAAAATGCTGAATAATCTATATGCAGAACTGCAACAAGACATAAAAAACCTAGTATGTATGAAGCTGCCTGAACTATTACTACTCTATCGAAGACAAATCCACCGTCATATACGGTGCTTTCTAGCATTACTAAGCTTACACTTCCCAAAATACCGATTATTATTAATACATATTTGTCCACTGATTTAAGCGGCTCAAAAAAAGTCCCCATAAAAATTTGCTCCTTGTGCTGTGGTATTAAATTATTATAACCATATTTTGTGAAGATATCAAGAGCGAAGGAAGAAGATAAGGGGATTTGCCATATTGTTTAGCTAATATAATTGAAAAAGTTTTATTTACTTTTTTTAACTTTTCATATATAATATATGCGTATGATTGCGTCAAAACTTAACATATATAAAAATTGAATAAGAAGGAGGTGTTGTAATGGCTCCAATCGTTGTTAAAATTATTATTGCAGCTGTTGGTTTACTGGCAGGTGTGTTGATCGGATATATTTACAGGAAAAATGTTGGCGAAAAAGCTATAGGGAGTGCGGAACAAAAAGCAAAGAACTTGATACTGGACGCTGAGAATAAGTCCGAAACGATGAAAAAAGAAGCAATTCTTGAGGCTAAAGAAGAAGCTCATAGACTTAGAAGTGAAGCTGAGAGAGATGCAAGAGAAAGAAGAGCAGAAATACAACGTTCAGAACGAAGACTCATTCAAAAAGAAGAGTCCATGGACAGAAAGCTTGAGAACATTGAGCGTAAAGAAGAAAGCATTGTACAAAAAGAACAGGCGATCATAAATAAACAGAAAGATTTAGATACTGTTATATCAAAACAGCTCGAAGAACTTGAAAGAATTTCTGGCTATACAATTGATGAGGCAAAAGCTATATTACTTTCAAACATTGAAAAAGAAATTCGCCGTGATGCTTCAATTATGATAAAAGACATTGAGTCTAAAGCAAAGGAAGAAGCAGATAAAAAAGCCAAATATATCATTACAAATGCGATACAAAGATGTGCTGCTGATCATGTAGCAGAGAGTACGGTTTCTGTGGTAGCCCTTCCAAATGATGAGATGAAGGGAAGAATCATAGGACGTGAGGGAAGGAATATAAGAGCAATAGAGACTTTAACAGGAGTAGATCTTATAATTGACGATACTCCTGAGGCAGTAATCCTTTCAGGATTTGATCCTGTGAGAAGAGAAGTTGCCAGATTATCTCTTGAAAAGCTTATAGTTGATGGAAGAATCCATCCGGCAAGAATTGAAGAGATGGTAGAAAAGGCTCAGAGAGAAGTTAACGCTATAATAAAAGAAGAAGGTGAACAAGCTACTTTCGAGGTAGGAATACACAATTTGCATCCTGAGCTTGTAAAACTTCTGGGAAGATTAAAATACAGAACTTCTTACGGACAGAATGTATTGAAACATTCTGTGGAAGTAGCTCATCTGGCAGGTTTGATGGCAGGAGAACTTGGACTTGACGTAAAACTTGCAAAGAGAGCCGGTTTACTTCATGATATAGGTAAAGCTTTAGATCATGAAGTTGAAGGAACACACGTAGATATAGGTATAGATGTACTAAGAAAATATAAAGAGTCAGAAGCCGTGATAAACGGAATGGCGGCTCATCATGGCGACTATGAGCCTAAGAGCATGGAAGCGGTTCTCATTGCAGCGGCAGATGCCCTTTCGGCAGCAAGACCGGGAGCAAGAAGAGAAACTTTAGATGCGTATATAAAGCGACTTGAAAAACTTGAGGAAATTGCAAATACAACTCCGGGAGTTGAAAAATCTTTCGCTATTCAGGCTGGTCGTGAAATTAGAATTATCGCTAAACCTGAAGATGTTAACGATGAAGAAATCGTTTTCCTCGCAAGAGAAATCTCAAAGAAGATTGAGTCTGAACTGGAATACCCTGGACAGATTAAAGTTAATGTAGTCAGAGAGACAAGAGCGATAGATTACGCAAAATAGAGAATATTTGCTTAGGGAGCTCCTTTGAAAAAAAGGGGTTCCTTTTTTAGAAGACATAACATTTAGGAGGCATGCAAAGTGGCAAATACATTGAATAAAGAGGATAATAAATTCTTTTACTCTCAGATGCTGACAATTACTATACCTGTAATGCTTCAGCAGCTTGTCGCCGTAGGTCTGAATCTGATAGATACCATAATGGTAGGTAAAATATCTGAAAATGCACTGGCAGCAGTGGGTGCGGCTAATCAGATTTACTTTATATACGGAGTTGCGGCTTTTGGTATATTCAGCGGTGCTGCAGTGTATGCGGTACAGTTCTGGGGCATAAAGGATTTAGTGAAACTTCGTAAAGTTATGGGTATTGATTATATAATGTGTTTTGCATTGACCATACCTACAATAATATTGGCTTTAGTTGCAGGTCCCCAGCTTATAAGTCTGTTTACAGATGAGGCTGAGGTTATAGAACTTGGAAAACAGTATATTGATATAGCATGTATTTCATATATTTTTAGCGGAATATCTTTTGTAATTACATATAACTCCAGGTCGGTAGCTATTTTAAAAGTGCCTACGATAATAAGTACCAGTGCAGTGTTTTTAAATGTTATTTTAAACTTTTGTTTGATATACGGAAAGTTTGGATTTCCTGAAATGGGCGTAAGAGGTGCAGCTACCGCTACGTTAATAGCAAGAATTTGTGAATGCGTTGCAATGCTTTCGTATATTTATATCTTTTCAAAAGAACATCCTCTTAAGGCTAAAATTTCTGAGATGATACATATAGAGAAAGATTTGTTCATCAGTGTAATGAAAACAGCTGCTCCTGTAATAGGAAATGAAGGCCTTTGGGCAATTTCCAATGCTATCGTATTTGCCATATACGGACAGATAAGTGCGGCAGCTCTTGCTATAGTTCAGATAGCTAATACAGTTACAGAGGTGTTCCAGACTTTATATGCAGGAATGAGTAATGCTTCTGCAGTTATAATAGGCAAGACCCTTGGAAGAGGCGAAAAAGATTTGTCATATCAGTATGGCCTTAAGATGATAAAGTTGACTTTTATTTTTAACATATTCACCATGACTTTGCTCATCATAGCCATATGGCCGATTGCAGGAATATATGATTTTGAAGCTGAAACCACGGATATGCTTATAAAATCACTTTTAGTATTTGCGGCTGCGCAGCTTCCAAAAATGCTCGTATATGTGCTGGTATGCGGCATTATAAGGGCAGGAGGCGATACCATGTGGTGCCTCATTATGGAATTCATATTTAATTTCTGTATACAGATAGGATTGGCATATTTGGCAGTTAATATTTTGAATCTTCCGCTTTTCCTTGCTATTGCTGTAGTAATGCTTGCAGAGACCATAAAGTCTGTTTTCTGTGTTCAGAGAGTATTGAGCAAAAAGTGGATGAATGTATTTACAGGAAGGTAAACAGGAGATATATGTTTGTTTATTTAGATAATAGTGCGACAACAAGACCGTATGATGAAGTCATAGATGTTATGAGCAAAATTCAAAGAGAGAACTTTGGTAATCCTTCTTCTCTCCATACGCTAGGCGTAGAGGCTGAAAAGTACTTGAAAAATGCCAGAAAATCCTTATCTGCATCTTTAGGAGCATCGGAAAATGAAGTGTATTTTACTTCGTGTGGTACTGAATCAGATAATATGGCGTTGCTTGGACTATGCAAAAATCGAAGACATATAGGTAAGAAGATAATTACTACTTCTGTGGAGCACCCGGCTGTGTTGGAGCCTGTCAAATATTTAGAATCGATTGGATTTAAGATAGAATATATAGGCGTTGACAGAAATTGCAGAATAGATATAAAGAAGCTAGAAAAAGCGATAACAGAAGATACTGTAATGATATCTGTTATGTCTGTAAATAATGAAACAGGAACTATTTTTCCCATAGATAAAATCGGAGCTCTAAAAGATAAGTTTAATAAAGAACATGGAACAGACATACTTTTTCATACAGATGCTGTTCAGGCTTTTGGTAAAATCCCTATTTCCGTTAATGGCAATTATTCGTCTGTAGATCTTATATCTGTGAGCAGTCATAAGATACATGGGCCAAAGGGAGTAGGAGGTCTGTATATTAAGAAAAATGTTAATATACCATCTTTGGTTTTAGGAGGCGGTCAGGAAAAAAATATGAGGTCCGGAACTGAAAATACGGCAGGCATAGGAGGATTTGGAACTGCCATTGACTTGGCATTTTCAGGTTTTGATGATCGTCTAAAAACGATTGAAGATGTCAGAAGTCTGCTTCTTACAGGGCTTAAAGACCAAATAGCCGATATAATTATAAACAGTCCTCAGGATGAAACAGCATGTCCGTCGGTACTGAATGTTTCGTTTATGGGAACTAGGGGAGAAGTTCTGCTGCATACTTTGGAGCAAGATGGAATATTCGTATCTACAGGTTCAGCATGTTCTTCAAATAAAAAAGGACAGAGTCATGTTCTTTCGGCCATGGGACTTTCTGTAAAAGAGATAGAAGGTGCAATACGTTTTAGTTTCAGTGAGTTTAATACTAAAGCCGAAATTGAGTATGTGGTGGAAAAGGTTAAGAACGCAGTTAAGCGATTTAGAAAACTTGGAAGTTTTAGATAAAATACTGCTTAAATAAGGCAGAAGGAGTTTGATTATGAACGAACAGAATATCCTCATAGTAAGATGCGGAGAAGTAGCTCTTAAAGGTATGAATAAGCCATATTTTGAAAGAATGCTGGTAGACAGAATTCGAAAGAATCTTAAGAGCTATAAAGGCGTAGATGTTAAACGACATGAGGGGTTAATCTTTATAAGAGCAGAAAAGGATTTAGACATAGAGGGCATTATAAAAGAAACTGCAAAAGTTTTTGGTGTTGCGTCCATAAGCAAGGCGGTTGAGTCTGAATCAGAGCTTAACGCCATAGGATCTGCAGCAGTAGAATATATGATGGATCTTATAGAAAAAAGAGGCATAAAGAGTTTTAAAGTTGAAGCTAAACGCGCAGACAAAAATTTCCCTGTTAAATCTCCGGAAATAGGCAGGATAATAGGCGCCAAGGTTTTGATAGGTTGTAAAGTTCTAAATGTTGACGTTCACAATCCTGATGTGCTTTTGCATGTGGATGTGCGTCATGACAGGACATATATATATGAAGGCAAGGTTGCAGGATTTGGAGGATTGCCACTTGGTACCAACGGCAAGGGATTGGTACTGCTTTCAGGGGGCATAGACAGCCCTGTAGCGGCTTGGATGATGGCAAAGAGAGGAATGCTTATAGAGGCAATGCATTTTCACTCATATCCATATACCAGCCCAAGAGCGCAGGAAAAGGTTGAGGACCTGGCTAGGATTTTAGCTTCTTACTGCGGAAGATTTAAGATGCATGTAATAAATCTTTTGCCTATTCAGGAGCAGATAGTGGAACATTGTCCTGAAGAAGAGACTACCATACTCGTGCGCAGATTTATGATGAGAATAGCCGAAAGAATAGCCAAGGATAACGATTGTATGATGCTGATAACCGGCGAAAATCTTGGACAAGTTGCAAGTCAGACAGCAGAAGCTCTAGTAGTAACCGATGCTTCAGTCAAATTACCTGTTATGAGACCGCTCATAGCCATGGATAAGGTTGATATAATGGATAAAGCCAAGGAAATAGGCACATATGAGACTTCCATATTGCCTTACGAAGATTGCTGCACAGTATTTCTTCCAAAGCATCCGACAACTAAGCCTCGACTTGAGCGAATCCTTGAATCAGAGAGCAAGCTTGACTGTCAAGCGCTTATCGAAGCTGCTGTCAGCTCACAAGAGATTATTGATATAAAGGTTGAATAGAGTGAATTATGACCGGATGACTTATGTCATCCGGTCTTTTATGTTACTAAGATATATCTAAATTTAATTTTGTTAATGGTTATGATTATATTTTGAGATATTAAAATATTTAAAGCAATTTTTATAATAATATGGTAAAATAATCCTGTAAATAAAAAACTCGCTTACGCGAGTTATCCACACCATGTGGAGAGCCCATGAGGGCGATTAGGAAAATTCTTTATTTGAACTTGTAGTGTAATCTCATATGGTAGTTATGAGCTATTTTAAATATACTACAGTGTGCAGGACTTGTCAATATTAAAAGGAAAGGTGAAAAATGAAAAAATATTATTTAGGATTGGATATAGGAACGAATTCGGTTGGTTGGGCAGTAACAGATGAGAAATATAATATTTGTAAATTTAATGGCAAGTCTATGTGGGGAATTAGACTTTTTGATGGTGCTGAAACTGCGGCAGAAAGAAGAGTTAAACGTTCGACTCGGAGAAGATTGCAGAGACAAAGAGAAAGAATTGATTTGTTGCAGGAGTTATTTGCGGATGAAATTGCAAAGGTCGATGAAACATTCTTTCTTAGGCTAAATGAAAGTAGATTGAATGTGCTAGATAAATCACTTAAAGAGAAGCATCCATTATTTATAAATAATGATTATTCAGAGAAGGAGTATTACAAGCAGTATCCTACAATTTTTCATTTGCGCAAAGAGTTAGTAGAAAATAAAGAAAAACATGATATAAGATTAGTTTATTTAGCTATTCATAATATTTTGAAAAATAGAGGACATTTTTTAATCGATGGTGATATTGGGAATGCTAAAAGTTTTAATTTTGTTTTTGACCAATTGATTAATACTATAAAAGATGAGTTGGGCTTTGAAATTATTGTTGAAAATATTGATGAATTTGAGAGTATTTTACGAAATAAGGAAATTAGTAAGAGTGAAAAGGCGAAAAAACTAAGTGGCCTTTTAAATTTTGAAAAAGATGAAATAGAAGAAGTAAAAATTAAGAAAATAAAAGCAGTTATAGATAATATATGTAAGCTAATTGTTGGAAATAAGGCTGATGTAACAAAAATATTTGAAGAAGATATAATAGGTCTTGAGAAAAATAGCTTCAGTTTTTCGGATTCTGCATATGATGAAGCGATAAGACCTAATCTGGAAGACTGTATGGCGGAGAGATGCTTTGTTATTGATAGAATAAAGGCTTTATATGATTGGAGTATTTTAGTACATGTTCTGGATGGAGAAGAATTTTTATCGTTTGCAAAAGTAAAATCATACAATTGTCATTGTGACGATTTAAAAAAACTGAAGCGATTAATTAATAAGTATTGTACTAAAGAAGAGTACAAAAAATTTTTTAGCGATATTGATGAAAAAGTAAGTTACACAGCATATATAGGAAGCACAAAAATTAATAATAAAAAAGTTTCAGTCGAAAAGAAGTGTAGCGAAGAGGATTTTTATAAGAAGCTTAAAGAATTATTAAATAAAATGGAGGTTTTTGAAGAAGACGAAGAAGTTTATCGTTATGTTTACAATAAGGTAGAATTAAAGACTATATTACCGCTTCAAAGGAATAAAGATAATGGCACGATACCAAATCAAGTGCATAAGATTGAGCTTGAAAAAATTTTGGAAAATGCCAGTGTGTATTTTGACTTTTTAAATAAAAAAGATAGAGAAGGGTTTACAGTTTCTCAAAAGATCTTATCTTTATTTAGTTTTAGAATTCCGTATTATGTTGGTCCGTTAAGCGACAGACATAAATTACAAGGATCAAATGCATGGGCGATAAGAAAACAGCAGGGAAGAATATACCCTTGGAATTTTGATGAAATGATAGATAAGGAAAAATCTAATGAAGTTTTTATCAAGCGAATGACTAATAAGTGTACATATTTAGTGGGCGAAGATGTTATAGCTAAAAATTCACTTTTATATAGCCGCTTTATGGTTTTAAATGAGATTAACAATATAAAAATAAGGGGGAAAAACATAGAAGTCTATTTAAAAAAAGAAATATATAATAATCTCTTTCGCAAAAATACAAAAGTTACAGGTAAAATGTTGTTAAATTATTTGAAACAATATGATAAAGATCTTAAGTATGAAGATTTAAGCGGGTTTGATGTTGACTTTAAAGCAAATATTGCATCATATGTTGACTTTGAAAGACAGATATTTGGGGAAAGAATGGCAGAGGATTCTGTACGGCGTATGTCTGAGGATATAATAAGATGGAAAACTATTTATGGCGATGACAATAAAATGTTAGAAGATATTATTATTAAGCAGTATGGAGATGCGCTTGATGAAAAACAACTAAAAATGATTCGTAAACTTAGATATAGTGGATGGGGAAGACTTTCTGAAAAATTTTTAGTTGGAATAGAAGGTGTTGATAAAGAGACTGGAAAAAGTTTTAATATAATAAATGCTTTGTGGGAAACGAATAATAATTTGATGCAGTTATTAAGTGAAAGATTTACTTTTAAAGAAGAAATAGATAAAGTGAATTCAGAAATGGTGTATGATATCAAGGAAATAAATTATAATTTAATTTTTAAAGATATTAATATTTCACCTGCTGTAAAACGTTCTGCATGGCAGACAATTCAAATAACAGAAGAAATTAAAAAGGTGATGGGTGGTGCTGCTGATAAAATATTTGTTGAAATGGCAAGAGACCATCAAAAAAAAGCGATAAAGACAAAATCCAGACAAACGCACCTTGTAGAATTGTATTCGAGTTGTGAAAAAGATGTAAGAGAGTGGACTGAAGAAATTAAGAAAAGAGAAGAAAGGGAATTTAATAGTATTAAATTATATCTTTACTATAAACAAATGGGAAAATGTATGTATAGTGGAGAAGTGATTGACCTTGATCGTTTAATGTCAACAAATTCTGATTGGGATAGAGATCATATTTATCCTCAATCTAAAATTAAAGATGATAGTTTAGACAATTTAGTCTTGGTAAAAAAAGACTATAATGCAAAAAAAAGTAATGAAATGTTATCATCGGAAATACAAGAACAGCAAAAAGATTGGTGGAAATACTTGCTTCAGAATAATTTTATAAGTAAGAAAAAGTATGACAGGCTTATGCGAAGAGAACCGTTTTCAATTGATGAACTGGCAGGATTCATAAGCAGGCAGCTTGTTGAGACACAGCAATCATCCAAGGTAGTTGTAGACCTTCTAAAAAGAATATATAGCGAAACGTCAATAGTAACAGTTAAAGCAAGTATGGTATCTCAATTCAGAAAAGATGATCTAAATATGCTTAAGTCAAGAATGGTAAATGATTATCATCATGCAAAAGATGCATACTTAAACATAGTTGTAGGCAATGTATATGATGCTAAATTTACATCAAATTATAGAAGTTGGGTAGAAGAAAATAAAGATAAAGGATACAGCATTAATAAAATCTTTGACTATGATGTAAAAAGAGGAAGCACTTATGTTTGGAAAGGAACTAAAGAAAATGGAAAAGAAAAGAGTGAAAAATCCGGAGGAACAATAGACCGTATTAGAAAAACGATGAAGAAAAATGATATATTATATACAGAGTACTCTTACTGTGATAAAGGTAAACTTTTTGATGAAACTATAGCTAAAAAGACGAAAAATGTGAAAATAAGATTAAAAAAGAATTTAGATACGGCAAAATATGGTGGATATAAAAGTGCAAATACCTCTTATTTTGCTTTGGTAGAATTTGACGGGAAGAATGGAGAAAGAGTTAAAAACATAATGGAGGTACCTATTTATATTGCCAATATGCTTTCACATAATCCTGATGCATATTTAGAATATTGTACAAACATCAAAGGACTTAAAAATGTAAATGTGTTAAGATCTTGTATTAAGAAAAACTCGCTAATCAGTGTTGATGGCTTTTTAATGAGAATAAGGGGTGCAGAGGAAAAGAAGTTATTATTCAAATGTGGTATGCAGCCAGTGCTTTCTAACCATGAGCATACTATAAGGCATATTGAAAAGTATTTAGATAAAAATAAGGACTTTGATGTGAGTGAAAAATTTGACAAGATAACAGACCAGGATTTAATTAATCTTTATGATGATATAATATATAAATTACGTACTGTGTATAAAGAACGACCATTAAGTAGAAAAGTCATTCCTGAAGAAAAAAGAAATGTATTTTTAACATTGTCATTGGAGAAGAAGGTAAGACTAGTTGCACAAATTATTAATATGATTAGATGCGATAATAACACCATAGCAAATCTTGAAGATATAGGAGAAAGCAAGCATGCAGGTAAAATGGTAATAAATAAAAATACATTGGGTAAGAAAGAGTTGAAATTGATAAATCAATCAGTAACAGGATTATTTGAGGATCATATTAAGCTTTAAAAATGAGTTGGAGAACAGTAGTTGTAACGGGATGTGCAAAACTTGACTTTAAAATGGATTATTTAGTTGTAAGGAAACAGGATAACATTAATCGTATTCATTTAAGTGAAATAGGAATATTGATTATAGAATCAACTTCTGTATCTTTGACAGCTGTTTTGCTGTGCGAATTGGTTAAAAAGAAGGTAAAGATAGTCTTTTGTGATGAACAGCATAATCCACATTCTGAATTATTACCGTATTATGGCAGCCATGATACAAGTATTAAAATGAAAAAGCAAATAGCTTGGGACAGAAGTGTTAAAGAACATGTGTGGACAGAGATTGTATCAGAAAAGATAAGGAATCAATCAAGGCATCTTGAAAAAAGAGGATATAAGGTACAGGCAGATATGCTTATGCAATATATAAAAGAATTGGAATTCGGTGATGTGACAAATAGAGAAGGACATGCTGCAAAAGTATATTTTAATGCTTTATTTGGTTTAGATTTTACAAGGAGTGATGATAATTCTGTAAATGCTGCTCTTAACTACGGATATGGGATAATGTTATCATATTTTAATAGGGAAATTGTTGCTAATGGTTATGCAACGCAGCTTGGCTTATTCCATGACAATATGTTTAACCAATTTAATTTAGCATCCGATTTTATGGAGCCTTTCAGAATATTGGTTGATAAAAAAGTTAAAGATATGGAACCTATCAAATTTGAGCATGATGAAAAAATGCAATTAGTACATATTTTAAGTGAAAGTGTAATAATTGATGGAAAGAATAGTTTTGTCAGCAATGCAATAAAAATTTACTGTAAAAGCTTGTTTGATGCTCTAAATGAAGGCGATATATCGATGATAAAGTTTTATAAAGATGAATTATAGATATATGAGAGTAATAGTGTTTTTTGATTTACCTACAGAGACTCTAGATGATAAAAAAGAATACAGAAATTTCAGGAAATTTTTGATTAGAAAAGGTTTTTTAATGATACAGGAGAGTGTTTATTGTAAATTGGCTCTAAATTCTACTGTAGCTGATTCAATAGTGCAAGCAGTTAAAAGTAATAAACCACGTGCAGGTATTGTACAGATGCTGGTAATCACAGAAAAACAATATTCAAGGATGGAATTTGTTGTAGGAGAAAGTAATAATACAGTAGTAGATTCAGATGATAGGATGATAATATTATGAAATTAATTTATTATGAACTTGATTTTGTTGCATGTTTTAACAAAGGTAAAACTTATTCTATAGTTTTAGAGTCACCTATAGTGTTTGAAAAGTTTTTGATTGATTTATATAATCATATTAACAAAATAGAACAGCCATTTGCAGTTTATAACGATGAGACAGAAATGGATTTTGCCAAATGTTGTGAAATAGTGCTAACACCCTTTGATATTACATATAACAGACGTGAAATACAAAAGAAATTATTTGGAGAAATTTGTAATGAATTAGCAGAAAGTGAAATAATAAATAATTTGTGTGATATACACTCTGAGTTTTTAAAAATTCTTGATAATCTAAAATTTTTAGTGAGATATGATATTGAATATGAAGAAGAATTTAATATAACAGACATATTAAAAAATTATAATGTTCACATTAAAGATCCCACAGGTAGATTTGTTGAAAGAATAATTGAATACATGATTACATTACATAGTTTACTTGGTAAAGACTTTTTTATTATTGCTAATTGTGATGTATATTTGGATACTGATGATTATTTATACATAGAGCAGTGCGCTGCATACTATAATTTATGTGTTGTGTTTGTTAGAAATAGACAGCTTGGTTTGCATAATTTTGAAAAAGAATATATAATAGATAAAGATTTGTGTGAAATACACTGATATACTATGTGAAATACAAGGCGTGTAGTGTCGCTTATTTGAAAATTGAGGTTTGAGAGTAGTGTAATTTCATATGGTAGTTAAACTCCACTTTTTGGCTGGCAAGACGATGGTTTGTTTGAGAGTAGTGTAATTTCATATGGTAGTTAAACAAAAAAGGTCAAGCTGTATGAAGTTTCCGTGTTTGAGAGTAGTGTAATTTCATATGGTAGTTAAACCTCGTATTTGTCTTTCTGACCGCTTCATTTGTTTGAGAGTAGTGTAATTTCATATGGTAGTTAAACCCCAAAAGAGCACTGGTCTACATCTCCGCGGTTTGAGAGTAGTGTAATTTCATATGGTAGTTAAACTGTCCTTTCGTTTTCTCCTATTATTACGTTGTTTGAGAGTAGTGTAATTTCATATGGTAGTTAAACAAGATTTAAGCGTTTGTTTGAAAACGATACGTTTGAGAGTAGTGTAATTTCATATGGTAGTTAAACCCGTTCCCTTTGCTATATTGCTTTCTACAGGTTTGAGAGTAGTGTAATTTCATATGGTAGTTAAACATAATTTAAAAGTGGCATTGAAAGAGCTAGGGTTTGAGAGTAGTGTAATTTCATATGGTAGTTAAACGCAAAGACAAGATTTAAT